>CAZLQD010000001.1:0-115605 GCA_964561605.1 uncultured Planctomycetia bacterium
GAAAGAACGAGAATCTTCCTTCCCCAAAGCCATATCCGGAAAAAGCGGGAGGGAACGCCCCATTTCACCTCCTTTGGACCAGGCCCAAGCATCACGAAAACCTATTTCTCTTGAGACGGTTATTCTAAGAAAAAAGTTCCCTCCGGTCAAGAGGATATTCGCAAGGAGAATGAAAGAAATCGTTCCGGTTTCCAGAATGCGGGAATCGGAAAAGAAGAAGCCGCACCCCCCCCAAGAAAACACCTCTTGTTCTCTTCAAAAAAAATCGGCTCGCTCGGCGTACAGGGGCCGGGCTCGGCCCGGCCCCTGTAGAACAACTTGAAAAGGGCTATGGTTGGAGGGGCTCAGAAGGCTGACAACACCTGCCCCCCTGACGTCGCCCCCCCTCGTCAGCCCCGGCCGGCCGAGTCACGGCCCAAAGGGCATATATTCTCCTGTTAGCCCCGGCCGGCCGAGGTCTGGTCGAAGACCAGACCGAGGACGTCCGGGGAGTGGCAGCAGCATCGAAAGCGCCACAAAAAACACTCCGAACTGCCACCCACTCCCCTGACGTCGGGGAATCCCCCCCCTCCCGTTAGCCCCGGCCGGCTCGTGCATGAGCGAAGTACAAATATTTTTCGTTAGCCCCGGCCGGCCAAGTCACGGCCCAAAGGGCATATATTCTCCCGTTAGCCCCGGCCGGCCGAGTCACGGCCCAAAGGGCATATATTCCCACGTTAGCCCCGGCCGGCCGAGGTCCGGCCCTCTGGGCCGGACCGAGGACGTCCGGGGAGTGGCAGCAACAACGAAAGCTCTCCAAAAAACACTTCGAACTGCCATCCACTCCCCTGACGTCGGGGAATCCTGTTCTTCGAACAGTCTTCCCCGCCGGCAGGGGCTAACAATGAAATCGGGAGTGGCAGCACCATCGAAAGCACCACTCCCCGCAGCAGTATCGAACGCCCCCCACGTTGAAATCCCCCCTGAAAAGAGCGTGACCCATGGGCCTGGATGCCCGACGAATCGGGCGGTTGGGCGGGGGTGGTGGGTTCCAAGAGCGTTTCAAAACGAGACGTTGCGCCTCTCCGTTTTCTTTCTTCTCAAAAAATCGGCTCGCTCGGCGTACAGGGGCCGGGCTCGGCCCGGCCCCTGAGGAACAACTTGAAAAGGGCCATGGTTGAAAAACAACAACCACTCAGCACCGTAACCCAGCCCCGACGCCAGGGCTCGGCTTCGCCCGCCCTGAAAAGAAAACAAAAAATCCCCTTCTTCGAAAGAAAAGAGAAGAAGAAACAAACTCCTCTGAGACCAACCCACCAACCTCTCGCCACGTCGAGAGCCCGGGGATTGGCTCCAGCAACGAAAGCGCCACAAAAAACACTCCGAACTGCGACCCACTCCCCTGACGTCGGGGAATCCTGTTCTTCGAACAGTCTTCCCCGCCGGCAGGGGCTAACAATGAAATCGGGAGTGGCAGCAGCATCGAAAACGCCACAAAACAACGCCCCCGACCCCCGAACACCCACCCCATTTTTTTCCTTCGTCAGCCCCGGCCGGCTCGGGCATGGAACGCAGTGACATGCCCGAGACGCCCGGGGAGTGGCAACAACAACGAAAACACCACAAAAAAAACCTCGCAAACACCCAGACTCCCCTGACGTCGGTCATGTTGCAGCTCTTCGAGCTGCACATCCCCGCCGGCAGGGGCTGACGATGAAATCGGGAGTGGCTCCACCATCGAAAGCGCTACAAGAAAACCTTGCGAAGGCCCAGGCTCCCCCTGGCGTCGGGAAAAAAATGAAGAGCCGAGGCATCCGGCTCCATACACTCCTCCCTCACTCTCCTTTCAGGAGGGATCGACACCATGCGAAGAAGCGGATCCTTCCCTCCAGATCCGAAGGGGAGAGGGGGGCTTCCTGCTCCGGGATCTCCCCTTCCTTCCCGAGGCGGAAGAGGAGGGGGCCCCACCAGGTCCGGGTGAGGATCCACTTGCCCCTCTCGGCGAAAAGGAATAATGACCAGGCCGGGTTCTCCCCCAGGCCCAATCCATCCAGGGGGGTTGCGAAGGCCCTCTCCATTTCCTTCAGCCCCATCCTCTTCCCCGTAAGCTCTGCGAAGGCGTTCCACCGGCCGAGGGCCGTTCCTTCCTTCATACCGGCTCGAACCTTGGAGGCAGCCGCCGCGAAAGAGGTCCTTCCCTCCTCCAGCTCCTTCCTCAAGGCCTTCGCCCCGGCCAGGGCCCGCCTCTGGTCTCCCGGAAACCCGGGCCTCCCCGAGGCGGCCCTTAGGGCCGGCACAAGGAGGAACTCCCCCTCCAGGAGGCGGAGGGCGGCCTTCCGGATCCTTCCCGCCGGAAGGGGAGGGGAATTCCTCCCTTCGGGGGAAGAGAGGAAGGCCTCCCTCACGGCATCCATCCACGCCCCGGCGGGACTCCTTTCCCCTTTACCGGTTCTTTTTCCCCGCAGGGGAAGGACGGTCCGGCCCAGCCGGTCCTCCGCCTTGCGGAGGGCAAGATACTCCCGGAAAGCCCGCCTCCGCTCCGTCTCCGTCAGCACCCCCAGCAGGTCCACCAGGATCTCTTCGGTCCGAACCAGGGGGGTCCGCCCGGACCAGGCCAGGACGGTTCCTCCCCCAGTGCGCCTCTCCAGGAAATAGACCACTTTCCCAGCCGCCAGGTGCCGGAGAATCCGCTCCCGGGAGTCGCCTGCCAGGTCCTCCAGCCCCGACGGCAGGAGAGGCGGAAGTCGTTCCGAGAGGAGGAGCGCCGCCCCTTCCGGCAGGGCCTTCCTCTCCTTCCGGGGAAGGGAGGCCAAGCGTTCCACCAGGAGCCTTCCCTTCAACCGGTCCAGGAGAGAGACCTCCCCCCACCCCAGGGCGAGAAGCTTCCTTCGGAGTTCCTTCTCGTCCCCGCCCGCCGCCCTTCCGGCAAGCCTGGAGCGGAGGGCCAGGACCTCTCTCCCGGGAATCCGGATCTTTTCCGGAACACCCGGGTAGAGGCCCCTCTCGAAGAGGGCCAGGACCGCCCGGGTCCGGATCCAGTCCCGGGCGAACCGCTCGCAGAGGTAGGCTTCGAAGGGCCCCCTCCGCAACACCAGGCCTCCCGACTTCCACAAGGGATCCCCGCCCCAATCCAAGCCCCGGAGATCCGGCGAAGGACGGGTCTGGTATCCCACGAGGGGGGCCAAGGGATCCTCCGGGCCCGAGGAAGAGCAGGCCGGCAGGAAGGGTAGGAGAAGGAAGAGTATGGCGGCGGGCTTCATGGAAGAGAGGATATCCTCGTCCTCTTCTTCAGTCCTCTTCTTCACGCCTCGCCCAGTTCCAGGACCGCCCCCAGGACCTCCACCAGGTCCTGGTCGAAGACCTCCCCGAAACGCCCCCGGAGGTAACCCAGGGCCTCACCGGGCTTCAGGGGGGTTCCCTCCGGGCCGTAGGCGCAAAGCATGTCGTAGGCGTCCGCCACGCTCACGATCCGGGAAAGGAGGGTGGGCCTGAGAGTGCGCCCACCCTCCAGGGTCGCCACGGCCTCCTCCACCGAGGCGTGGTGCTCCCTGGCCACGATGGCCGTCCGGAGGGCCAGGTCGGTGAGTTCCCGTCCCCTGAGGAGCTCCAAGAAACCGTCAACCGTATGAACCTCCAGCAGCTCGGCTTCAAGTTCCACCAGGGAAAAATTCCGGAAAGCTCCCTCGGGCGCCTCCTCCAGGCCGAAGACGAGACCGAAGTCGTGGAGGAGGGCCGACGTTCCCAGGATCCCGAGAAGTCTCCTGGGCAACCCGAGTTTCTGGCCCATCACTACGGCCACTATGGCCACGTTCAGGCTGTGGTCGAAGAGGTCCCCCCCGGCCTCACGCATCCGGGTGAGGGCCTCCAGGCTTGGAGGATCTTCCAGGATCAGGTCCACGATGCCGTGGAGGATCCTCTTGGCCAGCTTGGGATCGATCCCGTTGTTCTCCCGGATTCCCCCGATGATCCTCTTGGTGATGAAAAGAGACCGGAAATGGGTCTCCTTGAGCCGCCTGGCGTGCCCGCCGGGCTGGATCGCCAGGGGGTCCCGGCCCTGGGCGCCCCTGGGAAGGGGACGCAGGCGGCGGACGCCCCGGCTCTCCACGAGGGAGGAGAGTCCCTCGGCGCCTTTCCACTCCTCGGAGAGAAGGATGGAGACGGCCTCCTGGAGTTCCTCCCTCTCCAGGCCTTTCAGGAAACGAATCCCCCCGATTCTGCGGGACCGGAAGAGCTCCACCAGGAAGCGGGTTGCGTGGAAGACTGTGAAATCGACGGGAAGGCGGCGCTTGTTCAGGAAGAGGTAACCCGAGCGGCGGCTGATCTCCACGACCCCTTCCCGGGAAAGGACGGGACCTGCGGCTTCGAGGAACTCTCCGGCCAGCTCCTCCAGGAGTTCCGGGGCCTCCATGCCCGCCTTGAGCAGGACGAACAGGGCGAAGGGGGCCTCCCAGTCCCCCGACTCCCTGGCAGCCTTCCAGACCCCTGGGGAGAGAGCCGTCACGGAGACTCCCTCAGACTTTCTGGCCTACGTGCTTCTCGACGAGCTCGATCAGTTCGTCCGGCTCGAAGGGCTTGCGGAAGTACCCGGCGGCGCCCATCTCGGCGCTCTTCTGGTGTCCCCTTGCGTGCTCCCTGGCGGTGAAGATCACCACGGGAATACCCTGGGTATCCGGGTCCCTCTTGAGCCGCTTCAAGGTCTCCCACCCGTCGATGCCGGGCATCATGATGTCCAGGAGGATGAGATCGGGTTTCACCTCCTTGGCCTTCTTGATGCCCTCCTCGCCGTCCGTGGCGGATTCCACCTGGAACCCGACGGACTCCAGCACCATCTGGGTGGAGACGATGATCAGCTTCTCGTCCTCGATGATGAGAACCGTCCGGTCCATCAGCCGTCGCTCCTTTCACGGGGCCCTTGGCCCGCGATCCCGTCCTTCCCGTCCGATTTCCTTCTCTCCGGTGTCGTCCCGTCCAGGTACCTCTTGAGCGAAAACTGGAAGGTCGCCCCCTCCCCAAGAGAGGACTCCAGGGTAAGGGAGGACCTGTGACTCCTGAGAATTCGTTCGGCCACTGTGAGCCCGAGACCCGCTCCGCCGTGTTGCCTGGTGAGAGGGTCCTCGACCTGGAAGAACTTCTCGAAAATCCTCCTGTGGTACCTCGGATCGATTCCGATTCCCGTATCGGAAACGCGGAAGAGGACCTCCCCGGGCCCGGTGATCACCGAGACCTCCACCTTCCCCCCCTTGCGGTTGAACTTGATGGCGTTCTCCAGGAGGATCTGGAGGACCCGCTTGATGTTCTGCTTGTCCGCCTTGACCTTCACGTCCCCCGTGCCGGGCGGCATGTGGACCTGCAGGGAGAGCCCCCTGTCCTTGGCCTCCTGGTCGAAGGGCCCCACGGCGGCCTGGATCACCTCGGGAACGGCGAAGACCTCGAAATCCCTGGCGAAGTCCTCCTGCTCCAGCATTCCCAGGCTGATGAGCTTGTCGATCTGGTGCTCCAGCCGGAGGGACTGTTCCTTGAGGGTCTCCAGGACACGTTCCTGCTTCTCCGTCACCGGGCCGAGGGCGCCCTTCGCCATCATGGTGAGGAAGGTCTTGATCCCCGTGAGAGGGGTCCTCAACTCGTGGGACACGATGGAGAGGTACTGGTTCTTGAGCTGGTCCGCCTTGAATTCCGCCGTAACGTCCTGCAGGACCGTGAGAACTCCGGCGAAGTTCCCCCTGTAGTCGGTGACCGCCGTCGTGGTGAGCTTCACGTAGAGGAGGTCGTTCCCCTCGTCGTGGATCTCGGTGGTCCTGGAGACCCGGTCCTCCTCGAGGACCCGGGACTGGTCCTCCGTCACCATGTGGAGGATCTCCCGGCGTCCCTCCATCTCGGAGAGCCTCTTCCCGATGGCAACGAAGGACTTGATCCCCAGGAGGTGTTCGGCCACGGGATTGATGAGGGTGATCCTGGCGTCCCGGTCGGTGAAGACGATCCCGTCGACGATGTTGTCGATGATGGTCATCATCCGGGAGAGGTCCAGGTAGAAGACCTCCTGGGACTCCTCGAAGGCGCCCAGCTGGGCCTCCTGGGCCTCCTTGAGCCGCTCCATCTCCCTGGTCAGGCGCCGGACCTCCTCCTTGTGTCGCCGCACCTCGGGCATGTTGAGAGCCATCTTCCGCATGGCCCGGGAGCGGCTGATCCCCCGCCGGATCACCTGGAGCAGGCTTCCCATGTCCTTGAGGGGCATCTCGAGGAAGTCCGTGGCGCCCGCCTTGAGGGCCGCCACGAAGAAATCGGGGGTCTTCTTCGAGGAAAGGACGGCCAGGGAAGCGAAGGGATGGCGGAAACGAACGGCCTCCATGGTCTTCTGGAAGGCCTCCAGGTCCGCCGGGGCTTCCAGGACGAAGAGGTCCAACTGGTCCATGGCGGCCGCCACGGCGATCCCCTCGGCGGCGGAAGAGACCACCACGGCCTTTCCGCCGTCCTGGTTCACGGCCTTTTCCAGGGATTCCCGGAGGACCGGGTCCCTTTCAACGACCAGGACCACCCCTTCCAGGAACCCCGCCGGGCCCTGGAGCTGGGTGACGGCCGACCGGTTCTGCCCTCTTTCGTTCTCGGGGCCGGTCATTTCCTTTCCTTCTTCCCGACGGGGCCCGGTCCTCCCCGGAACGGGACCCCGGCACGACTCCTTCTCCCTTCAAGAACAGCCTCGTCCCACGCCCCACTGCGGCGATCAGGCCGAGCAGATCTCCCTCAACGCATCCTCTTCCGTCTCGAAGATGTTCAGATGCTTGTGGATCCTCATGATTTCGAAGATCTTCGTGATGAAAGGCTTGATGTTGGTGAGGTAGAGTTTCCCCTCCTTCGATTCCGCCAGGTTGTTCGCGGCGATGATCAGCCCGACCCCGCAGGAATCGATCACCTTCACCTTGCCCATGTTGAGGACGAAGGTCCTGTACCCCTCTTCGATCTTGGAATTGAGGATCTCTTTGAGGGTCTCCTTCAAGGTGTCCGTGACGTAGAAGTTCAGGCTGGGATCGTTCATCTTGAGGATGACGACCTTGTCCTTCTCCAGGCAAGCCACGTCCAGGCCCAGGCTCTTCTTTCCGACGATCTCCATGGGTGTCCCACCTTCTTGGAAGGTTTCTGCGCCGCCGTCCCCACCTCACGCGGGAACGAGACAAACCTTCCATCGACCCGGACGATCTCCGGGGTTGAGCCTTTCGACCCCCTTCTATTCCGGCGAGGGAAGACTGTCCGACTCGAGGTAGCGTTTCACCCGCTCCCCCGCCTCGTTGCGGAGGAACTCCTTGACCTGGGCCGTCGTGGAGAGGGAGAGGGCCTTGCCGGCCACCTCGCGGCACTCCTCCAGGGTGGTGTCGCTCAGGATCAATTTGATCCGGGGAATGAAGGGCGGGGCCACGGAGAAGGAGCGGTACCCCATTCCCACCAGGGCCATGGTGAGCTGGAAGTCCCCGGCCATCTCGCCGCAGATGGAGCAGGTCTTGCCCTCCCTGGTCCGGCAAACCTCGGCCATGGAGGCCAGAATCCGCAGAACCGCCGGGTGGTAGGGATCGTAGAAGCGGGCCACCCTGGGATTGTCCCGGTCCACGGCCAGGAGGTACTGGACCAGGTCGTTGGTCCCGATGCTCACGAAGTCCACGGCGTCCAGGATCTCCGAGAGGCAGAAGGCCAGGGCCGGAACCTCCACCATGGCCCCCAGGAGGACCCCCTCGCCGGGAGGACTCCCCTCGCGGGCCAGGTCCTCGCCCACCCGGTTCAGGGCCTCCCGGGCGAGTTCCACCTCCTCCAGGGTGGAGATCATGGGGAGGAGGATCGACGTAGGACCTTCCCGGCTCGCCCTGAGAAGGGCCCGAATCTGGGTGTAGAAGAGATCCATCATCCCGTAGGAGATCCGGATCCCCCTCCAGCCCAGGACGGGGTTGGACTCCTGGGGGGTGCGGAAGTACTCCAGGGGCTTGTCCCCCCCGATGTCGAGGGTCCGGAAGACCACCCTCTTGCCCTTGGCCCTCCTGAGAGTCTCGGCGTAGATCTCGTACTGCTCTTCCTCGGAGGGGAAGTTCCGCCTCTCCATGAAGGCGAATTCCGTGCGGAAGAGCCCGACCCCGTCGACCGTATCCATTTCCAGGTCGTCCAGGTCCCGGATCCCCTCGATGTTGACCATGAGGCTGATCCTCTCCCCGTCCTTCGTCCGGGCCGGTCTTCCCCTCAGGTGGGCCAGGCGGGCCTCCACACTCCGGTAGTTCCGCTCCTGCTCGAGCCACTCCTGGAGCTCCTTCTCGTCCAGGTCCAGGTGAACCTGGCCCGAGTCGCCGTCCACCGCCACCATGGTGCCTTCGGGGATCTTGGCGTAGAGATCCTCCACGCCCACGACGGCGGGAATCCCCAGGGACCGGGCCAGGATGGCCCCGTGGGAGTACTTTCCCCCCTTCTCGGTGACGATGGCGGCGCACAGCTCCTTGTCCAGGTCCCCCGCCCGGCTGGGCAGGAAGTCAAGGGCGGCGTGGACGAACCGCTCCTGGAGGAGGGCCTTGCTCCGCTTCCTCTTGAGCAGGACCATGAAGACCCGATTTCCCACGTCCCGGATATCGGCGGCCCGCTCGCGGAAGGCCGGGTCCAGGACCTCGTCGAAAGCCTTTTCGTACTTGGAGACCACCTTCTGGAGAGCCTGCTCCACGTTGATCTTCTCGGTGAAGATCAGCTCCCGTACGTCGTTGACGAAGACCGGGTCCTTCAGGATGGAGATCTGGGCGTCGAAGATGGCCGCGTCCTGGCGTGTCAAGGTTTGAGCCACCTGGCGGCGGAGCATGCGCAGGTCCTTCTCGGCCTGCTTGAGGGCGCTCCGGAAGCGCCTGACCTCCCCCTCGACGTCCTCGGGGGAGATCTTCCTCGTGGGGATGAACCGGGGGGAATCGTCGAAGTAGACGATCTTGCCCACCCCTACCCCGGGGGCGGCCCCCACACCTTTCACTGTCGTGGCCATGGGGGGCATCTTGCCCCCCGTGGGGACTTTAGGCAACGACCCCAGGCTTTCGAGAAGATCCCCGTCCCTCCTGCCGATAAGGAGAGAGGCATCCCCCGTGTGGGGAGAGCCCGTCTCCAGACGAGGTGGACCATGCGATCCAGAACGCGCAGAAAGAGAACCCGTCCCGCCGCGGTCGAGGAAGATACCCCCGTGGCGGAAGCTGAACTCGAGCAGGCCCCACAGGTGCAGGTGACCCCCGGAAAGGGAGGTGGAGGCGGAGGCTGGATCCTCCTTCTCCCGGGAATCGTGCTCCTCGGGGGAGGGGGCTACCTGGCCGCTTCCCAGGGCGCCGCCGGAATCCCGCCCTCCCTGGCTGCGGCGGGCCCCTTCGCCGCCCTGGCCGGCCTTTTCCTCCTGGCCCTGAGCCCTCTCCTCTCTCATCTCCAGAGGAACGCCCGCAAGCTGGCCGACCTGGAAGAGGCCACGGAATTTCTCAAGGAGCAGGACAAGGCCATCCGCACAAGCCTGGCCGACCTCAACAGCATCGACGTGGCGGCCAAGCTCGCCCAGGTCGCCTCGGGAATGGCGCCGAGCGAGATCAAGGAAGCCCTGGTCAGGGCCGACGAGAAGATCTCGAACCTCACCAAGGCCACCAGGATGTTCTCCCAGCCGCTGGAGGAGCTCTCCAAGGGCGTGGCCGACCTGAGCGAGAGACTCGAGAAGGCCGAAGACTCCCTCCAGGAAATGCTCGCCTCCACCCAGACCTCGGCGGCCAGGCTCGAGGAGTTCGCCGCAGCCCTTCCCGCCAGGACGGCGGCCGAGACGGAGGAGATCCTCTCCTCCCGGCTCCCGGAGATCCTGGAGCGGTCCCTCCAGTCGGTCCTGGGGGGATGGAAGGAGAGGCTGGACTCCCTGGCGGGAGCCTTCGAGGAATTCCGGAAGGCCCAGGCGGAGGGCCGGACCGAATTCAAGGAGGCCCTGGAAGAGGGCCTCGCCGACCTTCGCCTCGCCCTGGGGGAGAGCGCCCAGGGATGGAAGGAAGGATTGGAACAAGTCCTGGCGGACCTGGAGGAGAAGGTCGGCCGGGTGGTGGAAGAGAAGACCGGTCCCCTGAGGGAGGGCCTGGAAGAGGTCCGAGGCAGGGTGGAATCCTTCCACTCGGGCCTGGATGCGGTCCGGCAGGATCTGGCCGGCCTGGGAGAGAAGGTCCAGGCAGGCCCGGCCGGTTCCGGCCCGGGAGGCATGGAGAGGGATCCCGCCGTGGACCAGGTGCTCCAGATCCTCCAGGGCCTGGAAAGGAAGGTCCAGGATCTCTCCGCCGGAATCCCGGCGGGAGGCCCGGCTCCCGCGCCGGAGCCGGCCCACGCCGTGGCGGGAGCGCCGGCCCAGGCATCCGGGACTCCTCCCCCTCCGCCCGCCTCGCCCCGCCCCAAGCCCCAGGGCAAGGGGGGAGGCTCCGTCCTGAGCGCCATCCAGAAACTCAAGCAGATGCGCGGAAACGGCTGAGAGGAGGCCCTCCTCCCGGGAGGGTCTCCGCCGGAAACCGGCGGATCCCGGAGAGCCCGTGCCTTTCCGGCGCGGGCTCTTTCATCAGGTCCTGCGCCAGGCCTTGATCCGGGCCTTGACCTCCTCCACGACCCGGTCGGCCGGAATCCGCTCCTGCTGCATCGTGTCCCGGTCGCGGATGGTGACGGTCCCGTCCTCCATTGTTTTCCCGTCGACCGTAATGCACCAGGGGGTCCCCACCTCGTCCTGGCGGCGGTACCGCCTCCCGATGGCCCCCTTCTCGTCGTAGAAGGAGCTGACCCCGGCCTCCCGGAGATCGGCGGCGATCCCCCTGGCCTTCTCGGGCATGCCGTCCCTGCGCACCAGGGGGAAGACCGCCGCAGTCACAGGCGCGATCTCAGGGTGCAGGTGCAGGACCGTCCGGGTCTCGGTCTTGCCCTTCGAGCCGGGCACCTCCTCTTCGTCGTACGCGTCGATGAGGAACGTGATGAGGGCCCGGTCCACGCCCGCGGCGGGCTCCACCACGTGGGGAATATAGGACTCGCGGGTCTCCTCCTCGAAGATGGACAGCCTGGCCCCCGAGTATTCGGAATGGCGCTTGAGATCGAAGTCCCCCCGCTTTGCGATGCCTTCCAGCTCGGACCACCCGAAGGGGAAGAGGTATTCCACGTCCGTGCAACCCGTGGAGTAGTGGGCCAGCTCCTCCGGCTCGTGGGGGCGCAGGCGGAGGTTCCCGCGGCGCACGCCGTATTTGACGTACCACTCGAACCTCTCCTTCACCCAGTATTCGTACCACTTGTCGTCCTCTCCGGGCCGGATGAAGTACTCCATCTCCATCTGCTCGAACTCCCGCATCCGGAAGACGAAGTTCCGGGCCACGATCTCGTTGCGGAAGGACTTGCCGATCTGGGCAACGCCGAAGGGGGGCTTGAGACGGGAGGAATTGAGGACGTTCAGGAAGTTGACGAAGATCCCCTGGGCCGTCTCGGGCCTGAGGTAGACGATGGAGGCCGAGTCCTCCACGGGCCCGAAGTGGGTCTTGAACATGAGGTTGAACTGGCGGGGCTCGGTCAGCTCGCCGCCGCAATCGGGACACCGGTCCCCCTCCAGCTGGTCGGCCCGGAAACGGCGCCTGCACTGCTTGCAGTCCACCATAGGATCGTGGAAGCCCTCCACGTGCCCCGAGGCCTCCCAGACCTTGGGGTGCTGGATGATGGCCGAATCCAGGCCCACCACGTCCTCCCGGGCGGTGACCATCTCCTTCCACCAGGCCCTCTTGACGTTCTGCTTCATCTCCACGCCCAAGGGGCCGTAGTCGTAGCTCGCCGAGAGCCCGCCGTAGATCTCGCTGGAAGGAAAGACGAAGCCCCTGCGCTTGCACAGGGAGACGATCTTCTCCATCACGTCCTGGGGCTCTTTCTGCATGGGGGATCTCCTCTCGCTGGATGGGGCCCGCTCCCGGGAGTTCGGGAAAGGGCCCCTGTATAGACGAGGGCTCCAGCCGGGTCAAACCGGGAAGGAAGGGAGGAACGGCCCGGGCAGGGAGGTATGATCGACCCCATGCAGGATCCGCCGGCCATGGACAAGAAGGAGTCCCCTCGGGGAGAGCACCCTCCTCTCACTCCTTCCCGGCTCCCCCTTCCGGCCTTCCTGGCCGCCTGGGACGGAAGCATCCTCTCCTGGAACGGACCCTTCGAGGAACTCCTGGAGATGCCCCCCTCCATCCGGGCCCCCCACCTGGTGCGCCAGGAGCTCCTGGAAAGGCCCTACCTCTACCTGGCCGAGATCCGCCGGAAGGCGGAAAGGGGGGGGAGTCTGCGCCTGAGGATGAGGACCCTCTCGGGCCGCCCCCTGGACCTCCTGGCCCACGTCTCCACCGGGCCGGGGGAAGGAGGGAAGGCCCCCTTCCTGGCCCTCCTCCTCGATGCCCGCCCCTGGGCCGAGACCGAGGCCGCCCTCAGGGCGGAGATCCACCACCTGGAGGATCTCCTGGAGGAAACGGCCGGAGAGAACGGCAGGAGGGAGGCTCTCTGGAAGGACGCCGCCCGGGGACTCCTCCAGGCATTTCCCGCAAGAGCGGTCCTCCTGGACCGGCGCCTGGAAGTCCTCCTCCCCACCCAGGGCGAGGGAGGCCCGCCGGTCCTCTGCACCAAGCACCTCCTGGGGTCTCCCGGAACCTGCCCGGAATGCCTGGCGGCGAAGGCCCTGGAGGAAGGACGGGAGGTCCGGGCCCTCCTGGAGGGAAGAGAACTCCGGGCGAGGCCCCTTCCGGGAGGGCTGGTCCTGGAATGGGTGGAAGAGGAAGGAGGGGAAGGGCGGGGATGATCCCCCTGGAGGCTCCCGCCCCGGAGATCCTGCCGGGCCTCCTGGGAAAGGAGGCGACTCCCCCTGCGGCCCCCGAGAGGAAGCAGGGTGCAGTGCTCCTCCCCCTCGTTCCCGCCGGGGAGGAGGTCCTCAGGCCGAAGCTCGGGGAAACGGCCGTCCTCTTCACCCTCCGCACGAGGACCGTGGCCAGCCACAAGGGAGAGGTGTCTTTTCCGGGAGGCCGGATCGAACCGGGGGAGACGCCCCGGGAAGCGGCTCTCCGGGAGACCTCGGAAGAGCTCCGACTTCCCCGGGAGGCAATCCGGATCTCCGGTTTCCTGGGCTCCTTTCCCACGTCCACCACGAGCTGGGAGATCCGGGCCTTCGCGGGCTTCCTGCCTCCCGGGGGCTGGGATCCCTTGCCGGGCGAAGTGGAGGCGGCCTTCCTCGTGCCCCTCCCCGACCTCCTGGAGGCGAGAGCGGCCCAGCGGAGGCCCACCACTCTAAAGGGGCCTCCATGGCCCACCTTCCTCCACCGCTCGGGGAACCGGCGGTTCACCATCTGGGGGGCCACGGCCCGGATCCTGGCCGCCTTCCTGGACCTCCTCCTGGACGCCCGGGCCTGAGCCCCCCACCGAGGATCCCCGGGAAAATTCCCCCGGTCCCCGAGAGGTCCTTCCCTCCTGACCTTCCTCTTCCTCCCCGGATCCGATAGACCCTGCAGGGGAAACCCCAGACCACCTGCCCCATCACGGAAGGCCCTTTCCTCCGCCGCCCACTCGGTCCCCCTTTTCCCTCCCCTCTCCTCTCCCCGGGGCGGAGCTCTCCGCTCCGGGGACCCGACCCTCCCCGCAGGGGCGGCAGGCCGCCCGCCGGGGAGGAATCCCCCCTATCGAGGTGAAAAACGGGGCCCGCCGTGCTAAGACATGCCCCCATGGAAAAGAAGGAACCCCAAGCCTCCGAGCAGGTGGAGCCCTTCGCCCTCAGGGACTGCTCCCTCATGAGCCTGGCCACGGGGGTCCGGGTCCAGAACCTCCGGGAGTTGAGGGAGAAGCTCCTGGTGGTGGACCGGTCCGCAATCTACCACCATTTCTGGGGACGCCTGCTCCAGCCCCACTTCGTGGAGCCCGAGTACAACAACGACTTCGCCTCCTGGGCCTGGAGGGCCCTCCACGAAAAGGCCCTGGCCGAAAGGCTGAGCATGGTCAACCCGGCCCGGATGACCGACATCGAGGACCTGCGCCAGGAACTCGTGGAGATCGTAGAGGCCCGGCTGGACGAGAGCGAACTCGTTCCCTGGGCGAGGACGGACCAGGCCTTCCATTTCATCCGCTCCCAGGTGGTGGTCCTGGATACGGGAATCCGGGTGGAAAGGCCCGAGGAGCTGGCCGAGATCGTCCCCCACCTCTCCCGGGAGAGCATCTTCTACCATTTCATCGACGCCCGCCGGCGGACTCCCGGCCAGGTGGACGACTTCAGCGCCTGGCTCTCGGGTTACGGGGACACCTACGAAGAACTCCGGTCCCGGCTCTCCTCCATCGATCCCTACTTCGCCACCCTGGAGGACCTGAGGGCCATCCTGTCGGGCATCTTCCGGGAATTCTTCCAGGGAGGGAAAGAAGGGTGAGTGATCTTCTCGACAGTTACGCCCTCGTGGCAGGCGAGACGGAAGTCAGCCACCTTCGCCAGCTCGCCCGCAGGCTGGAAGGCCTGAAGGTAGTCCACGTCAACTCCACCCGGGTCGGAGGAGGCGTGGCGGAGATCCTCCAGAAGATGGTCCCCCTCATGAAGGCCCTGGGCATCGAGGCCTCCTGGGAGGTCGTAACGGGTCCGCCGGACTTCTACAGGTGCACCAAGGGCTTCCACAACGCCCTCCAGGGCATGTCCACCGGGCCCTCGGAGGCGCTCCTCCAGGTCTACGAGGAAACCAACGCCGAGGAAGCGGAGAAACTCCGGCCCTTCCTGGAAGATGCGGACTTCGTCTTCATCCACGACCCCCAGCCAGCGGCCCTGCTCCAGCACTTTCCCCAGAGAAAGGGGAAGTGGATCTGGCGGTGCCACATCGACGTGAGCAGGCCCTACAGGCCCGTCTGGAAATACCTGCGTCGTTTCGTCTCCTCCTACGACGCCAGCATCTTCTCCCTCCCCGACTTCGCCCAGCCCCTCCCCCATCCCCAGTTCCTCGTCCCCCCCAGCATCGATCCCCTCAGCGAGAAGAACATGGAACTCCCCGAGGAGGAGGTCCAGAGCGTCTACTCCCGCTTCGACCTGGATCCCCACCTTCCGCTGGTCCTCCAGGTCTCCCGGTACGACCGATTCAAGGATCCCCTCGGGGTGATCGCCGCCTGCAGGCTCGCCCGGGAACTCACCCCGCTCCAGCTTGTCCTGGCGGGGGGAGGAGCCACGGACGACCCCGAGGGGGAGGCCGTCCTCCAGGAAGTCCGGGACGCAGCGGCCGACGACCCTGGGATCCGGGTCCTGGTCCTTCCCTCCGACGCCCACCGGACGATCAACGCCCTCCAGAGGGCCGCCGACATCGTGATGCAGAAATCCACCCGCGAAGGTTTCGGCCTGACCGTATCCGAGGCCATGTGGAAGGGCAAGCCCGTGATCGGCGGCGACACGGGAGGAATCAAGCTCCAGGTGGTGGACCACTTCACGGGTTTCCTCGTGCGGACCCCGGAAGGGGCCGCCCTCCGGATCCGCTACCTGCTCCACAGGAGAGACAAGCTCGAGGCCATGGGCAGAAGGGCCCGGGAATTCGTGGGACGCAATTTCCTGATCACCCGCCATCTCAGGGAATACCTCTCACTGATGCTGGGCCTCCTCACGGGAGACCAGGACAGGATCATGGTGGCGTGAAAGGCCGGCGCCTGCCTTCCCCCCTGGAGGCCCGGTCCTTCTGGAAGAGGATCGGCCGGGCGGGGAAGTCCCTTCTCGTCCTGGACTACGACGGGACCCTCTCCCCCCTCCAGCCCGACCGGGACAGGGCCTTTCCCTGGCCGGGAGTCCGGGAGCGCCTGGAGAAGATCCTCGCCCTCCCCGCCACCCGGGTGGTCCTGGTTTCGGGAAGGGAGGCCGCCCGGGTGGTCGGCCTTCTTGGAGTGGCCCCCCATCCCGAGGTCTGGGGAGTCCACGGAAGGGAGAGGCTCCTTCCGGGAGGCAGACTTCTCCGGACCCCTCTCGGGCCGGGCCAGGCCCGGGCCCTGGAAGGGCTGGCCTCGGCCCTGGAGGATGGGGGGTTCCAGGAGCGGGTGGAAAGGAAATACGGCTCCCTGGCCCTTCACTGGAGGGGCCTCTCCCCGGAGGAGAGGAAGGCCCTGGAGTCCTTCGCCCGGAAGGAACTGGTCCCCCGGGCCGAGGAAGCCCGCCTGGAGGTCCGCCCCTTCGATGGAGGGTTGGAGTTCCGCGCTCCGGGCCCGGACAAGGGGGAAGCCCTCCGGGCCCTCCGCGGCGAGGCCGGCCCGGAGACCCCCCTGGCCTTCCTGGGAGACGACCTGACCGACGAGGCGGGTTTCGCCGCCCTCTCCCCGGAGGACCTTCCCGTCCTGGTAGGGGCCCCGGAGCGCCCCACCCGGGCCCGCTTCCAGATCCTTCCCCCGGAGGAGCTCCTCCTCTTTCTCGAGGAGTGGGCCCGCAGGGCGGCCCACCGATCCTGAATCCTCCGTTCCTTGGGACGACAAGGCCCGGGGAGAAGGGGTGTGGGGCCCGGCAAGGGGGGGATCCAAGCCCAACCCTCTTTGTCGAGGGGACTTCCGGCACCCTCTCCCGGCCCCGGCGTGGATGCCGGCCCCCGGCCGTCCTGGCCGGAAAGGGGCCTTGGCAGTAAGATCTTCTTTTTCAGGGTCTTGCCGTGCTCCCGACCCGGTCCTTCTCCTCTCCCTGAGGGAGACCGGACCGTAAGAAGAAGAGCTATGCATCTTCCTTCCCAAGGCACCAGGATCGTCGCCGTCTCCAACCGGCTGCCCGTCGTGGCGGAGCGGGTGGGGGACCGGTGGAAGATCCGTTCCGGCTCGGGCGGGCTGGTCACCGCCCTGGCGCCGGTGTTGCGCCACAGGGGAGGGCTCTGGATCGGCTGGGCCGGGACCGTGGAGAGCCAGGGGCCGCCCCCCCGGTTCCTTTCCACCTCCAAGAAGGTGGGTTACACCCTCATCCCCGTCTCCATCAGCGAAGAGGACCTGGAGGGCTTCTACCTGGGTTTCGCCAACCAGGTCGTCTGGCCCCTCTTCCACGACTTCCAGGACCGGTGCAATTTCGACCCGGCCTTCTGGTATTGCTACCTGGACGTGAACCGCCGCTTCGCCAAGGTCATCCAGGACCAGACCCTTCCCGACGACTACGTGTGGGTCCACGACTACCACCTGATCCACGTGGCCCATTTCCTGAAGGAATTGGGATGCCCGAGGAAGACCGGTTTCTTCCTCCACATCCCCTTTCCCCCGCCCGACCTCTTCCTCAAGCTCCCCTGGCGGAACCAGGTGCTCCGGGCCCTCCTGGAATTCGACCTCCTGGGATTCCAGACCGTCAGGGACAGGCGGAACTTCCTCCTCTGCCTGGCCCAGCTATGCCCGGACGTGAAGGCCCGGGGAAGGGGCCAGGTGGTCTCGGTCCACGCCGGCGCCCGGGAGGTCCGGGTGGGAAGCTTCCCCATCAGCATCGACTTCGAGGCCTTCGCCCAGCGGGCGGCCTCCCGGGAAGTGGCCGACCGGGCCTGGTTCTTCCACGAGAATTACCCGGAGCAACAGATCATCCTGGGAGTGGACCGCCTGGATTACACCAAGGGGATTCCCCAGCGGCTCCAGGCCTTCCGGCTGGCCCTGGAGAAACACCCGGAACTGCGGGGCAAGACCACCTTGATCCAGGTCGTGGTTCCCAGCAGGTCCGAAGTTCCCCAATACCAGGAACTCAAGGCCGAGATCGAACGCCTCGTGGGAGAGATCAACGGCGAGTTCACCCGGGAAGGGTGGGTCCCCATCCAGTATCTCTACCGGCACCTGGATCCGGTGGAACTGCTGGCCTACTACAGGGCCTCGGAAATCGCCCTGATCACCCCATTGAAAGACGGGATGAACCTGGTGGCCAAGGAATTCTGCGCCGCGAATATCGACGGAAAGGGCGTGCTCATCCTGAGCGAATTCGCCGGCGCCGCGGCCCAGCTTCACAGGGGCGCCCTCATGGTCAATCCCTACGACCGGGAGGGGGTGGCCGAGGCCATCTTCCGGGCCTACACCATGGACCGCCAGGAACGGAAGTCCCGGATGCAGAAACTCCGGGAGAAGATCCGCAAGCAGAATATCTTCTGGTGGGTCGATTCCTTCCTCCTCGCCGCCCTCTCGCGCCAACTCGTGGACTTCCCTCCCCTGGAGGACTACGTGCCCATGTTCCGCCTGGAAGAGGAGGAAGAGACCCGGGAATTCCTGGGGGAAGCCCAGGCGTGAGACGGCCCGGGGCCGGAGGGCCGGGGGGGAAAAGGGAATCCTGATTGATCCGCCTCCATCTTGCCCCCAGAATCCCCTTCTCGTTCCCTGGATCTCGAAGTTTCCCTTTACCTCGATGCTTCCTGCCATGCGGGAAAAAGGAGCGTTCCTTCCATGAAATCCCTCCTCCTCCCTTCCCTCTCCCTCTTCCTTCTCCTCCCGGCCTGCGGCAAGTCGGGCGGACCCACGGGAACCTGGACCCTGGACACCCAGGCCATGAAGAAACAGGTGGAAGAGTCCATGGCCCGGGCCCAGGAGAAGAACCCCAAGATGAAGGCCATGAAGGATGCCTTCATGAAGCAGATCCTGGCGGGCCTGGACAAGCTCTCGGCCGAACTGGTCCTGAAAGGGGACGGCACCTTCACTTTCACGGGAATGCAGGCCGGAAAGGAGGGCAAGGAGAAGGGGGAAGGAACCTGGAAACAGGAGAAGGACATCATCGTCCTCACCCCCACCTCGGGGAAGGCCTTCAACCTCAAGTCGGGGCAACCCCTCAAGTTCAAACTCTCCGGGGGGACCTTGACCATGCTCGCCGGGAACAAGGGCTCCTCCGGCGCGGGCGGACTGGTTTTCCGGAAGAATTGAATCCCTCACCCCCGGCCGGGCAGGTCATTTTCCTCCGGTCCTGACCGGCCCGGCCGGGAAGGGGCGATCCCCGCGAAGTCGAACTCTTCCCTTCGGAATCCGCCCCTCTACTCGTTCCTGCGGTTCCTTCCCCCGGGCCGGGAGGCGGCCCGGGCGAGGCGGGCCTTGAAGGTCAGGCGCTTCCCCCCCCGAAGGACCTGGATCTCCACTTCCTGCCCGGGCTTTCGGGCGAAGAGGGCGGCCACGAAGTCCAGGAACCCGTCCACCGGCTTTCCGGCAAACCGCACGATCAGGTCCCCCTTCTTCAGGCCCGCCTTCTCGGCGGGTGAGCCCTTCTTCACCCGGGCGATCTTGTATCCCCCCCGGACCTGGGAGAAGTCGGGCACCGTTCCCAGGGAAGGTTTCGGCCCCCTGGACCTGGGAATGGCCGAGGAACCCACCCCCTCGGGGTCCCACACCGGCCTTTCCGGTGCCAGGGATTCGAACCGGAGGAGCCTGAAGGCGACCCCGGCGATCCCGGCGATCCCATCGAAGTCCACCCTATCCGGCGTATCCAAGGGTGTGTGGTAGCCCTCCCACGCCCCGGTGAAGAAGTGGACCGAAGGGATCTTCTTCTCCAGGAAGTTCTGGTGGTCGCTCCCGCCGAAGGAGCGTCCCAGGACGACCACCTTCACAGGACGGGCGAGCCTGGGAAGGAGGGCGGGAAGCCCCTTGGCCGAGGCGGCCGCCCCGGCCAGGAGCTTCCCCCGGAAATGCCCCACCATGTCGAGGTTCACCAGGAAGACCACCCGCTCCAGGGGGATCGTAGGGTGTTCCAGCCACCACTTGGAACCAAGCCCCCCCTCCTCCTCGGCCCCCCAGGAAGCGAAGAGAACCGATCTCCCGAGCCGGTCCCGGACCCCCGCCAAGGCCCGGGCCAGGCCCAATAGGCAGGCCACGCCCGAGGCGTTGTCGTCCGCCCCGGGATGAAGGGCCCGCTTTCCCTGCCACCGGGACTCGGGTCCTCCCCACCCCAGGTGATCGTAATGGGCCGAGACCACCAGCACCTCCTTCGCCCTCGGCCCCCGGCCTTCCAGGAGGCCCAGGACGTTCCTGGTCCTCCCCCGGGCGCCCGGGGCCTTCACGGGAAACTCCTGGAAGAAGCTTCCCCCCGCCCCTGCGGGCTTCAATCCGGCCAGGCAGAACTCCCGCGCAACCATGTCCGCCGCAAGACGCCCCCCCGGAGTACAGGCCCGCCTCCCGGCCATGGCCGGGGAGCAGAGCTCCTCCACCCACTTCCTGTATCTCCCCGCCGGCGGCAGGATCTCCTCTCCCCGCGTGGGAAGAGGGCCGGCCGTCACGCCCGGCCATGCGCATATCGAGAACAGGCCCAGGACCAATCCGGGAAACCGGGGGATTCGAATCTTCACGGAAGCACCCTCCTTGCCGGCCCGGGCAGGCCGAGCTTCTTCCTCCTGGCTTCGACCCAGGCCAGGAACTCCTCCGCCGAGAGGGCGTTCAGGAGGTCCTCCCTGCGGCACCCTCCCTTGCGGGCGCAAAGGATTCCGTATCCATGGAATTCCATGTGGGATTCCCGGTGGGCGTCGGAGACGATCACGAGGGGAACCCCGAGTTTCCTGGCGAGGCCGTGCCATCTCCAGTCCAGGTCCAGCCTGTGGGGATTCGCGTTGATCTCAACGGCAGCCCCCACCCGGGCGGCCGCTCCCAGGAGGGCCTCCATGTCCACCGGGTAAGCCGGCCGGCCCAGGAGGAGCCGACCCGTAGGATGGCCCAGGACGTCCACCCAGCCCGACTCCAGGGCGCCGACGATCCGGGCCGTCATGGCCGCCTCGTCCCTTCCGAAGACCGAATGCACCGACCCGATCACGAAGTCGAGGCCGGAGAGAACCTGGGGCCCCAGGTCCACTTCTCCGCCGGGAAGGATGTCCGCCTCCACGCCGTGGAGGACAAGGGGCTCCCCTTGCTTCCTTCCGCGGTTCCACTCCAGGACCCGGGCCGCCTGGGCCTCCAGGGCCTTCCCGTCCAATCCGCCGGCGTAGGCGGCCGCCGCGCTGTGGTCGCTGATCCCGAGCCACTCCATGCCGAGCCGACCCGCGGCCCGGGCCATCTCCTCCAATTCCCCCTTTCCGTCACTGGCCTTGGTGTGGCAATGGAGGGTTCCCCGGAGGTCCTCCCCCTCGACCAACTCGACGGCCCCCTCCTCGGCGAGGCGGAACTCTTCCCTTCCCTCCCTGAGCTCGGGGGGGATCCAGGCCAGTCCCGCCGCCCGGTAGATCTCCTCCTCGCTCTCCCAGGCGGATTCCCTTCCCTCGCGGAAGATTCCTTCGCCGGAAAGCTCCACCCCCCTCTCGGCCAGGCGCCTTCCCAGTTCCTCCAGGTGGGCCCCGTTTCCCGTGGCCCAGAGGAGCTGGAAGGCCTCCTTCCCGGGAAGGGCGAGCTGGAGATCCAGGTCCAATCCTTCCTTCCGGAACTGCAGGGAGGTGCCGCCCCTCTTCTCCCCGGTCTTCTCGAATCCCGCCGCCGCGAGAGCCTTCTCCACGGCGCCTGCCGGGTCTTCCCCGGGGACCCGGACCAGGAGGTCCACGTCTCCCACGGTCTCCTTGGCCCTCCTGAGGGACCCGGTCCATCGGACCTGCTCCGCCCCGGCTTCCCCGACGAGGATCTCCTCCACCCGGCGGGCGGCCTCCATGGCCTGGGAGAGGAGGAGCCGCCCCTGGGAGGCCCTGAGAAAGCGAAGCCCCAGGCGGACCTTCTCCTGGAGCTTGGGTCCGAACCCCTGGAGGCCGGCCAGGCGGTTTTCCAGGCAGGCGTATTCCAAGTCCGCCGGCGAGGCCACTCCAAGCTCCTTCCAGAGCCGCCTCACCCTGCCCGGCCCCAACCCGGGGATCTTCACCAGGGCCGCCACCCCGGGGGGCACCCGGAAACGGAGGTCCTCCAGGGCGGGCGGGGTCCTTCCCCGGGCGAGATCCTCCAGGACGGAAAGGACCCCCTTGCCCACACCCCGGATCCCTTCCAGGCCGCCCTCCTCCAGCAGGGCCGCCAGGTCCCCGTCCTCCTTCCTGTCCTCCAGGGCCCGGGCGGCCCGCTGGAAGGCGCGGGACCGGAAAGGATTGCCTCCGCCAAGCTCCTCCAGGAGGGCCATCTCCCGGAGGACCCGGGCCGCTTCCAGGACCCGCAAGGCCTCAGCCCGCCAGGGAGACCACGGCCTGGACCAGCTTCTCGATCCCGGCCCAGACCTGGGCCGGTCCCTGGGCCAGCATGTAGGCGGGGGTGGTGACGACCTTGTTCTCCTTGTCCAGGCAGATCTCCTCTGGGGAGTGGTTCTCGTGGACCGCCCCGGCGGCCTCCAGGGCCTTGGCCGTCCCCTCGTCGGTGCCGATGGTGAGCTTCACCCCCTGCTTCCTGCCCTTGAAGAGAAGGGCCAGGAGGGCCGGGGCGATGCAGATGGCCCCGATGGGTTTTCCCGCCTGGTGCACCTCCCAGGCCAGACGGGCCACGTCGGGATGGACGCTCCCGTCGGCGCCGGCGAAGGCGAAGTCGCACAGGTTCTTGGCCGCACCGAATCCGCCGGGAAAGATGAGGGCGTCCAAGTCGGAGGCCTTCACCTCCGCCACGTTCCGGATCTCCCCCCTGGCGATCCGGGCCGCCTCGACCAGGACGTTCCGCTTCTCTCCCGTGGCCTTCTGGGTCACGTGGTCGACGACGTCGAACTCCATGTCGGGGGCCATGCAGACCACCTGGGCCCCTGCCTTGTCCAAGGCCAGGAGCGTACAGACCGCCTCGGTGATCTCGGCCCCGTCGAAGACGCCGCACCCCGACAAGCACACACCCACCTTCACCATGACGCACTCCTTTCTGTCACCGGGGACATACCCCGCCGCGAAAAGGGAAAGGACGATTCACCGGCTCTGCGGGAAGGCCCGGAAGCCCCGGTCCTTCCCGCCGGGGAATGGGCATCATAGGACCCGGAAGGAGTCCTCTCCAGGGGCCGGAAAACCGGGAATGGAAGGGAGGATCAGCTCCGGGGGAGGAGGCCGCCCAGTCTCTTCCGCAAGGCGAGGAAGGCCCCTTCCCAGAAGAGGACGAAGCTCCTGAGAGAGAAGAAAAAGGACAGGTAGAGCTTCAGGGGGGTCCGCCGGCGGCGGAACCAGAAGGGGAGGGGCCTTTCCAGGCCTTTCCGGCAGGCTTCCCAAAGAAGCCCGGCCGCCCCTTTCCTCCCTTCGGCACGGAGAATCAAGGCCCGGGCCAGGAGGACCTGGGGAGAGTCGGAGGGGAGGCCCTCCAGGGCCTTTCGGGCGCCGGGAAGGTCCTTGCCCTCCAGGAGCAGGACCGAACCCCAGGCCCGCAAGGAGGGATGGTCCGAGTCCAGGAGGACCCGGCCGGCCTTCGAGGAAGCGCCCAGCCTCTCGAGGAGTTCCGCCGCCGCCCGCCGGTCCCCGTCGTCCTCCAGGGAAGGAAGGGCTTCCTCCAGGAGCCCCAGGATCTCCTTGCGACTTCCCTTCCCCGTCTCCTGGAGCAGGGACGCCAGGAAAACCCGCAGAGAAGGATTCGCCCCTTCCTTGTCCAGGGAGAGGCGCAAGCACCGGACGGCCTGGTCCAGCTCCCCCAACTGTTTGTGGATCCGGCCCGCCCCTTCCAGGAGCCCCGGGTCCCGGGGATGGCGTTCCAAGGCGTCCTGGAGGACCTCCAAGGCCTCCCGGGGCCAGCCCTGGCCCGCCAGGGCGTCGGCCAGGAGCTTCGCCGCCGTGGGGTCCTCTTCGCCCCGGTCCAGGAGCCTCCTGGCCGAGTCTTCCGCTTCCAGGTATTCCCCCAGGTCCAGGAGGAGTGTGGTCTCCAGGACCAGGGGCCACCGGCTCCCGGGGAAGAGAGCCTGGGCCTTCCTGGCCTGGGCCAGGGCGTGGTCCAGCCTGTTCTGGGCTCCCAGGGAGAGGACCAGGATCCTGTGGGCGTCCTCGTTTCCCCCGTCGCCGGCCAGGGCCTTCCTGGCCAGGCGCTCCGCCTCGACTGGATCCCGCTCCAGGTGGACCCGGGCAAGGAGGCCCCAGGCGTAGGAATCCTTGCCGTCCCTCTCCAGGAGCCCTTCCAGGATGGTGATGGCCTCCTCCCGTTCTCCCCGCTCCCAGAGGTTCTCGGCCAGCATGCAACCGGCCCAGGAAAAGCCCGGGTCCAGCTCCAAGGCCTTCCTCAGGGTCTTCTCCAGCTCCCCCCGTTCCTCCCGGGCCAGGAGGACCTCGGCGAGCCGCCCGAGGAGATGGACGTCCTCAGGAGCCGACTCCAGGCTCCTCCTGAGGAGGCCCTCGGCCTCCACTGCCCGTCCTGCGTTGAGCAGGAGGGCCACGGCCCGGTCGATGGCGAAACTGTAGAGCGGATCCCGCTTCAAGGCCTCCTGGAACCAGGCCATGGCCTCCTCGTTCCGGCCCATCCGCTCCATGAGCCATCCCAGGACACCGAAATCGAAAGCATCGGCCAGGGACCGTCTCACCCGGTCCAGGGCCAGCTCCTCGGCCTCCCGGAAACGGCCTTTGCCCCCCAGGAGGAGGACGAGCTCCCTCGAGGCCCAGCCGTTGGAAGGCTCCAACTCCAGGGCCTTCCTGAGTTGGACCTCCGCCTCCTCCTCCCGGCCCATCTCCCTGAGGATCTCCCCCAAAAGGCCGTAGTCCATCACCTCGGGCCTTCCCCGGGCGATCCTCTCCTCCAGGACCCCCAGGGCCTCCTCGTCCTTGCCCTCCTTGTGAAGGAGGCGGGCCAGTTCCCGGGCTCCCCAACTGAAGAAGGGATCGCGAAGAAGGGCCCGGCGAAGGGTCTCCACGGCCGCCTCCACCCGGCCCAGCTCCAGGTAGGCCTGGGCCAGGATTCCCAGGTCCTGGGGATCCCCGGGCGGCTCCAGGGTCCTGCGGAGCACCTCGCCCAGAACCTCCCTGGCCTGGCCCCGGCGGATCCTCAGAAGCCAGACCTCCCGCCTCACCCAGGCGGAAGCAGGATCCAGGAGGAGGACCCTCCTGTAGCACTGGAGGGCCTCCTCCAGTTCTCCCCGCTCCTGGCGGATCCTCCCAAGGAATCCCAGAACCTCAGGCTCCTCCCCCTCTTCGGCGGACCGTTTCTCCAGGATCCGCAAGGCCTCTTCGGACCGGCCGTTCTCGCAGAGGAACCAGGCCAAGGTGCAAGGAGGGAGGGGAGAGAAGGGATCCTGCTCCAGGGCCTGCCGGAAGAGCCTCTCCGCCTCCTCCAGGTCCCCCGTCCTGGCGGCCAATTTTCCCAGCTCCAGGAGGTTCTCCGAGTCCAGGGGGTCCCGCTCCACCTGCTCCTCCAGGAGGGCCCGGGCCTTCTCCAGGTCCCCCTCGGCGGCCAGGGAGGCCGCCAGGGCCCGGGCGGCGGGGGAGAAGAGAGGCCTCGCCTCCAAGGCCTTCTCCAGGAGTTCCCTCTCCTCGAGGAACCTGCCCCGCCTGCCCGAGAGGAGGGCCAGCTCGAAGAGGGTCTCGGCGTCTTCGCCCTGGTTCGCCAGGGCTTCGCGAAGCACCGCCTCGGCCTCGTCCCTTGCCCCCCGCTCCTCCAGGAGGGCCGAGAGCTCCCTGGCGGCCCAGGTGTACCCCGGGTCCAGGTCCAGGGCGCGGCGCAGGGCCCTCTCGGCCTCCCCCCGGTTCCTATCCCCCCCCTTTTGCTTGAGGGTATAAGCCAGGACGCCCCAGGAGGAGGCTTCGTTGGGTTCCCTTTCCAGTAGGTCCCTGGCCAGCTCGGCCGCTTCCCTGGCCCGGCCCGCCTCGACGAGGGCCACGGCCAGGTTTCTTCCGGCCTCGGGGTCGTAGGCCGCCTTGCGGTACCTCTTCAGGCATACGGCAAGGCGCTTTTCGATCCAGTTCTTTTTCCGGCTCATCCGCCCATTCCGCCGGGTCGAGAAGCCCAGGGTCAGGTATGCACGCTCTTCAAGGCGTCATTCTAGGTCCCCCGGCTCGACCGGCGAAACAGGAAATGGAAAAAGGGGTCCGTCCCTGTCCTAGCTTGCGCCACCTCATTGCGAAACAGGGCGGAAGAAAGGCCCCAAAGGGGCGAAAACGAGTCACCCCGCCCGGAAGGCCGCCGCCAGGGTCGGGAGGACCTCCCTCATCCCGTCCAAGACGAACTGGACGGCCATCACGGCCAGAATAAGGCCCATGATACGGTTCAGGATATTCATTCCCGTCCTTCCCAGGACCCGCTCCACGGCCCCGCCGGCCCGCAGGACGAGGAAGTTCAGGAAGACCGCGGCGAAGACCGCCCCGAGGAGAGCCAGCCGCTCCTTGCCCAGGACGGGCCCCCTGGCCAGGACCGTTACGGTGGCGATGGTTCCCGGGCCGGCCAGCATGGGGATCCCCAGGGGGAAGACCGACACGTCCTCCTTGCCGTGGCTCTCCACGACCTCTTCGGGCGTGGCCTTGGTCCGGAGCATCTCCACCCGGAGCATCCCCAGGGCGATGGAGAAGAGCAGGATCCCCCCGGCGATCCGGAAGGCCGGGACGGTGATCCCGAAGACCGCCAGGAGAGCGGGACCGGCGAGGGAGAAGGCCAAGAGGACCACCAGGCAGACCATGCTCGCCTTGGCGGCGGTCTTCCTCCTGGCGGGCCGGTCCATCCCCTCCGTCAGGGAAAGGAAGATGGGCACCATGCCGGGGGCGTCGAGGATCACGAAGACGCTCACCAGGTCTTTCAGGAGATGGTCCAGGAAGGACCCCGGGTCCAAGGCGTGGAGGAGCCCGGGGAAAGCCGCCTGGGAGGCCTCCCCCCCCTGGAGGGCGCCCAGGGCGAACCCGGCAGGCAGGAAGAGGAGAAAGAAGGCCGGAAGGACCAGGTTGGACACGGAACTCACCTCCTCAGGAAAGACCTCTGGGGCATTGCGCCGCACCGCCGGCGGGACCAAACTCGACGCAACGCGGCCCGAGGGGGCGTCCTTTCCTGGAGATCCCGGGAAAGAGGCCGAAGGCCCGGACCGCGGGGAGGCGCGTCATGAAGGCCATGGTTCTCGAAACTTGCGGTCCTGTCCACGACAGAAGCCTTGTCCTCAAGGAGGTCCCCGATCCCAGGCCGGGACCGGGGGAAGTGGTCCTGGAGATTTCCGCCTGCGGGGTGTGCCGCACCGATCTCCACATCGTGGAAGGGGACTTGGAGCTTCCAAGACTACCCTTGATCCCGGGCCACCAGATCGTGGGAAGGGTGGCCGAGCTGGGGCCCGAGACCCAGGGGCGTTTCCAGGTGGGCGAGCGGGTGGGGCTCCCCTGGCTCCACAAGACCTGCGGCTCTTGCCCCTTCTGCCGGGAGGAGAAGGAGAACCTCTGCGAGAACGCCCTCTTCACCGGGTTCCACCGGGACGGCGGATACGCCGAGAAGGTGAAGGCTCCGGAAGACTTCCTCTACCGGATGCCCGAAGGGCTCTCGGACCTCCAGGCCGCACCCTTGCTCTGCGCCGGCATCATCGGCCACAGGGCGTTGAAGATCTCGGGCGTCCAGCCGGGCCAGAGGCTCGGGCTCTACGGGTTCGGCGCCTCGGCCCACGTGGCCCTCCAGATCGCCCTCCACAGGGGATGCGAGTGCTACGTCGTGAGCCGGACCCCTTCCCACAGGGAGCTCGCCAGGAAACTGGGCGCCGCCTGGGCGGGCGGGCCCGGGGAGACTCCCCCCGAGTTGCTCCATTCGGCCATCGTCTTCGCCCCGGCCGGACCCGTGGTCCTCCAGGCCCTGGAGCACTTGAGGCCCGCCGGAATCTGCGCCCTGGCGGGAGTGACCATGACACCCATCCCGCAAATGGACTACGAGAAGCACCTCTTCCACGAGAAGGTGCTCCGCTCCGTGACGGCCGCCACAAGGGAGGATGGAGAGACCCACCTGGCCGAGGCGGCCCGGGCGGGCGTGAGGACGGAGGTCCAGGTCTTTCCCCTCGAGGATGCGGCCAAGGCCCTGACCCTCCTCAAGGAGAGCCGGATCGACGGCGCGGCGGTCCTCCGGATCGAGTGAGACCGCCCCCTCCCGGCGGGACCGGAGGAGCCCCGCCGGGAGGGATCCAAGAGGGATTCCTCAGGTGAGGAAGATGTCCTTGAGCCACTGAATCGTGGTCTTCCTCCCGAGATCGGCGATGGCGTCGGTCAGGGGGATGTCCTTGGGACAGGCCTGGATACACATCTGGGCGTTTCCGCAGTCCGTGATCCCCCCGTCCCCCATGATGGCGTGGAGGCGATCCTCGGCCTGGAGCTTCCCCGTAGGGTTGTGGATGATCTTGTGGACCTGCCCCAGGGGAGAGGGGCCCAGGAAGGAGGAGTCCTGGTGGAACTGGGGACAGACCTCCATGCAACACCCGCAGGTCATGCACCGGGCGAACTCGTAGGTCTTCTGCCAGTCCTTCTGGGAGACCCTGGGTCCCCCTTCGTGGATGTCCCAGCTCCCGTCGATGTCCACCCAGGCCTTCACCTTGAGGAGGGCCTGGAACATCCGCTCCCTGTCCACCTGGAGGTCCCGCACCACGGGAAACTTGCTCAAAGGCTCCAGGACGATGGGCTGGGGCAGGGAGTCCACCAGGGTGGAGCAGGCCTGGCGGGGAAACCCGTTGATCAGCATGGTGCAGGCCCCGCAGACCTCCTCCATGCAGTTGGAGTCCCATACGACGGGCCGCACCCGTTCGCCCTTGATGTTCACCGGGTTCCGCCGGATCTCCATGAGGGAGGAAACCACGTTGTGCTTGGGAGCCCAGGGGATCTCGAACTCCTCCCAGTAGGGGGAGGCGTCGGGGCCGTCCTGGCGCTTGATCTTGAAACGGATCGTCTTCTTGTCCATCTGCGCTTCTCCCTTCGCCCTACCTGTAATCCCTGGGATGCTCGGGCGGATACAGGGACGTATCCACTTCCTCGTAGGAGATCTCCGGTCCGTCGGGGGTATGCCTGGCCACGGTGGTCTTCAGCCACTTCTCGTTGTTGGCCTTCCACTTCCGCAGGTAGTCCTCGAACTCGGGATCGCCTTCCTTGGCGTCGGGCATCTTGAGCTCGAATTCGGGCTTGTAGTGGGAGCCCCGGCACTCGTCCCGCATGAGGGCGCTCTTGGTGATCACCTGGGCCAGGACGATCATGTCCATCACCTGGCGGGCTTCCTGGAGCGAGGTGTTGAGCTTCCGGGACTTGTCGTCCAGGGCGATCTTCCTGGAGCGTTCCTCCAGCTCCTTGAGCTTCTCCAGGGTCTTCTCGAGCCTGTCGTTGTGGCGGACCACGGAGACGTTGGCGAGCATGAGATCGCCCAACTCCTTGTGGAGGACGAAGGGATTCTCGCCCTCCGTGCGGGAGAGGATCTCGTCGTTGATCTTCTCCTGCTGGGCCCGGGCGCCCTCGAAGAGCTTGGGATCCTTCTCCCTGGCCAGGCCCTTGCGTCCCGCCAGGTAGGCCGGGACCGAATCCCCGACGATGAATCCGTCCACCGAGCCCGAGAGCAGGGAGTTCGCCCCCAGCCTGTTGGCGCCGTGGTAGGCGTAGTTGCACTCGCCGGCGGCGAAGAGGCCGGGGATGCGGGTCTGCATGTTCCGGGGGCTGCCCCACTTGAGCCCGCCCGTGTCGGGGTCCTTCTCGTAGTCCGTCCAGAGCCCGCCCATGGAGTAGTGCATGGAGGGGAAGATCTTCATCGGGTGGGTCCTGGGGTCCTCGCCCACGAACTTCTCGTACAGCTCCATGATTCCGCCGAGGCGGAAATCCAGGAACTCCCTGGGGAGGTGGGTGAGATCCAGGTAGACCAGGTCCTGGTTCCGGCCCGTCTTGGGGTCGTAGATCCCCAGGCCCATCTCCTTCACGACCTTCCAGATGGCCCGTGAGGCCACGTCCCTTGGGACGGTATTCCCGTAGGCCGGATACCACTCCTCGAGGAAGTAGAACCGGTCCTCTTCGGGGACGTCGCGTCCCGGGCGGGTCTCCTTGGGATCCTTGGGGACCCACACCCGGCCGCCTTCGCCCCGGCAGGCCTCGGACATGAGGCGGTTCTTGTCGTCGCCGGGGATGGCCGTGGGGTGGATCTGGATGAACTCGCCGTTTGCGTAGTCCGCCCCCGACTGGTAGGCCCGGCTCGTGCCGGCCCCGGTGGAGTTTGTGGACATGGTGGAACGGCCGAAGATCTGGCCCAGGCCCCCCGTGGCGATCACCACGGCGTCGGCGGGGAAGGAGTGGACCGTGGAGTCCATCAGGTTCATGGCGATCACGCCGCAACAGACCCCTTCCTCGTCCAGGACGAAGGAGAGGACCTCCCACCACTCGTATTTCTTCACCAGGCCCCGGGCCTCGTGGGCCCTGACCTGCTCGTCCAGGCCGTAGAGCAACTGCTGGCCCGTCGTGGCTCCGGCGAAGACCGTCCGCCTGTTCTTGACTCCGCCGAAGAGGCGCAGATCCAGGATGCCCTCGGGAGTCCTGCTGAAGACCACCCCCATCCTGTCGTAGGCCCGGATGATCCCCGGGGCGATCTCCGCCAGGGTCAGACAGGGCGGCTGATTGGGAAGGTAGGCCCCGCCCTTGACGGTATCCACGAAGTGCTGCCATGTGGAATCCCGCTCGCCCTTGGTGTCCATGCAGGCGTTTATGCCGCCCTGGGCACAGGCCGTGTGGGAACGCTTCACCGGGAAGAGGGAGAAGAGGTCCACCGGGTAGCCCTTCTCGGCGAGCCTCATGGCGGCGAAGAGTCCCGCCACTCCCCCGCCGACGACCGCCACGCGCTGGTTGATCTTTTTCTTAGCCATCCTGCTATCCCTTTCTCCTCATCCGCCCATGCCCGCCACGTGGGTGGCGGGAGGAAGGGTCCGGAAGCCGTAGAGGGCGAGACCGCCCAGGAAGACCAGGGCCAGGAAGACCAGCACGGCGAAGGCCGTGGAGATCTTCTGGGACCTGGGCCCGATGGTGATGCCCCAGGTGATGCCCACGAGCCAGAGGCCGTTGGCGAAGTGGAAGGCCGAGGCCACCAGGCCCACGATGTAGAGGGCCAGACCGAAGCCGTTCTGGAGGTAGTCGTGAAGGACCTTGAAGACCTGGTCGGGAGGCCAGGCCAGGTCCGAGGCGGAGCCGTTGGCCAGGCGCATCCTGTAGACGTGGGCCACCAGGAAGATCAGGACCAGGATCCCCGTCCAGCGCTGGAAGGTATACATCCAGTTCCGGAAGAAGCCGTATCCCGGCTTGTAGGCGTTGGGCTTCCCCTTCCACCAGATCACCAGGCCGTAGATCCCGTGGAGGAGGAGGGGGAGGAAGATGAAGAGGATCTCCACGGCGTTCAGGAAGGCCCGGCTGGGGTGGAAACTCTCGATGGATTCCACGACCTCCTTGAAAGAAAAGGTCCCGCCCCCCACGACGGTGGCCCCTTCCCCGACGGCCTTGGAATTCATGAAGAGATGAAAACAGAGGAAGAGCCCCACGGGGATCACTCCCAGGAGGGAATGGATCTTCCTGAGAAGAAAGTGGCTGTCCAGCGGGGGAGGTTTCTTCATCGACCGACCTCCATGAAAAGTAGAAAGACCGAAACGCCAGTTCTTGTAAGGACCGAACGAAGATACGAAGATCCCCGCCGCGCCCCGGACGGCCGGCGGGAACGGACCCGCAGGGCCGGGAGGGAACCGAACCAAGCCCTACCGGGGCCTTGAATCCAACGGGGATCTTCCCCGTGGAGTTTCAGTTCCCATCTTTTACCCGGCGGCGGGAGAAAAAGAAGGGAAAACAAGGACTCCCTCGAGCCGTTCCCTGTTCGGGAAACGCCGCGGGCGACCGTTCGAGGAGGAAGGAATCCAGGTGGCCCCGGAGCGGGGCCGGGAAGGAACCATGAAGGAGAACACGGCAGGAATCGTAGGGTTCGGCACGATGGGCCGGGGCCTGGCCAGGACCCTGGCCGGAGCGGGGATCGAGGCCCTGGTGATGGACAGGAGCCCCGAGAAGGCCCTGGAGGCCCTGAAGCTCCTGGAGGCCAACCTGGACCAGGAGATCGCCAGGTGGGGCATCACCCAGTCGGAGAAGAAGGCCATCCTCTCAAGGATCAAGATCGTCGAGAGGATCGAGGAGCTCTCCGACGTACCCTTCGTCTTCGAGGCCGTGGCGGACGAAAGGGAACTCAAGCGCGGGGTCTTCTGGGGCCTGGACCAGGTCTGCCCCCCCGAGACCATCCTCATCACGAGCACCTCCACCCTCTCGGTCTCCGACCTGGCCGGGGCCACCCGGAGGCCCGACAAGGTGATCGGGATGCACTTCCAGAACCCCGTCCACAAGATGAAGCTCGTCGAAGTGGTCCGGGGCCTGAAGACCTCCGACGCCACATTGAAGAAGGTCATGAACCTGGCCGAGACCCTGGGCAAGACGGGGATCGAGGTCTACGAATCCCCGGGCTACGTGACCACCCGGATCATCCTCCCTCTCATCAACGAGGCCATCTGCGTGGTCTTCGAGGGTGTGGCCTCCGCCGAGGACGTGGACCGCTCCATGGTGCTGGGCTTCGGATTCGACGTGGGGCCCCTGACACTGGCGGACCGGATGGGCCTGGACGAAGTGCGCCGCTGGAACCGCCACCTCTACAACGAGACGGGGGACCACAAGTTCCTCCCCTGCGCCCTCCTGAGGAAGAAGATCCGTGAAAACAAGCTTGGCGTAAAGACCGGGGAAGGCTTCTTCAAGTACGACAAGATGGGCCGGAAGATCCAGGGAGGCGGCAAGTGAAGGTCCTGGTACTCAATTGCGGGAGTTCCTCCGTAAAGGCCCAGCTCATCGAGACGGACCTGGACCTCATGGAGAAGGACGAGGAGCGCACCCTGGCCAAGATCTCTGTGGAGCGGATCGGGATGAGCGCCTCCATCGTCCGGTACAATCCCACCGGAAAGGAGCCCTTCCAGGACACCCTGGAGATCCTGGAGCACCGCAAGGCCATCGACATCATCCTCAAGCTCCTGGCCGACAAGGAACGGGGGGTCATCGAGAGCGTCTCCGAGATCGACGCCTGCGGCCACAGGATGGTCCATGGAGGCGAGAAGTTCACCGCTTCGACCCTCATAACCCCCGAGGTGCTCCAGGAGATCCACGAGTGCTCCGAGCTGGCCCCGCTCCACAACCCTCACAACCTCAGGGGATACAGGGCGGCGCGGGAATACATGAAGGACATCCCCCACGCCGCCGTCTTCGACACGGCCTTCCACATGAGCATGGAGCCCAGGGCCTTCCTCTACGGCCTTCCCTACGTCTTCTACAAGGAGAAGAGAATCCGGCGCTACGGTTTCCACGGCACATCCCACCGCTACGTCTCGGGGAGGCTCGCCAGGCTCACGGGAAGGCCCAGGGAGGAGATGAAGATCGTCACCTGCCACCTGGGGAACGGAGCCTCCATGGCCGCCGTGGACCGGGGAAGGTCGGTGGATACGACCATGGGGTTCACACCCCTGGAAGGACTCCTGATGGGGACCCGTTGCGGCGACATGGACCCGGCGGTGATCCTCTACATCATGGGCAAGGAGGAACTCACCCTGGCCGAGGCCAACACCTTGATGAACAAGCACAGCGGCCTCTACGGAATCAGCGGCGTCTCCCACGACATGAGGGAGCTCCACAAGGCCGCCGCCGGGGGCAACGAGAGGGCCCGGATCGCCCTGGAAGTCTTCGCCTACCGGATCAAGAAATACACCGGCGCCTATGCCGCCGCCATGGGCGGCCTGGACGCCCTGATCTTCACGGGCGGGATCGGCGAGAACGATCCCCAGGTCAGGGCCATGGCCCTGGAGGGCCTGGAATTCCTGGGAATCCGCCTGGACCAGGGCCTCAACGAGAAGACCTCGGGAGGACGGGAAGGCCGGGTCTCCGCCGAGGATTCCCCCGTCCAGGTCTGGGTGATTCCCACCAACGAGGAACTGGTCATCGCCAGGGACACGGTGAAGCTCGTAAGGGGAACGACCCCTTGAGAGGGGCCTCGATGGTCCGGAAAGGGGGGAAAAATCGATTTTCCCCCTTTTTCCTTCCTTGAAATCCCTCCTATCCCCCCTTTACTCTTTCCCTTCAGTTGGATCATTTTGGGATCCGACGAGTCCCTGCGATGCAATCTGGTTCCTTTTCTTTCAAGACAGGAGGAAGCAAATGCGAAAGATTGCGACTCTGGCCCTGGTGGCCGCCCTGTGCATTGTGCTGACCGGCTGCATGACCGGTCCCTTCCAGCTCTACCGTTCGGTGGACAACTGGCACAACAACTTCTACGCCCAGCAGCCCATCCTGGCGGCGGTCCTCAGCCCCTTCATCTGGATCGGCGCCGGCGTGGCCCAGTGGGTGGATTGCCTCACCGACAACATGTACTACTTCTGGGCCGAGGACGTCTGGGCCGGAAAGGGCACCACGTACAAGTGGACCAACAAGGACGGCTCCCGGGCCACCCTCGGAAACGTCTTCGAGGGTGCCTCCTTCCTGAAGGTCCAGGCCCAGTAACACCGGCCGAACCTCTTCAGTGAAAAAGGCCCTCCGCCTCCGGGTGGAGGGCCTTTTTCCCTGCCCGAAGGAATCGGGAGAAAGGCGGGGCTTCAGGTCCCGTCCTTCCCCTTTCCCGGGGAAGGACGGGAAGCGGGGCGGGAAGCCGGCCTGGAAGCCGGGGGCACCCTGGGAATCCCCCGGAAGGAAAAACGAAGCTCCACTTTGTCGGGAAAGCGGGCGTCGAGCCTCTTCCTCTGCCCCGGAAGCACGAGGAGACTCCTTTTGACGGTCCTCTTGGAAGGAGGCCACCAGAAGCGAACCCAGCCTACGCCCGTTCCGTCGGCGGCCGTCCAGATCCGGGCCAGGGGCCCGACGGGAACCTGGAGATCGGCCCTCCCGTCGGCTCCGGTCTGGGCCTTCACCACTCCCACACCTCCCCACCAATCGGCGTAGAGGGGAAAATTCCCGACAGGCGGTCCCTGGGGCCCGGCCAGGACGAAGACCTTCACCCGCGCCGTCTGGACCAGGGCCTCCAGGAAGAGGTCGTCGAACCAGACCTTGCATCCCTCCAGGGCCCCGCTGGACACCTGGAGACCCAGGCCGCCGGGGGCGCAGGAGAACTTGAGGTCCGCCAGCAACTCCCCCCTCGTCCAGATCCAAAGGCGTTTCTTCCCCTTCAGCACGCCGATCCGGGCCGGATAGGAACGCAAGGCCCGGTGCCGTTTCGGCCGGATGAGGAAGCGGGCCCCCTTGGGTCCGACGAGGGCCACGTCGAAGACCGGTCCCGGGCGGAAATCCAGGCGGAACCTGGACCCGTCGGCCAGGGAGCCGAGAAGGAACGTTGCCGTACCCTTCCCCGGGTCCACAGTGGCCTCCAGGTGGAACCGGCAGGCCGCTTCGAAACCCCGCAAACCCGCCTTGAAGAGCATCCTCGGGCCCTTCACGGCCAGCCAGAGACGCCCCTTGTGGACACCCGCGTAGGGCTTCCAGGAAACCCGGCGAGGCAGAACGAGCAGTCTCGTCAGGGTACGGGGATCGTGAAAATCCTCTTTCACCCGGAGCAAGGCCGGTCCCCGGGCCTTCCCGAAGACCTTCCGGATCTCCTCCTGCACGATCTTGGGAGGCCCCAGGAGAAGGGCGAGGGGCAGGAAAAGGGCGGAGTGTAAGGAGAGACTCACCGTTCCTCCTGGGGCCATCGGACCCTCACGACCGTGTGAATCCCCCCCCGAACGTTGAAGTCCGCCTCGAGCTCGATCCTCTTGGGGGAAAGGGCCTCGACCAGGTCCTGCAGGATCCGGTTGGCCAGGGCCTCGTGGAAGATTCCCTCCTCCCGCCAGGACCACAGGTAGAGCTTGAGGCTCTTGAGCTCCACGATCTTCGGGCCCGGTGTATAGACGATCCGAATGACCGCGAAGTCGGGCTGGCCCGTCCTGGGGCAAAGGCAGGTGAACTCCGGGCACTCGAGGCGGACCTCGTAGTCCCGCTCGGGGGCGGGGTTCGGAAGGACTTCCAGCTCCCTGCTGGGCCTGGAGGGCATGGGATCCTCCTTGTCACCATGGAACGTCCCGGCCGGGAGCCCCGGACCGGGACGGGAATTATACCTTCCCCCAGCCCCCCTTGTCCCGCGGCGATAGCCCCGGAGGCTGACCTATCCCTCCTCCTCCCTGGTGAGGCCGAACTTCTCCGCCCTGTAGCGCACCTGGTCCCGGTTCAGGCCCAGTAGCTTGCCCGCCTGGGTGAAATTCCAATCGGTCCTCTCCAGGGCCTGGAGGAGAAGGTCCCGCTCCACCTCCTCCAGGGGGATTCCCCCCGGCGGGAGCTGGATCCGCCCGCCCCCCGGGGGGGCGGACCGCCCTTCCGCCGCCGGGCCGGCGATCTCCTCGGGAAGGTCAGCCGGCCGGATCACCTCGCCCGAACCCAGCAGGACGGCCCGCTCCACGGCGTTCCTCAGCTCCCTCACGTTTCCGGGCCAGGGATACTTCCGGATGAGCTCCATCGCCTCCGGAGAGATACGGGTTCCCGGTTTCTTGAACTCCCTCCCGAACTGGGCGGCGAACTCCTCTGCCAGGACCACGGCGTCCTCGGGCCTCTTCCTGAGAGGCGGGATCTCCAGGGGGATCACCTTGAGCCGGTAGTAGAGATCCTCCCGGAAACGGCCCTTCTCCACCTCCTTCTCGAGGTCCTTGTTGGTGGCCGCCACGACCCGCACGTCCACTTCGATGTCCTTGAGCCCGCCCACCTTCCGGAAGACCCGGTCCTCCAGGAAACGCAGGAGTTTCCCCTGAACGGAAATGGGCATGTCGCCCACCTCGTCCAAGAATACGGTTCCCTTGTCCGCAACCTCGAGGAGCCCCCTCTTGGCCGACCGGGCGTCGGTGAAGGCGCCCTTCTCGTGGCCGAAGAGCTCCGATTCCAGGAGGGTTTCCGAGAGGGCCGTGCAGGTGATGTTGGTGAAGGGGAAGGCCGCCCGGTCGCTCTCGTAGTGGATGGCCTGGGCCACCAGGCCTTTTCCCACCCCGCTCTCCCCCCGCACCAGGACGGTGGCGCTCTGGCTGGCGGCGATCCGGCGGATGAGATCCCGGAGTTCCACCATGGCCGGGCTGACCCCGAGGATCCGGTCCACCCCGAATTGCTTGCGGTTCTCCCTCCGGATCCGGTTCACCTCTCTCCTGAGATGGACCGCCTCCAGGGCCCGGTTCAGGACCAGGAGCATCTCCTCCATGGAGAAAGGCTTGGAAACGTAGTCGTAGGCCCCGGCTCTCATGGCCAGGACGGCGTTCTCCACCGTCCCGTGGGCCGTCATGAGGACCACGGGAAGATCCGGTTCGGCCTGCTTGAACTCCTCCAGCAGGGCCACCCCGTCGCCGTCGGGGAGGCGCACGTCCAGGAGGACCAGGTCCTGGCCCTTGGCGAAGAGCCGGCGGGCCTCGGCCACGCTCGCCGCCTCGCGGACCTTGTAACCCTCCTGGGTCAGGCGCTCCTTCAAGGACCACCGGACCAGCTCTTCGTCGTCCACCACCAGGATCGTCTGGGTCGCCATGGATTCTCCCATCGGGCGGGGGAGCCGCCCCCCAGGTTTCCGCTCCCTCAACCAAAGGGCGCCTTCCACCCTTTCCCCTGGGGCCGTCTGGGATGGGAAGCTTACAATAGAAACCCGCCTTCGTCCCGGGACGGGAGAAGGGATCCCCCGAGGATCCCTCCCCAAACCTTTCCGAAGAAGCAGGATACCATGGACCTAGCACCCATCACGGCAAGGAGGGCGGCCGAACTGGCGGGAGTGGACCTGGAGGCCCTCTCCCCCCGCCTGGCCCCGCTGGCGGCCATCCTGGAGCCCAGGGTTCCCCCCCTGGCCCTGGAACTCACCGAGCGGATCGGAAGGCTTCCGGAGATGCTGGGTCGTTTCCGGGAGACCCCCAAGGAGTCGGCCATGGGGGAGGCCATGAAGGCCTGGCTGAACCGCCTCCTGGAGGGCCCCCACGACGAAGGCCTCTGGATCGAGTCGGCCCGCCTGGCCAGGCTCCACGCCCGCTTCGGCCTCCACCAGGACCAGGTCCTGGCAGGGTTGCGCTTTCTCGAGAAAGGTCTGATCCAGGCGCTCCCCGAGGGGGAGAGGTCCCACAGGGAAGCCCTCCAGGATCTCTTCCTCGTCGTGGAGGCCGTCATGCTCCAGGCCCACAGCAGGGAGAGGGAGGAGCGTTTCCGCCGCTCGGAAAGGCTCGCCGCCCTGGGAAAGATCGTGGCCGAGGTGAACCACGACCTCCAGAACCCCCTGGCGGTGATCCGCACTTCCCTCTACTCCCTCAGGCGGCGGTTGGAGAAAGGGACGACCCAGGGTGTGGAGGTCCACCTGGACCGGATCCAGCGGAACGCCGAGCTCGCCATCCACATCGCCTCGGACCTGCTGGACCTCACGAGGCACAGGAAACCCGAGACCCAGAGCCTGGATCTGCCGGCCTTCCTCTCCACCCTCCTGGAAGAGCAGGAGATCCCTCCGGGGATCCGCCTGGAGAAGGACCTTCCCCCCGAGACGGGAAGGGTCGACGCCGATCCCACCATGTTGCAGAGAGTCTTCCAGAACCTCCTGCGCAACGCCGTCCAGGCCATGGGAGGAGAAGGGACCCTCAAGATCTCCTCCCGGCGACTGGAAGACGCCGTGGAGATCCGGGTCCAGGACACGGGGCCCGGCTTTCCCGAGGAAGAACTCTCCCGCGTCTTCGAGCCCCTCTTCACCACCAAGCCCGGAGGAGCCGGGCTGGGGCTGGCCATCGCCCGGAAGCTCGTGGAGGCCCATGCCGGCAGGATCCGGGCCGAATCCCCTCCCGAAGGCGGCGCCAGGGTGGTGGTGATCCTTCCTGCAGGCAGGGGGTAAAAAGTTCCTTTCCCGGGAAAGGCTCGGTTGCACCGCCCTCCGGGAAGACCCATTCTCTCGGGATGAGCATGATGGAAGCGGAGACCAAGACCGCCCTGGTGGTGGACGACAACCGGGACTACGCGGAAAACCTGGCGGAAATCCTCCAGGAGCAGGGGTTCCGTACCATCACCTGCCTCTCCGCGGGCCAGGCCCTGGAGGCGGTGAAGAGGGAGAAGGTCCACATCGCCATCGTGGACGTCCTCCTCCCCGACCTTGGGGGGTTGCACCTCCTGGAGAAGCTGTTGGACCACGATCCCAAGATGGGAGTGATCATGGTGACGGGCCAGGTCTCCCTGGAGACGGCCGTCCGCGCCCTCAACCAGGGCGCCTTTGGATACGCCCTCAAGTATTGCGACCCGGAGGAGATCCTGGCACACGTGCGGCGGGCCGTCCAGCACCAGGAGGCCGTGGAGAGGGCCGAGTTCAGCCGGAGCCTCTACAGGACCATCTTCGAGAGGAGTTCCGACGGAATCTGCGTCCTCGAGGGGGCGGATTCCTGCCGGATCTCCGACCTGAACGAGCCCTTCGCCAGGATCCTGGGCCTGGAGAGGGAAGCCATCGTGGGCCGGACCCTTTCCGACCTGGGCCCCCAGGGGGATCCCCGCTCCCTTGCGGCCGTGGTGAAACCCCTCCTGGGTGTGAATCCCTCCCACCTGGAGGACGTGAAAGTCACCCTTCCCGACGGAAGGTCCCGGGACATGACCCTCCGGCTCGGTCCCCTGAAACCGGGCGAGCCCGGGCCCATCCAGCTCCTCGTCCGGGACATCACCGAGGACAAGAGGATGCGGGAGCGGATCGCCCACGCCGAGAAGCTGGCCCTTCTGGGCGAGTTCACCAGCCGGGTGGCCCACGAAGTCCGCAATCCTCTCGCCGGAATCAAGGGCGCCCTGGAGATCATCCAGGGCAAACTGGAGAAGGATCCCGAGAGCAGGCGGGTGATCCAGGCCATCTTCAACAGGATCGACCAGCTGGACGTCTTCATCCGGGACCTGCTCCAGTTCGCCCGGCCCGCCAGGCCCGAGCCCAGGATGGTGCCGGCCGCCGAGATCCTTCCCAAGGTCATGGGGCTCACCCAGGCGGATCCTCTCTTTCGGAACATCGAGATCGAGCTGGACCTGGAGAAGGACGCCGACATATACGTCGACCCGGGCACGCTCCAGATCGTCCTGACCAACCTCCTCCGAAACGCCGCCGAGGCCATGGAGGGCGAGGGGACCATCCGGATCTCGGTGAAGAAGGCCCACTCCGAGGCCCTGCTGGTCGTGGAGGACGACGGGCCGGGCTTCTCGGGCGATCCGGAGACCTTCTTCACGCCCTTCACCACGACCCGGAGCGCCGGAACGGGACTCGGACTGGCCATCGCCCGCAACCTGGTGGAGGCCCACGGAGGAAGCCTGACCGGTTCGAACCGTCCCGGCGGGAGGGGGGCCCGCCTGGAGATCTTCCTTCCCGGCCCCCCGGGCGGGGAGGAGTGACCCTTGGAGTTCTGGGGGCTCTTCTTCCTCGTCCTGGGCGCCCTGGGCCAGGCCCTCTTCACCGCCCGGATGGTGGTCCAGTGGTGGTACTCCCGCAAGGCGGGGAAGAGCGTGGCCCCGCCCCTCTTCTGGTGGCTCAGTCTCGTGGGAAGCCTCTTCTCCCTCTTCTACGCCCTCTTCCTCCGGGACCCGGTCTTCGCCCTGGCCCCGGCGTCCAACCTCTTCTTCTACGCCCGGAACCTCCTCCTCTCTTCGCCGGGCCGCCGGGGCCTCCCCCCCAGGTTGCTCGTCTTCTTCGGGGTCCTCTTCGGTTCCGTCCTGGCCGTAACAGTCTGGGCCAACTACCACAGGCCCGACCTGGTGGCCGAGGTCCCATCCTTCTGGCTCGCCGTGGGCCTGGTGGGGTCCACCCTCTGGGTCGCCCGCTTTCTCCTCCAGTGGATCCTGTCGGAGCGAAAAGGAGAGAGCCATCTCCCCCTGCGTTTCTGGCTGGTCAGCCTGGGAGGAGCGGCTCTCCTCCTGGCCTACTCCGTGTTCAGGAGGAATCTCATCTTCATCCTGGGCTACGCATTCCCCCTTCCCCTCATTCTCTGGAACATCCTCCTCTTCCGCAGGAACGGCGGAGAAAGGGCTCCCAATCAAGGGGATGAGAGAGGATGAGGATCTTCCGGGACCTCACCCCCCTGGAGAGGAAGACCTTCCTCCTCCACCTCCTGGCCTCGGCCTTCGAAGGAAGCGCCTTCGCCCTCTGGTGGATCCACGACTTCTTCCTCAAGAAGACCCTGCACGGCGAAAACTGGCAGGTCTGGATCCTGGTCTCCCTCTGGCCCGTGGCGAATCTGACCTCCGTCTATTTCGCCGGGAAGGCCGAGGAGGGCCGGGGCCTGAAGCCCTACCTCGTTGCGGCGGCCCTGCTGGGACGACTGCCCCTGGTCCTGATGGCCTTCGCCTCCTCCATCCCGGTCTTCCTGGGACTCCACGCTCTCTACTCCCTCTCCTTCGCCGTTGCGAAGCCCGCCCAGACGGCGATCCTCCAGGCCAACTACCGGGAAGGAAGGCGGGCGGAGCTCTTCGGGTGGGCCTGGACGGTCACCGTCGCCCTGGGCGGACTGGGCTCCCTCGGAGCCGGGACCCTCCTGGACAAGTTCCCCTCCATCTACCACCTCCTCCTCCCCCTGGAGGGAATCCTCGGGGCCTGCTACTGCCTGACCCTGGCGGCCATTCCCCTGGCATCGAAACCGGCGCCTCCATCCTGCCAGAAGAGGGAGGGATTGCTCGGGGCCACGGCAAGGACGATCCGTGTCTTCAAGGAGAACCCGGCCTACCTGAAATACCAGATCAACTTCATGATCTACGGGTTGGCCTTCATGGTGGTCCTCCCCGTGGTTCCCGTCCTCGCCACGAAGGACCTGGGGCTGGACTATTTCCAATTCACCCTGGCCCGGGGGATCCTGGGGCCGGGGATCTCCCTTCTCTTCATGCCCTGGTTCGGCAGGAAGCTGGACAGGTTGGGGCCCTTGAGATCCTCCGCCATGGCCTTCGCCGTATTCAGCCTCTACCCTCTCTTCCTGGGACTGTCGCCCTGGATCGGGGTTCCCTTCCACTCCTTCTGGTTCTTCCTGGGGTTCGCCTTCTACGGGGTGGCCATGGGAGGGCTCATGGTGATCTGGCACATGGGAGCGATCTACTACGCCCCGCCGGGAATGACCGCCACCTACCAGGGGATCCACGTGACCATGACGGGATTGCGGGGTCTCGTGGGCCCTCTGGCGGGTTACCTCTGCCTCACCTACCTGGGAACGACCGTCCCCTTCGCCCTCTCGGTGACCCTCTTCCTCGCCGCCGCCTGGCTCATGCAAAGGCAGTTCCGCTCGGAGAGAAGACAGCATCCCGACTGAACGGCGAAGCCGCGGAGGGAAGCCCCCCAAAACGGGGAGCGCCGGACCCCGAATCCGGCGAGGCCCCCTCCTACACCCTTCCGGAAAGGAAGAGCCAGGTCATGAGCCCTGCATAGAGGACCAGGAGGAGGACCCCCCATCTCCTGCCGATCCTCCGGAAGAAGAGGACCGGCAGGAGCACCAGGAGGGAGGCACCCACGACGAGGCCGAGATCGATCACGGAATTCCCCGGCACCGGGATGGGCGCCGCCAGGGCCGCCGCTCCCAGGATGCACAGCAAGTTGAAGATATTGCTCCCCACCACGTTCCCCAGGGCGATGTCCGGGCTCTTCCTGAAGGAGGCCAGGAGAGAGGTGGCCAGCTCGGGGAGGGAAGTCCCCAGGGCCACGACGCTCACCGCCACGACCCTTTCCTGGACCCCGAGCCACACGGCCAGGGCAACCGCCCCTTTTACGGTCCACTTGGAACCGAGCCAGAGGAGGAAGAGTCCTCCCAGGGTGAGGAGGGCCGCCACGGCCATGGAGGTCTTCACCCTGGGAATCTCTTCACCCACCGAGGCCGATGGAGCCTTCAGGCTGAACAGGGTCCAGAAGACCAACAGGAGCAGGAGGAGGACCCCGTCGACCCGTCCCAGGGCCCGGCCCCACAGGGCCAGGGCCAGGACGAGGAGAGAGATTCCGAAGAGGATCCCCGCCATGGGAAGATGCCTCTTCCGCAGAACCGGGATGGGAGAGAAGAGAGCCGCCGCCCCCAGGACGAGGAAGACGTTGCACAGGTTGCTCCCCGCCACGTTCCCAAGGGCCATGGCCGGATGGCCGTGGAAGGAGGCCGCCACAGAGACGAAGAGCTCCGGCGCCGAAGTCCCCAGGGCCACGAGGGTCGCCCCGATGACCAGGTCGGAGAGACCGAAACGCCGGGCCACCCGCACCGATCCCCTGAGGAGGAACTCCGCCCCCAGGCACAGGAGGACGAATCCCCCCACGAGGAAGAGGAAGGAGAGGAGGGGGGAGGAACCCAAGGTTCAATACTCCTTTTCAACCTTCGGATTCACCGTCCTGGCCTTGAGCCATCGGACCCCGAAGGAATCCACGAGCCCCCGGAACGCCCGGTTCCCCACACCGTATTTCGGCCTTCCCGCCGGCCTGGGCCGGTGGTTCACGTCGATCTCCACCACCCTCCACCCGCGGGCCCGGAAGAGAGTGGGCATGAACCGGTGGAGGCCGTTGAACCTCGGCGTTCCGTGCCAGACCTCCCGGCGGAAGGCCTTGAGGCCGCAGGCCGAATCCACCACCCGGTCCCCCGTGATCCAGTCCCGGACCTTGTTGGCCACCCGGGAGCTGATCCGCCGGACCAGGTTGTCCCTCCTCTTCCTGCGGATCCCGCTCACCGCGTCGGCCCGGTCCTCGTCCAGGAGGAGGAGCATCTTCTCCAGGTCCCTGGGATCGTTCTGGCGGTCCCCGTCCATCATGCAGAAATAAGTTCCCCGGGCGGCGTCGAAGCCCGCGCAGAGGGCGCCCGACTGGCCGACGCACTTCTCCAGCTCGAGCACCCGGAGCCAGGGGTGTCTCTCCTTCCCCTCCAGGAGGCGCTCCAGGGTGCGGTCCCGGGAACCGTCGTCCACGGCCACCACCTCGAAGGCGCCAAGAGGCGGAAGGACCTCGGCCAGTTCGTCGAGAAGGGCCGCCACGTTCTCCTCCTCGTCGTGGAGGGGGATCACCAGGGAGAAGCGTAATTCCCGGGAGGATCCGCTCATGATTCCCCGCGAAGGAAGAGCCCGAAGACGTGCCCCGATCCCAGAGCCAGGGGCGTAAGGGGAACGGCCCGGACCAGGTGGAAGCCGTGCTTCTCCGCCAGGGAACGGACCTCCGAGGTCCGGAGGGTATATTTCTCCCGCTTCCTCCCCCCCAGGCGGGCCCGGACCCGCCGGGACCAGGCCCGGAAGGAGTGGTGTGAGAACCACGTGGCTATCACCACCCTCCGGGCCACCCGGAAGGTCTCCTCCAGGTGGCGCAGGCGCTCTTCCTTCTTCTCGAAGTGGTGGTTCAGCCGGACCGACACCAGGCCCTCGAAGGCACCGTCACGGAATGGGAGAGCCAGACCATTACATCGAATATATCCCCAGGCCCGGCCCCGGTTGTCCTCCCTGGAGAGGCGGAGCATGGGAAAGGACCAGTCGGCCTCCGCCACCCTGGCGGCCTTGCTCTCGAACAGGGAGTAGAGCCTTCCGGCGCCGCAGGGAACGTCCACCAGGTCCTCCATGCGCCCCGCCCGCCTGAAAAGGCTGTCGAAGAGCCTCCGCTCCAGCCGGTCCGACACCTTCCTGTGGAGCTTCCTGGAGTAGGCCGCCCGGTAACTCCTGGCGCCGGCCTCGGAGTTGTAGTTCTCAAGTAGTCTCCGGTTCATTCCTCTTCACTTCCCCGCCCCCATGGGCGCTCTTCCTGGGGCCCTGGACCTTTCCGGCCAGGAGGCGAAAGAACATTCTGACGTAACTGTCCCAGGCCACGAGCAAGGCCTTCTCGGCCTTGTTCCTCCACCTGGGACGGCGGGAGAGTTTCTTCCAGATCTTCCTTGCCAGGAGGCGGTCCCCCTCCGTGTAGGCCCAAAGGATCCGGAACTTCTCCCCCCGGGAGAGTTCCCGCTTCCTCCCGGGGGCGAAGATCGAGTCGTAGAGATCCAGGTTTCCCGCCCTCCGGCCCAGGATGGAGCGGGGAAAGGCGGCCAGGTAGGGCACGTCGCAAATCACCACCCTGGGATCCTCGGGATATCCGAGGGCGAGAAAATTCCTCGTGGAAGCCGCCCCGTGGAGGACGCCGGCCGTGTGGAGCCTCCGGAGGATCCTGCCGAGAGCCTCCTGGTAGGCCCTGCGGGCCCGGCCCTTCCCGGGCTCGGAGGGGTCCTCCTGGCGGAAGAAGGCCTTCAGGCTCCTGCAACCTTCCAGGAAGCGGGTCGTCAGGGAGGAAGAGCGGACCTGGGAGAAGGCCCCCCGCTCCTCGCTCCAGGAGACGACCTCCACGCAGGGAACGCCCCGCTCCCTCAGGATCGAAAGGTTCCTGTACTCCCGCCTCGCCCGGGAGGGAAGGAGGAGGGTGCGCCACCAGAACTTGGGCCTGTTCCTGTAGAGCTTGCGAACCAAGGTCCCGCCGCCGGAATGGACCACCTCCACCCTCGTGAAGGGCTCGTCCTTGATCACCCAGAGGAATTCCTCCCTGGCCGGAGATTTCTTTTCTTGGCTTCCCATGAAGAATCGGGCCCCTTCGGGCCGTGGACGGCTCCTTGGAAAAGGGAGAGACTAGCCTGGAGGGAAGGAGAGGAAAAGGAGGAGACTCCCAGGGAGGGACCAAGGCCGTGGTGATCACGAGGAAAGATCTCCAGGAGAGGGAGGAAAGGGAGCTTTCCCCCTGGGCGGCCCGCAGTTCCATGAGCCGCGGACGGAGATGGCCCGAGGACCCCGATCCCTACAGGACCTGCTACTTGAGGGACCGGGACCGGATCCTCCACTCCGCCGCTTTCCGCCGCCTCCAGTCCAAGACCCAGGTCCTGGCCGTCTCCCAGGGGGACCACTTCCGGACCAGGTTGACCCATACGCTGGAGGTATTCCAGATGGCCCAGAGCGCCGCCGTGGCCTTGGGCCTCAACAGCGACCTCGCCCAGGCCCTGGCCCTGGGACACGACCTGGGGCATCCGCCCTTCGGCCACGCAGGGGAACGGGCCCTTGCGGCCCTCATGGAGGGAAAGGGCGGTTTCTCCCACAACGCCCAGGCCGCCCGCATCGCGGACCTCCTGGAGCATAGGAACCCGGCCTATCCCGGCCTGAACCTGACCTTCGAGACCCGCCGGGGCCTGCTGAAGCACCCCCCGCCCAAGGGCTTTCCCCTGGCGGAGGACCTGGTCCGGGCCCTGGAGGAGCCGCCTCCCCTGGAGGCCCTCCTGGTGGACCTCGCCGACGAGGCGGCCTACCTCCACCACGACCTGGACGACCTGCTCCGCATGGGACTGGTCCGCCCGGACGAGGTGGAGGAGCTCCATTCCTGGCGAAAGGCCAGGGAGGAACTGGAGGCCCTGGGGAAAGGAGCCCAGGGCAGGGGATTCGTCACCCTGGTCCTGGCCCGGATGATCAAGAAGGCCAACCAGGACCTGATCGCCGAGACGGCCCGCCGGTTCCGGGAGGCCCCTCCCCAGGGCCCTCCTCCCAGGCCGGGCCATTCCGGGGAGATGGAAGAAGACCTCCGGGAGCTGAGGGAGTTTTTGCTCCACCGTTTTTACAGGCATCCCCGGGTCTTGAAGGCCATGGCGCGGGCCCAGGGGGCCCTGGAGAAGCTCTTCCGGGAGTACCTGGCCGACCCGGGAAAACTTCCCGAGACCTTCCGTGAGCGCCTGGAGGAGGACGGCCCCGAGCGGGTGGTCTGCGATTACCTCGCAGGGATGACGGATCGGCTGGTCTGGACCCGGGCGGGACTCTCGCCGGAAGAATTCATGGCCCGGTAGGGCCCTTGCCCGAGGCCAGGACCTGGTCCACGAAGTTCACGAAGATCTCCACCACCCGGTCCAGCTCCTTGTTGCTGTGCTTGAAGGGATGTTCCCCGCCGAAGCCGTGGCCCACCTTCTCCATGAGCACCAGGCGGGTCCGGTCCTTCCGGCTCCAGTGGTAGAGGGACTCCGACTCCTTCACGGAGACTTCCAGGTCTTCCTCGCCGTGCATGAAGACCAGGGGCACTTCCAGGGCCTGGACCACGCGCTGGAGGGAGAGCCGGTCCTTCTCCTTCTCCACTTCCTCGAGGAATTCCCTGGAGAGACGGACCTCCTGGCCCGAGAGAGGGGCCTCCACCAGGAGATAGCCGTTCTTTTCCATTTCCTCCCGGTGACTTGGGGAAAACCGCAGAAGCGTGGAGAGAGCGGACATACAGAGCACGCCCCGGACGGAAGGATTCCCTTCCGCCGCCAGGAGAGCCAGGGCCGCCCCCTTCCCGTGGCCCGAGAGGAACACCTTCCCCGGGTCGATCCGGGAGGACCCGGGCAAACGCCCTTCCTTCAGGGCGGCCAGGATCCTTTCGATGTCCCGCAGTTCCTTCTTGGGAGTGTAACGGGCCAGTTTCTCCGGCTCGGCCACCAGGGCGCCTTCTCCCTGGAAACCCGAAAGCGAAGGGTTGTAGAGCAGAAAGGGGTGTTTTCGGCCTACTTGGGAAGCCAGGAAAGGATAGAACCCCCAGGTCCTGGGGAGGAGGAGGTCAGGGCTGAAGATCAGGAGGGGAAGGTCTTCCCTCTCTCCGGGAGGGAGATGGATCTCCCCCTCCAAGGCGGGCAGCCCCCCCTCGGGGGGAAGAGTCCACGTTTGTCCCTGGGATTGGCTCACCCCGATCCTCGGCACGACCTTACTTGTTCATCTCCCCATAGCTTCCAGGCTAACCTCCAACCTGGCAAGCGCACAAGGGAAGAGTATCCTCCAGGGTGCCCTTCCGGAAAGGAAAAGCCTTCGTGGGACTCCTGGACGACATTCGGTTTTCGGACGAACGCCTCGCCCGACTCGAGGCCAGGTTGGGCTACCGCTTCCGGAACAGGGAACTCCTGGCCCTGGCCCTTTGCCACTCCTCGTCCCGCCAGAAGGGCCTTCCCAGCAACGAGCGCCTGGAGTTCCTGGGAGACAGCGTGCTGGGCTTCCTGGTCTCCCTGTACCTCTACGAGTCCAGGCCCAAACTCCCCGAAGGCGAGCTGACCCGGCTCAGGACCCGGGCCGTCTCCAGGCCGGCCCTCCACAGGGCCGCCCTGGAGGCGGGCCTGGAGGAATTCATCGCCGTGGGCAAGGGACTCGAGAAGAGGGGATCCCTCCCGGCGGCGGTCCTGGCGGACACCATGGAGGCCCTGGTGGGAGCGGTCTTCCTGGACGGAGGCACGGACCACGCCTGGGCCTTCGTGGTCCGCCACTTCTTCCGCTTCCTCCAGGGCGGGGGTTCCACCTCCCCCGTGGCGGAGAACTACAAGTCCAGGCTCCAGAACCTGGCCCAGAAGCAGGGAGGGGAGATCCCCGTATACAAGACCGTGGCCAAGGAGGGTCCCCCCCACGCCCGGTCCTTCACGGTCGTAGTGGAAGTGGGGGGCCGTTCCTTCGGCCCCGCCCGGGGAAGGACCATCAAGGAGGCGGAACAAGGGGCGGCCCGGATGGCCCTGGAGGCTCTGGAGGACGAAGGAAGGGACGAGGAAGGCCATGGACCCGGCTCTCCCCAAGGTTCTTGACCTTCCGGAATTCCGGGACCTCGAGGAAGGCCTGGCCCGCCTCCGGCCCGGAGAGGCCCTGGATGCGGGAGGACTCTGGGGCGCCTCCCTTTCCCTGGTCCTTGGCGCCCTCTCCCGGAAGACCCCTCTCATCGTGGTCGTCCCCGACGACGAGGCCGGCCAGGACCTGAAGGAGGACCTGGAGCTCTTCGGCCTGCCCGGGGAGGAATCGGCCCTCTTTCCCACGCTGGACCTGGACGAAGAGGGGGAACCCGATCCGGTGACCTTCCGGGAGAGGTGGATCGCCCTGGACGAGATCCGCCGGGAAGTAACCATCCTCATCCTCCCCCTCCCGGCCCTGGCCCAGCCCCTGCCCGCACCGGGGACCCTGGAGGACCGTCAGGTCCGCCTCGAGACGGGAGCCCCCCTGGACCTGGAGGAATTGGTCCGAAGGGCCCTTCGGGAAGGGTTCCAGAGGGTCCCTCTCGTGGCGGCGCCCGGGGAGGTGAGCCTCAGGGGGGACATCCTGGACATCTTTCCCTTCGCCGCCCAGCATCCCGTCCGGGTGGAGGTCCTGGACGGCGAGGTGGAATCCCTGAGGCTCTTCGACCCGGAGAGCCAACGTTCCATCCAGGTCCTTTCCTCCAAGGAAGTCCTCCTCCTCCCCGGGGGACCCCAGGCCCCCCGGAAGGAGCGGACCTCCCTCTTCTCCTGGCTCGGCCCCGGGTGGCGGGAGAGACTCCTGGTCCGGGTGGAACCGGGCCTCCTGGCGGAAAGGGAGAAGAGCCTGGCCTCGTCCGACCCGGAAGGACGGGCCTACCTGGAAGAAGGCAGGCGGTTCTTCTCGACCCTAAGAACCCTCTCCCTCCAGGCCCTTCCAGCAGGGAAGGGCCCGGACTTCCAGGTCCTCCAGGTTCCCCCGCCCGCCCGGGGGGACGATCCCCTGGCCCGGCTCTCTTCCCTCCGCATGGGAACCACTCTCCTGGTCTTCAGAACGGAAGGGGAGATGGGCCGCCTGGAGGAACGCCTTCCGGAGCCGCGCCCAGAAGGACTCCTCTTCAGGGTCGGGCGCCTCTCCAAGGGCTTCCGTTTTCCCGCCCTCGACCTGGCGGCCTTCACCCACGACGAACTGGAGGGCCTGAGACCCCTCCCCAGGCCGGGGAAGACCGTGGATGTCCCCACACGGGCGGTCCGGGGTTTCTTCGAGCTGGCGAAAGGGGACCTGGTGGTCCACGCCGTCCACGGGATCGCCCGCTTCCAGGGAATCCGGCCCATCGAGAAAGGCGGAGTCCCGGAGGACCACCTGGAACTGGAGTTCGACGGAGGAGTCCGACTCTTCGTCCCCGTCTCCCGGATCGACCTGGTCCAGAAATACGTCGGTTCGGGCCAGGCATCCCCCCGCCTGGACCGCCTGGGTGGGAAAGGGTTCTCCCGGCGCAAGGAGAGCGTCCGGAAGGCCCTGATGGACATGGCGGCGGAACTCCTGGAGATCCAGGCCGCCCGGAACCGTTCCCCCGGAATCGCCTTTCCTCCGGACGACGAGATGCAGAGGGCCTTCGAGAGGGCATTCCCCTACAAGGACACGCCGGACCAGGTGAAGACCATGGAGGAGATCAAGAAGGACATGATCTCCCCGAGGCCCATGGACCGGCTGGTATGCGGAGACGTAGGTTTCGGGAAGACCGAGCTCGCCATGCGGGCCGCCTTCAAGGCCGTCATGGGCGGAACCCAGGTTGCCATCCTGGTGCCCACCACGGTGCTGGCACAGCAGCACTTCGAGACCTTCCGCTCCCGCATGGCCGACTGGCCCGTCCGGGTGGAGGTCCTCTCCCGCTTCCGGACCCCGCGGGAGCAGGCCCGGATCGTGAAGGAAACGGCCCGGGGCGGGGTGGACATCCTCATCGGCACCCACCGCCTCCTCTCTCCGGACATCTCCTTCAAGAACCTGGGGCTGGTCATCGTCGACGAAGAGCAACGTTTCGGCGTGGCCCACAAGGAGAAACTCAAGAAGTTGCGGGCCCTGGTGGACGTCCTGACCCTGACGGCCACCCCCATCCCCAGGACCCTCCACATGTCCCTCCTGGGGCTGAGGGACATCTCCGCCCTGACCACTCCTCCGGCGGGAAGGGAGGAGATCGCCACCCTGCTCCGTCCCAGGACGCCCGATCTCATCCGATCGGGGATCCGCAAGGAGCTTCTGCGGGGGGGGCAGGTCTTCTTCCTCCACAACCGGGTCCAGTCCATCGAGATGGTGGAGCGGGAACTCAAGTCCCTGGTTCCGGAGGCCCGGATCGTCGTGGGCCACGGCCAGATGCCGGAGAGGCGCCTGGAAAAGGCCATGGAGACCTTCGTCTCCGGCAAAGCGGACATCCTTCTCTCGACGAGCATCATCGAGTCGGGACTGGACATCCCCAGGGCCAACACCATCTTCATCGACAGGGCGGACCGGTTCGGCCTGGCCGACCTGCACCAACTCCGCGGAAGGGTGGGCCGCTACCGGAACAAGGCCTACGCCTACCTCCTCTACGATCCCTTGAACCCGCCCAAGGGGGATGCCGCCTTGAGGCTCAAGGCACTGGAGGAGCTCTCCGGCCTTGGAGCGGGCTTCGCCATCGCCATGAAGGACCTGGAGATACGAGGTGCCGGAAACATCCTGGGACCCCAGCAGTCCGGCCACATCGCCTCGGTGGGCTACGACATGTACTGCCGGCTCCTGGAGGCCGCCTCGGCCACCTTGAGGGGGGAGACCCCCAAGCCCCTGGAGACGGAGTTGGAACTCGACCTTGGGGTCCCTGCCTGGATCCCGCCCGACTACATTCCCTCGGAATCCCTCCGGATCGAAGCTCTCCGCTCCATGGAGGAGGCCGGGAGAAAGGGGAAGGCGGCCGAGGCCCTCCGGGAGTTCCGGGACCGTTACGGGCCTCCTCCGGCCCCGGTGGTGAACCTGGCCAGGCTCTTCGCCCTGCGCCCCCCCCTGGAGAACGAACGGGTACGGCGGCTCCGCTTCGACAGGGCGGACCGCTTCGTCCTTCGCCACCCCCCGGGAAGACCCCCTCGAGGAGAGTGGATCCGCCCCTTCCGGGCGACCCGGATGGTGGGACCTGGGGAGACCCACCTCCTCCTTCCCCTGGACCGGCCCACTCCAGCCGAGGCCCTGGCCTTCCTGGAGGATTGCCTTGGCCTGGAAAGCCCCGCCTTGTGGGAGGAGGCCGGGAGAAAGAGAATGCCCCCCCATGAAGCTTGAGATCCGATTCCCCCGGCCCGCCCCGAGAGGCAAGGGAGGGCTCCTCCTTCCGGCGGCCCTCTTCTTCCTGGGAAGCCTCCCCCTCCCGGCCCAACCCCCGGGGAAGACCAAGGCCCCCCGCCGGGGGTGGATGGCCGAGAACTGGGTGATGGCCATCGTGAACGACAAGGCCATCACCTGGCGGGACGTCCGCTCCAGGATCCCCTTGACGGCCGTGGAGATCTGGAAGGACCCGAACCGGCTGGAGAAGGAGAAGGACCGGATCCTCAGGGAACTGGCCACGTCCCTCCTCCTCAGGGAGGCCATCTATACCCTCCCCTACAAGCCGGCCCAGTTGGACCAGTTCCTGGACAAGAAGACCCGGGAGCGCATGAAGGAATTGGTCGAGAAGGCGGGAGGGATGAAACCCTTCCTGGACAACCTGAAGAAGATGGGAATCACCTACAAGGAGAGGGAGAAGGAGATCCGGGACCAGATCCAGCGGACGGTCTTTCTCCAGGAGAAGCTGGGCCGCTCCTTCCAGGACCGGACCAAGGTACTCCTCCTGGTCCGGCCCAGCGAGATGCTCAAACTCTTCAACTCCCCCCAATGGAAGGACCGGAGGATCCGGCCGGCCTGCGCCGCCGCCGAGGTCTTCATCCTTCCCCGGGAAGCCCGCAAAGAGATCCCCAAACTCCTGGAGGAATTGAAAAAAGGGGGTTCCAAGCCCTTCCGGGGGAAACTTCCGGAGGGGGTGGTCTCCAACAGGATGCTCGTCCTGGACTGCCCGTCCCTCCAGGTAGGCTGGGCCGCCGCGGGAATCCCCCTGGCTCCCTGGGAGAAGGACTTTCCCGCCTGGAGCAGGGAGGACCTGGATCCCCAGGTGGCGGCCTTCCTCTTCTCCCGGGGTCCCCTTCCGAGGATCAGCCCTCCCCAGAAGACGGAAGAGGGCTTCCGGATCGTCCGGGTCCTCTCCTTCCACCCCAGGAAGGCCCTCTCCTTCACCGACCCAGCTGTCCAGGAGGAGCTCCGGCGGAGGCTTCTGGACTGGAAAGAGAAGGTGGCCCAGTTCCAGCTCCTCCAGGGGCTCTGGCGCCAGGCCAGGATCTGGCCCCCCAAGCTCAAGCGCCAGGGCCCGCCGGGAGTCCCTTCCCCCTGGGACTAGAGGGTCTTCTGGAGGGAGCCACGTTGCTCCCCCCTTCGAGGGGCCTATAATCCCCAGGTTCTCTCCTGGGGCGGGATGGGCCCGAATCGAGAGAAATTTCATGAACCCCCCGGGGCCTGGGGGCGTTCTTGGTTCGTTCGTCGGTCCTTCCTCCCCGAGAGGGGAAGAGAGGTCCGAGGAGAAACCAGCAGGAAGGCCTTTAAACCACCGAGGAAAGCTGTCATGAGCGACACTGGATTTCATGGCCGACACACCTGGGAGACCCAGGAGTCCTTCCAGGAGGTGATGGCGGAGCAGATCAAGAAAGCCCCATGGCTCATGGTCTCCATCGTCATTCACGCCGTCCTCATCTTCCTCCTCTGGAACGTCCAGTGGGAGGCGCCCAGGGTGAGGTTCGAGCAGGAGATGGCCGTCGAACAGACCATGGAGGACGAACAGCCGCCCCAGGAAGAACAGGAACCCGAGGAAGAGCCCGAGAAGGAAGAGGTCCCGGAAACGCCCGAGATCAAGGACGCCGAGACGGACGAACAAAACGACGAGGAGATCCTGGACGACGTCCCCACCGACGCCCAGGACGACTCTCCCTTCGACAAGGACGCCTTCAACGACGTGATCGGGATCGGCGGCGGCGCCGGCGGCCACGGCAAGTTTAGCGGCCGCTTCGGAAGGAAGAGGCGCCGCGGAGGCGGCAAGCTCACCGAGCAGGCCGTTCGGGATGCCCTGGACTGGCTGGCCCGCCACCAGGACGACGACGGCAAGTGGGACACCGACGGTTTCATGTCCCACTGCGTGGGCGAGAAGTGCACCGGCCCGGGAAGCCCCATCCACGACGTGGGAATCACCGGCCTGGCCCTCCTGGCCTTCCTCGGCGACGGAAACACCCTCCGGGTGGGCAAGTTCAAGAAGAACGTCAAGAAGGGCATCCTCTGGCTCAAGGACCAGCAGGACGAGGAGGGCCTGATCGGCGAGAAGGCGGGCCAGTCCTTCATGTATTCCCACATCATCGCCGCCATCGCCATGTGCGAAGCCTTCGGCCTCTCCCGGTTCAGACTCCTGAGGAGGCCCGTGCAGAACGCCATCAACTACATCTCCCAGGCCCGGAACCCCTACAAGGCCTGGCGTTACTACCCCAGGAGCGGCGACAACGACTCCTCCGTGACAGGCTGGGCCGTGATCGCCCTGGCCTCGGCCAAGTCCTTCTCGAACATGGGATTGAAAGTCTCCGAGGAAGACTTCAAGGGGGCAATCGCCTGGTTCGACGAGATGACCGATCCGAATACGGGCAGGGTCGGCTACATCACCAGGGGTTCCCCTCCCGCCAGGCCCGAGACCCTGATGGACAAGTTCCCGGCAAGCAAGTCCGAGTCCATCACGGCCGTCGCCCTCCTGGCCCGGTTCTTCGCAGGCCAGGATCCCAAGAAGTACCCCGTGATGCTCCAGCACGCGGCCTTGATCGCGAAGAAACCGCCCGTCTGGAACGAGAACGACGGGTCCATCGACATGTATTACTGGTATTACGGCTCCTTCGCCATGTATCAGGTAAGCGGCAACTACTGGCGCGATTGGAACCAGAAGATGAAGAAGGCCGTGGTGGAGTCCCAGATCCACGACAAGAAGTGCCACAGGGGATCCTGGGACCCCGTGGGCGTCTGGGGCGAAGAAGGCGGCCGGGTCTACTCCACCTCCCTCATGGCCCTCTGCATGGAGGTCTACTACCGCTACAGCCGGCTGATCGGCGCCCGAGGGGGATCCCGCTGACGGGACTCCCGGAGGGGGATCCCGCGGGAAAGGGGCGGGAGGCTTGGGCCTCCCGCCCCTTTCGTCATTTCTCCGCGCCACCCCTTATTTTCGCCCCACAGGATTCTCCCCCATCTCCGCCCGAACCGCCCGGCCCTCCTGCTCGTTGCTTCCTCTTCCTCGCATCCCTGACGACGGGAAGGAGACCCCATGAACGCCCGACACCCCCCAGGACGCCATGGCCGACCAGGTCCGCCGGGCGCCCTGGCTCCGGGGCGAAGGTTGCAGCAGGGGTTCCAGGCCCCCCTGGGAGTGGGGGGCGAAGAAGGAGGCCGGTTCTACTCCACATCCATCATGGCCCTTTGCCTGGAGGTCTACTCCGCTACAGCCGCCTGATCGGCGCCCGCCGAGGAGGCGGAGCAGGTCCGGGCTCTCCGGAGTCCCCGGGGGTGCTCCTCCGGGAGGGACGGGGATCCTCCCATGGCAAGGGAGGATCCCGGCCTTTTTCCTAAAGGCCGACCTTGTCTCTTCCCGATCCATGAACCCGGGCCGCCTCCACCGGGGGGCCGGCCCAGGCGCAAAGGGTCATTGCCGGAGGATTACCAATGGGGCTCAGGGTCAATACCAACATCGCCTCTATGAACGCCCAGCGCTCCCTGGAGAGCGCCACCTTGAGGCTGCAGGCCAATTTCCGCCGCCTCTCGACGGGTCTGAGGATCGCCTCCGCCGCGGACGACGCGGCGGGCCTGGCAATCAGTGAAAGGTTCCGGGCCCAGATCCGGAGCACCCAGCAGGCCCGGAGGAACGCCATGGACGGAATCTCCATGGTTCAAGTGGGAGAAGGCGCACTGAACGAGGTTTCCAGCATTCTCATCCGCCTGAGGGAACTGGCCGTCCAGGCCAAGAACGGCACGGTCAGCAACGACGACAAGGAAACGCTGGACGCGGAATTCCAGGACCTGATCAATGAAATCGAGAGGATCGCCAAGTCCACCAGCTTCAACGGCGTGGACCTCCTGGACGGGTCCATCACGACCGTGACCTTCCAGGTGGGGACCGGGACGACCACCGGCGTGGACAGCATCAACATCTCCTTGACCCCCATCCTGGCCACGACCTTGGGACTGAACAGCCTTTCCATCGGCTCGGGGGCCAACATCGGCTCGGCCATGACGGCCATCGACGCGGCCATCAACAGGGTCTCCCAGATCCGGGGGAATTTCGGTGCCGTCCAGAACCGCCTTTCCAGCACGATCTCCAACCTGGGCGTCCAGGCGGAGAACCTCTCCTCGGCGGAATCCCGGATCCGTGATATCGACGTGGCTTCCGAGACGGCCGAGATGACCCGGAATTCCATCCTCCAGCAGGCGGCCATCTCCATCCTGTCCCAGGCGAACGTCCAGCCCCAGGCGGCGCTCCAGCTCCTCCAGGGCCGCTAGACCCTTCCCGAGAGAGCCGCAGGAAGAAGGGATGAAGAAGAAGGCATGAGCCGGAGCTCATGCCTTTCTTCCATTTCCAGGAAGGGGTGCCGGATCTTCCGGACCCGGAGCCTCCGGATTCGTCGGCCCAGGCCGGCCGAAGCCCCCCTCCCGCCGGCAGGGACCGGGCCCGGAAATCGGCCCCCTTGGGAGGCGGGCCCGAATCAGGCGGAAGTGGCCTTCTTCTCCAGGGCGGCCACGGCCCGGTTGACCTTGGATTTCTTCCGGGCCGCCGTGTTCTTGTGGATCACATGGGTCTTGGCGGCCTTGTCGATCTTCTTCATGGCCAGGGGAAGGAACTTCTTCGCCCCTTCCAGGTCCCCGGCGGCCACGGCGTTCAGCACCTTCTTGGTGAAGGTCTTCATGGCCGTCCGCTTGGCCTTGTTGGCCAGGCGGTCCCTCTCGTTCTGCCGGATCCTCTTCTTCGCCGATTTCGTGTGGGCCATCCCTGCTCTGCTCCAAGCTTCCTAGCGGAAAAAAAACCAGGCTCAGCTCACTCGCTCCGGCTGAGCCTTTCCAATCTTTCGCTCACGTCCTTGAAGGTGATGTCTTCCTCGTAGATCCGGGCGAACTTCTCCTTGGCGCCCTCCAGGTCGCCCTTCTCTTCGAGAAGCACACCCATTTCATAGAGGATCTCCCGGGCCTTCTCACCGGAGGCCCCGAGAGATTCGAGCGCCTTAGAGTACTGGGACACCGCCAGGTCCGCAAGGCCCTTCTTCCGGAAGGCCCGGGCGAGCTGGACCTGGGACTCGGCTCGAAACCTGGGGTCCTTCACGGACTGCTGGAACTCCGCCACGGCCTCGTCCACCATTCCCAGGGCGGCCAGGGCCTCTCCCAGGCGGAACTTGAGCCCCAGGTCGGTCGGGTTGGCCTGGGCCAGGTTCCGAGCCACTTCCAGCCGGGTCTCCAGGAGTTCCCTCTCCAGCATCTCCAGCCGGCCCTGGTCCGCACCCTCCCTGCGGGCCTCCTTCAAGGCCTCCTCCTTCTCCTGGATCCGGAGTTCTCCCAGGAGCTTCAAGGCCGCCGCCCCACCCTCCCCCCGGGAGCGGAGATCCTCGAGGAGGTCCACCGCCTCCTTCCTGCGGCCCAGCCTCTTGAGGAGTTCGGCCTTCCTCAGGAGCAGGGAAGGGGCGCCCGGATCGGCGGCGAGCTTCTTCTCCAGGGCATCGAGGTCTTCCTCCAGGTCGCCCCGGGTTCGCACCACCTTCTGGCCCCGCTCCAGCTCCCGGGCCTTCTCCTGGTCCTTGATGAGCTCCCGCGAGGAAGAGGCCCGGGCGAACTTCGTCTTCACCAGGGCACCTTCGGCGGAGAGGTTCTTCCTCGCCCTCAAGGCCTCCTGGTCCCTGGGGTCGGCGGCGATGGCCTTCTCGTAGGCCTCCAGGGCCCCGTCCAAGTCCCCCAGTTTGCGGCGGATCGCCCCCACACGCTTCCAGGGGCCGGGATCGTTCCTCCTCAACCCGGCCAGGTCCTCGAAGACCACCTGGGCGCTCCGGGAGAAACCGGCCCTCTCCAGGGCGTCCCCCAGGGCCTCCAGGACCCCCTGGTTCCTGGGATCCACCTTGAGGACCCGCTCCCAGGCCCGGGCCTCGCCGGCCGGGTTCTTTCCCAGGCGGGAGAAGAAGGCCGAGACCCTGGGGCCCAGAGTGGAGAGGAAGGCCAGGAAAGGTTGGACCTTCTTGTAGGAACCATAGCGCTCCAGGGCCTGGTGCAATCCCCGGCGGGCTTCTTCGTAGTCCGGCTTCAAGGCCAGAATCTGCAGGTAGAGCTCGATGGCGAAGGGGAAGTTCTTCTTCCGGGCCGCTTCCTCCGCCTTCTCCAAGTGCCGGGAGAGATCGACCATGCAAGGACCTCCTGGAAGGTGGTTCCCGGGATGCTAAGCCCCCCCGCGAAGGGGCGCAACCTGCCTTGACCCTTACCCCCCCTTGGCCTAGGGTGGCCGGGCCATGAAGATCGTCCTCTACCCCGATCCCATCCTCCGGAAGATCACCCCCCGAGTGGAGGACTTCGGCCCCCCCCTGGCCGAGACGGCCCGGGAGATGCTGGAGTTCATGTACCGCTCCAAGGGAGTGGGCCTGGCGGCACCCCAGGTGGGTCTCACACTCAGGCTCTTCGTCTTCAACCCCTCGGGAGACCCGGCCAAGAAAGAGGAAGAGGGAGTTCTGGTGAATCCCAGAATCGTCAAGCGCAAGGGAGAAGCCTACGGGGAGGAGGGTTGTCTCTCCTTCCCCGAGATCTACGGCGAGGTCCGCCGGGCCACCTGGATCCGGGTGGAGGCCCAGGATCTGGAGGGCAGGCCCCTGGAGCTGGAGTTCCAGGACTTCCAGGCCCGGGTGGTTCAGCACGAGCTGGACCACCTGGAAGGGATTCTCTTCGTGGACCGGATGGAGCCGGCCGAGAAGATCCGGATCCGCAGGCAACTGGAAAAGCTGGAGCGGGAGTACAAGGAAACCCGTGCGGCGGGTCACTGACCTGTCCGGCCCCCTGGAAGGGGCCGCCGTCGTCACCGTCGGTGTCTTCGACGGAGTGCACCTGGGGCACCAGGGGGTGCTCCGGGATCTGAAGGCCCTGGCGGCGGAACTGGGGGCTCCCGCCACGGTCCTCACTTTCGACACCCATCCCGACGGCCTGGTCTCTCCGGGAGAAGCCCCCCCCTTGCTGGTCTCCCTGGAGTACCGCCTTCTCCTCCTGGAGAGGGAAGGAGTGGACCAGGCCGTGGTGCTCCCTTTCGATCGTTCCCTGCGGGAACTGACGGCCCGGGAGTTCGCTTTCCGGATCCTCAGGGACCGGCTCCACTGCAAGGCCCTGGTCATGGGGTTCGACTCGGCCCTGGGAAGGGGAAGGGAAGGCGACCTGGAGGTCATGACCCGCCTTGGAAAGGAGGCGGGTTTCCTGGTCCGCCGTTCCCTGCCCATCCTCTGGCGAGGGAGGCCCATCTCCTCCTCCATCCTGAGGGAGACCATCCTGAAGGGAGACCTGGGCCTGGCCTGGGCCCTCCTGGGCCGACCGCCTTCCTTCCTGGGAAAGGTCGTCCAGGGAAACCACCGGGGCAAGAGCCTGGGCTTTCCTACGGCGAACCTGGAACCCCAAGGCCTCGCCCTCCCTCCTCCCGGGGTCTACGCCGCCCGGGCCGTCCTGGAAGGAAAGAGCTGGCCCGCAGTCCTGGACCTGGGGACCTGCCCCACCTTCCAGGGACACAAGACCCTCCTGGAAGTGCATCTCATCGGCTACGAGGGAGAGGACTTCTATGGGAAACCCCTGGAGGTCTTCTTCCACGCCCGGCTCCGGGGGGAACGGGCCTTTCCTTCGCCCAGGGAACTGGCGGCACAGATCGAGAAGGACCTCCGGGAATGCCTGGCCATCCTGGGAGAAGAAGGAAAACCCGAGGTTGACACCTCCCGCCCCCCCTCTAAAATGCCCGGCTCTGAAAGTGAACCGGGGACCTTTTCCTCGTGAACGGCGAAGAGGCGCCCCCATCGTGGGCGGGTAGCTCAGGTGGTAGAGCACGGCACTGAAAATGCCGGTGTCGTGAGTTCAACTCTCACCCCGCCCACTTTTTTTATGGGGTTCGACCCGGCTCAGGATCCCCTTCCGGCGGGAAGAGGGGGAACCGGCGGATCCCCCTTGGGACCGGAGGCGAGAGAGGCGGGCCCACCGGGGGCCGCGGACGGTGGCAGGTGGCGGATCAGGAGAAAAAAGGTCCTTGGGCGCGCCCCCGCTCCAGGAGGCTCACAGGGGAACCGACCCTGTTCGAACGGATCCTGGCCCTGGTCCTCCCCCTGGTGGTCACGGCCCTTCTCATCGCCGTCGGACTCTACCTCTGGCCGCGCCAGACCACCTGGCTCCTGGGCCATGCCACCCTCTCCTTTTTCGCCCTGGGGAAATTCATCGTCCTGGGGGGATCCGTGCCGGGGGAACTCTTCTCCCCCTGGGAGCTGGCCCTCCTCATCACCTACATGGACACCCTGACGGGAGTGCTCTTCGTCTACAACGTGGACTTCTTCTTCCGCCTCCCCGTGATCGGCCCCCGCCTCAGGAAGGTCCGGATCCGGGCCCGGAGGGTGCTGCAGGTCAATCCCTGGCTCCGCCGGCGGTCCTACCTGGGTGTGATCCTCTTCGTCATGTTCCCCCTAACCGGAACAGGAGCCGTCGGTGCGGCGTTCCTGGGAAAATTCATGGGACTCAACCGGTTCGGCCACCTCGCCGCCATAAGCGCCGGCGGGGCGCTGGGCGGTTTCTCCATGGCCGCCCTGGCGGCCCTCCTGGGAAGGGAGAAGGCCAACGAGCTCCTGCACCAGCCCTGGATCCTGGGCGGCATGATCCTGGCCTTGGTGATCCTCCTCTTCTTCCTGGGAAGGGCCTTCATGCGGGGGACCAACCCCAGGCCGAAGTCCTAGCCCCACAGGTTCCCATCCAGCCTAGGTCAGGTTCAGCTTCTTGAGCTTCCTGTAGAGGGTACTCTTCCCGATGCCGAGTTCCCTGGCGGCCTTTGCCTTGTCCCCCCCGGCCTTCTCCAGGGCGGCGATCAAGGCCATCTTCTCGTATTCCTCCAGGCTGACCCTCCCCCGGGGGATCTCCACGACCTTCTCCGGAGGCGCCGGGGGCCCGGGGGCGGGCCCGGACTTCCGCCTCTCCTGGAGGTAGGGAGGGAGATCCTTGAATTGGATCAACTCGCCGCAACCCAGCTCGAAGGCCCGGATGATCACGTTCTCGAGCTCCCGGATATTGCCCGGCCAGTGGTAGCCCTGGAGGATCTCCAGGACCTCCCGGGACACGTCCCGGACCGCCCTTTCCGCCCTCCCGTAGATGACGTTGTACTTCTCGATGAAGTGGGCCACCAGGGGAGGGATGTCGTCGAGCCTCTCCCTCAAAGGGGGCAACTGGATGGTCACCACGTTGAGGCGGTAGAAGAGGTCCTCCCTGAAGCGGCCGGCCCTCACCTCTTCCTCCAGGTTCTTGTTGGTGGCGGCGATCACCCTCACGTCCACCTGGACCGTCTCGTTGCTGCCCACGGGCATGAAGGTGCCCTCCTGGAGGACCCGGAGCAGTTTCACCTGCGAACCTGGAGAGATCTCCCCAACTTCGTCCAGGAAGATCGTCCCTCCGTCGGCTGCCTTGAAGAGGCCCACCTTCTTCTTCAGTGCCCCGGTGAACGCTCCCTTCTCGTGGCCGAAGAGTTCGCTCTCGATCAGGTCCCGGGAGATGGCGCCGCAATGGATGGGGAGGAAGGGCTTGTCCGCGTGCGGCCCGTCGAAGTGGAGGGCCCGGGCCACCAGTTCCTTCCCCGTGCCCGACTCCCCCTGGATCAATACGGTGGCCCGCCCCTGGCGGAGGGAGTCCACCATGCGGGTCACCTCCATCAGGCTGGGGGAGAACCCGATGACCTGGGACATCCTGTACCGCCCGGAGAGTTCCCGCTTGAGCCTCTCCAGTTCCCTCAGGATCTCGGCCGGCCCCTTTCCCTTCAGGGCCGCTGCGGCGATCTCCCTCTCCGTGACGTCCACCAGGGAGATCACCTTCGGGGAGAGGCCGTCTTCGTCTCCTCCCTCCATGGAAGAGACCTCCAGGAGGAAGGTCCTCACCTGGCCGTCCCTCCTCCTCAGGGGCAAGCGCATCCCCGGCCTGAGACTTCCCGAGTCCAGGAGCTCCGCCAAGGCCCCCAGGCCGGGCATCCTCCCCAGGGGACAAACTTTGGGAGGAACGCCGAAAGTGCTCTCGAAGACCCGGTTCCACGTAAGCAACCGGTTCCTTCCGTCCAAGGCCAGGAGGACCTGGGGAACGCTCTTGAGGACCTCCTCGTTGAAGGCTTTCTGTTCCTCCAGGGCCTCCAGGGCGGCCTTGAGCTGGGCCGTCCTCTCCTCCACCTTCTCCTGGAGACTCCTGGCCAGCTCCTTCAGCTCGTCCTGGGCCGCCTTGAGCTCGAGCATCACCTTCACCCGGGCCACGAGTTCCGCCCTGGTCACGGGTTTCAGGAGGTAGTCCACGGCTCCCACGTTGAAACCTCTCAGGCGCATTTCCAGGGAGCCCCGCTCGCCCGTGAGAAAGATCACCGGCATGTCCCTGGTGGCGGGGTCTTCCTTGATCCTGGCGCAGAGGTCGAAGCCGTCCATCTCGTCGATCACCACGTCCAGGACGGCGAGATCCAGCCTCTCGGAGGCCAGGATCGCCAGGGCCCGGCGGGTTTCCGTGGCGGAGACGACCTGGTATCCCGCCTGGGAAAGCATGGACTCCAGCACCATGACCTGGCCCGGATCGTCGTCCACTACCAGGATTTTTTGGTACGCCGCCGTCCGATCCATGGGGAACCCCTCCCAATCGAGGTAGGAAGCAGGAACATTCTAGGAAAGAGGGATCCCGAAAGGGAGGAGCGGGAAGAAAGAAAAAAAGAAAAAGGTCAAGGGACTCGTGGGAAAAGGGGGAATCTAGGAGTGAGATCTTTTTACGCCCGTGGGAGGCAACCCTTGACCTTTTTCATTTGACCCGACAAGAACGTCCGGGGAGTTTCAGAAGGAGATTCCCTGATTCCGCCCCGGGACAGAAGCGCATATGCAAAGGCTGTGCCATTCCATCACGCCGGAGCGGAGAAAACAGGACGATCCGGGAAAACACTCTTAACCTGCTGGAATCATGAGAGTTATGGCCATCGACACGGGGCGGTTTCCCCCGGGGAGCCTGCCGGCACTCCCGAGGGAGGAGGCCCTCCCCCTTTTCCGGCCCGTCCCGAATCCGGGAGAGTCCCCAAAATGAGACAAAAGAGATCTCCTGTGGTCCTTCCCCTTTGGGCGGCGGTCTTCCCCTTCCTGACCACGGGCGTGCTGTTCCTGGGGTTCCTGGCCGGCTTCCGGGCCAGGCATCTTCCCAAGGACCTGGCGGTCTACAAGGAAGTCCGGGACCTGGTCGTGGAGGACTATGTGGAACCCAGGACCCCGGAAGACCTCCTCTATGCCGGTCTCTCGGGAATGATGAAGTCCCTGGACCGGCACTGCACCTTCTACCCGCCCAAGGAGGCGAAGAAGATCGAGGAGGAGACCCAGGGAAGATACGAGGGGATCGGCGTCCTCCTGGCCCCATCGGCCCCTCCCGTGACCATCCTCTTCCCCCTGGAAGGATCGCCGGCGGAACGGGCGGGCCTACTTCCGGGAGACAGGATCCTCGAGGCCGACGGGGTCTCCCTGGAAAAACTCTCTTCCCAGCAGAGGGTGGCCCGGATCAAGGGACCGGCAGGCACCAAGGTGCACTTGAAGGTCCTCCGCAAAGGAGAGCCGCCCTTCGAAGTGGACGTCCTGCGGGCCCCCGTCATGACCTCCTCCGTCCGGAGGGCCTCCATCCTGGACGCCGAGCGGGGAATCGCCTACCTCCACCTCCTGGAGTTCCAGGCCCACACCGTGGCCGACGTGGACCGGGCCTGGAACCGCCTCAAGTTCCGGGGGGCCCGGTCCCTGATCCTGGACCTGCGCTTCAACGGAGGGGGAAGCCTCTCCCAGGCGGCCCTCCTGATCAACCGCTTCCTCCCGGAAGACGGGAAAGAGCTGGTCCAGGTCCACGGCAGGGTCCCCCAGACCTCCCACCCCTACCTCTCCCACAAAGAAGAAGCCTTCATGGCCGGCGTTCCCCTGGTGGTCCTGGTGGACCGCTCCAGCGCCTCCGCCTCGGAGGTCTTCGCCGCCTCCATCCAGGACCTGGCCCTGGGAGTGGTAGTGGGCACCAGGACCTTCGGGAAGGGAACGGTCCAGACCTTGACCACCCTTTCCGACCCCAGGATGAAGGTGAAGTTCACCATCGCCCGCTACGCCACCCCCTCGGGGCTCCTGGTGGAGCCATCCCAGGCGGAGAGGAAGGCCGGCGCCCAAGGGGGGGTGGTCCCGGACCTCCCTGTGGCCATGGACGACCGGGACAGACTCAACCTCTACTACTGGCTCAACACCTGGGAGCCGCCGGCCAAGTACAAGGAGCAGGTCCGCAAGCTCCTGGAGGAACTCCACGTGCCTCCCCCCACCAAGCCGGTGGATCCCCAGTGCCGGGCCGCCCTGGAACTCCTCAGGAAAGGCCGGCCCTTCTTCTCACCCTTCCGGGAAGAAAGGAAAGGTTGAAGCCGTGCTCGTCCTGGGAATCGACACCTCCTGCGACGAAACCTCCGCCGGAATCGTCCGGGACGGAAAGGAGGTCCTGGCCAACCGGATCTCCAGCCAGGTGTCCCTCCACAGGCCCTTCGGAGGAGTGGTCCCCGAGATCGCGAGCCGGTCCCACCTGAAGCGCCTCCTGCCCGTCCTCGAGGAGGCCTTCCGGGAAGCCGGAATCGGCCCCGCCGACCTGGACGCCGTGGCCGCCACCTGCAGGCCCGGCCTCATCGGGGCCCTCCTGGTGGGACTCACCGGAGCGAAGGCCCTGGCGTGGCGTTTCGGCCTGCCCTTCCTGGGCATCGACCACATCCAGGCCCATCTCCACGCCGCCGTGATGAGTGATCCCGAGCTGGCCTTCCCCTGCGTCTCTCTCATCGCCTCGGGGGGCCACACCTCTCTTTTCTACATGCCCGGCCCCGGCATGGGGCTCCGGATGGGACGCACCCTGGACGACGCCGCCGGAGAGGCCCTGGACAAGGCCGCCGCCCTCCTTGGCCTGGGGTATCCCGGGGGCCCGGCCGTCGAGGAAGCCGCCGCCCGGGCCGACAGGCCCGCCGATCCCCCCTTTCCACGCCCCCTCAAGGGCAGGAAGAGCCTGGATTTCTCTTTCAGCGGCCTGAAGACGGCCCTCCGGATCCGCGTCCGGGAGGGGGGAGCCCTCCCGCCCGAAGAAGTCCACCGCCTGGCCCGGGCCTTCCAGGAAGCCGTGGTGGACCACCTGGTGAGCCGTTGCCTGGCGGCCGTAAAGGCCGTAGGAGCACGGTCCCTCGCAATCGGGGGGGGAGTGGCCAGAAACCGCCTCCTCAGGAAAGAACTCTCCCGCCGGGCCCCGGGCCTCCATCTCTCCTTCCCCCCTCCCGACCTCTGCTCCGACAACGGCGCCATGGTGGCGGGCCTGGCCTCCCTCAGGCTCGCCAGGGGCGAAAAGGACCCCCTCGACCTTCCCGCCGCCCCAAGGACCACCTTCGAAGCCTGGACTCCTTCCTAGGAACCCGGGAATTTTTCCCGGCCGGCCCCTGGGGAGCCGGGAAAAATTCCCTCCCCCCCGGAAGGGTGGGGGAGGGCCGCAGCCCCGGATCCTGGAATTCCGCCATACCGTCTCCGGCTAGAACACACATCCCGGATTCACCCCTTTTTTTCTTCCCCCCGCCGCCCGAACCCTTAGCATGGGCGTACTCCCATTCCGGAGGGCCGGTTTCTCCGGCCCCACAGAGAAGCACCCCCAACGCCCGGAGGTTTCCATGGCTCGCCCCGACCGCCGGAGGCCCCGTTCCAGGGAAGTCATCACGAGAAGGGAGGCCCTGAAGGCCGGCATCGCCCTCTTCGGGGGCGGGCTTGCTGCAAGGAGCATTCTCCCCGGAGGCCGGCCCGGAGGGGCGGAGCCTCTCGAACCGGCCGACCTCCTCCGGCTGCCCGACAGGGACCTGCTTTGCGTCGCCGACGAGGTTCTGGACCGGCCGGCCGCCGGGAAGGAGCCCGGGAGGACCAGGCGGGTCCTCCTCCGAATCCTCGCCGCCGCGATCGAGATTCCATCCCTCGAAAACGACGTCCTGGCCGCACGGACCCTGGAGAGGCTCCGTGCGACGGGCCCCCTTCCCCGGTCCGTCGTCACCCTGGTACGCGGTGGGAAGGACATCCCCGTGGCCACGGCCGCCCTGGAACGGATCCTCCGGGAAGGAGGAACCGGAGAGGAGGAGAGGTGAGATTCCCAGACGCTCGCAGCAGGAAGATCGGCCCCTTCCTCGTCACGGGTCCCATGGTCAAGGGCGGGGAGGTGATGGTCTACTTCCACCGGGGAAAGGTGAACGACCGTTTTTCCTTCCAGGTCTTCGACAAGGACGGGAGACCCCTCACCTCGCCCGCCATCCACAAGCCTCCGCCCGACACCATCTACATCGACCTTCCCAAGGACGCCGCCTACATCAAGTTCAGAACCCCGAGCAAGACCTATTATGCAGATGTACGTGTATAGCCGTCCTGCAGAATGTCCCCGCCGCCTCCGGCCGAACGGGGGACAAGGAGCGTAGAACCATGAAAAAGCCCGCAATCCTCCTCTTCGCCTGGATCCTGGCCCCTCTCTCCGCCCCGAGCCAGACACCCGTCCCCCTGGACTTCCCCAGGAACACCGCCGGTGCGGAAGAGTCGAGCGCCACCTTCTTCTGGTCCCCTGCCGGCAGGTTCCAGGTCGTCCTCCCCGCGGCCGGCCTCTCCCCTCTCAGGGGAACCAGGCTCCGCCTCCTGGAATTCCCCAACTGGACCTTCCCCTCCTACAGGACCAAGGCGGGGGACGCCTTCGTCCGGGTGAAGGCCGCCCGGGCGGCCTTCCCTCCGTCCCGGGCCTCCCGGGTCTTCTCGGCGAACCTGGGAAACCGGGCCGTCCTCCTCGCATCGGGGCCGGTCCACTTCAAGGATTCCACGCCTTACAAAGGAAGCGGGCCCACGCCCTGGGGGGATGCCAGGAACTTCCGCATCTCCCTGGCCGGAAACTTCGTCTATACGGGAGGAGACCTGGTCCTGGACATCCTGGTGCGGGCCGTTGCGGGAAAACCCCTCCCCTTCTGGCTGGGAAGGGCCCTCTCCCGGAAGATCCCCGCCCGGGAAACCCTCTTCGGGTCCCCCACGGGCGGAACGGTCGGGGAGTTCCGTCCTTCCGTTTACGGGGCTCTCGCTCCGGGGGAGCGCACCCTGGTGACCCTGGAAGGGATTCCCGCGGGCGCACCGGCCTTTCTCTTCCTCGGGACCAGCAACTCCCGTTTCCTCGGTCTTCCCCTCCCCATGCCGGCGGCCTTCTCGGGAGGCAAGACGGTCTACCTCAGGACGAGTCCCGACCTGGCCTTCCCCACCATTGCGACGAAATACCCCTTACCGCCATCTCTTGCCGGGGGAGGATCGGCCTTCTTCCGCCTCAGGGGTGAGGCGGCGGTCACCCTGGACTTCCCCTGGGATCCCTCCTTCCTGGGCGGGGCCCTCTTCGCCCAATGGTTCTCCCTGGGGGTCATGGGCCCGGGAGAAAAGGTGGAGAACCGCCTGGCCTCCACCCAGGGAGTGCGGATTCCCCTCCTGCCCGCCTCGGCCGACCTGGGAGCGGCCTTCCTCTCGGCCGAATCCCAGGACCCCAAGGCGGACCTGAAAGAGGCCCGGAGCCGGACCCTGCGCTTTCTTCCGGCCTTCCGGCTGGTCGGGGTGAGGTAGAGGAGGCCCCGTGCGGTCCCTACCAGGGGGAAGAGCGAATCCTCCCGGCGGAGGAAGGCCCCTCCCCTGGCCCGGAGACCTCTTCCGGGCGGCCCAACCTCCCCCTCCGGCCCGGCCACACTCCGGGAAGCACCCCCCCGGGGAGGAGGCGCCACGAAGGGGGCCCTCCTCCCTGACCCTGCCGGCTTTCCTCTCGGGCCTCCTGCTCGTCCTCTTCCTCCACCTCTCCTGGAGCGGCCTTCCCCTGGAAGGGGGCACACCCAGCCGGCAGGGGGCCCCGGAAAGGGCCTCCTTCCGGAAAGGGACCTTTCCCACGGCGAATCCCGGGGATCTGGAGAGAAGGCTCTGGCAGGCCCGGGGAAGGCCCACCCTGTGGGAAAAGGACCCCGCCCTCCTGGAGATGGTGGAGGAGGCCCTCCGGAGGGCCCGGGCCCTGGGCAGAAAGACCGAGGCCGCCAGGATGGAACTCCTCCTGGAGATCTACGGGCCTGCAAACAGGTAGCCTTCGCCCCTTCCCGGGGCTACCATCCCGCGCCATGGACCTGCCCGGACTGGAAGACATGCTCCGCCGCGTGCGGGAAGGCACCCTATCCCCCGAGGAAGCGGCCCGGCGGCTGAAGGACCTGGCCGTGGAGGACCTGGGGTATGCCCGCCTGGACCACTCGCGGGGCCTCCGGTGCGGATTCCCCGAGGTGGTCTTCTGCCAGGGAAAGCGGCCCCGGGAGGCCGCAGCCATTGGAGAGCGGATCTTCCGGAAATCCGGCAAGGTCCTCCTCACCAGGGCCACGGAGGAGGTCTACCGCCTCTTCCGGGAGAAGGTCCCCCAGGGGGTGTGGCACGACCGGGCCCGGTGCGTCACCGCCGCCGCCCCCGAGGCCTCCGCCCCCCCGACGGGCCTGGTGGCCGTCCTGGCGGCGGGCACGGCGGACCTCCCCGTGGCCGAAGAGGCGAAGGTCACGGCCGAGATGATGGGAGCCCGGGTGGAGACCTTCTACGACGTGGGCGTAGCGGGCATCCACCGGCTCCTGGGAAAGCTGGAGGCCCTCCGGCGGGCCAAGGCCCTGGTGGTGGCGGCCGGCATGGAGGGGGCCCTTCCCTCGGTGGTGGCGGGCCTGGTGGACCGGCCCGTCGTGGCCGTCCCCACATCCGTAGGTTACGGGGCCTCCTTCGGGGGAGTGAGCGCCCTGCTTTCCATGCTCAATTCCTGCGCCGCCGGGGTGGCGGTGGTGAACATCGACAATGGTTTCGGCGCCGGTTTCCTGGCGGCTCTCATCAACAGGGGCACCGAATCGTGAGAAGAACGGACGAGAGACCTCCCGCCCTCGTGGTCCTGGAAGACGGCACGGTCCTCCACGGGCGTTCCTTCGGGGCCCCCGGCGAGAGCATCGGGGAGGTGGTCTTCAATACCTCCCATACCGGTTACCAGGAGATCCTCACCGATCCTTCCTATCGCGGCCAGGTCGTGCTGATGACCGCCGTGGAGATCGGGAACTACGGCGTGAACGACGAAGACGAGGAATCCACGAGACCCTGGCTGGCCGGCTTCCTGGCCAGGAGCGCCTCCAGGAGGGCCAGCAATTTCCGCTCCATGGCATCTCTTCCCGACTACCTCCGGGAGAAGGGGGTCGTCGCCGTGGAGGAGGTGGACACCCGGGCCCTCACGGTGAAGATCCGCGACCAGGGCGCCATGAAGGCCCTCCTTACGACCCGGTTGGAGACCCCCCTGGAGGAACTTCTGGAGAAAGTGCGCCGGGCTCCCCCCCTGGAGGGGAGGGACCTGGTCCGCGAGGTCGTGGGAGAGGGAATCGAGCGCTGGACCCGGGGTTTCGTCTCCCCCTTCTCGCCCGATCTTCCTCCTCCGCCGGAGGGCCCGCCCATCCGGCTCGCCCTCCTGGACTGCGGAGTGAAGCGGTCCATCCTCCGCTCCCTGGTCCAGGCGGGTTTCGACGTCTACCGGATCCCCTACGGCACCCCCGAAGAGGCCGTAGAGGACCTCCGCCCCCAGGCCCTCTTCCTCTCCAACGGCCCGGGCGACCCGGAGCCCCTCCAGGGAGCGGCCTCTCTGGCCCGTTCCTTCGCCGGCCGGATTCCCATCCTCGGAATCTGCCTGGGACACCAGGTCCTCGCCCTGGCCCTGGGGGGAAAGACTTACAAGATGAAGTTCGGCCACCATGGGGGGAACCAGCCCGTCCAGGACCTCGAGACGGGCCGGGTCTGGATCACCGCCCAGAACCACTCCTTCGCCGTGGACCTCTCGGGTGCCCCGGACCTGGAAACGACCCAGGTGAACCTGAACGACGGGACCGTCGAGGGAATGCGCCACAAGAGCCTTCCCATCTGGAGCGTCCAGTTCCATCCGGAGGCAGGCCCCGGCCCCCACGACGCCCTCCACCTCTTTTCCTGGTTCCGGGAAAAGGCAAAAGAAGCGTCCTGACCCCGGACTGCCTCCATTCGAAGCATCCGCGCCGCCGGGAGGAGCTTTCCCCCTTCCCGGACCGGCGGTTTTTCGAGACCCTTTCCCCGGCGGGGCCTACTTGAGAAGATAGAGAGATCTCATTTCGGTCTCTCCTTTCACTTTTCTTTTTCACACCAACCCAGAAGAGGTAACCATGCCAAGAATCCTTGCAGCTTTGGTCGCCCTCCTACCCCTTATCGGGGCCCAGGAGAACCCGGGAGGACCCGTGGAGGCTCCCATCGTGGACGTCCAGGTGGAGCACGGCCTTCCCGGCTCCCTTCCCGGAACGGAACGTTGGATCGTGACCTTCAAAGACCGGTCCTTCGATCTCAGTGATTTTCGTTCAGCGGTTTACAGCGGCGCCTCCGCCTCGGAGGTGGCCCGGATCGTCTCCGACCTGGAGGAAGAGGTGAAGGCCGACCAGGCCGACTTCGTCCGGTTCATCGAAAGACTCGGGGGCAAGGTGGCCGTCCAGTGGTGGATCATCAACGGATGCGCCGTGGACATCCCCTACGCCAAGCTCGATACGGTTCGCCGCCACCCGCGGGTCGCCATGGTGGAGCCGGACAGGATCCGCAAACCCCTGGCGCCCATCCTCACCTCCACGAACGTGCGCAACCACGTCGTGGATCCCCTCCAGGCCCAGGGATACATGGCGAAGGGCGTGACCGTGGCCATCATGGACACGGGCCTGGATTCCAACATGGGGGGATCGGGAAGGCCCCATTCGACCTTCTACGTGAAGGGTGACGTGAACAACAAGACGGGCGGCGGAATCGGCGGCTCCCGCCTTCTGGCCAACATCAAGGTCGGCGCCGCCGGCCCCGACGACGTCCACGGCCACGGAACGGGTGTGGCCGGGATCGCCGCCGGGGAAAAGTGGAACAAGGCGAGCTACAGCGACAGGGGCCACGCCCCAATGGCAGGTATCGTGGGCTACTGCATCGCCAATTCATCCAACGGGAATTCAACCTCCACCGTCATGACCACGGCCTGGCAGAAGATCGCCGCCGACAAGGTCAAGTATGGAATCGTAGCTGCAAACAACTCCTACTCGGGAAGTTCCAATCCTCTTCAATCCACCCAGCAGGCCTTGGATTCGGCCGCCCTGAACGCCGACATCCTCCCCGTCGTGGCGGCCGGAAACAGCTCCAGCTCCACCCGGACCAGCCAGTCCGCCGCAAACGGCCTGGCCGTCGGGGCGGTCAACCCCACGACCAAGAGGATGGCCAGCTTCTCCTCGCGGGGCCCCCTCTACGGGGACACCCAGCGGTTCTTCCCGGACCTCTGCGCCTGCGGCGTTGGAACGGTCATGCCCAGGCGTGACAACGAAGGCTCCTACTACAGGGCCTCCGGCACATCCATGGCCTCCCCACAGGTGTGCGGCGCCGCCACGCTCTTCCGCTCCGTGGCAAGGAAGGCCACAGCCCTGGAGACCAAGGCGGCCCTCCTGGCCTCCACGGAGGACGTCTCCAAGCAGAATCCCACCCCCCCCTACAACACCCGCAACGCCTACGGTCTGGGATTCCTGAGAGACGACCGGGCCCTGGAGATCGCCAAGGGGAACGGCCTGCTCGCCACCAAGACCATCACCAAGGCGGCTCCCAGGGTCTTCATCCCCCTGGCCGTAAGGAAAGGCCGGGCCTACTCGGTCGTGATCACCTGGCACCGCCAGAACCTCTCCTCCAGGAACTGGAGCAACCTGGCCCTGGCCGTGAAGGCCTCGGGGAGACTCCTGGGCTCTTCCGACACGCCCCGGAACCTCTACGAGAAAGTAGTCTTCCTGGCGCCCTCCACGGGCAACGTCGTCCTGGAAGTGACGGCCTCCTACCTGGAGAAAGACCCCCTTCCCTTCGCCGTGGCCGCCCTGGAAGTCCCCGCCCCCTTCATTCCGGGCTCGGTCTCCTCCTTCGGCAAGGGTTGCAAAGGGTCGGGAATCCTCCCGGGAATCGGCCCCGTGGCCCCCACGGCCTACGCCAAGGCCTGGGGTGAGAGCCGGACGGCCGTTCCCCTGGGCTACTACAACCACAGGGTCCAGCACATCTACTCGGCCCAGGCCCTTCCTTCCTCCTTCACCGCGACGGGGATGGCCTTCCGCCACGACAACCAGTACGTCCGTTCCGCGGCCAACTACTGGATCGAGCTCTCCGTCTCCCTGGGTTACACCACCAGGACACCTTCCACTATCAGCGCCTATTTCTCCTCCAACGTAACCGGCGCCATGACCCAGGTGCTCTCCAAGAAGAAGATCAACCTCCCCTACTGGACCAAGGTGAACACCTCGACCTCGAACTGGGACATCAAGATCCCCTTCAGCAGGCCCTTCACCTACACGGCCGGGACGGGCAAGCAGCTTCTCGTGGATTTCCGGAAGACCAACTCCTCCCGGGGCAACAGCTACACCTATTACTGGGTGGACGCCGTCTCCGGGAGGACATCCCTGGTGAGCCGGGTCTACGGGACGGGCACGAATCCCACCAGGGGATACGTCAACAAGGGCTTCGCCGCCGTCCTGGCCTTCACCAGGCCCGGCGGTCCCGGCGCCGTCCCGGTACTTTCGGCCAAGGGCGTTCCCGAGGTGGGAGGAAGCTTCACTCTCGAGCTCGCCCAGGCCAAGCCCAGGGCCGTGGCGGGAATCCTGGCCGGTCTCTCCAACACCAGGTGGAACGGCCTCAACCTGCCCTTCGACCTGGCCGCCCTGGGGGCTCCGGGATGCAACCTCCTGGTGGGCCTGGACCTGATGATCCCGACCGTTACGGGAAGTTCGGGCGCCGCCGCCCTCAGGATCTCCGTGCCCAACGACAAGGCCCTCATCCAGAGCGTCCTCTACTGGCAGGGCATGATCCTCGATCCCCAGGCGAACCGGGCGGGAATCGCCTGGACCAACGGCCTCGGGACCACCACGGGCGGACAGCCCTGACCCACCGGGAGGGGTAGGAACCCGTGCGAAAAGGGGCCGTCCGGCAAGAGCCGGGCGGCCCCTTCCTTTACCCTTCGAGGCTCCCCGCGGGGGCCTCTCCCCCTATTCCACCCTGACGTTCCGGTTGGAGAAGTAGAGGACCAGACCGAAGAAGAGGATCACCAGGCCCCACCAGATGTCCACGTGGTAATCCAGGAGCCTCGTGCCGGCCTCCGGGGGCCACTTCCAGTTGTAGAGACCCGTCCCGGCGACGATGAGGCCGATTACGGTGAGAAGACAGCCTACGAAGAACCAGATAGGCCGCATGGCGCCGGAAGTTCCAGGTTCCGTTCCGTTCATCCCGCCCCTCCCTTACCAGAAGTAGACGTTGAAGAAGATGAAGAGGGCCGCCGAGACGGCCGCCCAGAAGGCGGGCGTCCGGTACCAGGCGACCTTCTCCTTCTCGTGCTCGATCTTGGTCAGGGCCCAGACCAGGCCCACCAGCTCCTCGTCCTTCCTGGGCCTGGTGAAGAGGCTGATCCCCACGGCCAGGCCGGCGGCGATCAACCAGGACCAGATGGCCCGCCAGAAGTTGGCCGCCATGAAGCCCGCCCCTTCCACGGGGGCGAAGGTCCCGATCTTCACGCCGAACCAGCCGTTCTTCTCGATCACGAACATGAGGAAAGCCGCCGAGAAGCCCACCAGCATCCCCCAGAAGGCCCCGTGGGGGGTCATCCGCTTCCAGATCATGCCGAGAAGGATGATGGCCACCCCCGGAGCCAGGATCACCGAAGCGATGGCCTGAAGGTAGTCGATCACCGAGGGCATGGAGCGGGCCACGTAAGCACCCACCACGGCGAGTCCCAGGCCCACGACCGTGGAAAGCCTGCCCATGAGGACGAGCTGGCGGTTGGTGGCGTCCTTCTTGATCACCGACTTGTAGAGGTCGTAGGTCCACACGGCCGAGAAGGCGCTCATGTTCCCCGCCTGGCCCGCCATGAGCATGGCCACGATGGCCGTGACTCCAAGGCCGATGAGCCCCCGCGGGAAGTAACGAACCATAAGGAGAGGAAGGGCCGAGTCGTAGTCCACCCCTCCCTGGGGCTTGGGCAGGAGCTGGAAGCCCGATCCCTTGTCGTGGAGGAGGACCAGGGCCACGATCCCGGCGCTCACCACGACGATCCCGAGAAGCATCTTGAAATAAGAGCCGATGATGGGAGTCAACCGGGCCGAGCGGAGGTCCTTGGCGGAGAAGGCCCGCTGGATGATGAGGAAGTCCGTGGTCCAATACCCGAAGGCCACGCTCCACCCGAGCCCGAAGACGATGCCCATCCAGGTCATGTGGAGGGGATTGGCGGAAGGATGGGCCGTGCTGGCCCAGAGAGAGGCGTATCCCGGGCCCACCTGCTGGAGCCTGGCCCACACCTCGGCGGGGCTTCCCACGTCGATGAAGCCAAGGACGGGCAGGATCAGTATGCCCGCCCAGATGAGGAAGAACTGGATCACCTCGGTGAATATGGCCGAGATGAGGCCCGCCATGGAGACGTAGAGGGCGACCAGGACGGCCGCCACCCAGACGCTCACGTACCAGCTCCAGCCCAGGAAGACCTCCATGATCATGGCCAGCAGGTGGAGGGAGATCCCCGAGACGAGGATCATCATGAGGGAGAAGATGGCGGCGTTCAGGACGCGGGTCTTCTCGTCGAACCTCTCCTTCAGGTAGCCCGGAATCGACTTGATCCGGCCGCTGTAATAGAAGGGCATCATGAACAGCCCAAGGAAGAGCATGGCCGGAACGGCGCCGATCAAATAAAAGTGGGCGCAATGGATGCCGTATTGGACGGCCGATCCGGCGTACCCGATCACCTCCATGGCCCCCATGTTGGCCGACATGAAGGCCACCCCGGCCACCCAGGCGCTGTTCTTGCGTCCCGCCAGGAAGAACTCGTCGTCCGTCCGGGCGTACTTCTTCAAGTAGAAGCCCAACCCCACGATGAAGACCAGGTAGACGAACAGGATGGACCAGTCCACCGGCGCCAGGTGGATGAGGGGCTGCGCCTCGGCCAGGATTCCCATGGGCGTTCCTCCCTGAAGGTTCGAAGGCTGAGCCTGGAACCGGGGAGTGTTTCAAAAAAACCGTCTCCATTCCAGGGATTTCGCGGCGCCGAGGATCTTTGGTGGCACTTTTCCCGTGTTTGTGCTACTAAAGATCCGTGCAAGAAAAACGCCGCCCCACCCTTTCCTCCACCACTTTGATCCTGGCAGGGGGCCTTGGAGCCCTGGGGCTCGTCCTGCCGCCCCTTTTCCACGTCCTCGGTTCGGGGGCGGTCTTCCTTCCTATGCACCTTCCCCTTGTGGCCCTTGGATTCCTGGTCCCGCCCAGGGTGAGCCTCCAGGTCGTCCTGGTGGTCCCCTTCCTCTCCTCCATGGCCACGGGAATGCCCCCCCTCTTTCCCACCGTCCCCGCCATGGTGGCGGAACTGGGAACGGTATGCCTGGTGGGCTGGACGCTCTTCGTCAAGTTTTCCAAGCCCTGGGCCCTCGCCCTGCCTGCCGCTCTGGCCGCCGGGATCCTGGCCGGCGACGCCGCGACCTGGGTCCTCCTCACCCTGGGGCCCGCCCTGGGCATCCACGTCCCCCGCACTACGACCATCCTGGCCCGCACCGCCGCCGCCCTGCCTGGTTACGCCATCCAGCTCGCCGGCGTCCCCCTCCTCGTGCGGGCCGTCCGAACCCGCCTGCCCGAATGGGAGGTGACCCCGTGAAGAGAGGAGACGAAAGACGCCGCTTTTTCGACGCCCTGGCGGATACGTGGGATCTCAAGGTTCCCGTGGAAGAGATCCATTCCGCCCTGGGAGAAATGCTCCTCCCTTGGAAGGACCTTTTCGCCGGGGCGGCAGTCCTGGACGCCGGTTGCGGCACCGGGCAGCTCGCCGCCTGGCTCGCCCTCCTTCCCCACCCTCCGCGCCTCCTGGCCGCCCTGGACCTCTCGCCGGCCATGATGGAGAGATTCACCGCCAGAGTTCCCACGGCCGCCCCGATCCTGGCCCGGGTCCCGGACTTCCCTTTCAAGGAATCCAGCTTCGATTTCGTCCTGGCCATGGGTCTCTTCCCCCACCTGGAGGACAAAGAGGGTTTCCTCGACCGGTGCAGGGGAATCCTCGCTCCCGGGGGCTGGATCCTGGTCTTCCATTGCGGGCCCCGGGAAAGGATCAATCGAACCCACCGTAAGGCAGGCCCCCCCGTGGAAAAAGACATCCTTCCCAGGGCCCCCAAGGTGGTGGAACTCCTCCTGGAGAAGGGATTCCTGCCCGGCCCCTGGAGGGACGACGGCCTGGGATGGCTCGTAAGCGGCAAAAAGAAGTCCTGACGCCGGGCGGGGCCCTGGCCGCCCTCCTTCCCCTCTCGGCGGGGATCCTCCTCCTGGATCCCTTCCGGAGGCCCTTACCCTATCTCCTGGAAACGGCCGGCGGAGCGGCCTGGGCCGCCCTCTCCATCGGCCCCCCCCCGCCGGTATCCTGGGCCGCCCTCCTCCCCGCCCTGGGGGGAAGCGCCGGAGGGGCTGCAGCGGCCTTCCTGGGCGGGGTCGACCCGGGCCGGATCTTCCTGGAGATCTCCTCCAGGGCGGTGCCCCTCTGCTTTCTCTGGACCTGGATCTTCAGTGTCCTCCCCCTTCCCGCCCTTGCCGGGTGGCTCAGGGCCAACACGGGCCTTCGAACCCTCCCGGAGCTTTTGGTTGCGATCTACCGTATGCTCTCCATCCTCGCCGGGGAGGCCCGCAGCAAGCGGATGGCCATCCAGGCCAGGGCCCCCCGCCTGCAGAGAGGGTCCAGGACACGGATCCTCCTGCACCTCGCGGCGGCCCTTGCGGGGAACACGGCCCGCCGGGCCATCCGTACGGGGCGGGCCATGGACGCCCGGGGATACAGGGGGGAGCTCCCCTTCCCGGAAGGAGGGGCCCGGCGGCCGGGCACCTTGCACCTGGCGGCGGGGATCTTCTTCCTCCTTCTCCTCCTGGCCGGACTTTCCTGGTAAGGTCCCGGCCAGGCCGAAGAGGAAAAGACCATGACCAAGATCAAACGCTTCGGAGTTTCCCTGGAGGAAGACCTTCTGGAAGCCTTCGACGACTTCCTGGAGAGGGGGGGCTATCCCAACCGTTCCGAGGCCATCCGGGACCTCATCCGGGAGGCCCTCCGCGGTGAGGAGGTGGCCCACGGTCCGGGCCTCCAGGTGGGAGCCCTGGTCTTCCTCTACGACCACCACAAGCCTGGGCTCCTCCAGAAGATCACCCGCACCTTCCACGAGGAGGCGGCCTACACCACGGCCTCCCTCCACGTCCACGTGACCCACAGGCTCTGCCTGGAGGTGGCCCTCCTCAAGGGGAAGGCCCAGGTCCTTCGAAACCTGGCCTCCCGGGTACGGGCCATGAAGGGAGTCCTCCTGGGCGACCTGTTTCTCGCCCCCGTCCGGGACCCTTGATCCCTTCCCGGGCGGAGCCTGGCCATAGAGGCACGTCACGTTTTTCCACCTCGTCCAGGGCGGATCGGGGTGCCTCATCCGGACGCTCCGGAAAAACCGGAAAAAGAAATACGGCCCGAACCCCGGAGGAGGGCGACGAAAGATCCTTACCAGACTCTTTGGAATTCTTCGCCGGCCTTGCCGAGGAAAACCTGCAACCCGTCATCGCCACCGACCACGAGGTCGAGAACCCCGTCACCATCCACATCAAAAACTGCGCCACAATTCGGTGATTCAGAGACTTGGATTTTTACACTGTTCAAAAAGAACCCACCGCCGTCGTTGAAGAGAACTTTTGAATCAGAAATATAATTTCTGGGTTTTTGGCGGTTCAACACGACAATATCCAAACCATTTTTCCCGTCGAGGTTCTCTAAAAGAATATAGCTTGTATCATCCATTACCGGGTATTCAATCCTTGATGTGAACGGAAGAAACCTTCCTCGCCGAAAAAGATAGATTCGATTTGCACCCGCCGGAAAGCCGTTTCCTTCCACGATATCCAGGCTTCCATCGCCATCGATATCTCCCAGCGCAAGAGACATCGTGTTTTCACCGCCCGACCGCCATTTTTCCCGTTCAGCCGGAAGGAACCTTCCATCCCCCATGTTCAGAAAAAGAAGGTTGGGCCCGTCCACCCCAAGAAAAAGGTCCAAGTCGCCGTCATTGTCGGCATCGCCCAGCTCGATACGATTGATTTCCTTTTTCTCCAGTTTCAATCTCCGATTTTTCCTGTAGAAGCGACCATTCCCGTCGTTGAAAAGAATCGACACCTCATACCCATCCCTCTTGCGCTTCAGTTCGACCAGGTCGAGGTCGCCATCGCCGTCCACGTCGCCCAGCTCGAGGTCCCTTGTAGAAGAACCGGAGGAATCCAAGGAATAGATCGTCCCTGAGAATGCCCCGCTTTGGCCTTTTTCTTTCAAGGGGTTGATCCACACTACATCCCCTGGAGGGTGAAAACCGAGACGGCGAATCGTTTTCTCTTCCATTCCAAGGAACGAACCAACCACCAAATCTATGTCTCCATCACCATCGAGGTCTCCGGCTTTCAATTCGACGTGCCAGCAACAAACAGACCAATCCCAATGCGCCTTTTCCTCGAATTTCCCCCCTGAATTCCGGAAGAATCTCAAGAACCAACGGCCCGCTACGACCATGTCCGCCTTTCCGTCCCTGTCGAGGTCGACCTTTACGATAGAGAGAACCGAATCCCGGAATTTCAGGCCAAACCTTCCACCGCGGATTTTCCCGCACCGACCTTTCAGACGACCGACCGGCTTTACCCCGAGCAATTCCGGGCCTTTCCCGGCCTTCGAGCAACCGGCGGGAAACATTCCGAGAAACGAGACCATGCCGACAAATACCAGGATCGGTTTTCCAGGGCGACAGGACGACCCATCGTATCCGGTCTTCCGGTATTGAACTTCACTCTTCATTCCGAACCCCGACTTCGCCCCATTGTGTCCATTGGATCACGCAACTTCCGTATACCAGGCAAACAACGCATCATTTCAAAGGACCCCAGTCAGCCGGAAGGTCCGGCATCGGGACCGGGCGATCGATGTCCCCTCCCTTGGGGGCGTAGATTTTGCGCCGAAGCCAAGTGGAGCACCCCGGCCAAGGCCGGGAAACCCGTGAGACACGGCCTGAACCGGATCCCTCTTTCAACGCCGGACGGGTCCCCCGGGTTCACTCACCATTGCCCCCCCCCGGGGTGGGCCGGTTCCATCCTTCGGCCCCCCCCGGGGAGAGGCATGCCCCCCAGGAGGGTCGAAAAAGCTGGTGTCGCCTCGACCCGCAGAGATCGGAGCCTTCGACAGGAGATTGCCCTGGGAATCCCAGGTGTCCACCTGGTCCCGGTTATGGACCTCGCCCAGGGCGTAGGCGGGTTTCTCGTCCCCCACTGGGTGATCCGGAAGCAGGGCCGGTCGGCCAAATCCTCCCTCGAAGGGCATCCACCCAGGATCGCCTTCCCTTCCCTACGGCCTTTCCCCGGCTTGTTCAAAGGGGCGAAAGAATTTCCAGAATTCTTTTCCAGACCCTCCTCCTTTCGCCGCCCTCGGTCCGGGGCGCCAGCCCGAATGATCCCCCGTCAGCCCCGGCGGGCCGAGTCACGGCCCAAAGGGCCGTGACGAGGACGTCCGGGGAGCGGCCCCCCCCCGAAACATCGCCAAACTGCGAACACCCAGGCTCCACCCGACCTCTGGGGATGTTGCTCCCCATCGAGCCCGATGATCCTTTCCGCCGAAGGTGCCGGCGAGAGAGAGAAGGGGACGAGCCCGAAGGCTTCGAATGCCCCTCAGAAGGTCGCCTTGAGCCCGACCCACCCCGCCCTTCCCGGAACGGTGAGGTTCCCGATCTCGTGCCACCTGGCGTCCAGGAGATTCTCCAGGCCCGCCAGGATCTCCAGGTAGGGAAGAGGCTGAAGGGACGCCGTAGCCGAAAGGTCGGTGAAGTTCTCCCTGTGGCTCTTTGTCCCGGGTTGCCCCCAAAGACCCAGGACGGTCTCTCCGAAGATGTCCGCCCTCCACTCCCAGGCACCACGCGGAACCTCGCCCGACCCGGCGTGGACTCCGTAGACGAACCGCGTCCGGACCGCTCCGGGAGAAATCCCCTCGTGGTGCAGGTAGATCGCCCCCGCCCGGATCCCCAGTTTCCCCGTCCCGTAACTCACCGTGGACTCCACCCCTCTCTGGCGGTAGGGGCCGGTGTTGGAGATGGAGAAGGGAGGAGGCGGCCCCTGCCTCTCGATGGCGTCGTGCCCCCTCACGGCGAACAGAGAGACCTTCCCCCGGAAGAGGTCTTTTCCTGCCTCCAGGGAAAGTTCCAGGTTGTCCGCCACCTCGGGGTCCAGGTCGGGGTTGAAAGCGGGAAAGGGATAGTGGAGTTCGTTGATCGTCGGGGCCCGGAACCCCCTTGCGTAGGAGAGTCCCGCCCCGGTCCTCCACCCTTCGACCTCACCCTCCCAGGAGAGACTCGAAGCTGGCAGGAAATGGGTCCCGAAGGAAGTGACGTGGTCGGCCCTTCCCCCTGCGGCGGCACGGAATCCCCCTCCGAGTTCGGCCGCGGCCCGGAGGAAACCCGACGTCTCCGTGAGGAAGTGCTCCCCCCTGTAGGCGGCCCTGTTCCCCGTCCAGGCCTTTCCCCCGTAACGGGTCCAATCGAATCCCCCCGCCACCCGAATCCCCGGGGAGACCTCCATGGATCGCCAAAGGGAGACGCCCGCCGTCTCGTCCTCCGAGTCCCACCCGTCGGTGAAGGCGTGGTCCCCCCACTCGTAGAAGAGGGCGGCCCTGCCCCGATTCTTCCCGGTCTCCTCCTCCAGAGCCCAGGTGAACCCCCTCCTGGATACCCGCTGAACCAGATTGGAGGCGGCGTTGAAGGGGTCCTCCGCCGCCAGCCGGGCCCCACGGGCGTGGATCCAGGTCGAATACCCATCACCAAGGTCGTATCCCAGCCTCAGGGTCCCGTTCTTCATGCGGAAATTGCTGTTCTCCCTGTGCCCCTCGGTCGTCCTGTAGCCCTCGGTGACGTAGTAGTCCCAGCGACCCTGTTTGCCCCCGTGGGCGACCGCCTCCTCCCATGTGTTGTATCTTCCATAGCGGGTGAAGATCTCGGTTTCGAAACCGGGTTCCCGCCTCCTCCTGGTCCGGATCTCCACGGCCCCGGCCAGGGCGCTTCCCCCGAAGAGGTCCGAGGAAGGACCCTCGTCGACGACGACTTTCTCCACGTCCTCGGGAGTATAGAGGTCCTGGAGAGGGTGGCCGAAGAGCCCCATCCTGCTCGGGACTCCGTCCACGAGGACCAGGACACCCGTGTTCGGCTTGCCGCCGGTCCCCCTGATGGAAAGGATGCCTCCCGCTCCCGTCGCGAGTCCGAAGCCCAGGAAGGAACGGTTCGAGACGAAAACCCCCGGTATCCAGGTCCGCAAGGCGTCCAGAACGTTCCTGGCGCCTGTCTCCTCGATCTGCCTTCGCGTGAGAACCGTCCTGGACCGGTCCGCCAGGGCCTTCTCTTCAAGCTCTCCCCGGGCGTGGAGCCGGACCTCCCGGAGATTCTCGGCCCTTTCCTCCTTGCGGGCATTCTCCTTGCTCTTTTCCCGGGAAAGAGGCGTGGACTGGCCGTACCCGCCGGGAAGGAAGGCCAACGCTCCAAAAAGGAAGAACACGGGAATCTTCATGGTCACCTCCTGGAAAGAGAGGAGGATCGTAGCACGTTTTCGTTTTTCGTGCCACCAAGAATCGCCCCGAATCCCCCCTTTCCTTCCGGAGGAGCCACGACCTTCCGCCCTAACTCCGCCCTCTCCCCTTCTCCCTCTCCCGGGCCCTCCTGCGGGCATCTTCGATCCAGGCGAGGCGCCTGGCGATCCTCTCCTCCAGGCCCTCCCTGGTGGGCCTGTAGAAGACCCTCCCCGCCAGCCTGTCGGGCAGGCACTCCAGGGCGGGGACCTTCTCCTCGGCGTCGTGGGCGCTTTCGTAACCCTTCCCGTAGCCCAGCTCCTTCATCAATCCCGTCGGGGCGTTCCGGATCCGGAGCGGCACCGGGTCGGCCCGGCCCTCACGGACCTCCTTCTCCACTTCCTGGAGGGCCGCATATACGCTGTTGGACCTGGGCGCAACGGCCAGGTAGACCACGGCCTGGGCCAGGGCCAGCTTCCCCTCGGGAAGACCAAGGAACTCGAAGGCCTCCTTGGCTTCCAGGGCGATCCTCAGGGCCCCGGGGTCGGCGAGTCCGATATCCTCCACGGCGAACCGGACCATCCTGCGGGCCACGTAGAGCGGGTCCTCCCCGGCGGCCAGCATCCTCTCGAACCAGTAGAGGGCCGCCTGTGGATCGGAAGAGCGGAGGGACTTGTGGAAGGCGCTGATCAGGTTGAAATGCTCCTCGCCGCTCTTGTCGTAGAGAAGGCTCCTGGAACCGGCGGCTTCCCGGGCGATCTCCTCGGTGATCCTCCTCTTCCCGCCGGCCAGGGCGAGGCGGGCCGCCTCCTCCAGGAGACCCAGGGAGCGCCTGGCGTCACCGGAGCCGAAACGGGCCATGAAAATCAAGGCACCCTCGTCCGCCTCCAGCCCCGAGCCGCCGAGGCCGCGTTCCCGGTCCTCCAGGGCCCTCCGCAGGATCAGGAGCAGGTCCTCTTCCTCCAGGGGATTCAGGACCAGCACCCTGGCCCGGGAGAGAAGGGCCCCCACCACCTCGAAGGAGGGATTCTCCGTCGTGGCGCCGATGAGGACCACGTCCCCCCGCTCCACGTAGGGCAGGAAGGCGTCCTGCTGGGCCTTGTTGAACCTGTGGATCTCGTCCACGAACAGGATGGTCTTACGCCCCCCCGCATCCCTTCCGCGCCTTGCGCGGGCCATGACGGCCTTCACGTCCTTCACCCCGGAAAGGACGGCGCTGAAGGGAACGAAATCCGCCTTCGTCGCCCGGGCGATCACCCTGGCGAGGGTGGTCTTCCCCGTTCCAGGCGGACCCCAGAGGATCAACGACGGAACCCGATCCTCCCGGACCGCCTCGCGGAGCCACCGGCCCTCCCCGAGGAGATGGTCCTGCCCCACGATCTCGTCGATCGTCCTCGGCCGCATACGCTCCGCAAGGGGAGCGTCCCCGGGGACGTTCTCCCAGGGATCCGACTCCAGGCCGCCGAACAGGCTCACCGGACACGCCTCCCTTCCCGCCTGCGCCGGGCCGCTTCGAAGAGGAGCAGGGAACCCGCCACGGCAAGGTTGAGGGACTCCACCCCTCCCTCCATGGGTATGGAGACGGTCCCAGCCGCCCGGGAGAGGATCTCCCGGGGGAGACCGCCCCCCTCGGCCCCGATCGCCAGGGCCAGGGGCAGTTCCCAGGGGGCATCCCAGAAGGAAGGGCCCGACCCGGCCTGGGCCGCCCTCAAGGGAATCCCCCGGGTCTCCAGGAAAGAGAGGGCCTCCCCGGAGGAACCCACCCTCAGGAAGGGGAAGGAGAGGGCCTGCCCGGCGGAGGCCCTGAGAGCCTTGGGCTTCAGGGGATCGGCCGTCCCCGGAAGGAGGACGGCGCCCGTGGCACCCGCCGCCGAGGCGGACCGAACCAGGGCCCCCACGTTTCCCGGATCCTGCACACCGCAAAGAACCAGGAGGAAGACTTCCTCCTCCCCCCGCCCCAGGAGGTCCTCCTCCTTCCAGACGGGCCTCTCCAGGAGCAGGAGAACCCCCTGGGCCCGCTCCACCCCGGAGAATCCCCGGAAGATCCGCTCCGGCGCCTCCAGCACACGGAAGGGCCCCGGGACGGCGAGGAGGCGCTCCAGCAACTCCCCTCCGCCGGGACGGTCCGCGAGGCCCGGCGAGACAAGGGCTTCAAGGGGCCTCCACGAGCCCTCCAGGGCCTCCCCCACGAGCTTGACCCCCTCCAGGAGGACCGCCCCCCTGTTCCGGCCCTCCAAGGCGAGGCGGAACCTCTTGAGGCCCGGATTGGACCGGGAACGGATCTTTACGGGTTCCCTCATGCCCCCATGCTACTTTATCCTTCCCGGGCCATGAAATCCCAAGAACGACAAAGGGAAGGCCTGGTCCTCAGGCTGGACGGGAAGGCCGTCCTCCTGGACGTGGACGGCCGGGAGGTGAAGGCCGCCCTGAGGGGTAAGCTCTTCGAGAAGGCCGACAGAGAGGAGAAGCGCCCCGTCGCCGTGGGAGACCGGGTCCGCCTCCTCCTCGAGGGGGAGGAAGCCGTGGTCACGGAGGTCCTTCCCAGGCGGACCACCCTCTGCAGGGTCTCGGCCGGTGAAAAGAAGAAAAAGCAGGTCGTGGCGGCCAACGTGGACCAGGTGGCCGTCGTTACCTCCCTCCGTAAACCGGAACCCTACCCCCCCCTGCTGGACCGTATCCTGGCCGGGGCCGTCGCCGGGGGCATCGATCCATTCCTGGTCTTCAACAAGCTCGACCTGGACCGGAAGGGGACGGCGGCGGAATGGAAGAAGGTCTACGCCCCGGCGGGCTTCCCCATCCTCTTCACCTCCGTTCCCGAAAAGAAGGGCCTGGAGGAGCTCCGCGCCCGCCTCACGGGGAAGACCACCGCCTTCGCAGGCCCCTCCGGAGCGGGCAAGTCCTCCCTCCTCAACGCCCTTCAGCCGGGCCTGGAGCTCCGCACCGGCGAAGTGGGACGCAAGGGCGTCCACCCAGGCCGCCACACCACCACGAGCGCCGTCCTCCTCAGGCTCTCCTTCGGCGGCTACGTCGTGGACACCCCCGGTGTCCGGGCCTTCGGGACCTGGGGCATCGAGAGATCGGAGCTGGCCCACTGCTTCCCCGAGTTCCGGCCCTACCTGGGAAAATGCGCCTTCCACGACTGCTCCCACACCCACGAGCCCGATTGCGCCGTGAGGGATGCCGTGGAGAAGGGGGAGATCCCCCTCTCCCGGTACAGGAGCTACTGCTCCATCCTGGAGGAACTCGCCCCGGAAGAGTCCTGAGGAGGGCCTCCCTCCCGATCCCGCCTCGCTCTCCTGGCCTCGGCGAAGAGGGAGGCCAGGGCTCCGCCGCCGGCACCTCCCAGGCCGTTGGTGACGACCAGCACCAGGGGCATCCAGCGGATCCCGCTCACAACGGCCGGCCAGAGGGCTTTCAGCTCCTTTTCCACCTCCTGGGGGGATTTTCCCTCCTTGCTCAGGTATTCCCGGAACTGGTCCATCATGGCCTGGAGGTTCTCGTGGGTCGGGGAGAACTGGCCCATGAGAAGAAGGACGGCCATGGCCGCAAGGGTTCCCAGGACGGCCCCGTAGAGCCCCAGCCAGGCGGCCTTCCCCGCAGGAGCCCGGCCCCCGGACCGGTAGAAGAGCCACAGCCCGAACCATCCCCCCAGGATCCCGGCCATCCCGAAGAAGCAGGAGCAAAGGAGGCCGCACCCGGGGAGGGCGGAAAGGATCCCCGTGGCCAGGGCCGCCGAGAAGACGGTCCTACGAAAGCTGAAAGGCTGGTTCTGGTTTTCGGAATTCAAGGTTTCGGCCAGGTAAGGAGTTTGAAGACCCAACTCAACACCAGGAGGGCCGCCGTTGCAAGAATGAGCCTCGCCCAGGGCCAGAGAGCGATCCTCAAGACGAGAGAACGGCCCGTCCAGAGGGCGTGGAGGGAGGCGAGAGCCGCCGCCAGGCAGAAGAAGAAGAAGAAGGCCCCGAAGGGCTGGGTCCAGAGGGCGGAGAGGATCCTCCCGTGGGCCGCCAGGGCGAAGGCCGTGGTGCACCCGCAGGTGATGCAGGGCCTCCCCGTGGCGAGGAGGTGCCCGCAGGGTGGGAGGCCGAGCTGGGTATGGGTCCCCGCACCGGAAGGATCGGGCCGGAGCCAAAGGCCGATCCCGACAAGGGTCATGGAGACCAGGAAGACCAGCACCAGGAAGGGCCTCTCCCCCCGGAGGAAGGGCAGGTCCCGGGACTCCTCTTCCGCCTTTCCCACGACTCTCCCCTCCTAGGCCGGCCCCAGGCCGAAGAGGCTTGTCACCCAGGCCTTCCTGACGATCACGTAGGAGAGTCCCTCGAGCCTCCGGGCGGCCTCTTCGTGTGGCTCGGGCCTGCAGGCGATCTCCGGGCGGAGGAACACGAAGTAGGGTTTCTCCTCCAGGAGAGGACTGGCCAGGGCGGCCCGGGGGAGGAATGCCGTCACCCGAAAACCGAAGCGCCCCCTGGTCTGGGCCTGGGCCTGGACCTTCGTTCCCTCCTGGGAGAGCCTCTTCCATCCCTCGTCGCCCGTGAGGTCCACGAACTCGTGGGCCAGCACGACATGCTCCAGGTTCACCAGGAACTGGGGGGATTCCACGATCTCGCCGGTCTCCAGGTCGATCCTGGCGGCATCCCTCATAGAAAGGAAGGGGTGGCGCGGATCCTCCATGGCCCGGCTCAACCGCTGGACCTTGCCTTCCACCGTCCCCAAGTAGAGAAAGGTGTCCGTAACCAGCAGGTCCTCCCGGAAAGGAGGACCTCCCGAAGCCTCGCCTTTCGTCTCAACCATCGCCCCGCCTTTCCATCCTCTCGGCGAGCCACTTCCGGACCGGCCCGACCAGGCGGAAGGATCCGGTCACCAGGACCACCTCCCCCTCCCCGGTCCTGCCGGCCAGGACCTCCAGGGCGTCCCGGATCTCCGGAAAGGGCCGGGCCCCCGGCGCGGCACGGGCCAACTCCGCGGCGGGGACGCACCGCCCGCCGGGGAGGTCCACGACCCAGGTCCGGGCCGCCAGGAAGCTTAGCAGGCGGAAAGCCCTGCACCACCTCTTGTCGGAGGCCACCCCGAAAAGGAGGTGGACCGGCCTTCCAGGAAACCACTCCACCAGGTCTTTGGCCAGCCGCAGGAGGGACCTTTCCGTGTGGGCCCCGTCCAGGACCCAGGTGGCTTCACCTTCCCGGGAGAAGACCTCGAAACGGCCGGGCAACTCGGCCCGGCCGGCGGCCTCCAGGATCTCGACCCCCGGATCCCTCCCCCGGAAGAGGGCGAAGGCCTGGGCGGCAAGGGCCAGGCTCCGGAGCTGGGGCCTGGAAAGGCGGCCCAGGGAGAACCGCCTGGGGGCGCCTCCCCTGAGGCGGAGTTCCACCGTCCAACCCCCTTCCCCCCTTTCCAAAGGAGTGAGGGAGAAGTCCTCGCCCAGGACCAGGAGAGGAACGGCCAGGTCCCGGGCCCGGCGGGAGAGGACTTCCAGGGCCCTTCCCCGGCAGCCCGTCACCAGGGGGACCCCCGCCTTCAGGATCCCCGCCTTCTCCCGGGCGACCCGGGCCAGGCCCCTGCCCAGGACGTCTTCGTGCTCCCGCTCCACCGTAGTGACCAGGGTCACCCGGGGGTTCACCACGTTGGTGGAATCCAGCCTCCCTCCCAGGCCCGTCTCCAGGCAGGCCGCCTGGACCCCCTCCTTCCGGAAGAGCAGGAGGGCCGCCGCCGTGAGGAGGTCGAAGAAGGTGGCCTCCGGCGAAGCGGGCAGTGCCCGGGCGGCCCGTTCCAGTAGGAGGGCCGCTTCGCCCGCCTCGAGGGGCCGTCCACCCAGGCGGAACCGCTCCTCCAGCCCTGAGAGGTGGGGACTCAGAAACACGCCCGTCCGCAATCCGTCGGCGGAGAAGAGGGCCTCCAGGAAGAGAGCGGTGGTGCCTTTCCCCTTGGAGCCGGCCAGGTGGACCAGGGGAAGCCCCTCCTGGGGCCTGCCCAAGGCCTCCAGGAGCCTCTCCACCCCTTCCAGGCCAAGAGCGGAGGCCCCTTCCCTGTGCTTCTCCAGGTCGGCCAACCCTCCCAGCTTCCCCAGAACGTCTTCGAGCTCCCTCTTTCCTTCACCCCGGGAGGCTATAATCCAACGCCGATCCCAAAGGCTCTGGCCCCCTCGCCCGGGAAGGGCCCTTCCCTCACCAGGAGGAGCTTCGAAATGTCCTGCCACAGCAGTGGTCCTGTCCTCTGGAACCCGGCCCGTCTTCTTCTCCCGGCCCTCGCCCTCTTGTGCGCACCGGGATGCGAAACCCGCCTGCCCACTCCTCCCCCTCCGGAAAACTTCAGCGGCCTGGAGCGGCTGGAGCTGGAGAGGGTCACCAGCCGTTACCTGGACCTGGCCTGGTCTCTCCACCCCTCCCTGGCCCTCTGGACGGGAGGAACAGGAACGGGCGTTCCCCGCCTGAAGGCGGGCAGGCAGGAGATCTTGGCCGCCCGGAGAGAAGCACGCAACCTGCTGGACCAGTGCCTGGCCGTCCGCTCGGGAGGCCTTCCCTCCTCGGCCAGGCTGGACCAGAAGGTCCTGGCCGGCCTCCTTCGAGGCCTCCTGGTGGAACTGGAGAAGGTGGAGCCCTGGAGCCGGGACCCGGGCTACTACCTGGACGAGATCCAGGCTTGCCTGGCCCTGGCCCGGGCCCTTCCCGATCCCTCCGACCAGGGAGAGTCCCTGAGACTCCAACTCCTGGCCCTTCCGGGAATCCTGAGGGATTCCGAAGAGAACCTCCGTTTCTGCCCCCCGGCCTTCATGGAGATGGCGGCCCGCCGGGCCAGGGAGCTCTCCCGGTTCCTGGGAAGGGGGCGCCTCTTCCCGGAAGGCCTGGAGAAAAGCCTGGCCGGGGAGATCCGCTCGGCGGCAGAGAAGGCCCGCCTGGCCCTGGAAGCCTGGGCGGTCCGCCTGGAGGAGAAGAAGTCCCGGGAACCGGGAGGATCCTACGTCCTGGGCGAGGACACCCTGGCGGCCCTCCTGAGGGAGAAGGAAGGCATCTACACCCCGCCGGCCGAGCTGGCCCGGGACCTGGACTCCCAGGCCAGGACACTTTCGGCCCGGCTGGAGAAGGCCCTGGGCGACACGCCCACCGTTTCCGCCCTCCACGCCCTGGCGGAGAAGGCCCTCGATCGTGCCGGAGCCCCCCCTCCTGTGGAGCTCTCCCCCAAGGGAGCCCGGGCCTTCTGCAAAGAACAAGGAATCTTCAAGGGCACCCTTCCCGCCACCGGCCCCCCCCTCGGTTTCCCGTCCCTGGTGGAATCACTCGGCCTCCCCGCCTGGCCCCCGGGGGAGGGGGCCTCCTCCCAGGCCACGCCGGCCCTGCTCTTGGACCTGGCCCGGGCGACCTGGCCCGGATTCCTCGCCCTTCGGGGCAGGCTCGAGGAGAACCCTTCCATCCTCAGGAAGAAGGCCCCGAGCCTCCTCTTCTGCCTGGGATGGCTCTCCTACGCCGAGACACTCTGGGCCGAAAAGGACCCCCATCCTCCGACGAGGACCGTCGAGACCTGGCACCGCCTGGCGGAATGCCTCCAGGCCCGGGCGGCCCTGGGCCTCCACATGGGGGACCTAACCACCTCCCAGGCGGCGCGCCTCCTCGAGGAGAAGGCCTTCCTGACGGAGGAAGAGGCACGAAAGGCCGTCATGGAACTGGCCCGGGCGCCCTTGCGGCATTTCGGATACATCGGGCTCCAGTCCATCCTGGACCTCCGGAGTTCCTGCAGGACCCGGGAAGGAAGAGCCTTCCTGGCCGGGGCCTTCCACGGGAAGCTCCTTTCCTGCGGCGCCCTTCCTGCGGGGGCCATGGAGGCGGAACTCCTCCTCTACTGCGGGGTCCCGGCCGGCCCCAAGTGATCCCCCTCCCGGCCGGCGGGACGAACCCTTACGGAAAAAGGGCGTTTTCTTTATTCTTTCTCCCCGTAGAAAATCCTGGAGGCCCAGATGAAACCGAGACAACCGAGCACGAAGTTGGTCAGCCGGGGGGAGCTCATCCGCTTCCTCATCATGATCCTCCTGGCTGTCGCTCTGTGCGTGGCGGTCTTCACGAACATCCTCTTCATCCCGGGCCCCGAGAGCTCCAAGTACGCCCCCCAAGGAAGGGGCGGGACGGTGGTGGTTCCCAAGATCCACCTGGATCCCAAGATCCTGGCCCAGATCCGTGACGACAAACCCCGCTTCCGGGTCCAGCGCGAACCGAAGGCCTTCGAGTACCTCCTCTCCCAGGCGGCCAAGCTCGTCCCCGGCGCCCTGGAATACATGGGCCTTCCCAAGGAACCCCTGGACTACGACGCCGTCCTGAAGAATCCCGGGGCCTTCCGGGGAAAGCCCGTATGGGTCCGGGCCCGCCTCGTGGAAGATCCATTGGTGATCGACGTGGACACCCTTCCCGGCGTGAAGGACGTCAGGGGCAAGGCCAGGGACGAGAAGGGCAGGCTCTACTTCTTCAGCATGGCCCAGACGGCCCGCAAGCCCCTGCACAAGGGGGACTGGGTGAAGATCAAGGGCTTCTTCTACAAGCTCTGGGATCCCGACGCCCGGGGAAGCAAGGTCCCCTACATCGTGGGTTACAGGCTCTACCGCTCCTGGCCCAGGTGGAAACCGGTGAAGGAGCTGGATCGGACCCTCTTCCCCGAAATCATGGACGGAAGCAGCCTGGACCCGGAGACCACCGAGCCCGAGGCCTTCTACCACTTCCTCTCCTACGTCCTGAACCTGCCGGAAGAGAAGGCGGATCCCGCCAAACTTCCCAGGCTGGACGAAATCGCCCTCACCCGCATGAGGAACGATCCCAACGGGACGAGGGGCAAGCTCTACCATTTCTACGCCAAGATCATCCGTGACCCCTATTTCCTCGCAATGGCGGAAAATCCGCTGGGATTGAAGTGGAAAACCGAGATCTGGGCGGCCACTTCCCGGCCCGCCGCCGTGATCCGCCTCATCCTTCCCGGCAGGAGGGCGGACCTCCGCAGGGAAATGGAGATCGAGGTCATCGGGTGTTTCCTGCGCAACATGGAATACCAGGCCTCGGACCAGAAGGTGGGAATGGCCACGGCCCCCATCTTCGTCTCCGCCTGGGCACGCCCCCACGAAATCCCCCAGGACACCACACTGGACACGGCCAAGTGGATCATCGCCGGGATCCTGATCGCCTTCATCCTGCTTCTCACGGCGGTCTCCCACTTCGACAGGAAGAAACACCTGGAAGCGGAAAAGGCCCTGGCCCGGCGCCGGAGGGAACGACTGGCCAAGAAGGCCGCGGGCAAGGCCGGGCCCGCCGCCGGGGAAGGAAACGATTCTTGATCCCCCGGGGGGAGAGAACCGGATGAATCGGAAGGAGGATTCCGGAGGGGGAGACATCCTCCTGGTGAGTACCGACCGCCTGGGGGACCTGGTCTGGACCCTCCCCGCCCTGGAACACGTCAGGCGGACCTTCCCCCGGGCCCGCCTCTCCTTCCTGGCAAGCGAGTACGCCGGAGGCCTCCTGGAGGGACATCCCGCCGTGGACAGGCTCTTCCGGATCCAGCGGAACACCCACTCCCTGGGAAAGCTCTTCCACTACCTGGTCTTCCTCGCCCGGTGGGGAAGGAAGTCTCCCGACCTCCTGGTGGTCTTCAAGGGCGGGCACCTGGGGAGATCCATCGGGAAACGCTTGGGGGCAAACCAGGTGTATTCCATCCTGGACTATCCCGAGGAGAAGAGGAGGGCCGTCCACCCGGCCAGGCTCCGCCTGGAACTGGTGGAGCGGTTCTGCGGCCCCCTGGAAGGCCCCCCATGGCCGGCCCTACGGGTCCCTGCGCCCTTCAGGGAGAAGGCCCGGAAAATGCTGGAGGAGCTGGGATGGGAACCCCGTTCCTACGTAGTCCTCCACCCGGGAGCGAACAAGCTCGTCCGGTACCGGTCCATCGTCGCCCCCCCCGACGCCAGGAGCACCCTGAGGCTCTGGCCCATGGACCGGTGGAAAGAGCTGGCCCGGGAGCTCTCACTCAGGGGGATCGGAGCCCTCCTCACGGGAAGCCCCCCCGAAGGGGAAGCCTGCCGGGAGATCGCCTCCGCAGGCGGTGAAGGGGTCCGTTCCCTGGCGGGAAACCTCCACGTCCTGGAGCTGGCCGCCCTCCTGGAGTCGGCCCGGGCCGTCGTGGTGTGCGATACGGGCCCGGCGCACCTGGGCGCCGCCGTGGGCACGCCGGTGGTTTCCCTCTTCGGCCCCACCGACCCGGCCCTGACCGCCCCCGTGGCCCCCCCCGAGAGGCTCCGGGTCGTCAAGGCGGACCTCCCTTGCTCGCCCTGCAAGCACAAGCCCGGCGTCCGGTGCCGGGACAACCGGTGCATGCAGGAGATCCAGGCGGCCCGGGTCCTCCGGGCCCTGGAGGACCTGGGAGCCCTCTGATCTACCGGCCGGCGCCCTCGGGGACGATCCGCACCCAGCCGTAGGGATCGGGAAGGCGGCCGTACTGGATCCCCGTGAGCTTCTCGTAGAAGGACTTCCCCGCCTCGCCCACACCGCCGTCGCCGATCACCACCTCCTCGTCCTCCACGAGCAGGGTCCCGATGGGCGTCACCACGGCGGCGGTCCCCACGGCGAACATCTCCTTCAGGCCGCCGGTGCGCACGCCCTCCCGGATCTCGTCCACCGAAATCGGCCGCTCCTCCACCTTGTATCCCATGTCCCGTGCCAGGGTCATGATGGAGTCGCGGGTCACACCGGGGAGGATGCTCCCGTCGAGGGGAGGCGTGGCCAGGGTGTCCCCGAAGAGGCACATCACGTTCATGCCCCCCAGCTCCTCGATGTACTTGAACTCCTTGGCGTCCAGGTAGAGCACCTGGGCGCACCCCTTCTTCTTGGCGATCTGGCCCGGAAGGAGGCTTGCGGCGTAGTTCCCCGCCGTCTTGGCGAAGCCGATCCCCCCCACGGCGGCCCGGATGAACTCCTTCTGGACGTAGATCTTCACCGGCTTGAATCCCGAAGGGAAGTAGGGCCCCACGGGGCCGACGATGATGTAGAAGAGGTAGGAGTTCGAAGCCTTCACGCCCAGGGCGGGTTCGTCCCCGATGATGGTGGGACGAATGTAGAGGCTTCCCTTCCCGTCGGTGGGGATCCAGGCACGCTCCAGGTCCACCAGGGCCTCGATGGCCCTCAGCCAGAGCTCGGGACCGACAGGAGGGATGCAGAGCCGCCGGGCCGAGTTGTCGATCCGCTCGCCGTTCTTCTCCGGGCGGAAGAGGGCGACCCTGCCGTCCTCCCAGGCGTAGGCCTTGAGCCCCTCGAAAACCTCCTGGCCGTAATGGAGGACGTTGGCCGCCGGATCCAGGGAGATCGGGCCGTAGGGCACGATCTCCGCGTCGTGCCAGCCTCGCCCCTCCGTCCAGCGGCAACGGAACATCCTGTCGGAGAAGACCTTCCCGAAACCCGGGTCCTTCTTCTTCTCCTCGATCTCCTCTCGTGGCGTCTCCTGGACGGGGTGGATCTTGATCTCCATGGCAAACTCCTGGGCCGAACCCTCCTTCCCGTCCTCCCAGCTCTTCCAACGCCCCCGGAAGGGCCGTTCTTCCCCCACCATTCCACAGGCTCCCCCTTCCCGGGAAAAGGGAAAGTCCGGGCCTTTCAGACCCTCCGGGGCGCCACCTGGAGGGTCTGGCGGAGTTTCACGATGCTCCTGGGAGGCACGTACCCCCGGACGCTGGCGCAGGCGTAGACCAGGACATCCCGTCCCAGGAGTGTTCCCGGGTTCAGGACGGCGTTGCACCCCGTCTGGGCCCCGTCTCCCAGGACGGCGCCGAACTTCTCCAGGCCCGTGTCGTAGACCCGGTCGTCCACGCGGATCTTCAAGGTGGGCCTCTTCCCCGTGGAGGGGTCCTTCGTGGAGGAGACCGTGAGGTTGGAGAGCTTGGTCCCAGCCCCGAGGTTGGTGCCCTTTCCCAGGACGCTGTCCCCTACGTAGGCGAAGTGGGGCGCCTGGGCCCCGTCCAGGAAGAGGGAGTTCTTCACCTCCGTGGCGTGGCCGATGGTGCAATCCTTCCCTGTGAGGACGTTGCCCCTGAGGTAGGCCCCGTGGGAGATCCGAGTACCCGGCCCGATCCAGGCGGGGCCCTTGATGTAGGCCCCAGGCTCCACCAGGGCTCCCTCGGCCACGTAGATCCCCTCCCCCTCGAGCCAGGCGCCCTCCATGACCTCCCCCCTGAGCTCCCTTCCCCGGGGGGCGTGAGCCTCGAGCCAGGGCCCGATTCTCGGGAGCACCTCCCAAACCATCTCCAGGCCGAGAAACAACTCTTCGTGGGCGAAGCCCTCCAGGTCGAAGAAGGAAGAAGGACTGAGCATGGCGAACCTCCCGGGTCATGGTCCCGGATGGTTATCGGCAAGGCAAGGAACCTTGATTGCCCTCTACTTGGGGGACGACTAGGCTGGAGTTTCCATGGATCGCGCCTTCCCCGACGAAAGAAAGACCCCGATGACCCCACCCTCCGGTTCCCCCGCCCCCGGGGAAGAGTCCCGGCCCTCCTGGAAGATCCACCTGGGCATCTTCCTGGTCTCCATGGCCGTCCTGGCCCTGGAGGTCCTCCAGACCAGGCTCTTCTCCCTCATGCTCTGGCACCACGTGACCTACTTCGTGGTGACCATCACCCTCCTCGGGTTCGCCGCCAGCGGAACGGCCATGGCCATCTTCCCCGTCCTCTACCGGGGCCGGGCCGCCGCCAAGGCCTCCCTCTACGGCCTGCTCTTCGCCGTCACCACCTACCTCTCCCTCCGCCTCCTGGGGGCCCTTCGGCCACAGACCCTGGGAGGCTCCTGGAGCAGCGTGGACGTGGCGGCCCTCTTCTTCTCCTACTTCTACCTGGTGATTCCCTTCTTCTTCGCCGGCCTCTCCATCGGGGTCCTCCTCAAGGAGATGACCTCCAGGGCGGGTATCCTCTACGCCGCCAACCTGGCCGGCTCGGGAGTGGGTTGCTTTCTCTTCGTCCTGGTGATCACCCCCCTGGGAGGAGCGGCCGTCACCCTCCTCACAGCCACCCTGGGCGCCCTGGGGGCCCTGGCCCTGGCCTGGGAGGACCGGGGAAGGGGCATCCGGGCCGCCGCGGCGGGAACGGCCCTCCTCATGGCCGGCCTGACCACGGCGGCCTACTTCTCTCCGGAGAAGGTCCTTCCCGTTCCCGTGGCCAAGAGCAAGCTCCTGGCCAAGGAGCTCTCCCTGGGCAAGAAGATCGAACGCACCCTCTGGAGCCCCCTTTGCAGGATCGACGTCCTCCCAGTGGACTCCGAGGAGAAGCGGGTCTACCAGGACGGTGACGCGCCCACCACGATCTGGAGCGGGAAGAAGGCATCCTCCTTCCCCTACGACTCTTATTTCTATTCCCTGGGATACCAGGCTCTCGAAGGCACGCACCCGGACGTCCTGGTCATCGGTCCGGGCGGCGGAATCGACGTGGAGAACGCTCTCCACTACAAGGCCCGCACGATCTACGCCGTGGAGATCAACGGGGTCACCATGAGGATGGTGAGGCGGGACTACAGGGGGTTCTCCTCACGGGGAAGAAGATGGGCGGTCTTCGACTTCCCCCAGGTCCGCCCGATCGTCTCGGAAGGCCGCTCCTGGGTCAGGCGTTCCCCTCTCCGGTTCGACCTCATCCAGATGACCGGCACCGACACCTACGCCGCCCTGGCCTCGGGCGCCTACGTGTTCTCCGAGTCCTACCTGTATACCGTCCAGGCCTTCCGGGAGTACCTGAGCCACCTGAAGGAGGACGGGCTCGTCACGGTCCTCCGCTTCCGCTTCGAACCTGCCCGGGAAAGCCTGAAACTCGCCTCCATCGCCGCAAAGGCGTTGAAGGACCTGGGAGTGAAAGACCCGGGAAAGCACATCCTGGTGGTGAACATCACCATCCCCCTGACCGCGGCCCAGCAAAGGCTCATCGGCATTCCGGCCATGCTCTACGCCGTAACCATGGTCAAGCGCTCCCCCTGGACGGAGGCCCAGCTCGACACCTACAGGAGCTGGATCGCCCGGGAGAGCGGCAAGGGTTTCCTGGCAAGGATCGGCTGGGCTCCCGCCGCAGGGGGAAAGAAGGCTGAGGGGGACAGGGAATACAGGGATTTCTTCGCCGCCGCCGCGGCCGGCAAGGAGGCCGACTTCTACGCCCGTTACCCCTACGACGTGGCCCCCATCACCGACGACAACCCTTTCTTCTTCAAGTTCCACAAGTGGTCGGCCCTCCTGGAGGGAAAGACCCAGGTCGGTAAGATGGACTACGAGGCCCTTGCCGGGAGAGACCCCATCGGCCTCAAGATCCTCCTCTCCCTGCTGGTCTTCGTAACCCTGGCCGTCCTGGTCCTGGTGATCCTGCCCCTCTTCTTCCTGCCCAAGCGGGGGGGATCCCCCCAGAAGGGGCGAGTCTTCGTCTACTTCTTCGGAATCGGCCTGGGATTCATCTTCGCCGAGGTCTCTTCCCTCCAGAGGTTCGTCCTCTTCCTCGGCCACCCGGTCTACTCCCTCACGGTGGTCCTCTTCTCCTTCCTCCTCTTCATGGGCCTGGGGAGCTTCGTCTCCCAGAGAGGGAAGGCCCGGACGGGAAGCCTCCTCAAGGGAGCCCTGGCTCTCGTCCTGCTCTTCCTGGCCCTCCACGTCTTCCTCCTCCCCCGGCTCTTCCTGGCCTTCCTCCCGGCATCCGAGGGAGTCCGCATGGTCGTGGCCGTCCTGGCCATCGCCCCCCTGGCCTTCTTCATGGGATTCGCCTTCCCCCTTGGTTTGCGGATCACCGGAAGGCTTGGCGGGGGCCTGGTCCCCTGGGCCTGGGGAGTCAACGGGGCGGCTTCGGTGATCGGCTCCGTCCTGGCGGTGATCCTCGCCATGGCCGGGGGATTCACCCTGGTCCTGGGACTTTCCACCCTCTTCTACCTGGCGGCCCTCCTCTTCTCCCCCCGGCCCGGGCAATGGACGTGAAGAAAGGAGGGAGGATGAAGCCCGCCGGAGAGGCCCCCCGTAGGGCATGGATCTTCTGGGGCCTCGCCCTGGCCCTCCTCTTCTTCTCCTCCCTCGAACGCTTCCGGGAATACCACGCCGTGGCCGGCCCGAAGGGATACTGGTTCTGGGACAACGACACGGTCCGGCGTCTCTCCAGACTGGACCTTCTCGACCGTACCGGGAATTACCCCGCAGTCGATCCATGGGACGGATACCCGGACGGGAGCGTCCTCCATTGGACCCTTCCCATGGACTGGGTGATCCGCGCCCTGGAGGGTCCCGCCTCCCTCGTCCTTCCGAAAGGCCGGAAGTGGGAGGCCGGAGCCGCCCTGGCGGGCCCCTTCCTCTCCGCCCTGGCCCTGGTCCTCCTCCTCCTCGGAGTCCGAAGGCTCCGGGGGGACGGAACGGCCCTCGCGGCGGGGCTCTTCTACGCCTTCTCCTATTCCTGCCTGAACGTATCCTGGTTCGGGAACGGAGACCACCAGAACCTCCAGCACCTGCTCCTCCTGGCGTCCCTCCTCCTCGGGCTCCTGGCGGTGGAGAAGAAAGCCCCCCCATGGGCGGCCATCCTCTCGGGGGCCTTCATGGGAGGGGCCGTCTGGGTCTCCACCGAGTCCATGCTCCTCCTCTACGCCGCCGCAGGCCTCCTCTTCCTGGGGGAGATCCGGAAAGGGGAGGAGGGGGAAGAGGGTTCCACCATCCTCCTTCCCTGGAGCCTGGGCCTGGTTCCGGTCCTCCTGTTGGGGCACCTGATGGAACACCCGGGAAACCCGGGTGCCTTCCTCTGGGACCAGATCTCCCTCTTCCAGGTCCTCCAGGGAGGAACGCTCCTTCTCTTCGCCCTCCTCCAGGCCGCCGGATTTCCCGAGAAGAGAAGACCCTGGTCCTCGGCCGGGCTCTCCCTGCTGGCGGGAGGAATCGTCCTCTTCACCTTTTTCGAGAAGGCCCTGGTGGACGAAATGGTCCGGTTCCACCTGGTCCACCCCTGGCTCCAGGAAGAGGTGAGCGAGTACAGGACCCTCTTCACCGACGGGACGGGGTTCACCTTCCTTCCGGCGATCCGCCGGTTCTCCTTCCTCCTCCCGGCCTTCCCTCTCCTGGCCTGGGCGGCCTGGAAGAACCCGGGCCTCTCCCCGAGGGGGCGTAAAGGCCTGGTCCTCCTGGGGATCGGGACCTTGGCCCTGGCCTGCTGGGAAGTGAAGCTGGCCCACCTCTTCTCCCTGGTCTTTCCTCTCCTCGTCGCCCTGGCGGCCTGGGAAGGCCTTCCCCGTCTCACCACCGAGCCTGCGTTGAAGAAGGCCCTGGGAGGAGCGGCCTTCCTCCTCGTCGGCGCGGCGGCCCTCACCTCCCTTCCCGAGCCGCCCCACGAAAGGCCCAGGGTGGCCCAGATGGAGCAGCTCACATCCGAGCTCTGCCGGGACCTGAAGGCCCTCGACGGAGGGGGAAGGCGGGGATCGGTCCTGGCTCCCTGGGACTTGGGGGCAAAGCTCATGTACTACGCCAGGGTGCCCGTGGTCTCATCGGGCTACCACAGGAACATCCGGGGCATCCTGGAGGGTTTCGAGGTCTACATCGCCAGGCCTGGGAAAGAGGAGGAGGGGGCCCGCCGGATCCTCCTGGAAAGGAAGGCGGCCTTCCTGGTGGTCCTCTACGACAGGCTCTTCCTGGCGGACGCCCCGAAGATCCTGGGCCGGAAGGTGATCCTGGCCGAGAGGACTCCCTCCGGCCTGGTCTTCACTCCCGAGGCGGAAAAAACCCTCTACTGGCGCCTCCGGTCGGGAAGAGCCGTCGCCGGGTTCCGGAAGGTGAAGGATTCCGACGCCCTGGTGGTGGTGGACCCGGGCACGCCGCCCGTGCCCTATTACAGGATCTACCGTTTCCTGCCGGAGTGAAGCCGCCCTCGGGGCCGGGCGAGGACCGCCGGGGGGGCCGAAGGGGAGAAGGGGGGCTTTGGAAGGGCCGAAAAAAGAACCGGGGGCCCGCCCCGCTTTGGGACGGGCCCCCGGAAAGGACCTTTCTCGATCTCAGGGGATCAGAAGCTGGTCCCGCTCCAGTTGGTCAGACCGAAGGCACCGGTCTTGGCATCGACGGCCACGCCCTGGGCGTAGAGCCAGGTGCCGAGCAGGAGCTGGCGGACCGCCGTGGGAGGATTGAAGGCCTGGGTGTCGCCTTCACCCTTGGTGGACAGGGTGATCGACTGGCCGCCCAGGATGGTGAACCAAGGATCGGAGGGCAGGAGATACCAGTTCCCGAAGGGCAGGTGCATGGGGACGGGAAGCTGCTTGCTGGCCAGGAAGACCATGCCGATCCCGCTGGGGTAGTTCACCTCGCGGAGCCTCCAGCCGAAGTTGGCCAGGTAGCCGTTCTTCTCCAGGTCCACCAGGTCGGGCCACAGGCCGGCGAAACCGAGATCGGGCTTGCCCTTCTTGGAGGCGCACCGGGCGGCGGGATCGATGGTGTAGGGCTGGACGACGGGGTTCTGGACGAAGATCTTCACCCAGAAGGAGCGATTGATGCTGGGCTCCTGGATCTTGGTGGGATCGGGCTTGCCGTTGGTGTAGGTGATGCACCAGGCCAGCTTGGGCTTGATACCCTGGCGGAAGTGCTCACCACACTTGGCGGCGTTGCTGGTCCCGGAAGGGTTGTACCCGCCGCTCATGTGGCAGGACCCGCCGTCGGCGGTCCACTTGGGGGCCGGGTAGAAGTGCACGCCGTAGAAGAACTCCCCGTCGGGGAGGATCACAGGCTTGCTCAGGGTGAGGGTGAAGATCCAGGCCGCGGCGCCGCCCTGGCCCTTCCCGGAGTAGGACATCTTGCCCGTCTCGTAGATGATGCCCAGGTCCTTGCCGGTCTGGGGATCGATCTTCACCAGGGGCTTGCCGGGATTCTGGGGATCGCCCTTCCTGAAGATGATGGAGTAGTACTCCGGCGTGGCGCTGTTCTGGTCCTGAAGGACGTACTGGACCTTCGTGCAGGGCCTCAAAAAGCCGAAATGCTTGGCCGGGACCCGGTTCAGGACTTCGCCTTCCCCGGTTCCGACGGTCCCGCGGGAGGTGTACTCCGTCGTGCCGTCGTAGATGTGAAAAGCATTGGGCTTGGGGGTCTGGGCGTAGGCCAGGGCGGAAAGCCCCAGGACCGCCGCCGTCAACGTGATCTTTCTCATGGCTGCTCCTTGGTTGAAACGGGAAAAAGGTGAACGAACACTAGACGAATCCAAAATCCCAGGATCCCCGGAACCTGCCGCCGAGTCGGGAGTCAGGCAGGCCGGCCCCGGTTGGACTGGGACCAGGGAAGTATACGACGGTAAGGGGAATTCCTAGGTTCCCCCGGGAAGAAAAGATTCCCCTCGATTTTTTGAAAAGCCCATATTCCCGCCGGAAATGTTTCAGTACAAGCCATTTTCAGCGTTCTCGAAAAGGGCCCTCCTTCCGGAAGGCCCTTTTCGAAGCGTCCCGACTTCCAGGGTCGGCCCCTAGAAACTTGTACCCGTCCAGTTGGAGAGCTGGATCTTCTTTCCTTGGCTGTCGATCATCACGCCCTGGGCGTAGAGATACATACCCAGCATGGCGTACCGAGCTGGGTCAGGCGGATCGAGGGTCACCGTGTCGCCTTCGCCCCAGAAACCCACCCGGACCGAAAACCCGCCGATCACCTGGAACCAACGATCCTGGGGAAGGAGATACCACGGGCCGAAGGCGGTGCTCATGGGGAGGGGGAGTTTCTTGCTGGCGATGAAGACCAGCCCCACCCCGTTGGAGAAGCCCTTGGCCTTCATGCGCCAGCCGAACCGGGCCTTGTAGCCGTACTTCTCCTTGTCCACCAGGTCCGGCCAGAAAGCGGCGAAGCCCAGGTCCTTGATTCCCTTCTTGGCGGTGCACCCCTTGTAGGCCGCCGGGTCGACGGTGAAAGGCTGAACCACCGGGTTCGCCACGAAGAGAGACAACCAGTAGGACCGGATATCCGATGTCTCCGAAGGGGTGGAGGGCTGACCGTTGGAGTAGGGAACCTGCCAGGCCATGTGGGGGTTGACGCCGAGCCGGGGATGCTCGCCGCCGCACTTGGTCTGCTGATTGGGCAGGCTCACGTGAATGGAGAAGCCGTCTTTCCCGTTGGCCCAGCCCGTCGTGGAGGGACACTTGATCCCGTAGAAGAAGGTCTGGTCGGAAGGCAGGACCACGGGTTTCTTGAACAACGTGCGAAGATACCAGGCCTTCACGCCCGTGGCGGAACCTCCGCCCACGGAGTAGGGGCCTTCCTTGTAGATCAGCCCCGACTGGGTGATGTCGGGCTTGCCCGTCTTATCCGCTTTCCGGATGATCAGGTAATACACCTCCTGTGTTGCGGCGTTCTGGTCCTGGACGTGGTATCCCATGCCGAGGATCAGCCTCAAGCCGCCCACGTTCTTGCCGGGCACCTTGTTGAGGATCTCTCCCTCGACTCCGCCGAGGGTGCCCCTGGACGTGTACTCCGTGGAGCCGTCGAAGATGTGGAATTCGTTGACGTTCTGGGCCGAAGCAAGGGAAACGAGGCCGAGAACCGCGGAGAGAATGACCAGTCCACGCATGGTCCCTCCTTGTGGAATGAGAAATGGTTCAGGTGGGAAGAACCGGAATTCTACGAAAAGGGAGGGAAACCCCGCAAGGCCGCGGCCCCGGGGAAAAGCCACGATTTCGTTAGAAAAGGGCCAGGAAGGAGGCGATCTCCTTCTCCAGGCCCCTCCCCCCTTCCCGGACCAGGTCCCCGTGGCCGGCCCGGGGGACCAGGTAGAACCTGGCCTCGCGGATCCGGGCCGCCAGGGCCTTTCCCATGGCGGGCGGGGCCAGGTCGTCCTGGGCGGCGGCCACCACGAGGACGGGCACATGGAGGCTCCCCGCCCGGGAGGCCTGGTCGAACCGGTCCCGGCAAAGGAGCCGGACGGGCGCCCAGGGGTAGAGGGAGGCCCCTACGTCGGGGATGGAGGTGAAGGGGGTCAGGAGGATCAAGGCCTCCACGGCCTTCCTCAGGGCCACCTCCACGGCCACGGCGGACCCCAGGGAACGGCCCGCCACTACGATCCGCCGGGTTTCCAGGCCGGCCTTTGCGGCCAGGGCCTCCAGGGCGGCCGTTCCGTCCAGGTAGAGCCCCTCTTCGGAAGGCACCCCCGGGTTCCCGCCGAACCCCCTCCAGTCCGCCACCAGGAGGGACCGTCCCGAGCTCTCGAAGAGAACCGTGTCTTCCAGGGCGTCCATCCGGTTCCCCGCGTTTCCGTGGAGGTAGAGGAGCCCCCCGGCCCCGGGCCGTCCCGGTTTGAACCACCCTTTCAAGGTAAGGCCGTCGGCCGTGGAGAAGGAGATCTCCTCCCAGCCCCAGGGGGGCGGCCCGGGATCCTCTCCCGGATGGTAGAGGAGGCTCCTCTGGGAAGCCCACAACCAGACCAGGAGGCCCAGGTAGACCAGGAGCACCAGGGCCGCCCCCAAGAGGATCGCCATTCCCGCCCTCCTCACATCCGCCCCGCCAGTTCTTCCAGGAAAGCGTCCATCGCGGCCCTGGCCTCCGCCTGGGGGGCGGAGAAGCCCTGGACGATCCAGGAGAAGACCATCCTGGGTTTCCCCTTCCCGTCCAGGAGATACCCGCTCAAGGCGGAAACCCTTGTGAGGGTCCCGGTCTTCGCCCGGATCCGTCCCTCTCCCCTGGTTCCCTTGAAACGCAACTTCAAGGTCCCCGTCCTTCCGGCCAGGGGGAGGGCCCGGAGGAATTCCTTGCCCCAAGGCCGGCCGAGGGCGCCCTCCAGGAGGCCCGCCACCTGGCGCGGAGTGACCTGGTCCAGGCGGGAGAGGCCCGAACCGTCGGCGGCGACGAAACCCTCCCGGTCCACGCCGAACCTGTCCAGCAGGGCGTCCAGGGCCTTCCGGGCCGCCGCGGCCGAGGCCCTCTTCCCCTCCCGGCCCATCCCGGCGAGGCGGAAGAGATTTTCGGCAAAGAGATTCTGGCTCCTCAGGAACATCTCCTCCACCATCCGGGCCAGGGGGGGAGAGAGGATCCTTCCCAGCAATTCCGACTTCTTCCCGTCGAACCGGAATCCTTCGAGGTCCTTCCCGCAGGCGGGCGGTCCGTCCACCCGGATCCCCGCCTCCCGGAAGGCCCGAGCCAGGGCCCGGGCGGCGAAGAGGCCGGGATCCTCCACGGGGAAGGACCACTTCACGGGGCCCGCCGAAAGAGGCACGGCCCCGAGGATCAAGGCCCCGGGAGGGTCCTCCCGGCGCACCACCCGCAGGCCCGGACCGCCGTTCCTGACGGTGACGGAGCGGTTCCACACCCTCAGGGCCCCCGGGATCGAAGGGACCTCCTCCACCGCCGGCGGCGCCCCGAGGGCCCTCGGTCTCAGGAGCAGGTCCACGACGTTCTCGTGGAAGACCAGGGCCCCGAAAGGAGCGGACCAGGCGTAGGCCCTGTCGTCCCAGGCCCATCCCTCCCCCAAGGGGGGATCGGGGAAGAGATCCGAGAGGGCCACGACCCTGCCGGTGACCCTCCTCAAGCCCCCCTCGAAGAGCCGTGCAGCCAGGTTCCGGAAGACCGCAAGAGGATCCTTCCCCCTCCCCAGGGTGGGGTCCCCTCCCCCCTGGAGGACCAGGTCCCCCTGGAGCACCCCGTTGACCGCCTTCCCCGTGCCGTAGACCCTCGTGGAGGCCTGCCAGGCAGGTCCCAGTCGATCCAGGGCCAGGGCCCCGGTGAAGAGTTTCATGTTGGAAGCGGGAAGGAAGGCCTTCCCGCCGGAGTGGTCGCAAAGGACCCGGCCCGAAGCCAGGTCCTTCACCACCACCCCCAGGTGGGCCGTGCGGAATCCCGGCCGGGAGAGAAGGGCCCGGAGCCTCCCCTCCAGGCCCCCCGCCGCCGGGACATCCCTTCCGGGCCCGGCGGGACCGGCGCAGGAAGCGGCCAGGACGGCCGCCGGGAGAAAGAAAGCCCGTGCCCATCGTCCCGGATCGAATCGGAACCCTGGTGTGCCTCGATCCATGCCGTTTCCCTCCCGCTCCGCCCCCCCTTTGCGTCCCTTCGAAGGGGGGAGGATACTTGAGAAGACAAAGGAAAAGAAAACCCTCCTTCCTTACACCAAGGAGCCCCCCATGGATTTCCTCGCCCTTCCCGCCTTCCTGATCCTGGCAGGCCTTCCCCTTCCCCCCTTGGAGCCGCCCACCCCGCCCTCCGCCACGCCCCCCCGATCCCCTTCGGTGCTCTTCCTGAAGCAGGGGGACCTGGCGGCCCTTCCCGCGGGGACGAGGGACCCGGCCCTCCTCTTCCGGCGCCTCCTCCAGGGTCCCACGCCGGCCCAGGCGGCCGCCGGCCTGACCAGCGCCTTTCCGAGGGGCACCCGCCTCCTGGGATTCCGGTCGAAGGGGGGGGACGTGACTCTCCTGCTCTCCCGGGAAGCCCTGGGGAAGGGGGACCTGGCCGCAAGGGCGGAAGACATGGTCCGCCAGGCCGTGGGCACCCTGGAGACGGTGAACCCGGCCTTCCGCTCCCTCACCATCATGATCCGGACCCCCAAAGGGGACCGGAGACTCTCCGAACTCCTTCCCCCTCCGTCCCCGGCCGGCGGAGGGGCCCAACCGCCCCCCACCCCGGCGGGCCCGGTCTTCCGGGGGGCCCTCACGGGCCGGACCATCGCCGTCTCCCCGGGCCACGGCCTCTACTGGAACAAGAAACTCCGCAAGTGGCTCTTCCAGAGACCTCTCATCGGGGGGCTCATCGAAGATATCCATAACAACGAAATCTGCATGGACTACCTGATCCCCTACCTGGAGAACATGGGGGCCCGGGTGATCTCCTGCAGGGAGAGGACGAGAAATCCGCTGGAGGCCGTCCTGGACAACGACAAGGGGGCCCCCACCTACCGGGAGACAGGCTCCTGGCGGACCAGTTCCTGGGCGGGCTACAGGAACGGAACATACCGCTACGCCGTAACTTCATCCGTGGAGACCGCCACGGCCGCCTGGAGCACGGTCCTCCCCAAGGACGGCGACTACGGGGTCTACGTGTTCTTCCGGGCCGGCTCCAACCGGTGCAGGAAGGCGGTATACCGGGTGGAGCACTCGGGGGGTACCACCGAGGTGGAGGTGGACCAGAGCAGGGACGACCGGCGCTGGGTCTGGATCGGGTCCTTCCACTTCTCCGCTGGAAAACCCGCCCGGATCGTCCTCACGAACCGCTCCACCGACACGGGCAAGGCCGTAATCGCCGACGCCGTCCGTCTCGGAGCCGGCCTGGGTGACATCGACCGGGGAGGCGGGCCGAGCCGGAGGCCCCGCTGGCAGGAGTGCGCCCGCTACTGGGCCCAGACCGCCGGGGCGCCCTCTTCTGTCTACGCGCGGGGAACCGGATCGGACCACTGGGACGACGTCACCACCAGGCCCCGTTACGCCGAGTGGCGCGGCGCCGACGCCTACGTTTCCCACCACACCAACGCCGGAGGCGGCACGGGCACGTCGTCCTACATCTACAACGGCACCCCCTCGCCCGGCTCCTACGCCTTCCAGAAGGCCGTCCACAAGCAACTCATTTCGGATATCCGGAAGTATTGGGATTCCTCCTGGGTGGACCGGGGAATGCACCGGGCCAACTTCGGCGAGGTGCGGGAGCTGAAGACCATGCCCGGCGTCCTCCTGGAAGTGGCCTTCCACGACGATCCCAACAAGAAGGACCACGCCTACCTCCACGACCCCCGGTTCCGCAGGATCGAGGCGAGGGCCGTGGCCAGGGGGATCCTGCGCTACTTCAAACCCGGGGCCCCCTTTCCTCCCGAACCGCCCGGCGCCCCCAGGGCGGTCAACGACGGCAAGGGGGGAATCCGGGTCTCCTGGGAGGCCTCTGCCGGTGCGACGGACTACGTGGTGGAGAAATCCCCCGACGGTAAGGGCTTCGTCCGCGCCGGGACCACGACCGGCCTCTCCTGGTCCACGGGCCCCCTCCCCCTGGACCAGGTTCTTTTCTTCCGCATACGGGCCCGGAACTCCTCCGGGGTCTCCTTTCCCACCGAGGTCGTGGGCGCCAGGCGGAGCCCCTCGGGAAAGGCCCGGCTCCTCCTGGTGAACGGATTCGACCGGCTGGACCGGTACGTGAAGGGCTGGGAGAACACCAGGGACTACCTGGCCCGCCACGGCCTGGCCTTCGCCTCCGTCCCTTTCCGCGAGATCGCCTTCGACTCCTGCGCCAACGAGGCGGTCACCCTGGGGAGGGTGAGACTCGGGAACTACCGGGTCGTGGACTGGGCCCTGGGCGAGGAATCCACCCGTGACGAGACCTTCAGCTCCGCCGAACAGACCCTGGTCACGGCCTTCCTCAGGGCCGGTGGATCCCTCCTGGTCACGGGCTCCGAACTGGCCTGGGACCTGGACCGGAAGGGCTCCGCCGCCGACCGGGCCTTCCTCCACGGAATGCTTGGTATCGCATATGCCGCCGACGACGCCGGAACCTATCTCTTCTCGGGAGTCCCGGGGTCCTGCATGGCCTCCATTCCCCTCTCCTCCTTCGACGACGGAACCCACGGAACCTACGACGTGGACTATCCCGACGTCTTCCGTCCCGCCGGAAGGGGAGCCAGGGCCTGTCTCTTCTACGCCGGGTCCAAGACGGCCGGCGTGCAGTGGGACCAGGGCACCTGGCGGGTCCTGGCGGCGGGCTTCCCCCTGGAGACGGTCACCTCCCGCCCGACCCGGACGGCCCTGGCGGGAGAGGCCCTGGCCTTCCTGGATCCCGATCCTCCGGCCTGGTCGGACCGGGAGGTTCCCCGGGGTTCCACCGGCAGGATCGGGGTCCACCTTCCGGGCCAGGCCGGAAAGGACTGCTTCCTCGCCGCCGCCCTTGCAGCGGAGCCGGGCATCCCTCTCCCGGGAGGAAAGATCCTGCCCCTGGCGCCCGATCCCCTTTTCCGCCTCACCCTGGGAACGGGAGGGGGCCTCTTCCAGGGCTTCTTCGCCCGCCTGGACAGCCGGGGCAGGACCCTGGCCAAGTGGAAAGTTCCCACCCTGCCGGAGCTGGCGGGAGTGGAGGTCTACTTCGCGGCCTTCACCTACGACCCCGCCTCGCCTACCTTCGTGGGCCAGGTCACCACCTGGACCAGGACCCGGGTGAAGTAGCCCCCCCGGTGCGAACCGATAGAACCTGGGCGGGTACTTTCTCCCGCCCAGGCACGCCAAGGAGGCGGAACCCATGGCAGAGAACGGCCGGAGAGACCATCCCCGGGGAGAGGGAACCGCCTCCCCACGGCCCACCCTGGCCTACCTGGCCAGCGAATACCCCGCCATCTCCCACACCTTCATCTTCCGGGAGATCCTCCATCTCCGGGCCAAGGGCTTCCAGGTGCACACCGCCTCCATCAGGAGGCCCCGGAACCTGGAGAAGATGACCCCCGAGGAGAAGGAGGACGCCGCCCGCACACTCTACGTCCTCTCCCGCTCCCTCCCGGCGATCCTCCTGGACAACCTCCTCCTCTTCCTCTCGGGCCCGGCTCGCTACCTGGCCATGGCCGCCGAGGCATGGAAGGCCCACAGGCTCGGCAAGAGGAGCATCTTGAAGTCCCTGGCCTACCTGGTCGAAGCGGGCGTCCTGACCCGGTGGCTCGCCTCCAAGGGAGTGACCCACCTGCACGTCCACTTCGCCAACCCCGCCGCCACGGCCGCCATGATCGGCGCCGCCTCGGGGAGGTTCACCTTCAGCCTCAGCGTCCACGGCCCCACGGTCTTCTTCCGCACCACCGAATTCGTCCTCCCCAGAAAGCTGGAGAAGGCCCATTTCGTCCGGTGCATCAGCCACTTCTGCCGCTCCCAGGTGATGACCTTTCTGCCGCCCTCCCACTGGGAGAAACTGGAGATCGTCCGGTGCGGAGTGAATCCCCAGGTCTTCACCCCGAGGCCCGACCCCGGGGAGGGGAGGAAGGAGATCCTCTGCGTGGCGCGGGTCGTGCCCGTCAAGGGCCAGCACATCCTCCTCCAGGCCTGCCGGATCCTTGCGGAGAAGGGCATAGACTTCCACCTGACCCTCGTGGGAGGGGGGGAAGACATCGAGGCCGTCCGCGAGGAAGCTGAAAGGCTGGGATTGAAGGAACGGGTCACCCTGACGGGCCCCGTGGGCCAGGGGGAAATCCGCCGTTACTTCGACGCCGCCCACCTCTTCGCCCTCCCGAGCTTCGCCGAGGGGGTGCCCGTTGTCTTCATGGAGGCCATGGCCAAGGAGATCCCCTGCGTGGCGTCCCGCATCAACGGTATCCCCGAGCTGATCGAAGACGGCGTGGAGGGATTCCTGGTGACGCCCTCCCACGTGGAGGAGCTTGCCGACCGGCTCGAAAGGCTCCTCGCCGACGGGAACCTGCGCCGGGAGATGGGCCGCAAGGGCAGGGAGAAAGTCCTCCGCCTCTACGACCTGGACAAGAACTGCGAGCAAATGGGCCGAATCTTCACCAGGCGGCTCGCCCCGGGGAGCTAGGCCGGCCCGCCTCCCCGAAGGGATCACCCCCCGGAGGAAAGCCCGGAGGCCAGGAGTTCCAGGACGTCCTTGACCCGGTCCTTGTCCTCCACGCCCTTGTCCTTGAATCCGTCCTTGAGCATCATCCCGCAGAAGGGGCAGGCCGTGGCCACGGGATCCTTTCCGAGAGAGAGGAACTCTTCCACCCTGTCGTGGTTGATCCGCTTCTCCCCTTCCTCCTCGTTGAACACCTGGGCTCCGCCGGCGCCGCAACAAAAGGACCTCTCCCTGGTTCGAGAGGGCTCCAGGCCCTTCACCCCGGCCGCCGCCACGCACTCCCTCAGGTCCCTCCAGCTCCCGCCGTTCTCGTGGCGCGAGAGGTAGCACGGATCGTGGAGAAAGGCCCTCTCCAGGGAGGCCCGACCTTCCAGCTTCAACCGGCCCTCCTTCAAGAGGCCTGCGACGAAACGCACGGCGTGGTCGATCCGGATCTCCGGGTTCAAGGGCGCTTCCAGGCCCTGGTTCTCGCCCAGGTCCTTGTATTCCTCCAGGGCGCGCACGCAGTGGGGGCAGGTGGCGACGATGCGCTTGGCCCCCGAAGCGTTCAAGAGCTCCACGTTGTGGGAGGCCAGCTCGGCGAAGAGGAACTCGTTTCCGGCCCGCCGGGCCGCATCACCGGTGCATTTCTCCCCGGGAAGGACCCCGAAGGAGACCCCGGCGGCCCTCAAGATCCGGGCGAAGGCCTCGACCGCCGCCTCGTAGGAGTCGTCGTACCGCCCCATGCATCCCATCCACCACAGGACCTCCTGTCCCTCGTAGCGGGGAAGCCCGAGGCCCTCGATCCGGTCCTCGGCCTTGGCCCTGGGATAGGACCAGGGGTTGCCCGACCGCTCGAGATTCCGGAACAGTGTTTCCAGGGGATCGGGGAACTCACCCTCCGACACCTGCCCCCTCCTGAGTTCCAGGATGGGGTTGAGCTGCTCCACACCGACGGGGCACTGCCAGGAGCAGGCCCCGCAGGAGGTGCACTGCCAGATCACCTTGGTGTCCAGGTGCTTTCCCAGGACGGGCTCCTCCGGGTCCTCGAGGAAGGCCTTTCTCAGATCCAGGACGACCTGCTTGGGGTTGAGTTCCTTGCCGGTGTTGCGGGCCGGGCAGTTGTCCTGGCACCTGCCGCATTCCACACAGCTGAAGACACCCAGGGCCACGGGCTTGGAGAGGTCGAGGGGCTTTTCCACGCCCGTTTCCTCGGCCTCGAAGTCGAGGGGCCTGAGTCTCCCCATGACGGGGTCCTTGAAGAAGACCGCGAAGGGCCCCAGCACCAGGTGGAGGTGCTTGGACCTGACGATCAGGGGAGGAAAGGCCAGGACGAAGAGGGAGTGAATCCACCAGTTGGCCTCCCAGGCGCCGGTCCCGTGGGGAGGGCCGTAGAGGCCGTACAGGTAGGTCACCATCAAGGCGGCGATGAAGAAGGCCACGACACCGCTGGACCAGGACAGGTGGTCACCCAGGGCGGGAGGCCTGAGGACGAAGCGCCGGAAAGCCAGGTAGAGGATCCCCGCCAGGACGGCCACGGAGAAGACGGCCACGACGTGGCGGAAACCCATGCCGAGGGAACCGGGGGTCCATCCCAGGAAGGACCATCCCGTGAAGCCCTCGAGGAAGTGATCCGTCGTGGCCGCCAGGAAGGCCAGGAAGCCCCAGAAGACCAGGGCGTGGGCCGTCCCGGCCAGGGGCCTCTCCCGGATGACCTTGGACTGGAAGAGGACCTGGGAGATCACCCTTCCCAGCCTCTCCCCGAAGGGCTCGAACTCCAGCTTCCCCTTGGCCCGGCGAATCCGGTCGATCCGAACCAGGAAGGGGGGCAGGAAGCCCGCCAGGGAACCCAGGATCAGGAGGAGTAGGATCACTGCCTGCATCGGTGCGTCTCCATGGATACACGGTGGTCCTTCGCCAAAAGGGCAAGACCTTATCCGGCCGGAGGCCGGGGAGGCAAGGAAACACTCCCTTCCGGGATCCCCCCCATCTCCTCGAGCCCTCCCGGTCCTACGTAGCGGACTTCGGGCTCCAAGCGGATCCCGAGACGCTCCCACACCCTGCGCCGGATCCGGCGGACCAGCTCCAGGATTTCCGAGCTCCGGGCCCCGCCGGTGTTGACCAGGAAGTTGGCGTGCTTGGGCGAGAGGGCCGCCCCCCCCACCCGGGCGCCGGCCATGCCGGCGAGGGTGATCGCCTTCCAGGCGGGCATCTCCGGGGGGTTCTTGAAGAAACTCCCGGCGCAACGGGCCCTGTGGGGATGCTTCTCCAGGCGGGAGGCCAGGTCGGCCCGGACCTTCCGGAGGATCTCTTCCCTCGGGGCCGGATGGAGAGAGAAGACCGCCTCCACCAGGAGGAATCGATCCGACTCCTGGAGGAGGGAACGGCGGTACCGAAAGTCCAGGAAAGACGGCCCCGCCTCGAAGAACTGGAGGGTCTCCGAGTCCAGGAGCCTGGCACCCACCAGGACCTGGGCCACGCTCTTGCCGTAGCAGCCGGCGTTTCCCGCTACGGCCCCCCCCACCGTGCCGGGGATGTTGGCCAGGAATTCGAGCCCTCCCAGGCCCAGTCGGGCCGCCCGGCCCACCACCGAAGAGAGCCTCGCCCCTGCATCGGCCCGGACCACCCTCCCCGCCGGATCGGGGCGGATGCTCCGGAAGGCGGGCCGGATCACCAGGCCCCGAAAGCCCCCGTCGTGGAAGAATAGGTTGCTTCCCCCCCCCAGGAGGAAGGAGGCCACCCCCCTCTCCCGGGCCCAGGCCACGGCAAGGGCCAGCTCCTCCGGGGAGGCCGGACGGAAAAAGAAATCCGCCGGGCCTCCCACTTGGAGACGGCACAAAGGGGCGAGGGGGACGTTTTTTTCCAGTTTCATGGGCCGCTCTTCCTGGAACCCCGTCCCCGCCGGCCCGAGGGGCCGGAGGAAAGGGAGCTCGGAGAACAGAAAGGTAGTACAATAAGGAAGCGCCCGATGCGAAACCTTCCCGGGAGGATCGCTAGGGAAAGGGGAGAAACGACCATGAAGAACCCGATCCTGTCCAGCCTGCTCTGGGCCTTCGCGGCCCTCCTCCTGGTGACCTTCCCCTGCGCCTGCCACCACTCCGGCGGGGGGGACCACGTTCCCGAAGCCCGCCTGGGCCCCCTCCACCCCTCCCCCCGGGCCTCGGCGGAGCTCCCCCTGGTCTCCCTGCCCGGCCAGGTGGCCCTGGGGCCGGAAGGCAAGACCGTCCTGGTGGCCCAACCTCTCCTGGGGCGGGTCCTGGAGGTGGATCCCAAGGACCAGAGCACCCGGGTGGTCACCACCTCTCCCATCTCCCCCTGGGGCCTGAAACCCATGCCCGACGGCCGGACCTACCTGGTGGCCGACTCGGCCGGGGACAGGCTCCTTCTCCTGGACCCCGGGAAAGGGGTGGAGCGGTCCGTCCAGATTCCCTTCCAGGGGACGCCCTTCGCCGCCCTTCCCAGCAAGGACGGCACCTGGGCCGCCGTGGTCTTCGCCGAGGGTTTCCTGGCCCAGGTCCCCTTGAACGGCGGCGCCTCCCGGAAGATCGACGCCGGCCTGCAGGATCCCTGGGGGGCGGCCCTGGAACCGGGAGAGGAGACCTTGCTCGTTGCCGAGCGGGGGCTGGACCAGCTCACCCGGGTGAGGCTCTCCGACGGGGCCGTCCAGAAAGTGGCGGACCGGCTCAAGGAGTGCACCGACGTCTTCCTGGAAAGGGGCAACGGCTCCGCCCTGGTGGCCTCCAACACGGGGGACATCTACAGGGTGATGCTCGCCGGCGGCACGGTCCAGGTCTTCCGGAACCTCCCCGGGGCGGTCACCCTGGCCGGGGGACCCGACCTGGTCACCGTCCTCGTTGGCGATTACGAGAACGGCAAGGTTTACACCTTGGACCGGATCAAAGGAGGGGCGGCCGTCCTCGTGGACGGCCTGGGCGAGCCCACCTGGCTCGGTGTAGCCGGAGATTCCACCCTCGTCGTGGTGGACCAGACCGCAATGGGAGGCCTCTACAGGATCGACTGGACCCAGGGACTGGCCCGGACGACCCTCCTCCTGGAAAACGGCCGGGACATGACCTCGGTGTGCGTCCTTCCCGGCGGGGGGAAGGCGGCCCTCACCACCGGGGACGGGAGACTCTACCTGGTCCCCCTGGACGGAAAAGACCCGGTCCTGCTCTCCAGCAGCCTTGTCGATCCCTCGGGCCTCTCCGCCTCCATCGACGGGAAGACCCTCTACCTCTCAGAGCGCAAACAAGACTCCCTGGGGACCTACTCCCGGCTCACCGCAGTGGACGTCTCCTCGGGAAAAGCGAAGGGCCTCACGGGCTTCAGCCTCACCGAACCCGTCCACGCCACGAAAGAGGTGAAGCGGGGACTCCTGGCCATACGGGACGCCCAGGGAGTGAGGCTCTTCGACCTGGCCTCTGGGCACTTCTCCCCTGCCGGATACATCCACCTGATTCCCTCGACGACGGGCATGGCCGCCGAATGGCCCGATCTCTGGGTAGCCTGGTCCAGCGGCGACCAGAACCTGGATTTCGAGATCGACAGGCTCGATCTCTCCCGGGGGACGGTGGAGATCATAGAAAAGGGGAGCGGCGTCCAGCCCGTGGGCCTGGGCCTCACCCCCCGGGGAGACACCCTTCTCCTCGTGGACCTGGCCGGGGCGGCCATCCTCCGCTTCCTCCCCTGAACTCCCGGACGGGCGAGCCGAGGGCATCCCGGCCCGGCCAGGGAAAGGGTCCTTCTTGCAATCTTCCATCCCGGCCCTACCCTTCCCGGGGATCGAGCCAGGCCTTACTTCCAGGAGGAATATCCATGCCTTCCAACGCCGACCGCCCTTCCCGTGCCGCCATGAAGGACCTTCTCCGGGAAGCCGCCGCCCCCAGAGAGGAGAGCCGGACCTTCCCGGCCGACCCGGTGTGGGAGGGCCTGCGGAGACTGGGGACCAGGCTCTGGCTGGACACGGGGGACCTGGAAGGGGCAAGGGCCCAGTGGACGGCCGAGATGGAGGCGCTCACCACGAACAACACCCTTCTCAACAAGGAGATCCAGAAAGGGATCTACGACGAAGAGATCCCGAAGGTGGCCGAGACCCTGAAGAAGGCCGACCCGGAGATGGAAGAGAAGGAGCTGGTCCGGGAGGTCTCCCTCTATCTGAATGCCCGGCATGGATTGAAGCTCGTGGAGGCCTTCGGCGCCAAGGTGAGCGTGGAGGTCCACACCGACCTGGCCGAGGACCTGGAGGGCACGGTGGAGACGGCCCGGTTCCTCCACTCTGTGGACCCGGAGCACTTCTACGTGAAGATCCCCCTCACCCCGGCGGGGATCCTGGCGGCCCGGAGGCTCTCCCGGGCGGGAGTGCCCGTCAACCACACCCTGGGGTTTTCGGCCCGCCAGAACCTGGTGACGGCCGCCCTGGCGGGGCCGGCCTACGTGAACGTCTTCATGGGAAGGCTCAACTCCTGGGTCGCCGGCAACGGCCTGGGGGACGGGAAGCTCGTAGGGGAGAAGGCCACCCAGGCGAGCCAGAAGGAAATCCTCTTCCTCCGGGAGAAGGGGCTTCCCACCCTGCAGATCGGGGCCAGCATGCGGGAAGGAGAGCAGGTGGGGCTCCTGGCGGGACTGGACGTCTACACCATGCCCCTCAAGGTGGCTCGGGAGTTCCACGATTCTCCTCCGGCGGCCTTGGAATCCTGCCTGGAGAAGGATTTCCGGCCCGAGTTCGCCCCGGGAGTGGATCCCGAGGGCCTGGGAATCACCCGGCTCTGGGAGGTGGAGGACTCCTTCCGGAAGGCCGTCCTGGACCTGGCCGCCCGGGTGGAGGACTCCTGGGGGGCTGAAAGGCTGGAAGAGGCCTTCCGGAAGGCCGGTGCCGCCGATCTCTTCCCATCCTGGACGGCCCGGGAGGAGGAACGCCTCTCCAAGGGAGGCAAACTCCCCTTGCTGGAGGACTGGAAAGAGGAGCTCGAGCAGGGAAAGAAGGGGCTGGACGCCTTGTTCACCAGGGCGGGCCTCCTGGCCTTCTCCAAGGACCAGGCCGCCCTGGACGAGCGGGTCCGGGGCCTCCTCTCCTGACTCGGCCCCCGGGCTCCCGGGGTGAAAGCCTAATCCGGACCGGGCCCCGGCGGGAAAATCCCCCTCCAGGGGCCTGCACCTTTCCCGTCCGGACCGTATCATCGGTTGGAACATTCCCCCCCCCTGGACACTCCGCAACCATTCCAAGGAGGAACCCGATGAAGAAGGCGATCTTGTTCCTGGCCCTTCCCCTGCTCGCAGCGGCCCTGCCGGCCCAGGTCCTGACCCATTACTGGGTGGACGCCGCCAAGGGGAGCGACACCAACCCCGGCACTTCGCCGGCCAAACCCTTCAAGTCCGTCACCAAGGCGGTGAACCTGGCCCAGCTCAACACCGTCATCCACGTGGCCCCCGGCGTCTACAGCCCGACCACCACCAAGGAGAAATGGGGCTGGCACATCGGGACGGGCGCATCCTCCCCCTACAAGAACGTCAAGATCCTCGGCGCGGGGCCCACCAAGTGCATCCTGGACTTCGGAAACGTGCCCCCTTCCGGCGGATACTACATCATGGTATGGCACTACGCCTCGGAGATCGAGATCGCCGGATTCACCTTCAAGAACAGCAGCAACAAGGCCTGGTACTACTTCGCCATCAACATGGAGCACTGCAAGAAGGTGAACATCCACGACTGCATCTTCGACAATCAGACCGGCGCCATGGCGGTCTGGGGCCGCGCCCAGGACGTCTCCATCCATCACAACGTATTCCTCCAGGGCCCCATGCCCTCCCTCCGGCTGAGGCTCTCCGATGCCATGACACCCAAGCCCAAGAACGTTTACGTCTACAACAACATCTTCCTGGGCGTGGGAGGCAACGGGATCGAGATGTCCAACAAGTCCTCGGCGCAATACATCTACAACAACATCATCATGAACTGCTCCGGGGCGGGTATCGCCCTGGGGACGATGGCCCAGGGCGTGAAGCCTCCCGTCGTGGAGAACAATTGCGCCTTCGGCAACAAGGGGGGCAACTTCAAACTCTCCATCAAGGTCTCTCCCACCAACCTCCAGGTGGATCCCATGCTGGTGAACCCCGCCGGCGGCGACTTCCACCTGAAGCCCGGCTCTCCCTGCATCGACAAGGGTTACGGCGGCCTCCTTCCCTTCATGGCGGCGGACTTCTACGGGGACTGCCCCCTCACCGACAGTGACGAAAACGGCCTGGCCGCGGCGGAGATGGGCGTCCACGAGGTCAATTTCACCCATCTCAGCGTATCCAACTGGGGCCAGGGCAAGACGGCCCTCTTCACCAACAATCCCTACAACACCTCCAAGTCCTACCCGGGATTCTTCTTCCTCGGATTCAGGAGCCTCGAGGCCGCCCTTCCCCAGGTGGGCTATTTCGGGGTGGACCCCTCGTCGCTCCTCGTTGTGGGAGTCCTTCCCTCTCCCGGGAAATACCAACTTCCCCTTCCCACCAACCCGGCCCTGAAGGGCCTTCCCGTCTACGTCCAGGCCCTGAACTTCGGGCCGAAACAGGGAGGAGGCTACGCCTTCAAACCCTCGGCAAGGCTCACCCTCTACCTCTGAGCAGATCCCCCTCCGACCCCATCGTCCCCTGGCGTCGGGCATGTTGCGGCCCTCCGGGCCGCACATGCCCGCCGGCAGGGGCTGACGGGAAAATCGGGGCTGACGATGTAATAGAATCCCTTCGTCAGCCCCGCCCGCTCGGGCATGCCTCCTCCCCCCCCATCGTCAGCCCCGGCCGGCCGAGTCACGGTCGAAGACCGTGACGAGGACGTCCGGGGAGTGGCTACAACCCCGAAAGCGCCAAACAAAAACACCCCGAACTCCCTCCCACCCCCCTGAGGCCGGGAATGTTGCAGCTCTTCGAGCCGCACATACCCGCCGGCAGGGGCTAACAATGAAATCGGGAGAAGCCCCAACCCCGAAAGCGCAACAAAACAATATTCACGACC
>CAZLQD010000002.1:0-26695 GCA_964561605.1 uncultured Planctomycetia bacterium
GGCTTCCCCTGACGTCGGGGAATCCCGTTCTTCGAACGGTCTTCCCCGCCGGCAGGGGCCAACGATGAAAGAGAAATCCGAGGACGTCCGGGGGGTGGCATTTAGCTACGAATGCGCCACGAGCCAAGGTCATCAAACCAGGAAAACCCAGGCTTCCCCTGACGTCGGGGAATCCCGTTCTTCGAACGGTCTTCCCCGCCGGCAGGGGCCAACGATGAAAGAGAAATCCGAGGACGTCCGGGGGCTGACGATGAAAGGGAAATCCGGGGACGCCCGGAATCAGGCTTTGCCCCAGAGGAGGCGCCAGCGGAGTCGGGCTTCTTCCAGGTAGTCGGTCCGGAGGTCCCTGTTCAGGGGGCGGACTTTCTGGAGGCGGCCTTTTTTGTCGAAGAAGAATTTCACTTTGAAGACGGCCCGGCCCGGATCGAGGCCCATGCCGTAGCGTTCGTCCGAGAGGGTCACTACGGCCCCCCGGGGGGTCTTCTCCAGCGAGGGCCAGACCATGTTCTGGGCGAACCAGGTGAAACGCCGTCCATCCCTGGATTCCAGGGCTTTGCGGACAAGGGGATCTTCCGGCCTGTCCAGGCGCGTCCAGCGGACGGGGCGGGGGGCCAGGACGGAGTAGTAACCCACCCTGAGGTTTCCCTTTCCATCCCTGGCCACGATCCTCCTCAGGAAGAGATTGAACATCGTGGGTGTGGCCCGGGTCTCCAGGGCTTGGAATCCCGCATCCTTCAATTGTTTCTCGGCGGCCCGGGCTGCTTTTCGGCCCAGGTGGATCCCCAACCCCAAGTAGGCCGTGGTGAAGGCCAGGACGGCCCAGGCCAGGCCCTTCCGCCACCGGGGGGACCCTCTTTGTAGGAGCCCGAGAAGGACCACCACCGCCAGGGGCAGGCTGTAGAAGAAGTCCAGGCTGGCCACGCCGTCCAGGGAGATCCGGCGGGAACTGAGAGGAAAGAAGAGTTGGGTCCCGTAGGAAGTGCAGATGTCCAGGAGAGGATGGGTAACCAGGGCCCAGAAGGCCAGGTGGATCCAGGTCCGGGGACTCCCTTTCCTCCCCCAGGCCCTCCAGGCCGCCAGGCCGAAGGGGAAGGCCAGGAAGGGGAGGACCACCAGGGAGTGGGTGATGCCTCGGTGGAAGGTGAACTGGGCCCAGGGGTCCACCAGGTCGGCCAGGATGTCCAAGTCGGGAAAGAGGCCGCAGATCCCTCCGAAGACCAGGGCCTTCCTGCCGAGTCTGCGCCCGAAGGCCGCCTCCCCTATGGTCGCTCCAAGCAGGACCTGCGTGACCGTGTCCAAGAGATCCTTCCTCGGTTCCGGGACTCCTCCCAGCCGGGACCGGCCGGCGGCCGGCCCCGGCCCCCTTTTCTCTCTCTACGGGGAGGCACCTCCCCTTATCAGCGGCTTCCCTGTTCTTTCAGCCAGGCTCGGAGCAGGTCCGGGGAGTCGGTGATGATCCCGGGGATCCTGTTGGCTTTGCACCAGGCCCAGGTCTTGGGGTCGTTCACCGTCCAGACGTTGATTCCAAGACCCGCCTGGAGGAGCCGCTTCACCGTGAGCTCCGCCGGGGGATCGCCTGCGGCCTCGTCCTTTCCACCCAGGCCGAGGCAGGGGATGTTGGGATTCAGAGCCTGGCCCCCCACTACGTCCCTGACGTAGAGATCGGGCCTGGCGAGCCGCATGGAAGTCAGGACCTGCACGGGAGGGTGGGGGCCCTTGGCGTGGGCCACGGCGTAGCAGACGGCGTGGTCGAAGCTGGAGATCACCACCCGGTCCACTGTGCCCGTCTTGCGGATGGCTTCCAGGACCTTGGGAACGAGGGGCCCCAGCCGGCCGGGATGGAAGACCTTGATCTCCACGTTCACCCGCCAGTCGAGTTCCTTGGTCAAGAGCAAGGCCTCCTCCAAGGTCGGGACTTTCACCTTTCCCGAGGCGTAGTAGTCCAGCTGCTTCTTCGTGATCCGACCCTGAGCCAGGGCCTTCTTCCCGTAGCGCTGGGCCCACCAGGATCCGGCATCCAGCTTCTTCACCTCCGCCAGGGTGAAGGTCCAGAGGGGATCGCCCGCCCTCTTGGGAAAGACCTTTGCGATGTTGGTGGTGCGCTTGAGGGTGGCGTCGTGGAGGACCACGGGCACCTGGTCCTTGGTGAGCTGGGTGTCCAGCTCCCACATGTCCGCGCCGGCGGCGTGGCCCGCCCTGCCGGCGGCCAGGGTGTTTTCAGGGCCCAGGGCCCGCCCGCCCCGGTGGCCGATGACCAGGGGGGTGTAGGCACTCAAGGCGGCCTTCTTGGCGGGGGAGCCGCCCAGGAAGAAGGGGAGGGCCAGGAGGGGAAGGCAAAGGCCGAAAAACGCGGTTTTCATAGGGACACCTTCCTTTCGGAGCATGAAGTTCGGCCGCCGCGGGAGACCGGCGGAAGGTGGATCCTCTTCAGGAGGGCCTTGCTCTGCAAGGCCGGGGAGAGGATTCTTTCTTTTCGTCCCCGAGATCGGAATAGGCATTCACGGCGGGGCCCTCCTTCCCGCCGGGCTCACGGAGGTCTGGCCATGAGAATGCGGTTTTTCGTCACCCTGTTCCTCTCTTTTCCTCTTCTTCTCTCCTCGGGTTGCGGGACGGGGGAGGGGGGCGCTTCGCGGACGGAAGGAGGGCCCGTAAAGGAGGGAAGGGCCATGAAGTTCATCCTGACTTCGGATGCTTTCGGCCGGATGGAAGAAATTCCTTCCAAGTATACTTCCGACGGCGAGAATCTCTCGCCTCCCCTGGCCTGGTCCGGCGCGCCCCCGGGAACGAAGAGTTTCGCCCTCGTGGTGGACGACCCGGACGCCCCGGGGAACGTGTGGGTCCACTGGGTTCTCTACAACATCCCCGCCGGCGCGAAGGTCCTCCCCGAGGGGGCAGGGAACGGGAAGGCTCCGCTCCCCGAAGGCGCCGCCGAGGGTCTGAACGATTGGGGGAGGAAGGGTTACGGAGGGCCGAGCCCTCCCTCGGGAAGGCACAGGTATTTCTTCAAGCTCTACGCCCTGGACACGGTCCTTTCCCTTCCTGCACCTCCCACCAAGGCCGCCCTCGAGGAGGCCATGAAGGGCCATGTCCTGGCCGAGGCCGAGCTGGTGGGGACCTACAAGAGGAAAGGACGCTGAAAGAATGGCGGGAACGGGTTTGGATCGAAGGGATTTCCTCAAGGCCCTCGGCGCGGGAACGGCCGCCCTGGGGTTGGGCGCGTGCGCCGGGCCGGCGGGAGTCGCCCCGGGAAGAGGCAAGAGGAAGGACTTGCCCAACTTCGTCGTGATCTTCACAGACGACCAGGGCTGGGCCGACGTGGGCGTCTTCGGGGCCGAGGGTTTCGAGACGCCCAACCTGGACCGGATGGCCGCCGAAGGGATGAAGTTCACCACTTTCTACGTGCCCCAGGGGGTGTGCAGCGCCTCCAGGGCGGGCCTGCTGACGGGCTGTTATCCCAAGAGGGTGGGGATCGCCGCCGCCCTCATGCCATGGTCCAAGATCGGCCTCAATCCCAAGGAGGTCACCATCGCGGAGATGCTCAAACCCAGGGGTTACGTCTCGGGCATCTTCGGGAAGTGGCACCTGGGGAGCCGTAAGAAGTTCCTCCCCCTCCAGCAGGGTTTCGACGAGTATTTCGGCCTGCCCTACTCCAACGACATGTGGCCCGTGGACTACGACGGGCGGCACCTGACCAAGGAAAACCCGGGAAAGAAGCCTTGGAAGCTCCGGTATCCCGAGCTTCCCCTGATCGAGGGGAACGAGAAGGTCGGGGAGATCCGGACCCTGGAGGACCAGGCGAAGCTGACGACCCTGTATACGGAGCACGCCGTCCGGTTCATCGAAAAGCACAAGGACCGGCCCTTCTTCCTCTACCTGGCCCACTCCATGCCCCACGTCCCCCTGGGCGTCTCCAAGAAGTTCAAGGGGAAGAGCAAGCAGGGGATGTACGGCGACGTGATCATGGAGATCGACTGGTCCGTCGGCCAGGTCCTCGAGACCCTGAAGCGTTGCGGCCTGGACGAGAAGACCCTGGTGATCTTCACATCCGACAACGGCCCCTGGCTCAACTTCGGGAACTGGGCGGGAAGCGCCGGGCCCTTACGGGAGGGCAAGGGGACGATCTGGGACGGAGGCGTGCGGGAGCCCTGCATCATGCGCTGGCCCGGAAAGATCCCGGCCGGGACGGTTTGCGACAAGATGGCCTCCACGATCGATCTCTTCCCGACTTTCGCCTTCCTGGCGGGGGCGAAGCTCCCGGACCACAAGATCGACGGAGTGAACATCTGGCCCCTCATGGCGGGAGTTCCCGGGGCTGAACCGAGGAAGGAATACGCCTTCTACTATCCCACCCGGAGAGGGTGGCAGTTGCAGGCCGTGCGCAAGGGGAAGTGGAAGCTCCACTTCCCCCACCCCTACCGCTCCTACGAAGGCATGCCCCGGGGCCGTGACGGGTGGCCCGGCCCGACGAAGACCAGGAGGACCCCCCTGGTGCTCTACGACATGGAGGCGGACATCCGCGAGCGGGTGGACCTCTCGAAGAAGTACCCCAGGGTCGTGGAGGAGCTGAAGGCCCTGGGCGAGAAGTTCCGGGAGGACCTTGGGGACATCGGCCGGAAAGGCAAGGGCTGCAGGCCTCCCGGCCGGATCTGATCGATCCGGGCCGGGGGGCTCCTGCGGCCCGGACCGTCCCGCGGGGAGGAGTCTTCCCCTCCTCCCCGGGGACGGGGCGGGACTCCTTTCAGTCGGGGAGCACCTCGAACTGCCGGGACAGGGGGAGATTGCGGGAGGAATCCCCCAGGAGGACCCGGAACTTCCCGGGCTCCACGATCCACCTCTTCCGCACCGGGTGGAAGAATTCCATTTCCTTCCTCCCCAGGCGGAAGGCGACGGTCTTCTCCTCGCCGGGCTGCAATTCCACCCGCCGGAAACCTTTGAGCTCTTTCACGGGCCTTGGGACGGAGCATTTCACGTCGGCCAGGTAGAGCTGGACCACCTCGGCGCCCGCACGGGACCCGGTGTTCTTCACCTTCACGGAGACCCGGATGATTTCGTCGGGCCGGATCCGATCCCGCGAGAGTTCGAGGTCCGAGAAGGCGAAGGTCGTATAGGAAAGACCGAACCCGAAGGGGAACCGGGGCTCCACGCCGGCCTTGTCGAACCCCCGGTAGCCGACGAAGATCCCCTCCTTGTAGAAGCACTTTCCGTTCTTGGCGTGGTACCAGAGAGAACTCGGATTCTCCTCCCACTTACGGGCGTAGCTGGCCGGGAGCTTGCCCGAAGGATTCACGTCGCCCAGGAGGATCTCCGCCAGGGCCCGCCCGCCCTCCTGGCCCGGATACCAGGCCTCCACCAGGGCGGCCACCCGGTCGATCCAGCCCTCCATGGCCACGTTCCCGCCGCTGAATAGGACCACCACGGTCCGGGGATTGGCGGCGGCGACCTCCCGGATCAGCTCTTCCTGGCCTTCCGGGAGGGCGAAGGGCCTGTCGATTCCTTCCCGCTCCACGGCGGGACCGAAACCGACGCAGACCACGGCGGCGTCACAGGCCCGGGCCAGGCGGGCGGCGGGGCTTCCTTCGGCGGGGCTGAGGAGACCCCAGCCGAAACGAAGGATTCCGCTTCCGCCCTTCTGGAAATACTCGATCCGGATGGGATAGTTCTTGCCGCCTTCCAGGGAGACCGTCGCCGTCCTGGTCCGGGCCGAATGGTTGGACCAGTCTTCCAGGACCGGCTTTCCCTCCAGGAAGATCCTGACGCCGTCGTCGGAGCGGACCTTCAGTATGTAGGTTCCGGACTTCTCGGGCGTGATCCATCCGGTGAGTCTGAGGGAGATGTCGTGCTTGGGGACCCCCTTCACGGGGCGCTTCACGAAGTCGAAGTCGATCCGGCGGGCGCTCTTGACCGCGATGGGCTCCCCCTGCAAGTCCGGGTTTCCGAAGAACTCGGCGCGAAGCCCTCTCAGGACGGAGCCGTTCGCATCCTTGTGGGCGAAGACGGCCTGGCGTACGAGGGTGTTCTCTTCTGTTTGGGGGAGGCCCCGGTCGTAGTAGACCCGGACCTTCGGGCCCGCCGCCTGGGTCAGGCCTTCCAGGACGCTCGTGGCCCGGAAAGGCGTGGTCAGGGCGCTTCCCCCCCCGCCCCAGACGGCGGGGTGGGCCATGGGGCCCAGGACGGCGATGGACCGGACTCTCCCACGCTCCAGGGGCAGGGCTTCTTTTTCGTTCTTGAGGAGGACGATTCCCTCGCGGGCCACCTCGAGGGCGACCTTCACGCTCTCCGCGTCGTAGCGGGGGATGGAGGGATCCTCCTGGGGGCGGTCCAGGAAGCCCATGGAAACGATTTTGCGGAGGATGCGGCGGACCTTGTCGTCGATCACCGAGACGGGGACCTTGCCGCTCCGGATCGCGGGAATGAGGGTCTTGCGGTTCATGAACTTGCCCGAGGGCATCTCCAGGTCCAGGCCGCCCAGGGCGGCGGCGATCCCGTCGTGGGTGGCCCCCCAGTCGGACATGAGGATCCCGTCGAATCCCCACTCCTCCTTGAGGATCTTGTTGTTCAGGAAGGGATCCTGGGTGCAGTGGACCCCGTTGACCAGGTTGTAGGCGTTCATCACACAGCCAACCCGGGCTTCGACGACGGCGGCCTTGAAGGCCGGGAGGTAGATCTCTCGCAGGGTCCTCTCGTCGATCTCGGAGGAGACGTGGTAGCGGTCGTACTCCTGGTTGTTGCAGGCGTAGTGCTTCACCGTGGCGAGGACTCCCTGGGACTGGACTCCCCGGATCCAGGGAACCGTAATCCTAGACGCCAGGTAGGGGTCTTCGCCGAAATATTCGAAGTTCCTGCCGCACTGGGGGCCGCGATAAATATTCACTCCCGGCCCCAGGAGGATGTGGACCCCCCTGGCCCGGGACTCCCGGCCGAGGACCCGGCCGATCTCGAAGGCCGCCCGGGTGTCCCAGGAGGCGGCCAGGCAGATCCCTCCGGGCAGGGCCGCGGCCTTGCCGTAGCACCTGCATCCCGTGGGGCCGTCGGACATCTTGACGGCCGGAAGGCCGAGCCTGGGGACGGGACGAATGTAGAAGCCCCGGTAGCCTCCGATGTAGTCGATCTTCTCCTCCAGGGTCAGCCGGGTGAGGATGTCCTCCACCCGTTTCTCCAGGGGAGCCTTGGGATCCTTGTAGACCTGGGCCTTCGGGAGAGAGAGGGGGAGGAAGAGAGCCAGTGAGAGGAAGGAGAGAAAAACAAGATTCCGGCGGGCCATGGAGGTCTCCTGGGAGGTTCTTCGGCCGGCGGGCCGAAAAAAGTGCCTTTGGATCGGGAAAACACCTTTTACAGAGGGTAAGGGGCGGGACAGGGGGAAGCAATCCGGCAGGTCGGGGATGTATGCTTTCAGGATGAGCGTCTCCCGAAAGGTTCCGGCTCGGGCCTTCCGGCTCCTCTGGTGGGCCCCGGCCCTTGTCCTGGCGGGGATCTTCCACTTCTCCGCCCTGGACAGGCTTCCCCCGGGTGTGTGCTACGACGGGGCCACCCTGGCCTGCTTCGCATCCAACCTGGCCCGGGGAGAGCCTCCCATGGCGGGCCTGGAGGAACTGGAGGGAATCGGGACCTACAGGAAGATCTGGTCCCAGGCGGTCCTCCCCGCATCGGCCTTGACGGCCTTGACGGCCGAGCTCGCCGGAATCCCGCCGGAGCGGATGGAGCGGGCCGAGCTCCTCTTCGAGGCCTCGGCGGGTTTTCTTGCCTGTCTCTTCCTTGGAATCCTGGCCTGGGTCATGACGGGAAGCCCCCTGCTCGGGGCGGCGGCCTTGGTGGGCCTGGCCTGCACGCCCGGCCACTTCCTCCAAGCCCGGGCGGGTCCCCACCTCTTCGCCCTTCCCCTACCCTTCTGGACAGGAGCGGCTCTCTTTCTCTGGCTGGGCCGGGAGAAAGGCAAGTGGGCCTGGGGGATCCTGGGTTGGGCCCTGGTCGGCCTTTCCGGGCTGTTCTTCTACGCAAGCCTTGCGGGTCTTCCCCTCTTCGCCCTGCTCCTCACCTGGTTCGGGGCGGCGGGGGAGCTGGGCCGGCGGGAGAAGTTCCGGAGACTCTTGCTCGGGATCCTGGCCGCCTTGGGGGCCTACCTGCTCCCGGCCATGGCGGTCGGGGCCGCCTGGGGGCAGGGGCCCTTCTCCGTCCCGGCGGCCACGGTCCGGTTCTACCTGGGCCAGCGGGGGATGTACGCTCCCCCGGGTGTGCCCTATGTCTTCCTTCCCTTCCGGAGGTTCTACGATCTTCTCTCTCAGGTATACGGGGGCGATCCTCCCCTCTATCCCTACCAGGCGGAGGTCTACATGTGGATCGTCCCCGGGAGGCTCCTCCTTCCGGTGACCTTGCAGCTCCTCCTGGTCTGGGCGGCCCTGAGGGGATTCTTCCGCAAGGACGGAAACGGAGCCTTCAAGACCTGGATCCTTCCGGGGATCCTGATCCAGCCCGTGCTGGTGGTCCTTCTCACCTCTGGGGAGATCCGCTACGTAGCCCCGTCCTTCGCCTTCGCAGTCCTGGCCGGGGTCCTGGCCTGCAGGCCCCCGGCGGGCCGAGGGGATCCAGGGCCCTTCGGAGGGGTCTTCCTGGTGCTGGCCGTCCTGCTCGCCGCCGGCGAGGGTGCCGTGACGGGTTTCTCGGCCCATGCGAAGAACCACTGGGGTGTAAAACCCATCTATGTCGGCCTCGATGCTCCCGTGAAGTCCCTGGAGGAGGTCACGGCCGGAAAGGATCCCGGGACCCTGAGGGTGCTCTGCACCTGGTATCCGGAGATCCGGTATCACCTGGCGCTTCTCTCGGACATGAGGCTCTGTCCCTACGTCGGGGACCTGGAAGGCCTGCTCTCGGAAAAGCTGACCAAGGCCATCGAGGAGGGAAAGCTGGACGGCAAGGCCACCCCGGACATGGTGCTCCAGGGAGCGCGCCTTTTGGGGGCGGCGGGGAAGCGGACCGGGACTCTCTGGATCCTGGGCCTCTCCCGGGAGGCCAGGATGAAGGCCCTGGGGCGCTGGCTCGGAATCCGTCCCTGGAAGACCTTTCCCCACCCGTACGGCAAGGGCCTCCAGTGGTGGATCTACCGGATTCCTTGAGGGCGGTCGACCCGGGGGTCAGCGCTCTTCGGGGTCCAGGACGCGGATCTCCATGGAGGTCCGGCCCTCGGCGCCGGGCTCCAGGAAGAGGGCGCCGCTCTCCACGCCCCGGGCGGAGAGGTTGAAGGCGTCGGTGAGACAGGTATAGGGCTCCACCGCCAGGGCCCGCCTGTGGGGGGGGATGTAGAGGACAAGGATGGGAGCCGAGGCGTCCCAGGAGATTCCCAGGGCCTTTTCCTTTCCTTCCAGGCGGCACTCGGCCCGGCCCTCCTGGAAATCCAGGTCACCGTAGACCGTGTCGAAGGCCCTGGGACCGATGGTCTCCCCCCGGCGGAAGGGTTCCTCCCAGGGTTCCAGCGGGGCCTTCTCACCGGTGGGGAGGAGATTCTCGAGGACGTAACGGGAACCGAAAGGCGCGGCCAGGCGCAGGGGATCCACCTTCTCCGTCTCGGGAAGACGGAAGTAACCGTGGGAGCCGAAACCGCAGGGGAGGATGTCCTTGCCGGTGTTCCGGAAGATTCCTTCCATGGACAAGGTCTTGTCCCTGAGGGTCCAGGTCACTTCCAGGCGGAAGGGGAAGGGCCAGACCGAGGCGATCTCCGGCGAGGAGTCCGTGCCGATCCGGCCCGTAACCGAGGCGGCCCCGCCGGTCTCGCTGGAGACGATTTCCCAGGGCTTGTCCAGGACCAGGCCGTGGATGGCGTTCTTTCCCCCTTCGTTCCTGGGGAGGGTCACCTCCCGGCCCCGGAAGGAGAACTTTCCCCCGGCCACCCGGTTGGGGAAAGGAAAGAGGATGGGGATGCCGTTGAGATTGGGGCCTTTCCTGGAGGCGGGGAAGTCCGGTTCGGAGAAGATGTACTCCTCCTCCCGGCCCGGACCCTTCAGCCTGAAACAGTTGAAGCCGAAACCTGCGGCGATCTCCGCCCGGAATCCCGAGGCGGCGTCGGCCAATTCCACGACGGGAAGGCCCTTCTCTTCCCGGATGGAGCATGAGTAGCGATCCATGGCGCCTCCCTGGTCCGCTCGTGGGCGGGGATGGAACTCCACCCCATCATCCCCCGCTTCAGCCGAAGCCGGAACAACTTTCTTCCAAGGGGTACCAGGAGGTCCACGGCTTGGCCGGGCCCCGCCCCGTTCCGGCCATCCGGACCGTGACTTCCAGGACTTCCTTGCCCTGGGGAGCGAGGAAATCCTCCTCTTCCTTCACCTTCCCTTCCACCACCAGGACCGCCTCGGGCCTTCCCGGGGGGGGGCCGTCCAGGAGCACTTTCCAGCCCGTGGTCCGGGCCAGGGAGACGGCGAGGATCCTGGTGCACTCCAGGGCGGTCGTTTCCCCGTCCCTTGGAGTGCAGGTCTCCCAGGAGAGGCGGCGCACCCAAAGGAGGGGGTGGTCCTGGAAGGTCTCCTCCAGGTCCTTGGCCAGTTCCCGGCCGACCCTGCTGAAGCACCCTTCCAGGTCCGAAAGGGCCGGTTTCCTCCCGGGACCGGCGCACCCGCCGGCTGCGAAGACGAGGAGGAGGACGATCCCCGGGCGGAGAGATCGGGCCATGTTCGGGCTGTTCGAATCCTTCATTTCTTCCTTTTTTCGACCCGGAGGCCGTCAAGCCTGAGAAAGCCGGGTTCCGATAGGGTGGAGGTGAGGGGGGGCGGCCCCCCTCGGGATCGAAGTCGGTTCAGCAGAGGAGAATATAATGGCCCACCGTATTTCATCCCGCTCGGTTCGGGCCCGTTCCCTGGTTTCGGCCGCTTCCCTGGCGGCGGCACTCCTCGGGGCGGGGTTCCTCGTTTCCTGCGACGGTTCGTCGGGCGGTTCTTCCGCAACGGTGGAGGCCCTGACGTTGCCCTCCAGGATCGAGCTGACCAAGGTGGACGACGGGTCCACTGCGGCTTCTTCACTCACGCCGAATTCCGGGTTCGGTGATCCCGGAACGGACTACACCCAGACCCAGACGAGGACCTACGTGGAGGACGTCACCCAGAGCCTCACGATCATCAACCAGATCCTCGGGGCGGTCAAGGAATGCGGATACCAATATTTCGTGAACAAAGGGCCCTACTCGGCCCTGGTGACCCCCGTGGGGGACGACAGCGAGGCTCCTTCGGGAGGGGCGACGAGCTCCACCACCACGGAGAACCTGGAGGAGATGGTGGTGGACGTCTCCAGGGCCGGGCCAGACGCGCCCATGATCGTAAAGGTGTGGACAGTCGAGCAGAGGGAAGACGGTACGGGCCAGCTCATCAAGGCCTACTTCGAAGTGACCCGCGGTGTCAGCGACGATTACCCCATGGGAGAGCTCGAGGCGCACATCAAGGGCCTTCCTTTGGACAGCTCGGGCCACGTGGCTTCCACTACTCCCATGTTCACCAACGCGCTCCGGGTTTCCTCCTCCGGAGGAAGCGTGACTATCCAGTATATAGATTCCGGATCGGAGGTTCCCTTCGGCGGGACTTTCTCCTGGGAGAGCAAGGTGAACCTCCTTTCCAACTCGGACTTCACCTCCGGTAAGGGTTACATCTCCTCCGTTCAGTCCGACACCTCGAGCGGATCCACGAGCACCTCGACCCACTACATCGCCTTCAACTCCAGCTATTTCCGGATGAAGTCGGTCGAATCCTCGGTGGAGAAGGCCTACCGGAAGACCCAGTTCCGCCAGACGGTCCATAGATACAAGCTCTTCTACAAGGAAACAGGGGAAGAGGTGGACCTCTCCGGCGGATTCCCCATCCAGTTCTCCAACGGAAAGCAGGGCTACATCGGCTACTACGGGCTGTGGGCGCCGTCCGGTGTCACTCCCACGTCGGGGGACCTGGTGACCCGGGTGGGGACAGGCCAGCAATACAGCCTTTTCGGCGTGCGGGGAAAGCTCACCAAGCACACGAAATCCGTCGTGACCCTCGGGGACATCGTCGGGGCCGAAATCTATGTCTGGGACGAGACGGCCAGGCAGGACACCATCGTCACCTGGACCGGCACGGGCTTTGTCAAGCTGGGCACCAGGGATTCCAACGGGAACGTCAGCTACCTCTCGACTCCCACGGCCTACGCCTTCGCCAATTCCTGGTCCGGAGGCTGGTGCGAGGCTCTCAAGGCCTGGTTGCCCCTGGGCGGACTGGTTTCGCCCACCAACGCCACCCAGGTCTCATACCATACGGACCAGACGGTCTTTCCCGGGCAGGCGGGCAACCTGACGCTCTACTACTTCGGTTTCGCCCTCGACACACCGATCACGCAAAGCGTGATCGACGGCGCCGCAACGGCCAGGAACAACTACTGGTCCAGCGGAATCACGAGGAAGACCTACTACTTCGATCCGTCGGCGATGGTCCTCCGGGATGGGAGCGCCACGGGCGAGCCGGTGATCCTGGGATCCGGCCTGGACCTGTCGAGCTCTGAATACGCGAATGGGTATTATATGGATCCCCTCACGGCGGACAGCTCCTTCACGACCTCCAACTGGGAACAGATCTACAACGAGCAGACCTACTACAGTTGGTGCACGGGCCCCAAGGACTGGAACCAGTTCTGGACCTTGAAGGACTCCACGGGGAACTACGTGACCTTCGATCCCCCAATCAGGTTGACCTACACCCACACGACCGCGAACGACAGGAACGGGGATTCCACCTACGACGGGAAGAAGTTCTCCCTGGATTACGATGGAAGTGAGCTCCACGTGCCTGGGAAGTTCAATCCCACTTTGAACCGCTGGGTCCCCCTGATCAACCTCAAGGACGGGACGGTCCTCCAGGACTCGTCGGGGACGGAATACGTGGTCAAGGCCGTCGAGGTGAGTCTGAGCATGGTCCAGGAAACCGATGCTTCCGTCCTCTCCACACTCGATTCGACCCTCCCCTTCGACGAGTCCGTAGGGGCTCCCGGCTTGACCTACTCGGATGCGAAGAACTCGAACATGGGCGACATGCCCACGGGTACGACCCTCAAGGTGGTGAAGGGAGAGCTCGTGAGCGGCACCTGAGGCTTGGGGAGCAAGTACGGAACGGGAAGGGCCCGGGGCGCCTGCGGCGTCCCGGGCCTTTTTCCAGGCATTTCCGGTCCGGGGAAACGGGCCGTCAGAACCTGTAGCGGACCACCACCCCCTGGTCGGGGTGTGCCTCACCCGTAGGGGAGACCAGGGCGTCAAGGCCGCCGAGGACTACGTGGCCCGTCCTTGGAAGGGCCGACCTCCAGGAGGGGACGAAGCAACACTCCAGGAGGTTCGTGGAGCAGGCTTCTCCGGGGAGGGAGCCCAGGACGACGGCCTGGGTGTAGAAGGATAGGCCCAGCATGGGAGGATTGGGGGAAGAGGGGATGGGAAAAGAGAACAAGAAACTCCCTAATCCCCGGGGATCCCGGAAGGGTCCCAAGACACCCGCCAGGGCCGCCGGATCCAGGTGGAAGACGCCTCCCCAGGACCCGAAGGGAATGCCCTTGGGCAGGGTCCGCGTTCCGAAGAAGAGAAAGGCCGTCCCTTTTGGAAGGAAAGCGTCGATGTAGGCCCAGAGCCAATTCCTTCCCTGGTAGAAGTGTTCATTGAGCTGGAGGGAGACCCGGGCCTTCCACTTGGGGTGGATCGTCCCTTCGAACAGGGTCCGCCGGAAGAGACCCGTTCCTCGATAGACTCCGTCCAGGTAGATCTCCCCGGCGGTGGGGGAGAGGGTGGAACGGAAGAGCCTGATGTCCCAGCAGACTTCTTTTCCCTTCCTCAAAAGGAAGCTTTTGCCTCCGTCGAAGGGAAGGTCGAAGAGGAAGGGGGCCGGGAAGCGCTTTACACCATTGAAGGCGGGGAACTTGACGGCCTTCCTTGCGATTACGGTGGTTAGGTCCTTGGTCTGGTTCGCATCGAACCAACGGTTCACCATGGAGGATCGCCTCCTGGCGGTGCAGAGGCGGAGCTCGAGTTCGGCCTGGAAGGAGGCCCAGGGGCGAATCCTGGATCCGTCGGGCCGGAAGGCGATTCCACGAATGCGGACATCATTGGTGGGACGGAGGTCGTCCACCTGGAGGTAGTGAAGTTGCTTGTACTTGGCGGCCCGGAAACAGACGGGATAGAGAATACTTCCGTTCCCCTCGAGGGTCGCTTGCACACCGGGGTGGACTTGGTAGGTCTGGGCGCCCAGGAGGGATCCCAGGAAGAGGACCCCCAGGGCGGTCGAGGCTGTGTTCTTCATGGTCTTGCTCTCCTTCGGTTCATATGCGGAAACGAACGACCAGGCCGAAGCCGGGCCGTGGAGTGCCTTCCTTCAGAAGGGCGGGATGTTTCGCCGTGGCGATGCAGGTCCCGATCTGGTTCCAGGGGGCCGTGGCCGGGGGCATGGGGATGTAGACGTAGGCCGCGTTGGTGAGGATCACCTCCCCCCGCCTGGCGGTGCCCAGAAGCCACTGGGTCCGGAAGGAAACGCCCTGGAGGGCCGGGCTCCGGGGAATGGGGATGTAGAAGAGGCGGTCCGCCAATTGCCCGGCCAAGGTGAGGCTCTTGACGGGAGAGATGGGGAAGAGCCCGGCCGGGTCGAGGTAGAGCCGGCAGAAGGGGCCGCCCAGGGAGATGGGATCGGGGTTGCCCCGGACCGAGGCCAGGAGGATGCCCCAACCCATGATGGGTCCGTCCTGGACCCAGGGGAGGAGATCCCAGGCCGTGTAGTTCTTGGGATCCACCCAAAAACCCATTTGGGCGGGCTCGAGGCGGTTGGGAGCGTAGCAGCCGTGCCCGAAGGGGATGGCTACCACCCGGTCGACAGGTTTGACTGCGTCGAAGTCGAATTCCTCTTCCCGGGCCTTCCAGAGATCGCTCGAGTAGACCCGTGCCTCCCAGCACAAAGAAGCTCCCCCTTTGAGGGCGAAGGTCTTTCCCGGGTCGAAGGGGAGGGGACACTCGAAGGGCTTGGGCACGGCCCAACTCCCCGGGAGGGCCGGGAAGTGGATCATCCGCCTCGAGATCACCGTAACGGCGTCCTTGCCAAGGTTGGAGGCGAACCGGGCCTGGATTCGAGAAGCAGAAACACGGGATGTCGAGAGCAGGAGCTCCATCTGCACAGACCAGCCTGCCCGGAAGAGGGTGTTCCGTGCGTCCCGTCTCAGGGTCATCCCCTTGATGACCACCGTGTTGGTGGAGAGGGCGTCGTGGATCTGCTGGTAGCGGACCCCGACGACGTGGGTCGACCACTTCAAGGGGGAGCCGAAGGGCCAGTGGGAGGCGGCGGCTCCCTCGGCGCCGGCGTAGTGGGCGGGGTGGACCAGGGCCTTTTGGGCCGGAAGGGTGGAGGCGAGGAACAGGAAAAACACGACCTTTGCGGGTTTCATGGTTTCGTCTCTCCTTTCTTCCTCACCTGACGAAGAACTTGGTCACCAGGCCTGTGAAATGGTAGATCATCCCGGAGGTGCTCGTGGGATCCATGAGCTGCCGGCAGGTTCCCACGGCGGGACCGCCTCCCCTGGGCCATTCCCTGGGGAGCTGGAGGATGGCGGCCCGGGACGCGTAGATGATCCGGGAGTTCCGGGAGAGGCAGAGGAACTGGCCGTGGATGCAGGTTCCGTAGAGGGACGGGTAGGCCGGTATCGGTGGTATGCCTGGTTGAGTAAAACGCCTGAAATAAACCGTTCCGGTATAGTCGATCGCCTTGGGTCCCGTGATGTAGAGCAGGGATGTGGGATCCAGGTAGAGAAGGCCAGCGCCGCCGGGGAGAGGGATCCCCGAGGGAACTTTGCGGCTGGAGAAGAGGAGGAAGGCGGATCCCCGGGCCGGCCCGTTCTCGAGGTGGGCGGAAAGATACCAGATCGAAGCTGGAGGTGTGCTGCGTTCCAGATCGAACGAGGAGATCATCGGCTTGGTCCGCCCTGGGGCGAAAGAGCCCTTCCCGAGGGGACGGACCAGGAAGTCACGCCGGTTTTCCAAGGGGCCGTCGAAGGAGGGGGAGGGGATGGTGTAGGAGAGGTCGTTGTCGTAGACCCTCACCTCCCAGCAGATCGCCTTTCCCGCGGCCAGGAGAAAGGGCTTCCCGGAGAAGGAGAGCACGTAGTCGAAGGATGGGTAGGGCAGCTCCTCCTTGGGTGTGGTTGCGGGGAACCGGATAGTTGTCTTCGGGATCACCACGGTCAGGTCCGGGCCGTGGTTGGCGTCGAACCTGCGGTCGATGGACCGGCTCGTGGTCCTCGCAGTGGAGAGCCTGAGTTCGAGGGTGACCTTGTAGGAGGGGCACAAGTTGAAGTTGGTGGCCCCGTCCCTCCGGAAGGCGAGGCCCACGATCTTCCCGGGCCGGGTGAGGAGGTTGTCGTGAACCTGAAGATATCTGCATGACCGGAACCTGGGCGAGGGGCCCGTCAGGCTGAAAGGTTCCCCGAAACGCCAGGGAGCGTCTTCCGCCGCGTAGGCCGGGGGGTGCACCAGTGCGGTCTGGGCCGGCGGGCCGGGGGGCGGGAGAAGGACGAGGAGCAACAAGGGGAAGAAAGAGCGCATGGTTCTACCTCCTTTTCCGTTGGCACCCGCCAGGGGGTGAGGGACTATAGAAGCCCATTGATTGTAAGGAATTTGAAGAAAGATGTCATCCTGGAACCAGGAGGGGGGGGCTTTTCCGGGATTTCCGGACATTCTCCATGATCTTGGGCGTCCTCGATTTTCTTTTCTTGTCAGCCCCCTGATTTTCCCGTTAGCCCCTGCCGGCGGGTATGTGCGGCCCGAAGGGCCGCAACATTCCCGACGTCAGGGGGGAGGGGGGGAGTTCGGAGTTTTTTTGTTTGGCGCTATCGATGCTGGAGCCACTCCCCGGACGTCCTCGTCACGGCCCTTCGGGCCGTGACTCGGCCGGCCGGGGCTGACGAGGAGAAGGAAAGGCCCTTCGGGCCGTGACGAGGAGGCGCGGGGCTGACGGGGAGAAGGAATGGGCCTTCGGGGCGTGACTCGGCCGGCCGGGGCTGACGGGGAGAAGGAATGGGCCTTCGACTGTGGCTCCTTTGGGTAGGCTTGACGGGGGGAGAGGTGGCTCTCCACCGGGTCTTCCTTGGCTGAGGGGAAACAGGCAATGGCCCTCGGGGAGCCTTCCTTCTTTTCCAGGGGATGGCGGGAGCCTAGGATCTTTGCTCTGGACAAGAGGATGCCGCCTCTGCTCTCGGTGCCGGGGCGGGAGAGGTCGAATTTCTTGTTTCTTGGATTCTGGAGGCGGGATCCTTGGCGGCCAAGGACAGTGGAGGTGGAGGCCGGGTCTTCCGGACGGCCGTGAAGATCCGGTTCTTCGAGGCCGACCCGGCGGGGGTTCTCTTCTTCGCCAGGTATTTCTCCAAGGCCCACGAGGTCCTGGAGGAGTTCGTCCCGGCGGCGGGGATCCCCTGGGAGGATTGGTTCGGTGGAGGACGGTGGATCGTCCCCCTCAGGCGGGTGGAAGCGGATTACCGCAAGCCCCTCCTTCCGGGACGCGAGGTGGAGGCCCTGCTCGCCGTGGAGGAGTTGGGCCGGTCCAAGGTGGTCTTTGCGGTCCGCTTCCTCCAGGAAGGCGGCGAGGCCTGCCTGGTCCGCCTCACCTGCGTCTTCGCCGACAAAGAAAAGATGAAGCCCGTCTCCATCCCTCCCGCCGTCCGGGAGAAACTGGCTCCCTTCCTGGCCGGGTAGGAGGAATCCGGGGGGCTCACTTCACCCGGAAGAAGCCCAGCCTCTCCAGGAAGGCCTCGGTCCCCTTCAAGCAGCCGGGGAAATACTTGTTCTTGTCCCTGCCCAGGTTGAAGAATCCGTGGCGGCCCCCTTCGGCGGGATGGAACTCGATCCGGTTTCCCGCATCTTTCATGGCCTTCACGAAGGCCCGGGCCTGGGCGAAAGGCACGGTCGTATCGGCCGTTCCGTGGAAAAGAACGGCCGGGGGAAGACCGGGGCGCACGTGGGCCATGGGTGAGATGGCCTTGGCCGGCGGTCCCAGGGTCTTCTTCAAGTGCCGGAAGGCTTCCGTGTCCAGGACAGGATTGAACAGGACCATGGCCTGGGGCCTGGAGGATACCTCCCGGTCCGGGTCCTTGGGGTCGTCCATGCCGGGGATCATGGCCGTCGAGGCCGCCAGGTGGCCCCCGGCCGAGCCTCCGCCGGCGGCGATTCTCTCCGGATCCACCCCGAGCCCCGAGGCGTGGGCCCGGACCCAGCGGATCGCCGACTTTGCGTCCCTGACGCAATCCAAGGGCGTGACCCCGTCCCGGTTCTTGACCCTGTATTCCGCCGAGAAGGCGACCATGCCCCTGAGGGCGAGGGGCCGGCAGTAGGGATAGAACTGGTTGGGGTTTCCCATGGTCCACCCGCCGCCGAAGAAGAAGACGATCGCCCCCCGCTTGTCCGAGGGCTTCCAGCCAGGCGGAAAGAAGGCGTGGAGGCGGAGGGTCACGGTCTTCCGGTTCTTGGAAGGAGCCTTCTTGAAGGGGATGAGCTTGGGCACGAGGGAGTCCGCATCCTTCCGGCCCAGGACCTGGAGGATCTTCCGGGCCACCTGGAGGCCGAGCCGCTCGTATCCCTCGGGGCGGTAGTGGACGTTTCCCTTCTTGATGTAGAGATTTTCCTTCCAGGTCTTCACCAGGGAAAAGAGGTCGTCCGTGGGGATTCCCTGTTCCTTCATGATCCTGGCGGCGGCCTGGTTGTACTTGGCCGCATCGCCCTGGAAGCGGCCCGGTTCGCCGGGAGGTACGGGCGTGGTGGCGGCCCAGACGAGCCTGGCTCCCGTGGCCCGGAGGCGGGCCGTCAGGATCCTCAGGTTCCGGGTGTATTGCTCCAGAGTGGAGGTGAGCTTGCCGTTCTTCTTGTCCAGGCCCCGCAGCCCCTTGGGGGTGGGCTTCCGCCAGGCCAGGTCCCAGAGGCCCCAGTTGAAGTGGATCAGGTCCCACTTCTTCCCTCCAAGCCACTTGTCCAGGTTCTTCAGGCCCCGCCAGGTGTCCCCGGCGTTGCCGGGGTTGTGGGACACCGCCGCCAGGCCGCGGAGGAAACTCTTCACGTAGGGTGTATACCCGATGGAGATGGAATCCCCGATGATCAGGACCCGGGGGAGGCGGGACCGGTCCTGGGCGGCCTTCGATGCCGGCGGAGAGGCGGCGCAGGATAGGGGAAGGAGGAGAAGGGTGACCAGGATCGGGATGGAAAGGAGTTTCATTCGCCGCGACCTCGCAAAAAAAAGTGAACAGGCAATCTATACATCTTTTCAGGGGCGGGTCCAAGAAAAGGGGGCGGAAAGTCCCGTTTCACCCGGAAGAGGGGAGTGTCAGAATAGTCCTTCTCTACAGGCGTCCCGAAGGCGGGGCCTTCCCGGGCCGACCTTTTCCGGGCCGACCCTGGATCCCCGGCACCACTGAACCGGAAGAGAGACGATGCGCGAGAGATCTCCTTTCCTCGAGGCCCGCCGGGCCGGAACCCTTTCCTTTCTTCTTCTCTGCATCCTTTTCCAGCCCTTGCTCGGGGCGGCGGACCTGAAGGACCTTCCCCTTTACGAGCCCGGCAAGGACAAGGCCCAGGTGGACTGGCTGATCCGGGTGCCCAAGGTGAAGGCCCGGGTCTACCGGACGGCCGACGGGAAGGGCCTGGTCCTCTCCAACGGGCTGATCCGGAGGATCTTCCGGCTCACCCCCAATGCCGCCACGGTGGCCCTGGACAACCTGGTCACCGGGGCGAGCCTTCTTCGGGCGGTGAAACCCGAGGCCCTGGTGTGGATCGACGGCAGGCGCTACGAAGTGGGGGGCCTCGATGGCCAGCCGGACCACGCCTTCCTGAAGCCGGAGTGGCTGGAGAGGCTCTACGCCCCGCCCGGGGCCTTCCAGTTCGCCGGTTTCGAGTTGGGCGTGCCCAGGGAGAGGTTCGCCTGGAAACGGATCCGCCATTACGACAGGCGGTGTGCCTGGCCCCCCCGTGGGGTCTACCTCCGGATGGACTACGTCATGCCTCCCCTCTCCGTCCAGGACCTGGAAGGGCTTTCCCTGGAGAGCTGGTTCGGGCGCAGGCGCCTTCTCAAGGACGATTTCAACCGCATGAGGAAGGAGTGGCGGGTTCATCGCTCCAAGGCCCACCCCGGGAGCGCCTTTTCCAACGAGGGGAAGGCAGGGGAAATCCTTACCCCCGAAAATACGGCGGTTTTTGTCGAGAGGGAGCTTCCCGGCGGGGCCGCCCTGGTGGAGGCCGGTTTCGACGCCGGCACGGACAGGAGCACCGATTGGGGCCCCGGCATCGTCCTGGTCTGGCCGGACCGGGTGATCCGCTTTCATATGCGACCGGGCTATGCCTCCAAGGGGGGTGGCCCCTTTGGAGTCTTCGACGGGAAGAAGGAGAATCCCCGGGTGGGGGAGGGAGAGAGGGCGGACTTCTCCGGACCCTGGAAGCTGAGAATCCGGATCCAGGCGGGAAGGGCCCTTTGCGAGGCCGGGCCCGAGAACGGGAAGTGGCGGATATGGGCCCGCGTTCCCCTGGACGGAGAGGCCGGATTCCCCCGGGCCGTGCGCCTGGGGAAGACCGACCTGGAGGGAGGGGGGAGGGACGGAGCCGAGCCCGGCCCCGTGGCCAGGCTCCACGTGACGGAGTTCGCCGTCTACGGTCCCGTCCGGAAGAAGGAGATCGCCCGCCTGGTCGAATCTTCCCGCCGGGTGAGGGGAGTGAAGATCTCGGTCCACTACGAGCTCTACGACGGTGTACCCATTCTTAGTAAATGGATCACAGTGGAGAACGGCACGAAGGGTGAGATCGTGATCGACAAGTTCCGGTGCGAACTCCTGGCGGCGGTGGAGAATTTCAGCGGCGTGAACTACCGCGGAGTCCCCCTTCCCCATCCGGACATCCTGGTGGAGACGGACTACGCCTTCGCCGGGATGTGCTACCGGAATTCCTCGCGTTGGTCCGTTCATTGGACGCCCGACCCGGAATACCGGACCCAGGTGAACTACCTGAGGAAGACCCCCTGCTTCCTCCAGGTGGGCCCCGAGATGGGGCCCGCCCAGGAGGTGCCTCCGGGGAAGACCTTCGAATCCTTTCGCTCCTTCCTACTTCCCTACGATTCCACCGACAAGGAGAGAAAGGGCCTGGAACACAAGCGCTTCTACAGGACCGTCGCGCCCTGGGTGACGGAGAATCCCCTCATGATGCACCTTCGGGCCTCTGATTGGCCCAGGGTCAAGAATGCCGTGGACCAGTGCGCCGACGTGGGTTTCGAAATGGTGATCCTCTCCTTCGGAAGCGGGTTCAACATCGAGCGTGACACCGCCAAATACCTGGCACGGATGAAGTCCTACGCCGATTACGCCCGGAGCAAGGGCGTGGAGATCGGGGGGTATTCCCTTCTTGCCTCGCGGCGCGTGGGGGGAGGAAACGACGTGGTCATGCCGAAGGGGATGCGCCCCACATTCGGCAACTCCCCTTGCCTCCAGAGCGAGTGGGGAAGGAGGTATTTCGCCAAGCTCTACCGGTTCTTCGAGACAACGGGGTTCACCAACCTGGAGCACGACGGCTCCTATCCGGGGGACGTATGCGCCTCCACCAAGCACCCCGGCCACAAGGGCCTGGCCGATTCACGGTGGAAGCAGTGGAAGGAGATCAGCGATTTCTACAAGTGGTGCCGGGGCCGTGGGATCTACCTGAACGTGCCCGATTACTACTTCCTGGTGGGGACGAACAAGGTCGGCATGGGTTACAGGGAGACCAACTGGTCCCTTCCCCGGGCCCTGCAGGTGATCCACACAAGGCAGAACATCTTCGACGGGACCTGGTCCAAGACGCCCACCATGGGGTGGATGCACGTGCCACTGACCCAGTACCACGGAGGGGGAAGGGCCGCCACGATCGAGCCCCTCCACGAGCACCTGGCCCATTACGAGCGGATGCTCCTGTCCAACCTGGCCGGAGGAGTCCAGGCCTGCTATCGGGGCCTGCGCCTCTACGACACTCCCGAGACGCGGAACCTGGTGGCCGGCTGGGTGGCCTGGTTCAAGCGCCACCGGGAGGTCCTGGAGAGCGACTTCCTCCACCTGAGGAGGGCCGACGCCAGGGATCTGGACGGCTGGCTCCACGTGAACCCCTTCGGCAGGGAGAAAGGCCTCCTGGCCCTCTTCAACCCCCTGGACAAAGAAATCACCCGAACCGTAACCGTTCCCCTCTACTACACCGGCCTCACCGACACGGCCCTCGTCTCCCGGGGCGAAGAAAAACCCCGGACCTGCAAACTGGACCGAAAATACAACATCCGCCTCACCGTCACCGTCCCGCCCCAAGGCTTCGCCTGGTACCTGGTCACGAAGAAGGAGTAGCTTCGTCCAGGATTCGGAGCCCTTCAAAAAGACCTCTATTCAGCAAGCCCCTTGCCGGAGGAAATGATCCGGCCCTTCAGCCCGCACATCGCAGCCGGCAGGAGGTAGAGGTGAGGAAAAGGGGAGAAGGCCTCCGGGGCGCCGCGGGGGGTTACTTGTTCTTTGGGAGCAGGGGCTCCAGGAAGCGGGCCACGGCCTGGGCCTGGGCCTGGATGGCCTTGGCCTTGTAGTGGAAGTCGTCTCTGTGGAGGGAATCCAGGTCCTTGGAGAGGGTGTAGAGGTCGTCGACGGGGATCTTGTATTTTCTGCAGAGTTCCAGGGCGACCTGGTTCCGGGCCCGGATCTGGGCGTTTCGGTCTTCATTGGCCTTCCGGAACCTGGCAGGCGTGGTGGCGGCCCATACGATCTTCGCCCCTCCGGCGTGCATCCGGAGGAAGCGGAATGTCCGGTCCAGGCCCGCACTGTAGGCATCGAGGGAGTAGTCCGCCCCGTGAATGCCGTTGTTGAACTGAATGACGGCAAAACGAAAACTATCCAGGATCGGCTTCAGGACGTCCAGGAACTTGGGGTCGCAGACGCTGAAGGAAGTAGTGAGCCTCCCCACGTAGGCCTTCCCGGAAAGCAGGCGCTGGACGGTGCCGTAGTATCCCTGGGTGATGGAATCGCCGATGAGGAGGATCCTGGGACGGTCGTTTACCTGGGCCTCGGGGATCCAGACGTTGATCCATTCGATCCTCTCCCTGAAGACCTTGGGGGGGGCCTGGGACGAGGAGGAAGGGGAGGGAGGGGCTGTGGCGGCGACAGAAGATGGCCTTTCCCCTCGATTCACCTCTCCCCCGGGAGCGGGAGCGGCGCAGGACCAGGCCAGGAGGAGTCCGAACCAGAGGAGGGTTCCGGGAAAGATTCTGCCCATGGAGGATCTCCTTGGATTCCTTGGATCCCCGGCCTCCGGGGACCTGGGGGCGACTGCACGTCCTTGCAACCAGTCGGGGATGTGTTCTACCTTCTTCCGCCCCCCCTTTCCAACGGGTCCCTGTTTCCTTCCAAGGAGGAAAGACCGTGAACCGAACCAGTTCCTTCTTCATTTCCATCCTCGGCCTGGCCTTCCTCGCCGCGGGCGCCTGGGCCGACGTGAAGCTTCCGGCGATCTTTTCGGACCACATGGTTCTCCAGAGGAACACCCAAGTGACTTTCTGGGGCTGGGCCTCGCCGGGCGAGAATGTCACGGTCGTCCCGGGGTGGGGGGCCGCCCCTGTGAAGGTTCGGGCTTCTGAGGACGGGAAGTGGAAGGTCCGGGTGAAGACCTTCGAGGCCGGCGGCCCCTACACCGTTGTGGTCCGGGGGAAGAACAAGGTGGTATTCAAGGATGTTCTTCTGGGCGAGGTCTGGATCTGCTCGGGCCAGTCCAACATGGACCAGACCCTCTCGGGCTACCGGGGCCAGCCCATCGAAGGCGGCAACGAGGAGATCGCCACGGCCGCCACGTCGGGGCTCAGGCTCTTCAAGGTGAAGAAGGCCTTGAGCTACGATCCCCAGGAGGATTGCCAGGGCGAGTGGAAACGGGCCGATTCGGCCGCAGCGGCGGGTTTTTCGGCCACAGGCTGGTTCTTCGGCAAGTTCCTCCGGAAGGCCCTGGGCGTCCCCGTGGGGCTGATCCACACCGCCTGGGGCGGCACAAAGGCCCAGGCCTGGACGAGCCTGGAGAAGCTCAAGACCGTGGAGGGCGTGGACCTCACGCCGGCCCTGAACCGCAAGAAGATCTGGGCCAACGCCCCAACGGCCATCTTCAACGCCATGGTCTACCCTCTCATCCCCTTCAAGGTAAAGGGCGTGATCTGGTACCAGGGCGAGTCCAACCGGCGGGAGCCCGGGGTCTACGCCCGCCTCTTCCCCGCCATGATCCGGGACTGGCGTGAGCGCTGGGGCGACCCGGAGATGCCCTTCTTCTTCGCCCAGATCGCCCCCTACGCATACGGTGCCCCCGACGCCGTGGGGTCGGCCCTCTTGAGGGAGGCCCAGTTCAAGACCATGCTCGCCGTGCCGAACACGGGCATGGCCGTGCTCCTGGATATCGGCGAGAAGAACTGCATCCACCCAAGGGCGAAGAGGATCGCCGGCGAGAGGCTGGCCTTCTGGGCCCTGGCCAAGGCCTACGGCATGGAGAAGATCGGGTATACGGCCCCCATCTTCCAGGGCATCCGGATCCAGAAGAAAGGCCGGGTCCTGGTGAGGTTCGACCACCTGGGCAACGGCCTCTTGGTCAAGGGCGGCAAGCTCGCAGGCTTCGAGGTGGCCGGCGAGGACAAGGTCTTCCATCCCGCCGAGGCCAGGCTCGTCCAGGGAGGGTCGGCCGTCCAGGTCTGGTCGGACCAGGTGAAGAAGCCCGTGGCGGTCCGCTACTGCTTCCGCAACTGGTGCGTGGGCACCCTCTTCGGGGTCAACGAACTCCCCGTCTCCTCCTTCCGGTCCGACGACTGGCCCGAGACGCCCTGAGGCCGGCCGCCCCCCCGGGCCTCCGGGGAGGGGGGCCGGACCTCCTTCCCCGGAGGGATGCCCGGCGTCCTGGGGGGGCGAGGGTCCAGGGCTTACAGACTTATAACGACCCTCCTTCCGCCCTCAGGGGGAAGATCCGAGGGTTGGTCTACGAGGTCGGCCCCCTCCCCGGCGATTCCTCCTTCTTTCCTGGAATGAAGGAAAAGAGGCGACCATGAACAGATCGATTTCCTCGGCTCTTTTCTCCCTGCTCCTTCTGGTCCCGGCGGGCGGCCCCTTTCCCGGCAATGTCTCGGTCTGGAAAGGATACAAGCGATACGATTTCCGGCTCTTCGGCCGGGCGTGTGTGGTCGTGGCCCCGGGGAAGGCCGCCCCGGGAAAGCCCTGGATCTGGCGGGCCCGCTTCTTCGGCCACGAGCCCCAGGTGGACCTGGCCCTCCTCCGGCGGGGCTGGCACCTGGTCTACATCGACGTGGCCGGCCTCTACGGCGCGCCCAAGGCAACGGCCCTCTGGGACAAGTTCTACGAATGGCTCGTGAAGGAGAAGGGCTTCGCCCGCCGGGCCGTCCTGGAGGGGATGAGCCGGGGGGGGCTGGTCATCTTCAACTGGGCCAAGCAAAACCCGGACAAGGTGGCCGCCATATACGGCGACGCGCCGGTCTGCGACATCCGGAGCTGGCCCGGCGGGAAGGGGGCGGGTAAAGGAAGCCGCCCGTGCTGGATGGAGTGCCTGAAGGTCTACGGCCTCCCCGAGGCGGGGGCACGGGACTTCCGGGGAAATCCCCTGGACGGATTGGGCCCCATGGCCAAGTCGGGTGTTCCCGTGCTCGTCGTGTACGGCGAGGCCGACAAGATCGTGCCCCCCGGCGAGAACTGCCTTCTCTTCGCCCGGCGCTACAAGGAACTCGGCGGAGAGATCGAGCTCATCGGAAAACCCGGAGTCGGCCACCATCCCCACTGCTTGAAGGATCCGGCGCCGATCGTGGACTTCATCCTCCGCCATTCCTCCCGGGAGCCCAAGGAGCCCGCCCGGGCGGCCAGGCGGCTCTTCGAGCGCGTCCTCGGGGAGAGGGCCAGGGACTTCCAGGTGGAGATCCTGCCCGCCAGGGGAGGCAAGGATTTCTTCGAAGTGGAGACCAGGGACGGCAAGGTGGTGATCCGAGGCACGACCCCCGTGGCGGCCGCGACAGGCCTCGGCTGGTACCTCAAGTACAAGTGCCTATCGGAGACGGCCTGGTGCGGAAACCGGATCGACCTGCCCCGGCCCCTGCCCGCCCTGGAGAAGAAAATCCGGAAGGAGTTCCCCTACCGGCACAGGACCTACCTCAACTACTGCACCTTCGGCTACACCATGGCCTGGTGGGACTGGAGACGCTGGGAGCGGGAGATCGATCTCATGGCCCTCAACGGCATCGACATGCCACTCCAGGTCGTGGGCCTGGAGGCGGTCTGGTTGGAGGCATTCAAGAGGTTCGGCCTCACCGAAAAGGAGCTCCAGGAATTCCTCGTGGGGCCCCCCTACTTCGCCTGGGCCTGGATGGCCAACGTGGACTCCATCGGCGGGCCTTTGCCCATAAGCTGGATCCGCTCCCACCTGGCCCTGGGCAGGAAGATCCTGGAGCGGGAGCGGTCGCTCGGGATGAAGCCCGTGCTCCAGGGATTTTCGGGCCGGGTCCCCGGCGCCTTCAGGAAACACCATCCCAAGTGCCGGATCCGCCGCCAGAGGCCCTGGGGAGGGATCCCCGGGACGTGGCAGATGGATCCGACCGATCCCATGTTCGTGAAGGCGGGGTCGACTTTCATTCGCACCGAAATCGAACTTCTGGGCTCGGACCACTACTACGCGGCCGATCCCTTC
>CAZLQD010000003.1:0-43605 GCA_964561605.1 uncultured Planctomycetia bacterium
AGCAGGCCGAATACATCGGCGTTCCTCCCGAGGGTCCCTACAAGCCGGACCACTACAGGTACTGATCCTGCTTCAGCCACTCCCCGGGCGTCCTCGGTCTGGGTCTTGCGACCCAGACCTCGGCCGGCCGGGGCTGACGTACGAAAAAAATGTTCGTTAGCCCCTGCCCTTTACCCCGTTAGCCCCTGCCGGCGGGGATGTGCGGCCCGAAGGGCCGCAACATTCCCGACGTCAGGGGGAGTCATGGGTTTTCCGTCTTGAGGTGCGTTGCAAGGATGGCCCTTTTCAAGCTCGGGAGGGGGTGTGGCGCTGTCGGGGGTGTAGCCACTCCCCGGACGTCCTCGGTCTGGGTCTTGGGACCCAGACCTCGGCCGGCCGGGGCTGACGAGAAGAGAAGGAGGGCTTCGCTCATCCCCGAAACCGGCCGGGGCTGACGGGGAAAAAGCTGACGAGAAGGGAATAAGGATTGGAGGGGGCTTCAGAACTTCATCTTCTTGAAGATCTTGTCCGGGACCATGCGGATGGCGAGCATGATCCATCGCCAGATCCAGGGGGTGTAGATCCCGGACTTTCCTTTTTCCACGGCCTTCAGTATATCCCGGGCCGCTTTCTCGGGGGGGACCAGGAAGGGAAGTTTCCCCAGGGGGAAGGTCATGGGGGTGTCCACGAAACCGGGCTTCACCAGGACCACCTTGACCTTGGTGGGAGCCATCCGCTGGAGGAGGCCCTGGGTATAGACCGAGAGGCCCGCCTTCGCGGCGCCGTAGGTCATGTTCTTCTTCCGTCCCCTGTCGCCGGCCACGCTGGAGATCACGCAGAGGAAACCCTCTCCCCGCTTCTCGAAGTAGTCCGCCAGGGGAACCAGGATGGAGACGGCCCCCGTCAGGTTGGCGTCGATCACACGCCGGGCCGCCCCGGCATTCTTCCAGGACTCCTCCTCATCGCCCATGTATCCGAAAGCCAGGACCGCCCCCTCGAGCTCGGGGAAATCGTCGAGGACTTCCGCCAGGAAGGCCTGGTGGGAGGGGAAGTCCAGGGCGTCGAACCGGTAGGTCCTGGCCTGCACGCCGAAACGGATCCGAAGATCGGAAGCAAGGTGTTCCAGCTCCTCGGGCCTTCGCGAGGCAAGGGCCAGCCCCGACCCCCGGGCGGCCAGGCCTTCCGCCAGGGCTCCCGCCATCGCCGAGGTGGCGCCGAGGATGAGAACGTTTCCGCTCAACAGATTTCCAGCCTCCTCGAGAGGTCGGACGAAAGCCTCCCCTCGGGATCGTAACGCCTCTTGATCGCCAGCCACTCCTCGAGTCCGGGGTACATGGCCTTCACCACCTCGGGCTCGGCCCTGGCGTCCTTGGCCAGGTAGAGCCTTCCCCCGGCCTGGAGAATGATACGGTCCGCCTCGTCCAGGGCCTCGGGAAGTCTCTTCTTCACGGGAAGGTCCACGGCAAGGGTGAATCCTTTCTTCGGAAAGGAAAGGATTCCCGCGCCGTCTTCGCCGAAGAGCTTGAGCACGGCCAGGCAGGGCCGGCAACCCTTTCCTCGCAGAACGGCCTTGACCCTGCGGATCACTTCCACGCCGGACTCCATGGGCACGACGAACTGGTACTGGGTGAAACCGGGCTTCCCGTAGAGCTTGTTCCAGTCCTCGATCCCGTCCAGGGGATAGAAGAATTTTTCGTAGCGTTCCAGCCTCGTCCCCTTGCCGGCCTGCATCCTGTAGTAGAGCTTGTAGAAGAGGGACATGAAGAGCCGGTTGAGAAGGATCGCCGGGGTCTGGAAGGGGATCCGGAGCCGGGGCGGGCCGTGGACCGGGAGGGGGTCGGAGCCTGCCTCTTCCTTTGCGGCGAAACGGCCCAGAGTGGCCACTCCCTTCTCCAGGCCGGGATCCAGCCAGGCCACGGTGAAGGGAAACTCCTGGTCCCCCGAGAGGAAGATGTCCCTGGCTTCCTCGAGGCTCTGGAAAGGCTTGTACTGCACTTTCACCAGGGAGGACTGGATGGGGCGGAGGCGGACCTTCACGTCCAGGATGATTCCCGTGAGGCCCATTCCGGCGATGGTGGCCCGGAAGAGCTCGGGATTCTCCTCGGGGGAACACCAGGTTCGCTCCCCCGAGGGAAGGAGGAGGGTGAAGCCCAGCACGTGGTTTCCGAAGTTGCCCTCCGCGTGCTGGTTCTTGCCGTGCACGTCGAAGGCCACCGCCCCGGCCAGGCTGACGAACCGGGTTCCCGGGGTGACGGGAAGGAAGAAGCCCCTTGGCACGGCGAAAGAGAGGACCCGGTCCAGGGATGCCCCCGCCTCGGCGTGGAGGACGCCGGCCTGGGAGTCCCAGGAGAGAAAGCGCTTCAGCCTGGTGGTGAGGACCAGGAGGCCCTCGGTGTTCATGGCCTGGTCCCCGTAGCTCCTTCCAAGCCCCCTGGGAAGGATGCGGGGAAAGTCCTGGAGATACCGGGCGGGCCGGATCTCTCCCGGCCACTCCGGGCGATCCAGGAAGGCGGGCCTCCTCTGCCAGCGGCCCCACCCCCAGATGGTTTCTTTCCTGTAGGCCATGAGCTCTCGGGTCGGGGAAAGGCCAGACTATAGAGGGAGAGCCTCCCTTCCCCAAGAGCGGCCTCGGGAAAAGCCCCTTTCCATCCTTCCCAGGTGCTCCGCCTGGAGGCGGAAATCGGCCCCCCGCTCGGGAAAGCCCCAGGCTTCCAGCTTCTCCGCATGGTGGAGGAGGACCTCCCGGCGGAAGGCCCGGGCCCGGGACGTCTCCCTTCCTTCCTCGTCCAGGGCGTCCAGGTAGGCGTCGAAGAAGAGGTCCACCGCCGCCAGGACCTGCTCCACCGGGATGGCCCGCATACAGGCCCCGGGAGGGGAGAGGGGACATCCCTTCTGGTTGCGGGAGACCATGTCCCGGGTCATGCAGTCGATGCAGGGAAGGTCGGCCTGGACGGGAAGGACAAGGGAACCGTCGTGGACGAACCTCTGGGGAAGGGCCAGGGAGAAGAGGACCAGGCAGGGGACCCCTGCGGCCTGGGCGTAGTGGAAGGTCCCCGTGTTGTGGCCCACGAAGAGATCGCATCTCTCCAGGACGGCGGCCACCACGTCCATGGGTAGCTTTCCGCCGCAAAGGTCCATGCCCGCCCCCAGGGCGGGTTGGAGGCCCGTCTCCACGATCCTGGCGCCCCGCTCCAGGAGGCGGCGGAGGACGGGAATCCATCTCTCCCTCGGCCAGTGGCGGTAGGGATCGAAGAAGTCCGTGCAGACCGCCACCAGGGGCCTTCCCGGAATCCTTTCCAGGGGGAGCCGGGCGGCGAGTTCCCGCTCGGCCCGGCCCAGGTGGAGCCTGGGCCGCCGCTCCCGGGGCCGGAACCCGGCGTAGGAGCACATGTGGTCCACCAGGGAGGGGAGGGCTTCCAGTCGTGCGTAGTCCCGGGCGGGCATCCTGTCGAAGAGCTTGATCTCCACGATGCGGTCGGGGCGCCAGCCTGGAGGCGCCTCTCCGGCAACGGCGGGGTGGCGCGCCGCGTGGCCCGCTTTTCCCCTGGTCCGGATCTGGAGATCCGGGCCCTCCCTCTCCAGGAGGCCCTGGACCATGGGCTCGGCGCAGAGCAGGTCGCCCAGCCCCCAGGACCCCTGGAAATCGAGGAGAATCCTTTTCATCTGTTCACCCCGGCGGGAACGCGGGCCAGGAGATGGAGGGCCTCGGCTTCCCTGCCCGTCTCCCGGGCCAGGTTCAGGAGGTTTTTCCGGCAAACCGGATCCTGGTTTCCCTTCTCGATGGACAGGGAGAAGCACCGGAAGGCTTCTCCCGGCCGGCCTGCGTTCCAGAGGGCGACGCCCATGTCGTTGAGGAAGGTCGGATCTCCGCTCTTCTCCCACCCCGAAGAGAGGAAGGCCGCTCCTTCCAGGGGTTTCCCCTCCTTCACGAACCGCCTCCCGGCTTCCAGGAGCTCCCCTGGAGTGAGCCACCGGGTGTAAGCCATGAAAGAGGCGTCCGGGTCCCTGCGGAAGATCTCTCCCGTCGTTGGGTCGCGGAACATCCCTCCTCCGGAGTTCTCGTGGCAGGGATCGCACCACCCGAAGTCGTTGCAGAGGAAGAATGTGCCCAAGGGAGGGAGAGGGCGGACTTTTTCGATCTCCCGGATGTTCCCGAAGGAGTGGGTGCCCTGTGTGAGGTGGTACTGGCAGTTGTAGATCTCTCCGTCCGGGGCGAGGTTCACCCAGGCGGAGGAGCATTCCATGGTTCTCCTCTCCTCGCGGGAGAAGGGCCGGCCCAGGTGGTTGGCCCGGAATTCGTTTACCGAGAGAGGGATTCCCCTTTCCCGGGCGCCGTGGATCACCGCGCTCAACCTGCGGTTGGTATCCTCAGTCCGGAACTGAGGGAAGTATTCGAGATCCACGAAGGAGAAGACCGGGTTCTCCACGATCCCCGTGGAGAGGAGGAGGTCCGCCCTGGCGAGGAACTCCTCGGGCGCCATGTGCTCGGGGGAGTAGGTGTGGAAGCTGGAATAGAACCTTTTTCCCGCCCTTTCCATGGCCCGGGCCAGGGCCTCGATGTCGAAAGCCAGGTTGGATGTCAGGTCCAGGCTGTAGCCCTCCAGGCCCGTGGCGATCTCCAGGAAGTCCTTGTGGAGGGTGGGTTCCCCCCCCGTGAGGATCAGGGGGTGTTCCGGGCGGACGGGAAGGTCGTTCAAGGCCCGGACCCACTCCTTCCCCTCCATTTCCCGGTAGTTCCGCCATGGGCGGCGCGGGGCGGAGGGAAGCACCATGCCCTTCTGGATGCAATAGCTGCAGGCCATGTTGCACCGTGCGGTCAGGATGCACACCCAGACGTGAGGCTCACCCAAGGGAAGGGGAAAAGAATCCATCGCCGACTCCGGGATCCGGGGTTTTTCCGCCGGATCCCTCATCGGGAGGAGGCCCTTCCCATCTTTAAGGAAGGGCCTCAAGGGTGGGCGGTGTATTTCCGATAGGAAGGGGTCCGGAAGTCCTTTTTGACCGGGAGCTGGCCGTGGCGGTCGTGTCCATACCTTTCCACGATGTCGAGTCGGGCTCCACGGGGTTGATCCACGTGGAGAACGGTCCCTGGCTCGGCCTGAGGAAGGTCCTCTACTTCACGGACACGATCTACGGCAACGAGGGCACGGTGATCTGCGATTGCCGGGAGTCCACTCCCAGGATTCGCTTCGACAAGACCTTCTCTCCCATGGGGGGCGTGGAGGAGACCGTCCGGGTCCTGAGCCTCATGCTTCGGCCCTTCCTTTCGGGCCAGTTCTCCGGGGAGGTCCTGGAGGACCTGCGCTCCCTCTACAGGAAGGAATACGTCCGGGAGAGCGTGGATCCTCTTCTCGAGGAGGGCTTCGGGGGCGAGGGGAAGAGCGTGGCCCGCCAGATCGTGGAGCGCCTGGGTCCGGGGAAGATCCTCGTGGCGGGTTGCGGAAAAGGGGAAGGCCTGCTCGCCCTGCGCTCCTTCGGAGCCGACGCCTGGGGGATCGATCTCTCGCCCGACCTGGAGGATGTGGTCCTTCCCGAGGCCGCCCCCTATGTCCGGCCGGGCTCGGTGCACCAGATCCCCTTCGAGAGGGAGGACGGTTTCCAGGCCCTGGTTTGCCTGGGCATCCTGGAGCACCTTCCCGAAGACCTGGTCCGTTGCGTCGCCAGGGAGGCCAGGAGGCTCGGCGTGGTCCACCTTGTGACCATGATCGACCACCACGACTTCATCCGCCCGGGCCACCTGACCCTTCGGCCTCTCTCCTGGTGGGCCTGCGAACTCTCTCCCTATTTCAGCCCCATCAAGGCTGCCTTCCCCCTTCCCCTCCAGGCCCCTGCCCTTCCCTGGGGCTCTCCCCTGGAGCTCAGGCCGAGGCTTTGGAGCAACTCCGGCGACGGAGAGGACCTGGATCTCCTGGACAGGGACGCCGAGCGGATCCCCGTCCTGGCCGGCGAGGGGGACGCCGGTCTCAGGGACGGCCGGGGCCGCTGAAAGAGGGGGGCTTCTGCGGGCTGTTCCCTTCCCCTTCCATCCCGACTAGGCTTCTTCCCTCGGACTCAAGACCTCGAAGGGAGGAATCCATGTCGATCTCCATGAAAAGCCTGGCGGGACCCAGGGGGGTCCTCTCCCTGGGCGCTTGTCTCCTGGTGGGGGCCGGGCTCTTCCAGCCCCGTTTCAACTCCACTCCCGATCCGGGTCTGCGGTTCGTGGACGTGGACCAGGTGATGGGGGCCTCCAAGGTCTTCAAGGACGGCCTGGAGAGGATCACCGCCTACCAGAAGAAGAAGAAGAAGGAACTCTCGGCCCTGGAGGAGGAGATCAAGAAGAAGCGGGCCCTCCGCCAGACCCTGAATCCCGGGACGGCGGAGTTCGACCAGGTCTCCGTGGACGTGGCCCTGCTGGAGGACAAGGGGAAGATCCTCCAGAACATGGTGAAGGCCTGGACGGACCGGGAGGTCGTCAAGCTCCAGAACTACGTCTACGACCTGATCAGGAAGGCCGTCAGGGAATACGCCAAGGCGAACCACCTCCGGGCCGTCCTGGCGATCAAGGAGTACTGGCCCAAGGACAGGAGGAAGATCCCCAGGATCACCCTCCAGGACAACTCCATGCGCAAGGTTCTCTGGTCCGATCCTTCCCTCAACATCACCCGGGAGATCCTGAAGATGGTCAACCAGTAGACCCGGCGGGAGGAAAGAGATGTCCCGCACCGCTCTCCTTCTCGGGTTTCTCCTCCTCTTCGGGGGAGCCGCCGCCTGGCTCGTCCTTGGGGGAGGCGGGGGACCGGGGGGGCTCCTTCCCCCCACGCAGGAGGAGTCCTCCGGCGGTGCGGAGAAGGAGGCCGGGAAGGTCCCGGCCCTTCCCGGCGGGGAGAGGCCGAGGAGGGAGCTTCCCCCCGAGAATCGCCCCCCCCGCGGGAATAGGCCGGCGGCGGCGAGGAAGCTCTCCCTCCTGGTTTCCTGCCCCTTCCTGGGGGGGGCTCTCGCGGCGGAGGTGAGGCTTCTCTCCAGGGAGGGAAGGGTCCTGGCCCGGAGCCGGACGGGGGCCGACGGCCGGGGCGTCCTGGAACTTCCCTCCCCCGCGGAGGGGGCCGTCCTGGCGGTGGACCATCCCCGGTGTCTCCCCTGGAGGGGGTCGGTTCCGGAGGGACGGAAACTCCTGGAAGTCCGCCTGGAGGCGGCCGGGCGGATCACGGGCAAGGTCCTGGGAAGGGACGGGCGTCCCGCCGCCGGGGCCCGGGTCTTCGCCGGATCCGACCCTTCGTCCGGGAAGGTGCCCTCCGCCCTCACCGGCGGGGACGGCACCTTCCGGTTGGAGCGGGTCCGGCCCGGCCGCGTGGAGGTCACTTGTATCCTGGGTGCCGAATCCAGGACCAAGGTGGTCCTCCTGGAGAAGGGCGGGACGGCGGAGGCGCTCTTCGATTTCACTCCCAAGGGGCCCCTCCTGGAAGGTTTCCTCCAGGACGCCTCGGGCCTTCCCTTGAAGGCCTGGTGGCTGGAGGTCCTGGATACGGCCGGGAAGGTGCGGGTCCTGGCCGAGACGGGCCGGGACGGGGAGTTCGAAGTGGAGCTTCCCGGCCCGGCGGAGGTGGAGCTCTTCGCCGCTTCCGGAAAGGATCCCGCCCTGGCCCGGGTCTTCCTGGGCCGGTTCCGGGTGGGCCGGGAGGGCCTTGCGGGGCTGAGGCTCTCTCTTGGGGCGGCCGGGCTGGCCGGCAGGGTCGTCCTCGAGGAGGGGGGGAGCCTTCCCGCGGGAACTGTGGTTGCGGTATGGCGGATGGAAAAGGCGGGCTGGGCCCTGGCGGGCCAGGTGGGGGCCTTCGACGGGGAAGGGAGGTTCTCCCTGGAGGGACTTCCCGCCGGCACCTACCGCCTTTCCGTCCGGGCGCCGGGCTTCCCGGACCTGCTCACCTGGGTGGGAGGGCTGGATCGAGGCGTGAAGGACCTGGGCGACCTGGTCCTGACCCGGCGTGGGACGGGGGAACTTCTCTTCCTTTGCAGGGGAAAGGGCGGCCCTCCGCCCCGGACCTTCCAGGCCTGGCGGAAGGATGGAGACGCCTGGATCCCCCTGGAGCTTGTGCCCCGCGGGAAGCACCGTTTTCTCGCCCGGGCCCTTCCGGCCGGCCCGGTGGAGCTGCGGATCGAGGCCCCGGGCTTCGTTCCCGGCGAGCCGAAAGTGAAGATCGAGGCGGGAAAGGTCTCCCGGCTGACCTTGGAGTTCGTCAGGGGCTTTCCCGTGACCATCCGGGTGGAGCTTCCCGGGGGAGGGGAGGCGGAGAAGGTCTTCGGCCGTCTCTCCTCCAGGGGCCCCTGGATTCCGGCGAAGCGGACCGGTCCGGGGCTCTGGACCTTCGCCGCCCTTCCCCGGGGGACCTATACGCTCCTGGTGAAGGTCCCGGGATACCGGGCGGCCCCGGTGGAGATCGGAGTCCCCCCGGGGGAGAGTCCGGCCGCCGTCGTGGAACTAGTCCGCTGAGCCCTCTTCGTCCCACTGGAGGAGGCGCCTTTCCCCCTCCAGTTCCTTGATGCGGGTCACGTCCTGGACCACCTCGAGGGTTCCACGGAAGCGGCCCTGAGTATCCCTCACGGCGAAATAGCGGATATGGACGAGCTTCCCCTGGAAGCGGATCCAGAACTCCGCCGAGTCCCTTTCGCCCTTCTCGAAGGCCGAGAGGATCTTCTTCACCACGGGAAGGCTCTTGGGTGGGTGGCAGTTCTCCACCTTCCTTCCGATGACGCCCGGGCTCCTGGGGAAGATCCGCTCCTCCCCGCGGGAGTAGAAGCGCACCCGGTGTTCCTCGTCGGTGAAGCTCACCTCCAGGGGGAGGTGGGCGAAGAGGAGGTTCAACTGTTCCAGGGTCAGGGCCCCGGTGTTCAAGGGAAGGGCGCCTTCCCCGGCCGGGCCCGCCGGGGCTCCCGGTCCCCCCGCCCCGGAACCCGGGGAGGGGACCCACTCCGTGCCGGGAGTCGCGAAGGCGAAGCCGATCTCCTTTTCGCCGGCGTGGATCTTCTCCCACTCCTGGCGGGAGAGGGTGTCCAGGGCCATGGGGAAGAGGATGTGCTCTTCCTTGAAGATCATGTCGCCGGCCTTGCGGGCCAGCTCCCTTCCCTCGACGGAGAGTGCCGCCGTGTCCCCCTTTTCCAGGGCCTCCCGGCACCTCTTGCGGTGGGCCCGGATCTGGTCGTGGACCTCCCAGAGGACCTTGGGGGGAGCGGTGATTCCGTGCTCCTCCAGGAAGGGGAAGAGCTGGTATTCCTTTCTCTGGTAATGGACGTCGAAGGCCTCCAGTTCCTCCAGGAGGGAGGCCAGGCGGTCCTTTCTCTCCTCCAGGTTCTCCGGGCGGAGGCCGTCGAGGAGTCCCGAGAACTCGGAGAGCTTCTCCCGGAGCCCCCGGTTTTCCTCCATGAAGGTATGGACCGGATGGCCCGGCGGAGTCTTGGGGACCCCCTTTTCCCTCAGGGGGTCCTGGAAGATCTGCACGTGGAGATCGCAGAGCCTGGTGATCTCCGTCTCGGGCATTCCTTCCTGGACGAGTTCCTGCTCCATCCTGGAAATCTCCATGGGATCCACCCCGGCGATGAGTTCGGCGAAGCGGGCCTTGAGTCCCTCCACGGGGGCTCCGGCGTGGAGGTCCTCGATGATCTTCTTGAGGGCTTCCCGGCGTTCCTCGGGCGTGGATGGAATTCCTTCCAGGACGACTTCCACTTCCCGGCCCGTTTGTTTCCGGATTTCCTCCGCAAGGGCCCGGATCAAGTCTTCCAAGGGCATCCCGCCGACCCGGGCGGCCTTTCCCAGGGAGGTCATCCTTCCCAGGGTCTTCCTCAGGACCGGGCTCTTCAGGGCCTGGAACTTGGGGTTGGTCCGGGCCAGGAAGTCCACCAGGAAGGGGTATTCCTCTGTGAGGGTGTAGACGTTGGTGCCGGCCGTGAGCTTCATGGTTTCCTTCCTTGGTCAGGCAGTTCGTTCGGGGTCGGGCCTTTTCTAGGATATGGAAGAGGGGGGGACAAGTTGGAAGGAAAGGTTTTATGGCTGCAAAATGCAACCATAAGTTAGTTATGAAGCAAATTGCAACCATCGGTTTCTCCAGCCGATGGCTGCGAAAAGAGGGCCTTTCGTTTCCAACCTCTTGGAAGAAAAGAGGAAACGTCCAAGCGGGGAAGAAAGGGGGGGTCCGGTACACTCCTTGCTGAAAAATAGCCATGAAAGTCGCCTTTCCCATCCAGAGGGGCCGGATCTCTCCGGTCTTCGACAGTTGCGGAAGGCTCCTTCTCGTGGAGGACCGGAAGGGGGCCGGAAGAGTCAGGGAGGAGGTCTCCCTGGCCGGCCTCGACCGGTTCGAAAGGGCACCCAGGCTCAAAGACCTGGGTGTGGACGTCCTGGTCTGCGGAGGGCTTTCCCCCTGGGTGGCCTCCCAGGTGGAGAGCCTGGGGATCGGGTTGATTCCCTGGGTGGCCGGGCCCGTGGAGGAGGTTGTGGATGCCTTCTTCCTGGGAAGGCTTCCCAGCCGGGCCTTCACGATGCCCGGGTGCAGGTGGGCGGGAGGCCGCCGGGGGAGAGGGGGCGGTCACAGGCGGGGCCGGGGAAGGGGCGGATCCTGGGGACCGTCCATTTCGAGAGGGCCTGCCTGGTGAGAGGAAAAACCGGAAAAATTCCTAGAAAAATGAAAAGGAGGGAACCATGCCTGGATTCGACAGGACGGGACCCCTTGGAATGGGGCCCATGACAGGACGGGGCCTGGGCCTCTGCGGCCGGGGATCCTCCTGGGGCCGGGGCTACGGGCGGCCTTGGGGCTACGGCCGGGGTTTCGGCCGGGGCCTTGGAAGGGGGCTCGGCAGGGGCTTCGGCCGCGGCTGGTGGGGTGCCGGATACGGCGCCGCCTGGACGCCCTGGTGGGGGGCTCCCCCTCCGGCGGGGGATCCCTTGGCCCAGGAGGTGGAGGACCTTCGCAAGGAGAACGAAGACCTGAGAAAGCGCTTGGAAGAACTGGAACGGGAGAGGTCCTGAGAGAGTCCCCGGTCCCGGGCGGAGGTTTTCCCCCCGGGACCGGGGTCTTCGTTACCTGCCTCGATTCGACTTCCTGCGGGAGCCAACCTGGAGGTTGCCCATGAAAGTGGCCGTGACCAGTACCGGACCGGACCTGGAGAGCGCCGTGGACCCTCGTTTCGGCAGGGCCCGGTATATCCTGATCGTCGATACGGAGAGCGGTGATTTCGAGACCCTGGACAACGAGGCCAACATGAACGCCACGGGCGGGGCGGGCGTGCAGGCCGCCCAAGCCGTGGCGGACAAGGGGGTTTCCTGGCTGATCACGGGAAACGTGGGCCCCCGTGCCTTCCAGGGGCTCCAGGCTGCGGGGATCAGGATCGCCATCGGCGCCGAGGGAACGGTGGCCCAGGCCGTGGATGCCTTCCGGAAGGGGGAACTCCGGGAAGCCTCCGACGCCAACGTGGAAGGCCACTGGCAGTAACCCCCGGGAGGTGAACCATGGCGGGAGGAAATTCCGGGGAATCCGGGGCGGATAGAGTGAAGGTTGCCGTTCCTTCCCTCCTCCCTGGAGGGCTGGAAGCCCAGGCGTCCCCCCACTTCGGCCGTTGTGAGTGTTTCACCATCGTGGAACTGGAAGGCGGAGAGATCCTGGACGCCTACGTGGCGTCCAATCCTCCCCACTCCCAGGGGGGGTGCCTCACGCCGGTCCGGACGGTGGCGGCCGAGGGGGCCCGGGCCGTGATCGTGCGGGGAATCGGATTCAGGCCCCTCCTCGGATTCCGCCAGGCCGGAATGGAGGTCTACCTGGGGCCGCCGGGGAGCGTGGAAGAGGCCGTCCGGGCCTTTGCCAGGGGTGAGCTGGATCCTCTTCCCGAGGACTTCGTCTGCGGGGGAGGGGGAGGCCGGGGGGACTGATGTCCTTCACCCTGGCCGTGGCCTCCGGCAAGGGGGGGACGGGGAAGACCTTCGTTTCGGTCAACCTGGCCCTGGCGGCGGGGGCGCCCCTGGTTCTCCAGGACTGCGACGTGGAGGAGCCCAACGACCACCTCTTTCTGAGCCCCCGGTGGGAGGGAGAGGAGCGGGTCTCCCTTCCCGTGCCGGAATTCGACCTGGAGAAATGCACCCTTTGCGGGGCCTGCCGCGAGGCGTGCCGGTTCCACGCCATCGCCATCCTGGGCGACAAGCCTCTCCTCTTTGCAGAGCTCTGCCACAGCTGCGGGGCCTGCGTGGAGGTCTGCCCCACGGGGGCCATCACGGAAAAGCCCAGGACCTTCGGTTCCATCGCCCGGGGGCGGCGGGAAGAGGTCCGTTTCTTCCAGGGAAAGCTGGACGTCGGCGAGGCCCGCTCTTCCCCCCTCGTGGAAGCGGTGCGGCGCAAGACCGTCGAAGACCTCCCGGTGATCGCAGATTGTCCGCCCGGCACGTCCTGTCCGGTCGTAGCGGGGGTAACGGGAGCCGATTACGTTCTTCTGGTCACCGAGCCCACTCCCTTCGGTCTCCACGATCTCGAGCTGGCCGCCGAGATGGTGAGGACCCTGGAGATTCCTGCCGGTGTGGTGATCAACAAGGCAGGCCTGGGAAAGGGTGGCGTGGAGGAGTTCTGCCGGGAGAAGAACCTTCCCGTCCTGGCCCGGATCCCTTTCGACAGGGAGGTGGCCAGGGTGGTCTCTTCGGGGGGGCTGGTCTGCCGGGAGATCGCCGGGATGGAGCGCCTCTTCCGGGATCTCTGGAAGAGGATCCTCCGGGAGGGGGGAGCATGAAGCAGATCGTCGTTCTCTCCGGGAAGGGGGGGACGGGGAAGACCTCCTTCCTCGCCTCCATGGCGGCCCTGGCGGGGGAGTCGGTCCTGGCGGACTGCGACGTGGACGCCTCCAACCTGGCAATCCTGGCGGGAGGATTGGAGGGGGAGGAGGAGCCTTTCTTCGGCGAAGGTGTCGCCCGGGTGGACCCGGACCTTTGCACCCTTTGCGGGAAGTGCGAGGAATCCTGCCGCTTCGGGGCGATCTCCCTTCCCAGGGGGGAGGAGGGTCGCCCGGCGGGCCCCGCCCGGGTCCGCGAGATCGCCTGCGAAGGGTGCGGGCTTTGCGCCCTGGTCTGCCCCGGGAAGGCGATCTCCATGGAGGAGCGCCGTTCCGGGACTTTGGTGGTCTCCCGGTCCCGCCACGGGCCGATCGTCCACGCCAGGCTCAGGCCCGGCGAGGGAAACAGCGGGAAGCTCGTGGCCATGGTGAGGGAGAAGGCCAAGGGCGTGGCGGCGGAGAGAGGCCTGGACCTGGTCCTGGTGGACGGGTCCCCCGGCATAGGGTGTCCCGTCATCTCCTCTCTCGCCGCCGTGGACGGGGCCTTTCTCGTGGTGGAGCCCAGTGTTTCCGCCCTCCATGATCTGGAGAGGATTCTCCAGCTCCTGGAGCGGTTCCGGGTCCGGGCTTGCCTGGTTCTGAACAAGTGGGACCTCCACCCTGCCGCGGGAGAGGAGATCCTGGCTCTTTGCAGGGAGCGGGATGTTCCCCGGGCGGGTAAGATTCCCTTCGACCCCCTCTTTCTCGACGCCCTCCTGGAAGGTCGTTCCATCGTGGAATACGCTCCCGGGAGCCCCCCGGCCGCGGCCGTGGAGGACGCCTGGCGGGAGGGCCGGAGGATCCTCGGGTTCTAGGGTCCGTCCCGTTCCGGGGGGGCCCCTTTCCACCGGGGAGGTGTATATGCGGGTAACCGTTCTCGTCGAGGACCAGTCGCCGGACCCGGAACTCCGGGTCGAACACGGCCTTTCTCTTCTCCTGGAATTCGAGGGAGGGCGGATCCTCCTGGACGCCGGGCAGGGAAAGGAGACCCTGGTCCACAACATGAAGGCCCTGGGCCTGGATGCATCCGAACTGGACGCGGTGTTTCTCAGCCACGGGCACTACGACCACGCCGGAGGGCTCCTCGCCCTGGCCCGCTGGAAGAAGGGCCTTCCCCTCTACGCAAGTCCCCTGGTCTTCCAGGAGAGCTGGGAGCTCATTCCCGGCCGTCCCCCGAAACCCGTGGGAGCCGGGCTTCTCCGGGAGGACCTGGAGAGGTGCGGCGTCTCCTTCCGTCCCGTCCAGGGGATGGTGGAGATCCTCCCGGGAGCCTGGGCCTTCGGGCCGATTCCCGGCCCCTGGACCCACGCCATGAAGGGGTTCTGGCTGGATCCGGAGGGGAAGAATCCCGATCCCTTCCGTCACGAGAGCATCCTGGTGGTGCGGGAAGAAGGGGGGCGGGCCCTCTTGTTCACCGGCTGTTGCCACAGGGGAACGGCCAATTCGTTGAGGGCGGCGGAGAGGATCCTCCAGGGCGGGGAGGTGGAAATCCTCCTGGGAGGACTCCACCTCAGGAGTGCGCCTCCCGGGGAGAGGGAGGCCGCTCGGAGGTCCCTGGCGGAGGCGGGCGTGAAAACCCTCTGGATCGGCCACTGCACGGGGGATTCCGTGGTGGAAGAATTCGCCCGGGGGAAGGACTTCCAGGTCGTTCGGCTCCAGGCGGGAAGGGTCCTGGATTCCCGCTCCTGAGGAGTGCGGGCGGGGGATTCCCGCCCTGGACTCGACGGCGTCCTCCCTGGTAGAAAAAGGCCCCCCCCTTGGCCTTCCCTTGGCGGCCGGGGGGCTTTCGTGTCTCCCCAAAGCGTGACGGCGAGGAACCCATGAAGAACCGGATTCCCGGCGGCTGGTGGAAGGGCCTTGCGGCCCTGGTCTTCCTGCTTCTTTTCGGCACGGCCGGTGCCTTGCCGGCCCAGACGGCGGCCGCGGCCCACGGCACCTCGGGCGGGTCCCTCCTGGTGGGGATCGACTGGATCGTCCTGGCGGTCTTCTTCCTCTGCGTGGTGGGAATCGGCGTTGCGGCGGCCAGGACGGCGGGAAAGAGCACTTCCGAGTTCTTCCTGGGAGGGCGGGGGATGCCCTGGTGGTTGCTGGGCGTCTCCATGGTGGCCTGCACCTTCTCCTGCGACACCCCCAACCTGGTGACGGACATGGTCCGGAGTTCCGGGGTGGCCAAGAACTGGGCCTGGTGGGCCTTTCTCATCACCGGGATGGTGACGGTCTTCATCTACGCCCAGCTCTGGCGGCGTTCCCGGGTCATGACGGACCTGGAATTCTACGAGTTGCGCTACAGCGGAGAATCGGCCGCCTTCATCCGGGGGTTCCGTGCCCTCTACCTGGGGATCTTCTTCAACTGCCTGATCATGGGGTCCGTCACCCTGGCGGCCATCAAGATCGGCCAGATCATCTTCGACCTGGATCCCCTTCCCACGGTGGTCCTGGCCTCCGTGGGAGTGGTGATCTACGCCACGGCCGGGGGAATCAAGGGGTGCATCTGGGCCGATTTCTTCCAGTATTCCATCGCCATGTTCGGTGCGGTCTACGCCGCCGTCGTGGCCGTCTCCCAGCCCGAGGTGGGCGGGCTCTCGGCCCTCCTGCACAAGTTCTCCACCGACCCGGCCTTGAAGGGGACCCTCCAGTGGATGCCGGACTTCAGCAACTGGCTGGAATGGGTGCCTCTTCTCCTGATCCCCGTGGCGGTGCAGTGGTGGGCGGTGTGGTATCCCGGCGCGGAACCGGGCGGAGGCGGATATATCGCCCAGCGGATGCTGGCCGCCAAGGACGAGAAGAACGCCGTGGGAGCGACCCTCTTCTTCAACTTCATGCACTACGCCATGAGGCCCTGGCCCTGGATCATCGTGGCCCTTGCCTCCATGATCTGCTTCCCCACCCTGGCGAGCCTGAAGGCCGCCTTCCCGGGAATCGATCCTACTTATCTGAAGCAGGACATCGCCTACCCGGCGATGATCGCAAGGCTGGGCCCGGGATTCCTCGGCCTTGTGGTGGCCTCCCTCATCGCCGCCTACATGTCCACGATCGGAACCCACTTGAACTGGGGTTCCTCCTACGCGGTCAACGATTTCTACCAGCGTTTCGTCCGGAAGAACGCCTCCCAGAAGGAGCTGGTCCTGGTGGGCCGGATCATGACGGTCCTGCTCATGGTCATCGCGGGTTTCTTCGCCCTGGTCTTCCTGCAGAACGCCCAGCAGGCCTTCAACATCCTTCTCCTCTCCGGGGCGGGAACGGGTCTCATCTACCTGCTCCGCTGGTTCTGGTGGAGGATCAACGCCTGGACGGAGATCGTGGCCATGTTCGGGGCGACGGCGATCGCCTGCGTCCTCGTGCTGGTCGTAGGGAATACGGGAATCCTGAAACTCTACGTGGGAACCTCGCTGGTCTCCGACCAGGTGGCTGCCGTGGAGGACCCCGGGGCGGCGAAGAAGATCCTGGAAGAACGGGCCAAGGCCGCCCGGAAGGAGGCCCGGCTTGCCGCGGAGCTCAAGGTCCTGGTGGACAAGTGGCGTGAGGCCCGCCACGTGAGCCCCGAGGCCAGGGAGGAGGCCCGTGCCGCCTACGACGCCAAGCACCAGGAACTGGAGAAATTCCGGAGCTCCCATACCGTGGCCGCCCTGGCCCTGGCCATGAAGGACAAGCCCTGGGTGAAGAAGGCCGCCGCCTTCAAGAAGGCCCACGCCTCCCTGGGCGGTGTGATCAAGGGCGGGACGATCTACTTCTACGACAAGATCATCGAAAGACTCGTCTTTCCCATCCAGTTGCTCGTCTCGGTCATCCTGGTGACCATCCTCTGGCTGATCACCACTCTCCTGACCCCTCCCGTGGAGAAGGAGACCTTGAGGCGGTTCTACAAACTCTGCCATCCCGGCGGTCCCGGCTGGAAGAAGGTGGTCCTCGAGGCCCGGGCCGAGGGGGTGGAGATCGACCAGCGGAACGCCATCGGCGACTGGAAGCTTCCCTGGCAGATTCTCTGCGTCTTCCTGGGGTGCGTGAGCATCTACACTTCCCTCTTCGCCGTGGGAAGCTTCGTCTACGGGTCCCTCCTCCAGGGAGGAATCTTCACCGCGGCGGCCCTGGTTTCCACGGTGGTCCTCTTCAAGACCATCGGGAAGATCGGCATCGAGCGGGCCGCAGAGCGGGAGGCCCGGGCCGGGTAGGTCTCCGGGGCCCCAGCCGGCGCCGAGCCCGCCCCTCCCCGGTCACCGGGCTTGGCGATCCGGGAAGCGTATGGGCTCCGCCGGCCGAAAGGGAGGCCCGGAGGGCCTCCCTCGAGGACGCCGGACCTCTCTCTCCGATCGATCCACCCTTCTCAGCCGGGAGGCTTGCCCCGGCCTTACCCGATGGTCACCTCCAGGCCCGCCGTGTGGGCCAGGCCGAAGGATGCGCCCGGGTCCAGGATCCAGACCTGCCAGGAGAGGGAAAGGTCGAAAAGACAAGAAAAGAGACCCCTTTTGGGAAAAAGGCCCCTTGGCGAACCGGGAATCCGTGATAAATTGACCTTGAGCTCAAATGTCTCGACCAGGAGACCCATCTGGTTTTCGAGACGCCTTTTCCCCGGGAATTCGACGGGCCTCCTCGGCCGGGACACCGGAAGAGCGGTTTCCCCAAGGAAGGAGGACCCCATGAACACGTCCCTTTTCCCTTCGAACCGGCACGAAAACTGCGACCGCCCGTAACCCCCCCTCACTCCACCGTGGCCAAGACCCTGTCTTCCGTTTCCAGCGCCCAGACGACGGCTACCGAGGACGGCGTGCAGGTGAGCCGGTATGCCTACACTCCCTCGAGCCTCCGGATCATGCGGGAGACCAATGGGTCCGCCAACCCCCAGGACGGCAACCGGTGGGGGTGCTACGACTGTTGCCGCATGGCCCTCGGTTGCGGAGGGGACGGGGACACCCCGGTTCAGACAAAAAGAAAGGGATAAGGATTGTTTGGGGCATTTACTTGGAGGCGAGAACGATGAACGAAGAAAAAAGAAAGCATTGGGTTCTTCCAGGGGTCATGGGTTTGTTTGTTGGAATAATTTTGCTTTTCCTCCCCGGTTTCAAATACTGGGGGAACCTATTTCCTCAAATCAGGAAAACCAGAGTGGGCTCTAGAGCAAACAGTCAGGCATCACTTTCTGGAGTCGTAATGGGGAGGAGTATTCAAAATGACCTTGTTCCACTCTCGGGTGCGCAAGTTTTCTTGAGGGATATTAAAAATAAAAATAATACTTTTATGGCCAAAGCGGACAAAAAAGGAAGATACGAAATTCCGGCCCTTCCATTTGGGAACTATCTGGTTTCAGTTGTCCAGCCTGGCCGGAAATATTTTAGTTATTGTGGAATAGAGAGTTCCAGTTTTTGCTTTCCTCGGGATGGAGCCGAAACCAAACCCGGATATATACATAAAAATTGGTTTCTAAATCAATGCAGAGTTCTGACTGGGGCGGTGTATGATGAAAAATCCGGAAAACAAATAAAAAGATTTGAAGCGTTGGCGTTGTATTACAGGCTCGATGTGGAGAGAGTCTTCGATTGGGACGATTCGAAAGCAACTGTTGCATTGCTGGGTTCCGATAGTTACGCGGTTCGGGTTTTTCCATATTGGAAGGATGGAACATTTAAAATACGTATATGTTGGAATTCAAGGGGGCATGGATTCGATCGTTTTCTTGGAAAAGTCGTTTTCAAGGCTCCAGGTTACAAAAGTAAAGAGCTGAAAGGGAATTGGGAAAAATTGGTTCTTGGGAATCGACAAGAGGGTCTCAAGGTTGAATTGAGTCGTGATATGGGAAATAAAAAATAAACAGGAATTCGTGCACTGGAAGATTGGAGGTTGCATTGTAACAGAATATGGTTGTAGGTCGTGTCTTCTCTGCAGGAGTGCAAAGAACAACGTGGAATTGGTGACGCCACCGTGAGTGAAGGCGGAGACTTTTGTGGGGTTCTCCAGTGGAAATGGGAAAAATCGGCATTCCTGTTCAGCCTTTGTAAAAGAATCAGATTGGAGAGGTAAAAGGATGAAAAGCAGGACTTTTTTCTTGGTTTCGAGCCTTCTTTTCTTCGGCGCCTGCAAAGGCCCCGGCGGTTTTGGGGATTTTTGCGGCGTCTGGTTGATGGACCTCGAACCGGCGGCCAAGCATGAGTCGGCAGAGATGCTTCAAATGCTCAAGAAGAGCAGGAAGGGTGAAGGTTCGAAGATCCAAAAGGAAATATCGGAGCACATCAGGGATTTGGAAAAGAGAGGGATTTCCTACCAGAACCTGTGGTTCATAGTCAAGGAAGACCATACCTGGGCCTTGTATCACGGTAACTCGGGAAAGATCAAGGCCCGTGGGAAGTGGTCGAGGTCCGGGAGAAAGCTCTTTCTCTTCTTCGAAAAGGAGATGAGAACCAAGGCCAGGCCCGATTCCTTTTTCCCATATGAAGATTTGGGTATCGAGAGGGGAAAGGGGAGCAGAGGGATCGCAAGAGGGAGCGGAGAGCTCGTTGATTGGGTGTGCAAGGGATTCGTTGTCTCATCGAGGGGGGAAGGAAAGGGCGTAGCGGGTTACATGTATCAGGTTAAAGGAAAAAACGGCCAAGTGTCGGGTGAATTCTCCAAGAACAAGATGCAGGTTGTCAGGGTTTTTCCATGAAATGTTCCCGGCGCCTGCGACCAAGGCGCCATGGCCCCGGCCTGCGGAGGGGACGGGGACACCCCGGTTCGGCGCCCTTGGCCGGCAAAGGCTCCATCGTTCATTGGCTTTTCCGGGGGCTCTCCTCGTAGGGGGAAAGGCTGCATGGAGGGGAGGCCTATTTTTCCCGGGAGGATTCTGCTCTTCGAACGGGCGGGTCCGTTCCTTGGGAGCGAGGATGTGCGGCGGGGCCGAGGGCTCGAGGATTCCGCCCTTTTTGCGGAAGATTTCGCACCTTCTGAGGTATTCCTCCAGGTAGGCCTCTTTGACAAGGTCGAAGCTCGAGGGGGCGGGAGGGAGGGCCTTTTCATCGGGAAGGAGGAACGGCTTCGGCGGGGGGGTCTTGTAGCCGGCAAGGTCCTGCACGAAGCCGTATTCTGAGCGGTAGGACTCAAGAATCCGCCGGATCCAGGGGCTGCGGACGGTCGGCCGGGGATTCCTATTCTCCCACCATCTCCATGTATCGCTCGAAGTTCTCCGCCTCGATCCGGACCAGGTTTCCGAAGGCTTCCCGGTAGCCCACCTTGCCCGTGCAGAAGAGCCCGTGGCCGTACACGATGGCCGCCCTGTGCTTCTTGAGGGGTGGGGGAAGGGTGGTGGAGATGCACCGGGGCCCCCGGCCGGCCTCTCCGGGCACGATGGGCACGTCGCCGGCGTAACGCTCCTTGGGACAGTGGGTGAAACACCGCCCGCGGAACTCGCAGTCCTCCTCGTCGCAGATCATGGAGACGATCACAGAGAAGCGGGGATGTCCGTGGAGGATGGCCCGTTTCCCCGACTGGGTGAGGACTTCCTTGTGGACGCTGAACTCGCTGGAGGCGGTGATGGCCACCGAGGAGGATCCGTCCACGGGGCAAGCGTCGATGCACCCCTGGAGTTCGTCCAGGGAACTTGTGGTCTGGCTGATGAAGATCGTGTCCCCGAGAAGGTAGGAGATGTTCCCGAAGAAGGAATCCACCATGCCGCATTCCACGGTGGCCTTCCCCGTCCGGATCATGGCCTCCAGGACCTTCTCCTTGGTTTCGTAGGGCCCCTCTTCCGGGAGGGGATGGGCCAAGGCCCTCTCGATGAGCTTCCTGTAGAACTCCTTGCCCTTGAGGAAGGCCTCCTTCTGGGCCGGGGCCACCCTGCCCTTCCGGTGGTCCTCCCGGTAGTCGGAGAAGAACTTCACGAAGCAGGAGAAGCAGACCGAGCTGAAGTGGATGAAGGCCTGCTCGGGGCTCACAATTCCGAAGGTGACGATTCCCTTGCCCGGGACGATCACGTTCTTGCGGCGCTTGAGGGCGGCGACGATGCGATCGGGTTCGAACTTCCGGGTCACGGGGATGTCGTGGAGGAAGGTCCGGGTCTCGGAATCCTCGGGTTGGATGATCCCCTCCTCCCCTTCCACGCGGGAGGCCAGCCAGTCCAGGATGCTCCTGTAGGGTTCGGCGGGCTGGGCCAGGAGGATGGTGTTGATGTTGAGGCCCCGGACCACCTCTTCCAGGAGGCCCTGGTCCGGGTCCTCACGGTTCCAGAAGAGCTCGGCGTCGAGCCCGCCCATCAGCGGCGGGGCGTCCTTCGAGCAGAGTCCCTGGGCGATCAGCTTGTCCGTGTATTTTCTTACGAGTCTTTCCACTCGAGTCCCAGCTCCCGGCATTTTTCCCTGGTGGGAATGCCATTTGCGTCCAGGCCCCGGACCTTGAAGTAGGCCGCCCGGGCCTGGAGAAACTCTTTCCTGTCGATGGGCTTGATCTCGATCCCGTCACCCCCCGTTCCGGGCTCGGTGAAGAACCGCTCCGGAAGGTCGTCGTCCTTGCCGGTGAACCCGTTCCACCAGTTCATCATTCGCTCGTGGTAGTAGAAGCGCTCTCCGGCCCGCATGAGGTCCTGGGCCGTGGCGGCCACTCCCGTGACCCCCTCGTAGGCCTTGGCGAACTCCTCGAGGGACGCGGCGAAGAAGAGGAACTTGCATGCCGTGAGGGAATCCACTGCGGCGTTGATGTCCTCGCTGATCTTCACGATCCGGGCCTTTCCGGCGAAGGAGAACCGGTCCGTGGCCACGGGCTTGCGCAGGATCTCGTGGGAGATGGGGTATGCCCGCAGGTGACAGCCGCCCCTGGTGGAGACGGCGTAGCCCAGAGCCATGCCGTAGGCGCCCCTGGGATCGTAGGCCGGGAGCTCCAGGCCCTTCACGGTCATGGCCGCCCCGGGCTTGCCCTTGGCCTTGGCGTAGCGCTCGGCGCCCCGGGCGAGTTCCGCACCCTCCCCCCGGGCGAGGCCGATGTCGAGGAGAAGGGCCGGGATCTCCTCCGGGGTGAGCCGCCTGCCCGTCACCTCCTGGTAGCAGGCGAGCACCGCTCCTGCGGATATGGTGTCCATTCCGGTCTCGTTGCATACCCGGTTGGCCTCGACGGCGGCCTCCATGTCGGCGTTGCGGAGAAGGGCCGTGAAGTGGTTGAGGCTTTCGAACTCGGGAAGGGAGCGACCGTCCTTGGCCACCATCTTGCACCGGATCCGGCAGGCGGCGCACCCGGACTTCTTGGGATCGTACTTCTGGTGGAAGCTCCAGGCGTTGACCTTGCGGGCCTCCTCGAACCAGGTCTCCCGGAAGTTGTCCGTGGGCATCATGTGCCGGCTCTCCATGAGGTCGAAGACGGCCTGGGTTCCGAAGTTGGTGATGCCGAATTCGCCCATCAGGATGGGGGCCGTGGCGGCGAGCCGGTAGATCTGGCGGCTCGCCTCGGCCACGGCGTCCGGGTCGGCCAGGGAGACCTTGCCCGAACCCTCCACGTGGAGGAACTTGAGGTTCTTTCCGCCCATGACCAGGCCCAGGCCGCCCCTTCCGGAGAAGTGGTGGTGGTCGGTGCAGATGGCGGCGAAGAGAACCCCCCTCTCGGCGGCGGGACCAACGGCGGCGGTGGAGCCCTTCTTCCCCGGGAAGGCCTCCAGGACCCTTCCGATCTCCCAGCCCTCCATGTGGGAGGCGTCGGTGATCTCCACCTGGTCGTCCCGGATCACCAGGCCCGAGAGTTTCCCCGCTCTACCGGTGATCACGATGCCGTCCCATCCGGCCCGCTTGAGTTCGAACCCGAACCGGCCTCCCACGGAGGTGTCGCAGACCGTCCCGGTCAGGGGCGACCGGGAGGCGACGGTCCAGCGCCCCGCAGTGGGAGAAGGGGTGCCCACGAGGGGGCCCGTGAGAAAGAGTAGAGGCATCTCCGGGTCGTCCCAGGGCAAGGTGATCCGGTCCCTCAGGTAGAACCCGGCCAGGCCTTTGCCGCCGATCCATTGCTCGTAGAAATCCCGGGGAGGTTTCTCGACCCGGGTGGTCCCCGAAGAGAGGTCGAGATGGAGGATTCTTCCTGTCCAGCCGTGCATATAAAAAAAATCCCTCTTGCAGCGGACCTGGTCCAGTAAGGGCCGCTTGGTTTCCGGAACCGCCGATCCTGGCACAAGCCGGGCCGCCAGGCAAGGAGGAGAAGGTTTTCCGGGAAGAAGGCCTTTCCCGGAAGGGGGTTTTGCGTTAGGTCTGGGTGTGCATCACGACCCAGCCGTGAACAGGAGGCGGCCATGGCCAGGAAGATCGGTGTCGTTCCCTCGTGGGAATCCAAGTTGAGGACCTTTCTCCAAGAGGAGGGGATCCCCCTGGAAGCGGCTCCCGGGGGGGAGGGTGTCCTGGTCCGTATCGACGAGGGCTCCCCCAAGAGGGAATGCCTCCCCGACAGGCTCTACCCGGAGGGCCGGATCTCCTGCGCCATGGCCCTCGAGATGGCCCGCCGGCTCTCGATTCCCCCCGGCCAGATGGGGAAGCTCTTGAACTTCCTGGGGATCAAGATCCGCCGGTGCCAGTTGGGGTGTTTCTGATGGGTTTCCTCTGGGTGGTCTGCGGCGCCGGGAGGGGCGTGGGAAAGACCCGCCTGGCCAATGCCCTCTGCCGGGTCCTCCCCGGGGCGGTGTACGCCAAGCTGGGCCGGCATCCCAGGAGGCCCGGAAAGGCCGGGACCTACTTCCGGAAGTTGGAGGACTTGGATGCCTTTCTGGAGGAAGAACTTGGGCGCCGGGAGCACCTCGTCGTGGAGAGCAACGCCCTGGCCCTCCGGGGAAGGGGAGACCTGGTGATCTACCTGGGCCCCCTGGAAAGCACGACCTCTCCCAGGAAGGACCGGTTCGACCTGGTCCGGAGGGCCCACATCCTCCTGGAAGAAGCGTGCGACCCCCGCAGTTGGAGGCGGATCCTGAAGAAACGCCTCCCCGATCCGGCCCTGGTGACCCCCGTGATGGAGGTCCTGGAAGGGATGTTCCCCCGCAGGGGTTGGAAGGGGTTCTCCGCCAGGACCAAGATCTGGCTCCTCCGGGACGGGGGGTTCGTCCTGGGTCCGGGCCTGGCGGAGCTCATGGAGGCCGTGGAGTCCCAGGGCTCCCTCCGCAAGGCCGCCGCCGAGAAGGGAATCTCCTACCGCCACGCCTGGGACCTCTTCCGCAAGGCCGAAGCCAATCTGGGGGTGGGGCTCCTTTCCAAGCAGACCGGCGGGGCCGGCGGCGGCGGCTCCTTCCTCTCCCCCGTGGGACGCCGCCTCCTGGAGACCTACAGGAAGCTCCAGGAGGAGGTGGAGGAAAAGGCCCGCCTTCGCCTGGAGAGCCTCCTCGGTTGCCCGGCAAGGAAGAGGGCCGGCAAGGAGGCCGCCCGGTGATCCTCCTGGAAGAAGCTCTGGAGCGCCTGGGTCTGGCCCTGGAGGGGATGGCCCTGGAAGTGGAGGAACTCCCTCCCGCCCGGGCCCTGGGCCGGATCCTGGCCGAGGACGCCCGGTCCCTCCTGGACCTCCCCCCATTCGACAAGTCCGCCATGGACGGTTACGCCCTCCTGGAGGGCGAGGAGGGAAGGGACCTGGAACTCCTGGGCACGGTCCGGGCAGGCCAGGGGGAGACGCCCCCTCTCCGGCCCGGCGGGGCGGTGAAGGTCATGACCGGGGCCCCCGTGCCTCCCGGAACAGGCCGGGTGATCATGCGGGAGTGGACCGAGGAGGCGGGAGGCCGGGTCCGGATCCTCCGCCCCGGCGGGCCTTCCAACATCTGCCGCAAAGGGGAGGACTTGAAGAGGGGAGACCTGGTCCTCCCGGCGGGCACGAGGATCACCCCTTCGGCGGCGGGAAACCTGGTCTCCTGCGGGCTCGCCCGGGTCCGGGTCTTCCGGCCGGTTCGGGTCGAGATCCTGGCCACGGGGGACGAGGTGGTGGACCACCCGGAGGAGATCCGGCCGGGCCGGATCATGAACTGCAACGGTCCCATGCTGGCCGCCCTTGCGGCGAAATGGGGCATGGAGGTTACTGGAGAGAGTATCCTGCCCGACGACCCGGTGAGGACCGAGGAGGGGATCGCCGCGGCCCTGGAGCGGGCCGACTTCGTGATTCTTTCGGGGGGCGTCTCCGAGGGGGATTTCGATTACGTCCCGGCGGCACTGAAGAAGCTCGGGATCGGAATCCTCTTCGACAGGGTCGCCGTCAAGCCCGGAAGGCCCATGACCCTGGCCAAGGGAGGGGGAAGGCTCCTCTTCGGCCTGCCGGGCAACCCGGTCTCTTCCTTCCTCATGTTCCACGTCTTCGTCCTGGCCGCGGCGGCGGGCCTGACGGGCGAGAGGGAGATCCACAGGGATCTCCGCCTCGTCCTGGGAAGGGATTTCCGCCGGAGGAAGGGGGAGCGCCTGGAGTTCGTTCCTGCCCGCATCTCCGGGGAAGGACGGGTGGAGCCGCTGGAATACCACGGCTCGGCCCACCTGGCGGCCCTTCGGGAGGCCGACGGTTTCCTCCTGGTCCCCCGCGGAACGACCCGGCTGGAGGCCGGGGAGATCGTTGCCTTCAGGATCCTCGGGGGGTGGCGGCCGTGAAGGACCGGTTCGGGCGCACCATCACCTATCTCCGGGTCTCCGTGACGGACCGGTGCAACCTGGCCTGCCGGTACTGCGTCCCCCCCGGGGGGGGCGAGCGCCTTCCCAGGGAGGCGATCCTGTCCTTCGAAGAGATCGAGGATGTGGTCCGGGCGGCGGTCCGCCTGGGGATCCGGAAGATCCGCCTCACCGGAGGGGAACCCCTGGTCCGGAAGGGGATCGAGGGCCTGGTGGAGCGGATCGCTTCCATCGAGGGGATCGGGGACCTGGGGATGACGACCAACGGGATCTTACTGGCTTCCAAGGCGGAGGCCCTGGCCCGGGCGGGACTCATGCGGGTCAACGTAAGCCTTGACAGCGTGGATCCGGTGCGCTACGCCCGGATCACCGGGGGAGGGGAACTGGAGCGGGTCCTGGAAGGGATCGACGCGGCCCTGGATGCCGGCCTGGTTCCCGTCAAGTTGAACTGCGTGGTGGAACGTTCCCCCGGCGAGCCGGACGCCCTCGCAGTGGCCCGCTTCGCCCGGACCAAGGGGCTCGAGGCCAGGTTCATCGTGAGAATGGACGCCGCTTCGGGGCGTTTCTCCCCGGTCCTCGGCGGTGAAGGAGGGGATTGTCCCAGGTGCAACAGGCTCAGGCTCACCGCCGACGGCAGGATCCGGCCCTGTCTCTTCTCGGACCTTGCCTTCGACGTCAGGGAACTCGGCCCCAGGGAGGCCCTCCTCCGGGCGGTCCGGGCCAAACCCCGGGCGGGTGGAGCCTGCCGGCCCGGGCGTATGCAGAGGATCGGAGGTTGAGATGGCGGAATTCTCCCACCTGGACGGCCGGGGACGGGCCCGGATGGTGGACGTCGGGGGCAAGCCCGCCCTCCACAGGATCGCCGAGGCCTCGGGGCGGATCCTCCTCGCCCCCGAGACGGTGGAGCTGATCCGGGCGAAGGGGCTGGAGAAGGGGGACGTCCTGGCCGTGGCCAGGATCGCCGGGATCCTGGCGGCCAAGAGGACCCCGGAGCTCGTCCCCCTTTGCCACTCTATTCCCTTGGACCTGGTGGAGGTGGACTTCGCCTGGGTGGAGGGAGGGCTCGAGGCCCGGGCCCGCGTGGAGTGCCGGGCCGTGACCGGCGTGGAGATGGAGGCCCTGACCGCGGTGAGCGCGGCCCTCCTCGCGGTCTACGACATGTGCAAGGCCGTGGACAAGAAGATGCGGATCACGGACATCGTTCTCCTGGAGAAGCGGAAGGAACGGGCAGGTGAAGTTTGAAGTCCTCTCGGTGAACCTTTCCAGGGAGAAGGGGACGGTGAAGACCCCCGTCCCGGAGGCTCTCCTGGACGAGCGTGGTTTCGCAGGCGACGCCCACGCCGGTTCATGGCACCGCCAGGTGAGCCTCCTTTCCGAGGCGAGCATCCTGGAGTTCGAGAAGATCGCCGGCCGGAAGATCCGCCCAGGCGAGTTCGCCGAGAATCTCACCTTGCGGGGGCTGGACCCCGCCGGGGCGGCCTACTTCGACAGGATCCGGATCGGCGGAGCGGAACTGGAGGTCACCCAGTTCGGAAAGAAGTGCCACGGCGACGCCTGCGCCGTCTTCCGGGAGACAGGGACGTGCGTGATGCCCCGGGAGGGGCTCTTCTGCAGGGTGATCCGTGGGGGGACGGTCAGGCCTGGGATGGAGGGGGAACTCCTTCCCTCGGCCCTGCGCGTCCGGGTCCTCACCCTGAGCGACCGGGCCTTCCGGGGGGAATACGCCGACCGGAGCGGCCCCCTGGTCAAGGACTTCTTGGAAAGGGCGTTCCGGGGGCGGCGCTGGCGCCTCCAGGTGGAGGCCGAAGTCCTCTCCGACGACCCTGCTCCCCTGGAGGAGGAACTCCGGCGGGCCCGGGAGGGCGGGGCCGACGTGGTGATCTCCACGGGCGGGACGGGGGTCGGGCCCAGGGACAACGCCCCCGAGGTCCTGGAGAAAGTATGCGACAAGATGATCCCGGGGATCATGGAGGCGATCAGGCTGAAATACGGTATGGAGAAACCGAACGCCCTCCTCAGCCGCTCCGCCGCCGGCGTGGCGGGCCGGGCACTGGTCTACGCCCTTCCGGGGAGCCCCAGGGCGGTGAAGGAGTACATGGAGGAGATCCTGAAGACCATGGAGCACCTTCTTCTGATGGTCAGGGGAGTGGGACACGGATGAGAACCCTGGCGGAAATCCGATCAGCAATCTCATTCCTCTTCCGCCGGGGCGGCGCCCCGCCGTCGCTTGCAGCCGAAGACGGGCTGGATCGCTCCTTGCGGGGCGCCACCTCCTGCTGGTGGGGGGGGCGTAAACTTTTTTCAGGGCCCCCAGGGAAGAAAAAGATGGTTCCCTGGGTCTTGCTGGTTTTCGTCGTCTTGGCGGGGGCCTGCGGAAAGAAGGGGGGGGAGCGGAAGCTCAGGGTGCTCACGGCGGGAAGCCTCTCCGTTCCCTTCCGGGAGCTCGCCGGGATCTTCGAGAAGGCGCACCCTGGCCTCCACGTGGAGATCGAGAGCCACGGGAGCAGGAAATGCGCCAGGATGATCACCGCCCTGGGCAAGCCCTGCGACGTCTTCGGGTCGGCGGACTACAAGGTGGTGGAGGAGCTCCTGGTCCCGGAGAAGGCCGACTTCAACATCCGTTTCTGCACCAACGAGATGGTCCTGGCCTGGAAGAAGGGCTCCCCGAAGGCCGAGGGGATCGACGGCGGGAACTGGCCTTCCTACCTCCTGGAGAAAGGAGGGATCCTGGGCCGGTCCGACCCGGACAGCGATCCCTGCGGCTACAGGACCGTCATGGTCCTGGAACTGGCCGAGAGGCACTACGGGAGGCCGGGCCTGGCCGGGAAGATCCTGGAGAAGAACGGGGACAGGTTCGTTCGGCCCAAGGAGACGGACCTGTTGGCCTTGCTGGAGGCGGGGGAGATCGATTTCCTCTTCATCTACCGGTCCGTGGCCCTCCAGCACGGTCTGGGGTTTCTGCGCCTTCCCAAGGAGATCAACCTTGGGGACCCTTCCCTCGGGGCCCTCTACGGGAAGGCCGCCGTGAAGGTGAAAGGGAAGGAGCCCGGCGAATTCACCCTGGTGAAGGGCTCGCCCATACAATATTCCGTAACCATTCCCAAGGACGCCCCGAACCGGAAGGCCGCCCTCGAGTTCCTCCGGTTCCTCCTCTCGCCGGGGGGACGGGCCGTGATGGAGAGGAACGGCCAGGCCTGCCTCGTTCCGGCCCTTTGCCGCTCTCTCCGGGCCCTTCCGCCGTCGCTCCGGCCTTTCTGCAGGGAGATCGGGAAGTGAAGGAAAGGGGGCCCGGTCCGTCGGCCTTTCACCTGCTCTTCACGGTCCTGGGGTCCATCCTGGTCCTCTTCGTGTTGGCTCCCCTGGGGGGGATGTTCCTCGCCACGTCCCTCGGGGAGTTGGGCCGGGCCGCCGCCGACGAGGCCGTCACGGCCGCCCTGGTCCTCTCCCTCTCGGCGGGGCTCGCGGCCACCCTGGTGACGACTCTCTTCGGCGTCCCCCTCGCCTGGATCCTGGCAAGGAAGGAATTCCGGGGGAAGTCACTCCTTTCAGCCCTTGTGGATCTCCCCATGGTCGTGCCCCACACGGCGGCGGGAATCGCCCTTTTGAGCGTATTCGGGAGGGAGACCTGGGCGGGACGTATCCTGGGGAGCCTGGGCCTGGGATTCACCGGGACCTTCCTCGGGATCACGGCGGCCATGGCCTTCGTCTCCCTTCCCTTCCTGGTCAACGCCGCGAGGGAGGGATTTTCCGCCGTGCCGGAAAGGCTTGAGAAGGCCGCCAGGAGCCTGGGGGCCTCGCCGTGGCGGGTTTTCCGGACCGTCTCCCTGCCCCTGGCGAAGCGCTCCATCCTGGCCGGGATGATCATGATGTGGGGCCGGGGGATCTCGGAGTTCGGGGCGGTGGTGATCATCGCCTACCATCCCATGACGGCCACGGTCCTCATCGCCGAGAGATTCAACGACTACGGCCTGGCCTACGCCCGGTCGGCGGCGGTCCTCCTGCTCCTGGCGGCGGTGGCCTTGTTCCTTCTGCTCCGGGTCCTCTCGGGAAAGGAAGTCCCAGGGGGAGGCGGCCGTGCTCGAGGTTGAGGGAATCTACCTGGAGGTGGGGGACTTCCGGCTCGGCGAGGCGGACCTGGAGGTCGGGGAAGGGGAGTACTTCGTCCTCCTGGGGCCGTCGGGATCGGGGAAGAGCCTCTTCCTCGAGGTCCTGGCCGGCCTGCGGCGGCCCGACCGGGGCCGGATCTCCTGGAAGGGAGAGGACGTGACCCGCCTTCCTCCCGAGGAGCGGGGATTCTCCCTTCTCTACCAGGACTACGCCCTCTTTCCACACATGACGGTGGAGGAGAATATCGCCTACGGGCCGAGGGCCGGGGGGCTTTCCCGGGCCGACGCCCGCCGGGCGGCCCGGAGGGCCGCCGACCTGGCAGGGGCGTCCCACCTCCTCCGGAGGATGCCCGGGACCCTCTCCGGAGGGGAGAAGCAAAGGGTCGCCCTGGCCCGGGCCCTGGCGCCCCGTCCGGCCCTGGTCCTCCTGGACGAGCCCCTATCCGCACTGGACTGGGGCCGGAGAAGGGAATTGCGCCGTGAGCTGAGGGATCTCCACGGGGCAACGGGTACGACCTTCCTCCACGTCACCCACGATCCCGAGGAGGCTCTCTACCTGGCGGACCGGATCGGGGTGATGCTCCGGGGGAGACTCCGCGGCGCGGGCCGGGCCGAGGAGATCTTCCGCAATCCTCCCGACCCGGAAGTGGGGGCCTTCCTGGGGATGCGGAACCTCCTGCCGGCGGCCTTTCTCAGGGAAGGTTACTGCCTCGTGGGAGAGAAGGAGGTGGCCGCCGCCTCGGCCGCCCCGGGCCTGACCCACGTGTGGATCAAGCCCGAGGACGTTCTCCTCTCCCTGGAGGCCTTCCCCTCAAGCGCGAGGAACCAGTTCGAAGGGAGGGTTGCCGACTGGGAGCCCGCCGGTCCTCTCCTTGCGGTGAAAGTGGACCTGGGCGGGTTCTCCCTTGCCGCCCTGGTGACACGCAGGTCCTTCGAGGAGCTGGGGATCGGGCGGGGCCGCCGGGTCTTCTGCACCTTCAAGAGCTCCGCCGTGGTGACCGTGGGAGGGGCCGGGGGAGAGGCCCGGAAGGCCCGCGGCGGAAAGGGCCTCCCCGGAGAAATTTCCTGATTCCGAATCGGGACTGGACAGGACGGCCCTTTCCTGGTAGAAGCATTCCAAGGGAAATTCGGAACCGGGGAATGGCCGGGGAAAGTCCGAGGGGTGGATCCCGGGACGCCGCGGCCCGCAAAACCAGAGGCTGGATCCCGAGGTCCGCCCGCGCCCCGCCCGGAAGAGGGCTGGAGCGGGGAAGATACACGGGGAAGAGCCGAGAAAGTCTGTCCGAGTTGAAGAAAGTCCTGCTCCTGCATCCCAAATTTTCCCCACACGGTTTCTGGAACTACCGGGAGGTGTGCAATCTCGTTGGGGCGAAATATCCCGCTTCCCCCCTGGGCCTCATCACCATGGCGGCCCTTCTCCCTTCCGAGTGGGAGATCGAACTGGTCGACCTGAACACCCGGGAGTTGGAGGACCGCCGGATCGACGGGGCCGACCTGGTCTTCCTGGGCGGAATGCTTCCCCAGCAGGCGGAGATCCTCCGCCTCATCGAGCGGGTCCATTCCCGGGGGAAGAAGGTCGTCGTCGGGGGGCCCGATCCGACCTCCCAGCCCGAGCGTTACCGTTCGGCGGACTATCTGGTCCTGGGCGAGGCGGAGGCCTCCCTTCCCCTTTTCCTGGAGGACCTCGAGAGGGGAGCCCCGTCGGGTGTCTACGAGGCGGAGAAACGGCCCGACATGGCGGCGAGCCCCGTTCCCCGTTTCGATCTCCTGGATTTTTCCGACTACATCATGATCGGCGTCCAGTTCTCCCGCGGCTGTCCCTTCAATTGCGAGTTCTGCGACATCGTGGAGCTCTACGGCCGGATTCCCCGCACCAAGAGCCCCGGGCAGATCGTCGAGGAACTGGAGGCCCTCTACCGCCTCGGCCACCGGGGCCACGTGGACTTCGTGGACGACAACTTCATCGGAAACAAGAAGCGTGCCGTGGAGATCCTCAGGGCCGTCCTGGAGTGGTCCGAGAGCCGGGGCAGGCCTTTCTTCTTCTCCACCGAGGCCTCCCTCAACCTGGCCGACGACGATGAGATCCTCTCCCTCATGGAGAAACTGGATTTCCGGTACGTCTTCGTAGGCGTCGAGTCGCCGGACCAGCCCGTCCTGGAATCGGCGGGGAAGACCTCCAACCTCCGGCGGGACATGGTGAAGGACCTGGAGAAGATCTACCGCCGCGGAATCGTGGTGAACGCCGGTTTCATCCTGGGGTTCGACGGCGAGGACGACGGCATCGGTGCGAGGATCGTGGACTTCATCAGGAGGGGCCGGATCTGCATGGCCATGGTGGGGCTTCTGTACGCCCTCCCGAACACCAGGCTGACCAGGAGACTCCGCAGGGAAGGCCGGCTCTTCGAGGACTTCGACGTCCGCGCCCAGTCCGCCGCCGAAGACGTGGACCAGACCACAAGCGGGATCAATTTCCGGACCGAAAGGCCCCGGGAGCGCATCCTGGAGGATTACCTCTTCATCCTCCGGGAGGTGTATTCACGCCGCGACTACTTCGACCGCTGCCTGGCCCTGGCCCGGAGCCTGAGGGTGAAGCCCAAGTTCAGGCCGCCCCTGAGGGTCCTCCTCCGCTACGGACGGGGCTTCTTCCTCGCCACGGTGAAGCTCGGATTCAGGCCTTCCACCGCCTACTACTGGTGGCGGAACCTCCTCGTGGTCCTCTTCACCCGGCCTTCCTCCCTGGAGACCTTGGTCAACCTCATGGCCATGTATCTCCATTTCGGGAAACAGGCGGCCTACCTGAGGGGGATCATGGAATCCAAGCTGGAAGGCCTCCGGGCGGGGCGGTTCGGGAAGGCCGATTCGAACCGGCCCGCCCGGCCCGTGAGTTCCGCGGCGGAATAGGTCCCACCCGGAGGGGAGGGGCTACTTGATCCACTTCTCGATCCAGTCGATCTCCGTGGTCATGTAGTGGACCATGTGGGATGGCTTGTTGATGCCGTGGCCTTCCCCGGGGTAGAGGACCAGCTTCGATTCCTTCCCAAGCTCCTGGAGGGCGTGGAAATACTCCACGGACTGCATGTAGTGGACGGCCTGGTCGGCCGTGCCGTGCATGAGCAGGAGAGGGGTCCGCACCTTCCATACCGAGGCGATGGGGCTGTCCTGGAAGGCCTTCTTCATCTTCGCGGGGGAACCAAGTGGATCGTAATAGACCTCGGGAAGGACGGGGTTGGTCTGGCAGAAACAGGAAAGGAAGTTGAAGCCCCCGGCGATCGCCACGGCGGCCCTGAAGACCGCCGTCTTGGTGACGGTCATGTTCACCATGAAGCCCCCGTAGGAATAGCCGGAGATCGCCAGCTTGTCCTTGTCGATGGAGCCGGTCGCGAGGGCGGCCTCCACGCCGGAGAGCATGTCCTTGAAGTCCCCTCCGCCGAAATCCGCAAGGTTCGCTCTCAGGAATTTCTCTCCGTACGTGGTGGATCCCCTGACGTTGGGGATCAGGGTGGCCCACCCCTTGGAGGCGAAGACGTGCCAGAGATAGCGGTAGGAGAAGGCCCGGAGCCAGCAGGCCGCCGGTCCGCCGTGGATCTCCACCACCATGGGGACCTTCTTCCCTTCCGGGAGGTTCGGAGGAAGGAAGAGGAAGCCTTCCACTTCCAGGCCGTCGGGGGACTTCCAGGCCAGGTGCACAGGGTCCTGGAGCCCGAAGGGGGCCGCCGCTTCCCTGGCCTTGGTCAGGCGCCGGGGAGCCCACTTGCCCAGGGGGGAGAGGAAGAGATCCGAGGGGTGGCTGAAGTCGCTCGAAGTGAACAGGGCCGTTCGGGCGGCGGCGTCGAGAGAGACCTGGAGGATGGAGCCCGCCGTCTCTCCCGCGACCCGGGCCTTCCCTCCGGCGGCGGGGATCTTGTAGAGGCGCACCTTCGCTTTTCTCCCCGCGAGGAACCAGATCCAGCGTCCGTCGGGGCTCCAGGCCGTCCACCCCCGGCCCGATTCCAGGTCGAAGGGAGCCGTTGCGGTGAGCTGGTGAAAGCGGCGGGTCTCCAGGTCCAGGACGAAGAGATCCTGGACGTTCACGTAGTGGCCCCACTTCACGTGCCGGTCCCTCGTGAAGGAGAGGCGTTTTCCGTCGGGAGAAAACCGGGGATTGGCGTGGTGGGCGGGGAGATCGGAAAGGATTTCCACCTTGCCCGACAAGTCCACCAGGGCCAGGTAGTGGTCTTCCGTCACGCCGCTCGAGCCCTTGGGATCGGCCGTGAAGGCGAGCTTCTTCCCGTCGGGGGCCCAGTCGAAGTCGTAGACGTAGACCTTTCCGCCGGTGAGGTTCTTCTCCTTCCCGGTCTTCCTATCCAGGATCCAGAGCTGGGGCCAGGTGGATCGGTCCTCCAGGGTCGTGCGGACCTGGGGATCCTTTCCGTAGCCTTTCACACCTTTTGGCGGGGCCAGGAACGCCAGGTACCTTTCGTCCGGGGAGAAGCGGGGCGAGGAGATTCCGCCCTTCCTTGGGCCCGCCACTTTTGCAGGATCGGTCCCGTCGAAGTGGTTGGCGTAGAGGGCCGTTTTCCCTCCCCGGTTTGAGAAGAAGTAGAGGGTGGAGCCGTCACCGGACCAGAAGGCCCCCCAGTCGTCGTGGCCGTTGCGGGTCAGGAGGACGTCCTTGCCCGTGGCGGTCCAGACCAGGTGGAGCCGCCTGTGGTAGGTGTTCTTCTTCAAGTCCCGGCGGACTTCCAGGTAGACCGCCCTGTCCCCCGATGGGGAGAGGGCCGGCGAGGCCAGGATGGGGAGGCGCAGGAAGTCCTTCACCTTGAAGGGACGGGCCGGGGCGGCCGTCCCGCAGAGGGAGAGGACGGCCCCCAGAAGGGGAAGGAGGAGGGCTTTCCTCATGGGAGACTCCTTTCTTGGCTGTTTCCCGAGAACATAGGGGATGTCTCCCTTCGAGGCCACCGGGAAGGAAAGGTCTCCCGGAAAAAGGGCGACCCCGGGGAGCGGGAAGGTATACTCCGCCTTTTCCGGCCCGGGGCGGGAAGGGGCCGGGAACCCAGACCCATGAAGGACCCGGCCCTGATCGATACCAGGGAGGGCCTGGAGGCCCTCGTCCAGGAGCTTCTCCGCCACCCCTGCCTGGGGGTGGACACGGAGGGGAATTCTTATTTCGTGTATCACGAGCGCCTCTGCCTGGTGCAGTTCTCCACCGGCGAAGGGGACTACCTGCTCGATCCCCTGGCGGACCTGGACTTCTCCCCCCTCGGGGAGGTCCTGGAGAACCCGGCCATCCTCAAGGTCTTCCACGACGGTGAGCAGGACGTGGTCCTCCTCAAGCGGGACCTCGGCCTGGGAGTCCGCGGGATCTTCGACACCAAGGTGGCCGGGGCGGGCCTGGGAGACGGCGGCGTGGGGCTGGCGGCCCTGGCCGAGAAGCGCCTGGGGGTGATCCTCGACAAGAAATGCCAGCGCTCCAACTGGGGAAGGCGTCCCCTCTCGTCCGAGCAGTTGCGCTACGCCACGGCGGACACCCGGTACCTGATTCCCCTCTACCTCTCCTTGAAGGAGGACCTGGAGAAGGCCGACCCTCTCGTGCGGCGTCTGGTGGAGGGGGAGTTCCTGCGCCTCGAGGGCCTGGAGCCGCCCGTGAAGGAAAGGATGGAATACCCCTTCCTCAGGGTCCGGAAGGCCCGGAGCCTGGACCCCAAGGGACTTCGCAACCTGGAGCGCCTCTACGCCCGGAGGGACGCCGAGGCCAGGAAGCTCGATCTCCCGCCGGGGAGGCTGGTCCCCGACAAGGTTTTATATGCTCTGGCCCGAAACGGCCTTCCTCCAAAGGGACGGGAACTCGAGGATTGGTGCGATCTTCCCAGGCGCTCCCTCAGGAGGCACGCCCTCTGGATCCGCGGAGCCCTCCAGGAGGCCTCCCGGATGGAGCCCCTGGTCCTTCCCCCGGAGATGACCCGTTCCCGCCGGAAGGATCCCGACCTGGAGGCCTACCTGGAAGCCCTGGAGCGGGTCCGCTCGTGGAGGATGGAGAAGGCCCGGGAGCTGGGAGTGGACCCCTCCCTGGTCCTGAACCGCCGGGTCATGGAGGAAGCGGCCCGCAGGCGCCCTTCCTCTCCCGAGGGCTTCCGGGAGATCCCCGGGATGGAGTCCTGGAGGGTGGAGGCCTTCGGCGGGGAACTCGCCGCGGCGATGAACGGAAAGGGGCCGGGAAACAAGAGACGTAAGAGAGGGTAAAAAGCTTGAAAGCCGGGCCTTTTGGGGGAGAGGGGGCCGTTCCTCTCTCCCGCCGGGAGGGATAGAAGGGAAGGGCCTCCAGGAAAAGACGAAAGGCCTTTCCCATGACCCGACGGCGCAGGATCTCTCTTTCCGCGGTTCTCCTCTTCTCGGTCCTCCTTCCCATCTCCCCGGGTTTCGGCCTGCGGGCCCAGTCCAAGGGGGAGCGGAAGTCCTCCGCCGCCTCGGCCCGGGCCCGGAGGAAGGCCCGCGCCAAGGCGGCGGGCGGGATGGCCGCCTCCCTGGTCCCCCGGAGGCGGCGTTTCCGGGGAAAGGCTCCCTCGGAGGCCGAGGCCCTGGAAGCCCTGGCGAAGCTCCGGGCCTTCCAGGAGAAGGCCCGATCCCTGCTTCGCTCCAAGGGCCGGGGCAGGAGGAGGCGGGGACGTGTCCGGGCGGCGGAACTGGAGAAGTTGATGAGCCTGGAGGAACGGAAGGCCGCCTCGAGGACGGTCTTGCGGGCCTATACCGCGGCGGGGCGTGGGCGATACGACCGGCTGGTTCGAGCGGTGGACGCCCTGCGGCCCGAGTATTCCTGGGACTTTTCCAGGCCCCTCAGGGTGGATGTTCACCCCATCCCTCTCCTGCTGGTTTCGATCGACCAGTACAAGGCGCTCCGGATCCCTCCCGAGCGAATGGTTCCATTCAAGGCGGCCGACCGTTTTCCCGGACCCGTCCCTTCCACTGCTCCCCGGGTGAGGGCCTCCGTGGAGATCGATCCCTCCGTGCCCAGGTGGCACTCCACGGGCCTCTACGCTCCGCCCGGCGGGCCGGTGAAGGTCACCTTTCCCAAGGGGATTCCACCGGGCCGGTACACGGTGATCGTGGGATGCCACACGGACAGCGTGGCCAGGAGGCCCGCCTGGGCGAGGTTTCCCAGGATCAGCCGGTCCTTCCCTGTGAAGAGGGGGGGGACCATGACGGTGGGAAACGTCTTCGGCGGCCTCCTCTACGTTGCGGTCCGGAGAGCGGAGCCGCGGGGAGAGCGGTTCCGGGTCGTCTTCTCCGGCGCCGTGCGTGCTCCCTTCTTCGTCCTGGGGAAGACCGGCCTCGGGGAGTGGAGGAAGACCCTCCGCAATGCTCCGGCCCCCTTCGGGGAGATCGCAGGTAGGAAGATGATCCTTTCTTTGCCCTCCCGGGTCCTCCGTTCCCTGGACGACCCGGGAAGGGTGGCCCGCTTCTGGGACCGGGTCGTGGCCGCCCAGGACGACCTGGCCGCCTACCCCCGCAGGGCCTACCCGGAACGCTTCGTCTTCGACCGCCAGATTTCGGTGGGGTACATGCACTCGGGTTATCCCCTCATGGGCCCCGTCTCGGCGGCCCCCAGGGCGGTGGACGTGAAGACCCTCACGGAGAAGGGCAACTGGGGGATGTTCCACGAGATCGGCCACAACCACCAGCTTCTCCACTTCGGCTCCTATGCCAACCCCTGGACCTTCGACGGGACCGTGGAGGTGACGGTGAACATCTTCGCCTCCTACACCTACGTGGCGGTCCTGAAGAAGCCGAAGCGGATGGGGCACGCCCACTGGCGGACCGATCTCCTCCCCGAATACATGCGCAAAGATTATTCCGGTCCAGGCACGTCGTACCCCGAGAGATCCTACAGGGAGAAGTGCCTCTTCTGGGTGCACCTGATCGAGGAGTTCGGCTGGGACACGCTGAAGAAGGTCTTCGCGGAATACGCGGGACTCCCGAGGAAGGCGTGGCCTCGAAGCAACCTGGCGAAGAGGAGCCTTTTGCTGGAGATCTATTCCCGCTGCGCCGGCCGCAACCTGGTCCCTCTCTTCGAGGGCTGGGGCCTGGAGACCGCCCCGGAGGCCCGGAAGAAGGTGGAGGGCCTTCCTCCCTGGAAGCCCAAGGTCCCCTTTCCCGGGAAGGTTTGAGGGAGAGAGCCTGGGGGGAGGGGCCTCCCTCCCGCGCCGGCCTAGCCCTTCCCGCCGGCGGGTGGACCGGGGTGGGGGCTCTCGATCCAGCCGCCTCCCAGGACCTCCTCCCCCTGGTAGAAGACCACGGCCTGGCCGGGCGTGACGGCACGCTGGGGAGTCCGGAATTCCACCAGGACCTCGCCCGGCCCGGCCCGGGTGACCCGGGCCGGGTGGGGCGTGTGGCGGGAGCGGATCTTGGCCAGGCATTCCAGGGGAAGATCCGGGGGTGAGCCTGAGATCCAGTGGAGGTCCGAGGCCAGGAGGGCCGGGCTTTCCAGGTCGCCCGGCCGGTCGCTCACCACGACCCGCCGGGAGCGGGGATCGATTCTCACCACGTAGGCCTTCCTTCCCACGGCCACCCCCAGCCCTTTGCGCTGCCCGATGGTGTAGCGGTGGATCCCTTCGTGTCTTCCCAGGACCTTTCCCCCGGTGTCCACGATCTCCCCCATCCGGGCCGGTCCGCCGAACTTCCTCCGGAGACCTTCGGGGAAACCCTCTCCTCCGAAATCGAGGCAGGCGTCCTGGCTCTCGGGGGTCTCCCACGTGGGAAGGCCTTCCTCCCGGGCGATGCGCCGGACCTCGTCCTTGGAGAGTCCTCCCAGGGGGAAGAGGGTCCGCTCCAGCTGGCCCCGTTCCAAACGGAAGAGGAAGTAGGACTGGTCCTTGGGGCGGTGGCGGGCCATGAGGAGCCTCGGTGGGGCTCCCTCCGGGTCCCGGACCAGGCGGGCGTAGTGGCCCGTGGCGATTCCCTCCATTCCGAGGCGGTCGGCGAGCTCCAGGAGGAGCCGGAACTTCACCTGGCTGTTGCAACGGATACAGGGGCTGGGGGTCCTGCCCCGGGCGTACTCCTCCCAGGCCGGGCGGAGCACCTCCCTCTCGAAGGTCTCGGCGCACTTCAAGGTGTAGTGGGGGATCCCCAGGGCCCGGGCGGCTTCCCGGGCCCTGAGGGCCGGCCCTTCGCCGGCGCAACACCCCTTGTCTCGGCTCGCGGCGCAGGGCTGGAGCAGGAGTGTGGCGCCGGCCACCTCCAGGCCTTCTTCCAGGAGCAAGGCGGCGGCGACGCTGGAGTCGACGCCCCCGCTCATGGCGACGAGGACACTTCGCAAGGGAGTCTCCTTCCCGGGGAGAGAGGAGGGACCATTCTCGCCGGGCCTCCCGGGTTGTCCAGCTCTGCAGGGGGAGGCCCGGCGAGGGTTCGGGTGGGGGAGGGGACTACCGGGGGAAGCGGACCTCCAGGTTTCCGATCTTCTTTCCTTTGCGGGCCTGCAGGTGGCGGAGCACCTGGAAGCCCTTGGTGTCCGGGTCTCCCACTTTGAGGGTGTAGAACCCGGGGGCGAAGACCTTGGGCTGGAAGCGGGTCCCGGCGATCCTGAGGGTGTAGACCACGGCGCCCGTGTCCTCCCGGATCACCTGGACCACCGGGTCGGTCATTCCCGAGACCCGGATCTCGGGTAGCCAGGCGGCGGCCTTCTTTCCGAAGTTGTCCTGCTGGTGGAGGACTACGGGCCAACCGAAGTAGGGCTTGGCTCCATTCTTCGCCGGGTCCACCCAGCGGGGCCAGATCTCCAGGGTGATCTTCCGGGTCTTCTTCTCGAAGCGGGCGATGCCGTAACCGGTGGCCCGGTTGTAAAGCCAGGGGAATTCCTTGTCGACCTGCCTGGGGTTCGCCACGGCGTAGACGGTGATCTTGTTTCCGAAGCCGTCCAGGAAGTCGCCCGTATAGGCCGGGGCGCCGGGGGCCCGGTTCCGGCCGGGTTCCGGAGGGAACCACCTTCTCGGCCAGATGTTCCCGATGGAGGGGACGCACATGGCGAAGCAGGAGTCCCTCCAGTCCTCCACGCCGTACTGGATCGTGCTTCCCAGGTGCTGGTCCCCCGCCACGTGGACGGCGAAGGCCTTGCGCATCCTGCGGATCGCCTCGTTCCTGCCGGTTTGGGGCCATCCGTCCGAGTCGAAGTCGGAGGCGATCTTGTCCCCCTTCACGTAGACCCCCGGCTTGGGGATCTTCAGGGAGGGAATGACGTTGTCGTCCCGGGCCCGGGCGGGAATGGTGGCCAGATTGCAGAAGATGGTCTGGGAGAGGACCACCTTCATCCAGGCTCCGCCCGACCAGTCGGCGGCCCAGCTCTCCAGGAAGTCCAGCTGGCGTTTTCCCAGGAGGTGGGCGCCGGGCACGTCGGCTTCCTTCTTGGGGTCGAACTCGGGGTTGTGGGGCCAGCCGTTCCAGATGTCCGCCTCGGGGAGGAGGGGCTTGGGGGCCGACTTGAACTTCCTGTCTTCGATGACGGCGAAGCTCACGCCTCCGTAAAGGATGGAAGTATAGTAGACGGTGATGCCCTGCTTGACCGGCGTGGGATCGTAGGGATCGGGAAGGTGGCTGGTCTGGGTCCGCTGGACCATGTTCACGAAGGCAGGGGGCATGTTGTATCCGCCGCTGTCCTGGCGGGCCACGTGGGTGGGAAGGGGATCGACGGCCTTTCCGCCGCAACCCCAGATGTTGGAGTTGAACACGTCGTGGTCGTCGGGGATGGCCACGGCGGGCAGATCCTTCAGGAGGGATCCGAAGGCCCAGCCGTAGAGATACCACTTGCGCAGGTATTCCAGGACGGCCACCTTCAAGGGCTTGCGCTGGCACCCGTAGTCCCCCGAGCCTTCGTAGATCTGGTCACCCGAGAAGAAGAGGAAGTCCGGGTGGTGGGCCCGGACGTGTTCCACGATTTCCGTGTTGGGAAAACCCCTGTCGCCGTTGCCGGTGAAGGCGGCCAGGACGAAGGGCCTGCCCGCCGGGGGTTCCGCCGCGATGGTCCCCCGGAAGGTGTAGAGGCGCCTTTCGTTCTTTCCGGAGAGGAGGCGGTAGGAGAGACGGTAGGGGGTCTTCCTGGAGGAGTCCCACCCCTTCACCCGGAACCGGGCCGTTCTTGCCAGGGGGTCGATGGGGGCCCGGCCGGCCTTCTTCCACTTTCCCCCGGGGGTGAGGATCTCCAGGGTCACGAACCGTTCTTCCTTCTCCCCAAGGGGAGGCATCTGGGCCGTGAGCTTCAGGGTTCCCCTGCTCAAGGTGTACTGGGCGAAGAGGACGGGGCCGAAGCGTCTCTTAGGATGGTGGACAAGACCGGGGCCCGAGGCTCTCCAGCCGGTGAACCAGGCGCAGACCCTTCCCTGGCGGGGGTCCTTTCCGGGAAGGTGGCAGGAGAGGGCCAGGTTGCCCTGGAAGTCCCGTCCCCGGAAGGTCTTCTCCAGGGCGTCCAGGACCTTTCCAGAAGCCGGATCCAGGCGGGTCAACTTGACTGTGAAACCTCCCGGGCCGGGGAGCAGGTCCAGGCGGAGCTCGGCCTCCTTCGCGGGAAGGGCCTGCTCTCCCCGGGCCAGGACGTTCATCTTGGGGCCGGCCAGGACCAGGGTCCCTCCTGGGGTGATCCCGGCGTACCACCCTTTGCCCCGGACGGCGCTCTCCCTGTAGTCGTGGAAGACTCCTTTTGCGCCAAAGAGGAAACCAATCCATCCCTTCCCGCCCTTGGCGGGGAAGTCCGGGGCGAAGCCCAGGCGGATCCGGGAGGATGCGGGCTTCTTTCCCGTGAGCTCCCAGGTGAGGAGGTGGACGTTCCGGTTCTTCCCTGCGAAGAGGCATTCCAGCCTGCCCTTCCTGAGCCTCCAGTCGGCCAGGCGGTTCGCCCAGAACCCGGGGCCCACCCAGGTGCGGTCCGCCCCGGAGGGCCAGTCGGCGAAGAATCCCATCCCTGGATCGATTCCGGCCCGCCTGGGACCGCAGGCGGCGGCAAGGACGAGGACCGTGAGGAGAGAGGAGAGAGAGAGAATGCGTCCTTTAGTCTTCATTCCGGCGAGGATAGGCCCGGCGGGCCCGCCTGAGAAGGGCGGAGTAGATCTTTCTTTCCAGGGAGATCGGGACGGTCCGGTTCGAATCGGATGGAGAGACCCGGAATTTCTGGGTCTTCCCGGCCCAGATGGTCTGTTCGAGGAACCCTGACCTCCAGGTGATGCCCAGGGCCAGGCGGTAGACGCCGGGACAGGGAAGGACGGCCGGGAAGCTCCGGCCTCCCTGGGAGGATGGCAGGGGAAGGCCCGAGCGGCCCATGAAGAAGGCGGCGGCCCTCCCTTCGGGAGATGCGGGTAGGTCCGCCAGGGAGAGATGGAGTTCCAGCCGGAAGGGCCCTTCGGGGAGGGGGAGGCGGGGATCCATTTCCAGCCGGATGGGGATGCCCGGCTCGAGGGTGACCTTCCTCCATTTCCGGTCCATCCAGGCCCGGTCCGGAAGGCGGGTCGCTTGGTACCCCGGGGCCCAGAGAAAGACCGGTTCTCCCCGCACTCGGGTGGGAAGGTGGAGGATTCCTCCCTTCCCGCGGTAGATCCTTGGGATCCGGCCCGACACCATGGCCATGGGATTGGGTATGGCCTTTCCGGCGGTGGTGCGGACCCGGAGGGTCAGGATCGGACCTCCCTGGGAGAGGTCGAGGGGCCTGAGGCGCTGGTCCCGGCAGGTCCGGCCAGGGAGGATCTCCAGTCCCTTGAGGTCCAGGAGGATCCTTCCGTCCAGGGCGTTCCGGACTTCGAGACGGGCCGGCCCGGGGGGGATGCCTTCCAGGAGGAAGGACCCTTCCGGGCCCGGCCCGGCCTGGAGACCTGGATGGGCCTGGTCCTGGAGGTGGGAGGGGTAGAGGAGGAGGAGGAAATCGCCGGGTTTCGCCCCCGATGGTGGTTCCAGTCGGCCTTCGAGCCGGCCTCCCGGGGAGAGAACGAGGTTGAGGCCTGCCGTTCCCGGAGGAACGGAAGGAGGATTTTCCAGGAACCATCCTCCCTTCCCACGGGTTCGGACCTGGAGGAGGGAAGAGGAACATGTTCCCCGGAACTGGAAGGTGCCGTCCATTTCCGAGAAGGCCGGCCGGAGAGGGAGGGGCCGCCAGGTGCCGGAAGGAGGAGGGGTTCCCCGGGGCTCGGGAGGGGCGATTGGGCTCGGCCCGGGACGCCCCTCCTTCCATGCCCAGAGTTCCAGTTCCACCCCTCGAAGAGGTTCTCCACGGGAGGAGAGGACCTTTCCGGAGAGGAGAAGGGGAAGGGGGGTCAAGACCAGGGTGCCCAGGCGGGTGATCCCCCGCGGGAGGGGGAGGATGAGATCGGTCCGGGCCTTTCCGCCTTCCGGCCTGGGGCGCCCGTCTTTTGCCATGGGGCGGATTTCCAGGCCCACCTCTCCAGGGGGGACTTTCCCGGGAAGGGGCGCCAGGAAGCGGCCCGCTCTGTCGGTGCGGGCCGCCCCGAGGACCACTTCCCCTCTTCTCCTCCCGGCGGGGATGAAGAGGAGTCTCCACGAGGCAGGCCCCAAGGGCCTTCCCCGGGTGTCTACGAGACGGCCTGACAGGAGGGGTCGGCCTCCTGCCTGGGGGGGCGGGGGAGAGGGAGCCGGGATCCGGTGGAAGGGGTCGGGTTCCCTGGAGAGGGCCTGGGCGGAGGAGGGATGAGGGGGTGAGGAGGGGAGAGATACCGGGGGAGGACAGCCTTTTCCCGCGGGGAGGGGCGGGCGTACCCGGGCACGGAAGAAGAGGGCCGCCAGGGTTCCCAGGAAGAGGAGGGTGAGAGGACCGAGGATACGGTTCATGGGCGGCGCTCCTTTCCGGTTCGTTGCCGGAAGATTCGTGGGAGACCGCCCGGGTGAGGTCACAAAAAGGTTCTAAAAAACGGGTCGAGGTTTCGTTGCTGGAGCCCCTCCCCGGGCGTCCTCGTCACGGCCCTTTGGGCCGTGACTCAGCCGGCCGGGGCTGACGGAAAAAGAAAACCAGGCCTTCGCCCGTGACTCGGCCGGCCGGGGCTAACGGAAAAAGAAAACCAGGCCTTCGCCCGTGACTCGACCGGCCGGGGCTGACGTACAAAAAGGGACTCGTTAGCCCCTGCCGGCGGGGATGTGCGGCCCGAAGGGCCGCAACATGCCCGACGTCAGGGGAGTGGATGGGTGTTCGA
>CAZLQD010000004.1:0-148629 GCA_964561605.1 uncultured Planctomycetia bacterium
CCCCGCTCCCCCGCCACCCGGGGGGAATGCTCCTGTTCCTCCCGGCCCGACCTCCCGGCCAGGGGAACGGCTTCACAAACCCCGCTCCCCCCGCGTAGTCTGGAGGGAACGGTTCCCCCCGGCCGGCCCAGGCGAAACGAAAGCGGAGACGACTCCTCGTGAAGGGTTTCCTTGCAAAAAGGGTCCTCCTCACCCCCCTCCTCTCCTTGGGGCTCTTCTCCGTCCATCTTCAAGCCCAGGAAGAGAGCGGGAAGGACCCCAGGATCACCAAGGTGGAGGTGCCCCTGCCGACGGAACTCCCAAGCGCCCTGGCCAGGGCCCGGGCCCTGGCTTCCGCCGGGAAAGCCCAGGCCGTGGTGACCCTCCTGGAAAAGCTGTCGGAAGGGGCGAAAACCCGCCTCTTTCCCGCCTCGCCGGGAAGATACCTTCCCTTCTCCCGGGTCCTGGACCGGCAGATCCCCGCCATGGGGAAGCCCATCCTGGAGGCCTGGAGGCTCCGGAACCGTTCCAGGGCGGCCCGCCTTCTACGGGAAGGCCTGGAAAAGAGGGACCCGGCCCTCCTCCACCTCGCGGCGGACCGCTTCCCCGCCACTCCGCAGAGGAGAAAGGCCCTCCTCGCCCTGGCCGACATCGCCCTGGAAGGAAGCCGCCTCCTGGAAGCCCTGGCCCTCCTGGAAGGCGCCTTCGAAGGAGCCCCCCCGGAGGAAAGGCCCCCCATCCTGGCACGCCGGGCCTTCGCCTGGGCCTGCCTGGGCGCCGCCGGAGAAACGGCCCGGACCCTCGAACTCCTCGCATCCCTCGGAAAGCCCGTCCCCTTCCGGGGAAAGGAAACCCCTCCATCCCTTCTTGCGCAATCACCCGCCTTCCGCCCCCGGATCCACCCCAGTCCCCCATCCTGGCTCCCGGAGAAGGAAGCCCGCCTCTGGCGCCGGCCCTTCCCGCCCCTCTCCAAGTGGACCCCGCCGAAAAGAAATTACACTTTCCTGGGTTTCCGCGGCGGAGGGTCCCTCCTCCCCGCCGGAACGGGCCCCCAGGAAAACACCGACCCCATCCTCCCGGAGGTCCGTTTCGGCGGAAACTTCCTCTTCCTCCGGCGGAAAGACGGGGCGGACATCCTGGAAATCCCTACGGGACGCCTCCTGGGGACGATCCGGAGAGGCCCCTCGTGGGACTCCGCCGATCCCGCCCTGGCCCAGCCCACCCGGCCGGCCTGGGCTCTGGGGGAGCGCCAGGTCGCCCTGGCCGGGAAGGAGGCCTTCTTCCTCTGCCGCCGCCCTTCACTGAGGAAAGGCCACGGTTCCCGCTTCGTTCCGCCCAAGGCCTTCAACCTGGTGACCCCCGTCTCCTCCCCCAATACGGTCATCGCCTACGGTGTTCCGGAAGGCACCCTCCTGTGGAAATTCGACCTGGCCTCCATCGAAGGACGCCGGGCCGAGGCCTGGATCCACGCAGGCCCGGCTACGACGGCGGGAGTCGTGGCCGTCCTCGTCCAATCGGACCGGATGTTCACCCTCCTCGGTCTCTCCGGAGAGACGGGGAAGGTCCTCTGGCGCACCCCTCTCCACTCGGGGGGATCGGGGTTCACCAGGCCCCCTTCCCTGCCCATTCTGGCCGGCGACGGAGTCTTCTTCGCCGCCACCGGGGCCGGGGCGGTCTCCGCCGTAGCCGCCCGGACGGGAAGGATCCTCTGGCTCACCGCCTATCCCAGGACCGACCCCTCCGCCCCGGCCTCTCCCCCCCCCAAGGGCTCCTCCGGGGCCTGGCTGGTCCCTTCGAAGGGAGCCGACCACACAGGCTTCCAGACCTCCCCCATGGTCCTCTCCGGAGGAACCCTGGTCCTGGCACCCCCGGACGGGGATTACCTCGTCGGGCTCTCACCCCTGGACGGAAGGATCCTCTGGCTCTCCTCCCGGAGGGACCCGCGGGAAGGTCCCGACTCCCCTCCCTCGGCGGACCACCTGGTCGGAGGGGACGGAGAGAACGTATATCTTGCAGGACGTAAACTTATCGCCGTCCGGGCCCGAACCGGGGTTCGTCTCTGGGAGGAATCCTTGCCGCCCGTCACCGGAAGGGGCATTGTTACGGCGGACAGAATTCTTCTTCCGACCCGAAAGGGTGTCTTCTTCGTGGAGAAGGAACCGCCCCACCCGTCGGGCATCCTCTCTCTCCCCGGCCGCCCACCGGGCCCGATCAGGCTCTTCACCTGCGGCCCATTCCTCGCGGGAGCCACCAAGGACTACCTCGCTCTCTGGGTCCTGAAGGAAGAGTGGATCCGCCTGGCCGCCACTCCCATGGAGAAGGCCCGCCGCCTGGCCATCTGCGGTTTCTTACCCAGGGCCCTGGAGGAGCTGGACGCCCTTCCCCCCGAAAAGGCCCGCTCCCTCCGCGCCCTCTGGACCCTGGACCTGGCCCGCTCCTACCTGGAGGAAGACAAGAAGGAGGAAGCCCTTCGCCTCCTGGCCCGGGCGGAGAAGGAGATCCGGGATCCCCTGGGGCGGGTCTCCCTGCTGGACCTCTACTACCGGGTCCTCCTGGTTTCCGGCAGGGAGGCCGAGGCGGACCGGGTCTTCTTCGAGCTGCTCGGGGCGGCACGGGCCGCCGCCGGGGAGGAAACCCGATGAGACCCAAAGGAATCCTCCCCCTGGCGTGCCTCTTCCTCCTCCCGCCGGCCTCCGGCCAGGTCCTCCCCCCCGGGATGACCCCGAAGATCCTTCGAGCCGTCCGCAAGGGATTGGAGTGGCTGGCCCGCAACCAGAACCAGGACGGATCCTGGCGCTCTTCGGGCTCCTACGGAACGGTTCCCATGGCCATGACCTCCATGGCCGGCCTGGCCCTCCTGGCCTCGGGATCCACTCCCACCCGGGGGCCCTACGCCCCGGTGATCCAGAAGGCCCTCCACTTCGTCCTCCGCAACGTCCATTCCTCGGGCCTCCTGGCGACCCAGCCCCCCGAGCCCAGCCCCATGTACGGCCACGGCTTCGCCATGCTCTTCCTGGCGGAAGTCTTCGGCATGGAGGAGGACGCCCGGACTCAGGCGGCCATCCGAAGGGTCCTGGAGAAAGCCGTGGCCCTCACCGCCGCCGCCCAGTCCAGGGACGGAGGCTGGTACTATTCCCCCACCTCCTATACCGACGAAGGCTCCGTCACGGTCACCCAGATCCAGGCCCTTCGAGCCTGCCGGGACGCCGGGATCGCCGTGCCCAAGGCCGTCATCGACAGGGCCGTCCGCTACATCGTGCGATCCTCCAATCCGGACGGCGGAATCCGCTACAGGGTCCATTCCGGCGGGCCGGGACGGCCGGCCATCACCGCCGCCGCCGTGGCCGTCTTCTACGAGGCGGGACGCTACGACCACCCCCTGGCCGAGAAGGCCCTCGCCTTCGCCCGCCGGACCATCTCCATAGAGAACCTCTCGGGGAGCTTCTACTTCTACGCCCACAACTACCTGGCCCAGGCCCTCTTCCAGCGGGGCGGAAAGGACTGGAAACGATACTACCGGGCCATTTCGGCCAAGCTCCTGGACATCCAGAGGCCCAACGGCTCCTGGACCCGGTCCCCCGCCGGGCCGATCTACGCCACGTCGGTCTCCCTCGTCATCCTCCAGCTTCCCTTCGGTTACGTTCCCGCTTTCCAGAGGTAGACCCATGGCGCGCCACCGTCCCATCCATCCGCCGGGCACACCCAAGGGAGGAACCTCGTGACGGCCGCCTTCCTCCACCCGGGTCTTCTTTGGGGACTCCTCCTGGCAGGAGTCCCCATCCTGATCCACATCCTCAACAGGAGGCGCTATCGCAGGAAGGCCTGGGCCGCCATGGAGTTCCTCCTGGCGGCCCTCGAGAAGACCCGCCGGAGGATGTTCCTGGAGGAGATCCTCCTCCTCCTCCTCAGGACCGCCGCTGCGGCGGCCCTGGCCCTCCTGGCGGCCCGTCCCCTCTCTTCCGGGCCCGGGCTCCTGGCCTCCCTGGCCGGAGAAAAGGGGACCCACCACGTGCTGATCCTGGACGACTCGGCCAGCATGGGCCAGTCCAGGGGGGGAAGGACCCTCCTCTCCCTCGCCGCCGGAAACGCCCTGGAACTCGCCCGTGGTCTCCTGGAGCGGAGAAAGGGGGACAGGATCACCGCCTGCATCTCCTCCCACCCGGATTCCCCTCTCCTGGACGGCCGCCCTCTCACCGAAGAGACCCTGGATCTCCTGGAGAGGGAACTCCGGGACCTGGAGCCCACGGGCCTCCGGCTCCGGCCCGGCAGCCTCCTGGCCCTCCTGGCCTCCCGCCTGGCCGACCTGGCGGGCCCGGAGGAGCGCAAGGTGACCCTCTACCTCTTCAGCGATTTCCGGAAAAGCGATTGGGAAAAGCCGGAAGGAGCCTCCCTCCCGGACCTCAGGAAGGCCCTCTCCGCCCTGGCCTCGGCCGGGACCGACCTGGTCCTGGTCCCCCAGGAAGGAAGCTCCGCCGGGGGGGCCGGGCTGGTCTCCCTGCGCCCGCTGGGACGCCTGGCCGCCGCAGGGGTCCCCCTGGAGATTCGAGCGGAGATCCGCAACCAGGGCACCCTTCCCCTGGGGCCCCTCACCCCCCAGGTCTCCATGGAAGGCCGGGTCCTGCCCCTGAAACCCATCCCATCCCTCCCTCCCGGGACCAAGGCGGCCCTCACCTTCCAGGCCCTCTTCTCCACGCCCGGGGACCACTCCCTGGCAGTCACACTCCCCGGTGACGACCTGCCTGCCGACAACACCCGCTTCCTGGCCCTCCACGTGAAGGAGTCGGCCCGGGTCCTCCTGGCCTCTCCCCCCTCGCCCCCCGGAAGGGAGAGCCAGGCCTTCTTCCTCCAGGCCGCCCTGGCTCCGGGGGAAGTGCCGGCGGGCTTCTCCACCGACACATGCACCCCCCAAAGGGCCGCCTCCCGCCCCCTGGATCCCTACGACCTGGTCGTCCTGGCCGGCACGGCCGCCCCTCCTCCCGGCCTGGCCCGGCACCTGGCGGACTTCGTGGAAAAAGGCGGCGGACTCCTCCTCTTCGGCGGCCCCGACCTGATCCCTTCCGCCTGGAACCGCACCCTGGGCACCCTCCTTCCTTATCCCTTGGGAGCGCCCCTCACCAGGCCCAGGACCCCGCTGCCGGGCTTCCTCTCCGACCCGGCCCACCCCATCTGGGCCAAGGGGAAGGAACTCTTCTCCCGCTGGCTCGCCCAGGCGGCCTTCACAGGCTACGTGCGCCCCGGCGGTCCCCTCCGGCCCGGCGCGGAGGTTCCCGCCCGCCTGGGAGGCCCCGAGGGTCCACCCCTGTTCGCGGTGATCCGCAAAGGAAGGGGAAGGGTCCTCTTCTCCTCCGTCCCGGCCGACGGCACCTGGTCCGGCTGGGTGGGCGAGCCTCTCTTCCCCCTCTTCCTCCAGGAAGCGGCGGCCTGGGCCCTCCCCGACCCCCGCCACCCGGAGTGGAACCTCGATTGCGGCACACCGATTCGGGTCCCCCTGGACCCCGAGACCGACTCGGGGAGGGCCGACATCACGCTGCCGGGCGCCCCCGGCCCGAGGATCCTCCAGGCCGAAACGGACCGGATCACCTGGCGGGACACGTCCCGCCCCGGGATCTACACACTCATGATCCACTCGTCGGGGGCCGGGCCGTCCAGGAAGATCCTCCGCGCCCTGAACGTGGATCCGGACGAATGCTTATTGGCGCAAACTACCCGCTCCGAGCTCGAAACCCTCTACCCTTCCTCCCGCATCACCTGGGTCCCTCCCGCCGAGACCGGCGCCTGGGCCCGCTCCAGGAAGGGCGACAAGACCTGGAGGATCCTTGCGGGCGTCCTCCTCCTCCTGCTCCTGGGGGAGACCTGGCTCGGGCGGCGTTCCGCCCTGAGAGGAGGGGCCTGACATGGGTCCGGGACAGGCCTTGCTCCACGCCGCCGCCGGACTCCTGGGGATGCATCCCTCCCCGGGGGAGAGGGTCCGCCTGGTCTTCCAGCACTTCCCCCCGGGCGGCCTCGGGATGCTCTCCGTCCTGGGACTCCTCCTCCTCTTCCTCCTGGGGTTCTGGTCCCTCGAGGGCCTGGGACGGGACCGGCCCGCCTGGGCCCGGATCGCCGCCGGCCTGGCCAGGGGGGTCGTCCTGGCCCTCCCCCTCTTCCTCCTCCTCGGCCCGGCCCTGGTCCTGGAGAAGGAGAACAAGATCCGGGGGACCACCTTCGTCCTGGTGGACACATCCTGGTCCATGAACCAGAAGGACCCGGGCTCCCGGGCCTCCAGGGAGGCCGGGGTCCTCCGGTTCTTGAAGGCCGGAAACCCATCCTTCCTGGAGAGACTCGCCGGGAAGAACCGGGTGCGCCTCCTGGCCTTCGACAGGACCGTCCGGCCCCTTTCGCTCCCTGCCGGAAAGGCCCCACCAGGGAAGGCCCGGGGAAAGGCCACCAACCTGGCCGCCGCCCTGGAGGCCGTCCTGGAGGGGGAGAGCGCCGGCCGGGTGGCCGGGGCCGTGATCTTCACCGACGGCAGGTGGAACGAGGGAGGCGACCCCTCCCGCAAGGCCCGGATCTTTGCGGCCAGGAAGATTCCCCTCCACCTGGTCGGCGTAGGATCCCCCTCCACCCCTCCCTCCCTCAGGCTCTCCGCCCGGGAAGCCCCGGAGCGGGCCTTCCTGGGGGATCCCTTCACCCTCCGGTTCCGCCTCCAGGCCCCGCCGGGCCTGGCAAGGGTCCGGGCCGTCCTCTCCGACGCCCTGCCCGGGAAGGAGGCCCGGGTCCTCCGGGAAAAGACCCTTTCCCCCGGGTCCTCGGGCGAGGCCCTCCTGGAGTTCCGGGTCCGGCCGAAGGAACCGGGAGTGCACGTCTTCACCCTCCGGGTCTCCTCCCATCCCCCGGGGGCGGCCCTGGAGGCCCGGGAGAGGATCGTCGTGGAAGTGGGGACCCTCCCCGCCCGGGTCCTCCTCCTCGCCGGCGGCCCCACCTGGGAATACCGGAAACTCCGCCGCCTCTTCACCAGGGACCCGACGATCGACCTGTCCTGCTGGCTCCAGTCGGCCTCTCCAGGGTATCCCCAGGAAGGAAATCACCCCATCACGGAACTCCCCTCCCGGGAGGAGGACTTCCGTCCCTACCACGCGGTCCTCCTCCTGGATCCCGACCCGGGCAGATTGAACCTCCTCTTCGCCGCAAACCTGGAGAAGGCCGTCCGCCGGGGAGGCACGGGCCTTCTCTACCAGGCGGGGGAGATCTACTCCCTCAAGTTCTTCTCCGAAGCGGTGAAGGCCGCCTCGACGGCCCCCCTGGTGGAACTCCTCCCGGCCAGGGCGGACCAGTCCGTGGCGGAGGTCCTGGTGGGCATGGGGAAACCCATGACCCGCTCCTGGCCCCTGGAGCCGACCCAGGCCGGCCTGAAAGACAGGATCCTTGCCCTGGGAAACAGCCCGGAAGAGACCCGCAGGATCTGGACCTCCCTGCCCGGTCTCTACTGGAACTACCCCTTCCGCTCCCCGGCGCCGGGGGCCCACGTCCTGCTGGTCCATCCCGGCTCGGGCCCCCTCCACCGCGGCCCCGGGGGCAAGAGACCCATCCTGGCCTGGGAATACGCCGGAGCGGGAAGGTCGGCCCTACTGGCCGTGGACTCCACCTGGCGCTGGGCGGCGGCCTCGGAAAAGGCCTGGGAACGGTTCTGGGTCCGCCTGGTCCGCTTCCTTGCGGAACCCAAGCTCCTGGGGGATCGCACTCTCCACCAGCTCTTCACCGACAAGAACTCCTACGAGACGGGCACGGAGGTCCTCCTGGCGGACAGGCCCCCCAAGGGATGGTCGGGCAAAACCCTCGAAGTGGAAATACGCAAAGACGGCGGAGAGAGCTTCCAGGTGACCCTCCGCCCCGACCCGGCGGGGGGAGGGGAGATCCAGGCCCGCTTCTCCGCCGGGGAACCGGGCATCTACGAAGCCCGCCTTCCCGGCGGGAAGAAGTGCCGGCCCGCCCGGTTCACCGTCCGGCCCCCGGCCCTGGAGCTCTTCGGCCCCCCGGCGGTGGAGACCCTGAAGAACCTTGCCCGCCTGGCAGGCGGAACCTACAGGCCCCTGGCCCGGGCCTCGAGCCTGGCCGACACCCTGGAGGAAGCCTCGGAGATCGTGGTCACCCAGTCCCCTCCCAGGAGCATCTGGGACAACTGGGGATTCCTCCTCCTGGCCGTCCTCCTCCTCTCGGTGGAATGGATCCTGCGGAAATGGATGAATCTCCCTTGAAGGAAGCAGGGAAAGAGAAGACCCCGCGGGCCGTGGAAGAGCGGCTGAGGCGGCTGGCGAAAGCCGCAGGGGCGGTCCTCCTGGCGGGAGGACTGGGAAAGCTCCTCCTCTCGGTGGAAGTCTTCTTCTTCGTAACCCTGGCCCTGGACCGGACCTTCGAGCTGGAGAAGGGCTTCCGGGCGGCACTTTTGGCCGCCGGGGGAGTCGGGATCCTGCTCACCGCATGGAAGCGCCTCCTCCAACCCCTCCTCCGGCCCATCCCCGAGTTGGAACTCGCCCTGGCCCTGGAGCGGGGCCATCCCTTCCTGCGCCAGGCCCTGGTGAGCGCCTTCCAGTTCCACCGAAAACTCCTCCAGGGCGGCCCCTTCGGGGGGGAGTCCCCCCTCCTGGCCGAGAAGGCCGTGGAGCAGGGCGAGGCCCTCGCCGCCCGGATCCGGGCCGCAAGAGCCCTGGAGGGAAGGAAGCTCCGCCGGCACTTCTTCCTCCTGGCAGGGGCCATCTTCGTCCTGGCCGGGACCTTCACCGCCATGCCCGCAACCATCTCCCTTTGGGCGAAGCGCCAGATCCTCCTCTCGGACCTCTCCTGGCCCAGGCGGACCACCCTGGAAATCCTGGGGGTCCGAAAGGGGGTCCTCTACACCCCCAAGGGGGAGGACCTGGCCGTCCTGGTCCGGGCCGGCGGGGTGATCCCTTCGAAGGGGACCATCACCTGGACCGGTCCCTCCGGGAGCGGAGAGGATCGGCTCACCCGGTTCGGCCGGGACCGGTTCCGGTATCTCTTCAAGGCCCTCACCGACCCCCTGACCTTTTCCGTGGCCGCCGGCGACGGGAAGGCCGGCCCGGTGAAGGTGATCCCCCTGGCCAGGCCCGCCGTCCTCTCCCTGACGGCCCGGGTCCGGGAGCCCGCCTACACGGGCCGCACCCCCGCCCGGGTGGACCTCCTGGCCTCGGGAGGCACCCTCCGGGTCCTCCGGGGATCCACGGTGATCCTCCAGGGAAGGGCGGACAAGAGACTCTCCCGGGCCAGGATCGCCTCGGGCCGGGAGAGCCTCCCCGGCCGGGTGGATCCCCGGGATCCCGGGAAATTCACCTTCACCCTGAAGCCCGAAAGGAGTCTCACCCTCCAGGTCCTCCCGGCGGACGACTTCGGCCTGGAGCCCAATCCCGCCCCGGCCGTGACTCTGACGGTCCTTCCCGACCTCCCACCCGCTCTCACCCTCTCCTGCAGGGGCGTGGGCGCCATGGTGACCCCCCGGGTCCGGATCCCCCTGGTCCTGAAGGCCCGGGACGACGTGGCCCTCTCCACCCTGGCGATCCAGCAGTCCTTGGATCCGCCCGACCGGAATCAGCGGAACTTCCGGACCGTCCCCGTCCGGGGCCTCGAGGCCTTCGAGCCCGGTGCGCCCTCCTTCGAAGGAGATCTCCTCTGGACCCGGGGAAAGACCGAACTCCTCCCTGGAAGGACTCTCTCCCTCAGGGCCCGGGCGGAAGACCGGTTCTCCCCGCCCCCTCCCCACCGGACCTTTTCGGGGATCCTGGAGTTCAAGGTGGTCCCCGAAGAGGTGCTCCGCCAAGAACTCAACCGCCGCCAGGAGGAGGTCCGCTCCCAGTTGGAGGGACTCCAGGAGTCCCTCCAGGCCCTCAGGAAGGACCTGGCGGCCCGGCCCCGGCCCGAACAGGGCCTCCCCGGGGAACTCCAGGCCGACTCCACACGCTCGGAAGGAGCGGCCCTCAGGCTGGCGGGCATCCTGGACGAGTGGGAGAACAACAGGCTCCCGGGATGGGACCGGGTCCCCTCCCTCCGCCGGATGCTCGTGGCTCCCTTGCAGGAAAGGGCCGCTCCCGCCCTGGCCAAGGGAGCCGAAGAGGCCTCGGCCTGGCTCTCGGGCACGAAGGGATCCCTCCAGGCCCTCCGGGCGAACCTGGACCGGGCCCTGGAGGCCCTGGCCCGGGTCCTGGCAAACCTGGCCCGGGTGGAGAGCTTCGAAAAGGTCCTGGAACTCACCAGGAACCTCATGCGCACCCAGGACCGGGCCAAGGAAGCCTTGAAGAAGAAGCTAGAGAAGAGCCTGGACGAACTCTTCGGGGGCAAGAAGCGATAGAATATCCACTTTCTCCCTGAACCCAGGGCCCCCAGGACCGCCGGGAGGTCGAACCGCCATGAGGTGCATTGGAATCTTCGGGCCAGCCCTCCTTCTCCTGGCCCCCCTTCTCCTCCGGGCCCAGGAACCCCCCGCTTCCGACCCGGTCCTCCTGGAACGGAGGGCCGTGGAGAAGCTCTCCCGCCTGACCGAAACCCTCTCGGACATCTCGGCCAGGCTGAAGGCCGCCGACCCGGCCAAGTCCCGCCTGGCCCGGGCCGCCTTGAAGTACCTCGGCGAGAAGGGCGTGGAAGACGAGATGAAGGCCGCCCTCGAGGACATGACCCGGGGGAAGTGGCAAAATGCTCTGGACCGGATGGACAAGATCCAGAAGGACCTGGCCGCCCTGCTGGATCTCCTCCTGGACCGGAACAAGCAGCTCCTGGACCTCCTGGAGAAGATCCAGGACCTGGAAAACCTCCGGAAGGAATTGAAGGACATCCTGGGGGAGCAGGAAGCCGAAAGGGACCAGGCCCGCAGGACGGCCGGGCTGAAAGACCTCGGGGAGAGGCTGGAAGCGGCCGCCCGCCGCCTGGCCGGCCTGGAAAAGGAGCAGAGGGACCTCCTGGGCCGCCTCCCTGCCGGGCCGGCGGGGAAACTCGCCCCTCCCCAGGAGGCCCTGCGTCGGAAGACCGAGGCCGCCGCGGAGGAACTGGAGAAACTCGAGGCCCGGGCCCGGTCCGCCTTGGGAGAGAAGCCCCCGGCCGCCTCCTCCCAGGTCCGACTGGCGGCCCGTTCCATGGAGTCCGCCGCCAAGGCCCTGGAGAAATCTTCCCCCGGGCGGGCCGGCTCCTCCATGGAGAAGGCCGCCCGGCGTCTGAAGAAGGCCCGGGAGGCCCTGGAGAACCTGGCCCGCCGGACCCGTGACAAGATCCACCGCCTCTCCCTGGGCGAACAGGCCCGGGCCCAGGCCGCCACGGCGGCCCGCACAAGGGCCCTGGCCGAAAAATTCCGGAAGGGCGGAAAGGACCTCCCGGGCGGCAAAGGGGTCTCCCAGGCCGTGCCCTTCCAGGAGAAGGCCGCCGGGGAACTGGGCAAGGGGAAGGCCAGGCCGGCCCTGTCCGACCAGGAAGAGGCCCTGAAGAACTTGAAGAAGGGCCTCCAGGAGGCCGAGGAGGCCCTCCGCCAGGCCCGCCGGAGACTCCAGGAGGAACTGCTCCGGGCCCTCCAGGAACGGATCGCCGGGATCCTGGCCCGGCAGAAGCAGGTCTCCGCCGCCACGAGGGTGCTCCACGCCAGGGCCCGGGGGGCCGATCCGCCTCCCCGGGCGGTCCGTGTCCGGGCATCCAAGCTCTCCCAGACCGAAGGGGCCCTGGCGGAGGAGGCCCGGAGAGCCGTGAAGATCCTCCGGGAGGAAGGCACCACCGTGGTCCTCCCGGAAATCTTGGATACGGTGAAACGATACCTCCTCTACCTGAAGGAAGATCTCGGGAAGGGCAGGACGGGTCCTCCCGTCCAGGCCAGGCAGGCCGAAGTGGAGAACCTCCTCTCCGCCGCACTGGAGGCCTTGAAGCGGGAGCAGGAGAAGCGGGACGACCAGGAGAGCTCCTCCAACGACCGGCAGCCCCCCCGGAACCAGCCCCTCGTGGACCGGAGGGCCGAACTCAAGATGATCCGGCTACTCCAACAGGACGTGTACGAAGCCACTCTCAGGGCCAAGATCCTTTCCGAGAAGGACCCGGCCTCGGCCGGGAGGGAGGCCGAAAGGCTCGCCCCCAGGCAGAGGAAGATCTACGAGCTGACCCGAAAGCTCGCCGACCGGATCCAGAAGGACCTGGCCGAGGAGGAGGAAGGGAAATGAGAACGAGAAAGAGCGCCCTGGTCCTGGCAGGCCTCCTGGCCTGGGCCGGCCCCTCCCTTCCGGCCCGCCAGAAGCCCTCGCCCCTGGGAGCCAGGATCTCCGCCCTGGCGGCCCACATCCGGAAGGCCGCAGGCAAGGCCGGAAAGGCCCTTGCCCTGGCCCGCCGGGCCGCACGGGAGGAGGACCCCCGCAAGGCCGACCGGGCCCTGGCCCTGGCATTTCCGGCTTACGGCAAGGCCCTGGCCCTCCTGGAGAAGGGCGATCCCTCGGCCGCTGTGGAGCTGGCCCGGCTGGCCGACGGGGCGAAGGATCCCTACGTGAAACTCCACGCCCTCTACCACCTGGGCCGCCTCCTCCTGGATGGAGACGATCCCGAAGGAGCGGCCGACGCATTCAGCCGTTTCTTCGCCGGGAAGAGTCACCTCTCCCCCCTGGAACCGGAGGCCTCCTTCTTCTACGGCATCTCCCTCAGCAAGATCCCGAGCCCCGAGGAGGCGGCCGAGGTCCTGGCCTCCTTCCTGAAGGGATTCCCCCGGGCGCCGGAGCGCTACAGGGCCGTTGCCGCCCAGGTCCTGCAGGAACTCCGGGCCCCCCAGGCGGATCCCCTGGAAGGGATCGCCGACCTCATGAAATCGGTTGAGCGCAACCTCAAGCGCGGCGACCCCGGAGAGAAGACGGTCCGGCGGGAGAAGGAGATCCTGGACAAGCTCGACGATCTCCTGAAGAAGATGGAGCCCAAGAAGAACTCCAGGAAGAGCCCCTCCTCCGGCGGAGGGGCCGACTCCAAGCCGTCCCGTCCCGCCTCGAACTCCAAGCCCCACGGGAGCCCCAAGGGCCTGGGAAGTCTCCACCGGGGGAGAGCGGCCCTGGCCGAACGCTGGGGGAAACTCCCCGGGAAGGAACGAGAGAAAGTGCTCCAGGAGCTGAGGAAGCGCTTCCCTCCGCGGTACAGCGCCCTCCTGGAGGCCTACTTCCGGAAGCTCAGCAAGAAGCGATGAGATGAAGAGGCTCCACCTTCTCCTTCTCCTTCCCCTTCCCCTCCCGGCCCCCGCCCCTCCCCGGGCGCCCCTCCTCCTGGTCCGGCCCGTCCTGGGAAAGGCCTTCGGCGCGCGTCCCCTCTCGGCCGGAGGGAACCGGCTGGTCTTCCTTGGAAAGAAGGGAAGGAGGATCGTCCTCGATGCATCCGCCGTGGAAGAAATCCTCCCGGGCCGGCCCGGCCCCCGCCCTCCGAGAGGCCCATTCCTCTTCCTTCCCGGCGGCGAGTCCCTCCCCGTGGAAGCGATCCGGAGCGGCAGGAAGGGAGGGGTCGTCCCCCTGGTCCGGGGGACCCGCATCGGGGAGATCCCGCTGGACGAAATCGCCGGCTTCCAGTGGCCCAGGAGGCCCCGGAGGGGAATGCCCGAGACCTTGAAGGAGCTGGACCCCTCGAAGAGACCTTCCGGGAGGGATCTCCTCTTCCTCGTGAAGGACAAGGGCAAGATCCTGGAGGTGGCCGTCACCGTCCTCGGCCTGGCAAGGGGGGGGCTGCGCTTCCAGTTCGCCGGAAAGGAGAGGACCGTCCCCCTCTGGAGGGTGGCGGGCCTCCTCCTCGGAAAGGCCCCGGGAGAGGAGAGAGCCGACCGGCCCCGGCCGAACCAGTCCGTCGAATTCGAGCGTGGCGGGTATCTCCTGGGCAAGATCCCCGCCTGGGATTCCCGTGGGATCCGTTTCCTCCATCCCCTCCTGGGGGAGATGCGCTTCTCCTGGAAGGACCTGTTCCGCCTCAGGCCTTCCCTCGACCGCCGCCGGGAGCTCGCCTCCCTGGAACTCCTCTCCGACCGGGCCGTTCCGGCCTTCGACCGGGTCTGGCCTCTCCGGAGGGACAGGAACCTGGAAGGCGGCCCCATACGTATCCACGGAACCTACTTCGAGAAGGGGTTCGTCTTCCTCCCCGAGAGGAGCCTCACCTTCCCGGTTCCCCGGGGATTCCGCCTCTTCAGGGCCGTCCTGGGAATCGAGGATTCCGGCGGGGGCCGGGGAGCGGCGGTCTTCCGGATCCGGGCCGGCGGCAAGGTCGTCTTCGAGGAAACGATCCGGGCGGGCCGGGATCCCCGGGATGTCGTCCTGGACCTGGGGAAGGCCCGGACCTTGACCCTCCAGGCCGATTTCGGCCCCGAGCTGGACCTGGGGGATCACTGTGTCTTCGCCCGGCCGAGGCTCCTCCTTCCTCCCCCGGGAAAGGAGGACGCCCCATGAAGGGCCTCGCCCCGCTGATCCTTCTCCTCCCGGCGGCCGCCCTACCCGCCCAGGTGGGAGAGGCCCGGATCCGCCTGGTGGAAAGGCTCTCCCCCACGGTGGTCTCCGTCATGTCCCTCACCCGTCCCGGGGGGGGTTCGGGGGTGATCCTGGACGAGAGGGGAACGGTCCTCACCAACTTCCACGTGGTCATGGGCTCCATGAAGGGACCCCGCCCGGGGAGGATGAAATGCGGCCTTCCGGGAGGAAGAATCCTCCCTGCCCGGGTCCTGGGCATCGACCCTGGAGGAGACCTGGCCCTCCTCCGGCTCCAAGGGAGGGAAGGAGAGAGATTCCCCTGGGCCCCCCTGGGGAGCGAATCGGACCTGGAACCCGGGGATTTCGTCCTGGCCATGGGCAACCCCTTCCTCCTGGCGGCGGACTTCACCCCTACGGTCACCCTGGGGATCGTCTCGGGCCTCGGGCGCTACATGCCCGGAACGAAGGGCATGCTGGTCTACCCCGACTGCATCCAGACCGACGCCGCCGTGAACCCGGGCAACTCGGGGGGGCCTCTCTTCGACATGCAGGGCCGGGTCGTGGGGATCAACGGGAGGATCTCCATCGGGCCCAGGGGGAGGGTGAACGCCGGGGTGGGGTTCGCCGTATCGGCCGACCTGGCCCGCCGTTTCCTTCCGGACCTCCTTGCAGGGAAGGTCTGCTCCCACGGCTCCCTCAGGGTGGACGCCCGGGAGATGGGAGGAAAGAAGGGCCTCCTCGTGGCGGCCATCGAGGAGGACGGACCCGCCTGGAACGCCGGAATCCGGGAAGGGGATTTCCTCCTCGCCCTGGACGGGCGGCCCTTCCGCGGCCAGAACGACCTGCTCCGGAGGATCTCCTCCCTTCCCTCCGGGTGGGGCGTGAACCTGGACTGGCGCCGGGCAGGAGAGAAGAAAGTCCGTTCCTCCTGGGTCCGCCTCGCCCCCTCGGCCCCCCTGGACCCCAAGCTCGCCTCGTGGGAACCGGAGGACCTGGACCGGGTCCTGGCCGAGGAAACCCGGCTGGCCGAAAATCGTGCCCTCCGGGCCCTGGGGCTCTCTCCGGGGTCCACGAGGCCCGTCCCGCCCCGACTTCGGAGGAGGGTCCTCCGGGGGGACCCGTCCCTCCTGCACAGCCTGGACCCGCCCGAAGCCGTCCTCCCCTCCCGGGGAGCCTGCCTTCCCCCCTTTCCCGGGGGTGCGGAATTCGACGGGGGCGAAAAAGTGGATGGAAGGACCGCCCTGGTGATCCTCCTTCCGGGAGAGAAGGGGGAGAAGCTCTTCCTCGACGCCGAGACGGCTCTCCCCCTGGGGACGGCCTTCCTCCCCTCCCCCGGGGAGGAAGAGGTGAGGCTCCTGGTCAAGAAGTGGAACCGCTCCGGGAGGGTTCCCTTTCCCGAGAGAGTCGCCTGGGTCCGGGGAAACCAAGTCCTCCTGGAGGAGGCCTTCTCCCCACCCGGAAAGGAGGTCCGGTGAAGCTCCTCCTTCCTTTCCTCCTTCTCGCTTCCCCTCCGGGCCCTTCCCGCCCCATGACGGCCTCGGTCTTCCGGAAGGTCCGGCCCGCCCTGGTCCAGGTCCTGGCTCCGGGAGGATTCCGGGGGATTCCCTCCCGGGGATCGGGGGTGATCGTCTCCCCTTCCGGCCTGGTCCTGACCTTCTATACCGCCGTATTCGAGGAAGGGACCGTTCGGGTGGCCCTTCCCGACGGAAAGGAGGTCCCCGTCCGGGTGGCGGCCAAGGCCCCCGATCTCAAGGCCGCCCTCCTCCAGCTCCCCGGAAAGGGCCCCTTCCCCTTCGTGGAGCTCCCGCCGCCGGGGTGGAAACCCCGGCCGGGCCTTCCCGTCGTACAGGTTTCCTTTCCCTTCGGAATCTCCGGGCCGGGAGACCCCCCCTCGGTCTTCCTGGGCCTGGTCAAGGCCAGGATCCGCCTGGACCTCCGCCTCAGGCTCCAGGACTTCGGCCTGGAAAGACCCGTCCTGCTCGTGGGCACCCCCTCCAACCCTGGCGCCCAGGGCGGAGGGATCTTCGACCTGGAAGGAAGACTTGCGGGAATGGTGGGGCGCGCCGTGGAGGCCAGGGAAACCAACACCTACGTAAACTACGCCGTACCCGTGGACCTCCTCAGGGACTTCGTCCTCGGCAAAGGGCGGAAGGGAGGGAGGGCCCCGGTCCCGCCCGGGAAGAAAGGACCACCCCCCTACCTTGGCCTGAAACTCCTGGACTTCGGCTTCCATTCCTCCCCGCCGGCCTACGTGGACCGGGTCCTCCCCGGCTCCCCCGCCGCCCGGGCAGGCCTCCAGCCGGACGACCTGATCCTGGAGCTCGCCGGCAAACCCGTCAGGACCTGCGCCGAGTTCAAGAAAGTCCTGAAGGGCCTGGCACCGGGAAAGGCCGTCTCCCTGGTCTTCAAGAGGGGCCCCAAGGTGAAGTTCACCCGGATCACCCCCCTTCCCGGAAAGGAAGAAAGGAAGAGATGAAAGCTCCGCTCCCGTTCCTTCCCTTCCTTTTGGCCGCCCTCCTCCCCGCCCAGAAGCGGGGGGAGCTCGAGATCCTCTCGGAGAAGATTCCCTCTCTCCTGGAGCGGACCTCCCCCTGGCTGGTGACCATCCAGGTCTACGGAGGGAGCAGGGCGGCCCTGGCGCCCCCGGCCCGGAAGGATGGGACCTTCCGCAAGAAAGAAGGAAAGGAGGAGAAGAAGAAGGGCGGCCCACTCCCGGTCCCCCCCGGGCTCCCCTTTCCCGTGGCCAGGGGCGCCACCACGGGGGTGCTTCTCTCCCGGGACGGCCTGGTCCTCACCTCCCTTTGGTCCTTCCAGCTCCAGCCCGTTGCGGTGGTGGTGACCCTCTCCGACGGAAGGAAATTCACCGCCCGGGCCCTGGGAAGGGACTTCTCCCGGGGCCTGGCCCTCCTCCGGATCGAAGGCCGGGATCTCCCCGTCCCCGAACCCGCACCACCGGAATCATTCCGAACCGGGTCGTGGGTGGTCGCCCTGGGGAGGGTCTTCGGCCGCTCCCTCCCGGAGCCCTCCCTGGGAATCGTCTCGGCCTCGGGAAGGATCGGCGGAAAGGCCGTCCAGACCGACGCATCCACCTCCCCGGCCAACTACGGCGGGGCGCTGGTGGACCTCTCGGGAAGGATCCTGGGGGTCATCGTGCCCCTGTCGCCGGCGGGATACGCCGCAGGAATCCGGTGGTACGACTCGGGAATCGGTTTCGCCGCGGACTGGAGGGGGATCCTCCGGGTCCTGCCCAGGCTGAAGAAAGGGGAAGACCTCTTCCCGGCCTTCCTGGGGGCCCGGCCCTCTCCCGGGGACCTGGGGCCGGGAATGAGGCTCGCCGGCGTAACGGGCCCGGCGGCCCGGGCGGGCCTGAAGAAAGGGGACCGGATCCTGGCCTTCTCGGGCGTCCCCGTGAGAGACCCATTCCACCTGCAGCGCCTCCTGGCCTCCCGCTACGCGGGGGAGAGGGTCCGCCTGGTGGCGAGCCGGGGAAAGAGGGCCTGGAAGGTGGAAATCCTGCTGGGAAAGCGGCCCCTCCCCGTTCCCGGGAAGACTCCCTTTCCCGGGAAATGATCCGCTCCGGTCAGGCCTTCACGGCCCGGAGCATCCGCACCATCCCGCGGAAGAAGATCTTCTCCCCTCCAGGCCGCAACCCCATCCCCCCCAGGATCCCCTTCCAGTCCTTCCCGATGAAGTCGAAGGCGTAGGGACACTCCATCCTGGTGAAGGCCCACCGGAAGAACCAGGGGAGATCGGAGATCTCGAACTCGTTGTAGTCCAAGAGCCAAAGTGATCCGTTCTGCCGCAAATGCCGCCCGGCGTTCTCCAGGATGACGGGGCGCACCTCGTGGGGGAAACCGTGGAGGACGAAGGAGATCAGGACGTGGTCGAACTCTTCGCCCAGGTCGAAGGGAACGTCGATCCTCTGCTCCCGGACCTCCACGTGGGGGACGCGGGCGAAGCGCTTCCGGAAGGCGGCGATCATCTCTTCGCCGATGTCGAGGCCCACGATCTTCCCACCGGGTCCGGTCCGCCGGGCCAGGAGGGCGTCGTTCCGGCCCGTTCCCGCCCCGAGATCCAGGATCCGGTCCCCCGGCTTCACATCCATGAACCCCAGGGCCCTCCTGAGGAAGAGGGGGTAGTAGCCCAGGGTCATGAGGTTCATGAGAAGGTCGTAGTGCCTGGCCATGAACCCCCTGACCTCCACCTCCGAGTCGGGGTAGAGCCTGGGTTTCTCCTTGCGGGCCGCCTCGTTCATTCCCCCTCCTCCCACTCGACCCGGAGGACCCCCGGCGCGGCGGGAAGGTCGATCTTCCTGTAGAGGAGGATCCCCGTGTCGGGCCGGCGGACCTCCTCCACGGCCAAGGCCTTCCCGGAAGAATCCCGGGCCGAGAGGATCTTTCCTTCCGCCGGCAACCACACCTGGAAGCCCGCCGGGGCTTCCGGCGCCTTGGATACGGTGAGCTTCCACCCCCCACGGAAAGCCTCCACGGTGTAAGCCGCCTCCCCCCACCAGGTGGGGGCCCCTTCCACGCCGAAGCCCTCCTTCCACCACTCCAGGGGCGCCCCCGCCCCAAGGACCAGCACCCCCGAAGGCCTCTCGAAGAGGAAGAGGGACCGGGCCAGGTTCACGTAGTCCGCCGCCACCCAGCAATGGGGCATGTCCCCCGAGAGGAAGGAGTGGCCCTTCACCCGGACCTGTTCCCCCCAAGCGTATACGCCGGGGAGGGTCTGGTGGCCCAGGTGCCAGCGGAGCATCTTCCAGGCCCTCTTTCTCTCTCCCAGGACGACGTAGCACTGGGCCAGCTCCATTCCGTAGGGCCAGATCCGCCCCTGGTGGAAGTAGGCTCCCCCGTAGGGCTCGATCCAGCGCTTCCAGTACTCGTCGAAGGAGGAGTATAGGAGGGCGTCCGGGCGGGGATAGAGGTCGCCGGGCCAGACGGCCGGCGAGGTTCCCCTGGCCATGCTGGTGCCCTCCAGGTCTTCCGGGCCGTTGGGGATCCAATGGATTCCCTTGGCCCGGATGAGCCCGGCGATGGATCGGTCCACCGCCGCCAGGAGATCCCTCCCCAGGGCCTCCGCGTCGGAGGCATCCCTCTCCTTTCCCAGGACCCTGAAGGCCAGGGTCGCATCCCTGAGCCCCAGGACCGCCCAGAAGTCGTCCCAGTAGTGGTGCCACGAGCCGGGCCCCAGGTCCTCCGCCGAGACCGACGGCGGGAGGATCCCCTCCTCGGGCCGCCCCTTCCACTTCGGGCCCAGCCTCCGGGCCCGAAGGGAGCGCAGGAAGCGGGCGGACTTCTCAAGGACCCCGGCCTTCCCGGAGAGCCATTTTCTGTCCCCCGTAAACCGGTAGTGGTCCACGATGGAGAACATGGCCTGGCCCTGGCTGTCCCACTCGTCGGGACCCACGCACTTCCCCGAAAGATTCACGATGGATGGAAATTTCCCGTCGGCCTCCTGCCAGCCGGCCAGGGCGTCCACCGTGTCCCGCGCCGCCCGGGCCAGGCCGGCCCGGTTCAGGGCGGCCAGCATGTAGGCGCTGTCCCGGTACCAGAAGTTGTCGTAGGCCAGAGGACCCGGGTGGAGCTGGGCCCCGTCCTTGCCCACGAGGATGTAGCCCAGGGAGGCCTGGAAGCAGGCCGGGATGGAAGGTTCCGGGCAGGAGAGCTTCACCCTTCCCAGCCTGGAGGCCCACCACTCCAGGGTCTCCCGCACCAGGCGGGGGATCTCCTGCGGCGAGGGGAAGATCCCGCCGAAGGCCGCCGGGTTCACAGGGGCGAGGAAGGAGAGGGTCACCTGGTCCCCCGGAGGCACCCGGACCGGAAAGATCCAGGCCCCCTCGGCCAGGCCCAGGGCGGACTTGCAGGAGTCCCGCCCGGGAACCTCCTTCCCCGGAAGAACCTGGGAGACCTCCCTCCCGCCGATCTCCAGGGCGTGGAAGGAGGCCGGATCCTGGAGGGAGAGGAGGAAGGGCCTTCCATCCACCAGGAGGAGTCGCTTTCTCGCCGCGATCTTCCGCACCCAGGCCGGCCCCCGGACCCCGAAGGGCCTCACCATGGCGGCCGCCTCGAGGGAGAGCGGGGTCCGGCCTTCGTTCTTCACCGTGAGGGTTGCGAGACCCACCGTCTCGGAGTCCGGACCCGGGCCGGCCCCGAGCACCATGTGGGAGGACTCGATCACCAGGCCCGGACCGGTCTTCCAGCGGCAGACCGGCACAGGACACTGGGGAAGGCCGCCCCCCGAAAGGAGCCTCAGGCTCCCGCCGTCCTTCTCGGGGGAGTAGACCCGGCCCGTTCCCTCCACCGCCACGGCGAAGGAGAGGCCCGCCGTCCGGTTCCCGGGCTGGATGATTCCGTCCTCTGAAACCAAGGCCTCCGAAATCCCGGACTCCCGGCCCGTCATGGTCCAGCCGGCGGGCCTCCCCCTGAGCCAACCGGGCAGGATCCACTCCGGCCGCCTCTTCGCCAGTTCCCGGAGCCAGGCCTTGGCCCCACCGGAAGCGATCTTCTCCTCGTCCGTCAGCCAGACCCTTCCCCGGAGCCCTCCCTGGAGGAACCAGTCCACCACCCGGAGGGCCACCAGGCAGGGCCCGGGACGTTTCACGAAAGAGGTGATCTCGGCGTAGGTGCGCCGGTTCCAGACGCTGTTCCGGGGCTTGGGTCCGCCGAACCGGGCGATCTTCCGTCCGTTGACGAAGAGCGTATATTCGTCGTCCACCCCGTCGAAGGCCAGGAAGAGCCGGCCCTTCCCGGCGGGGACGTCCAGGTGCAACCGGTACCAGCCGACGCCGTCGGCCTTGTAGCCCTGGCTCTCCCAGTCCCTTCCGGGGAGGATCTTCCGCCACTTGGAATCGTCCAGCCAGGGATCGGCCCATCCCTCCTTCAGCCCCGTGTCCCCAGGGTCCCCCTTGAAGAGCCACCCCTCATCCAGGCTCACCAGGAGGGGACTCCCCCCCTCCCGGGGCGGGGAAGGGGAGGAAAAGGCCGGGGGAAGAAGAAGCAAGAAGAGGGCGGGGACTATCCGATTCATGGGAAACCTCGCTTCCTGCAGGTCCGGCCCCCCGCCGGGCCGGAGGTCACCCGCCCAGGACGACCTTGGCCGCGCCGGAGAGCACCAGGCCCCTGGCGTTGGCGCCGGGATCCCTGGAAAGATACTGCAGGAAGAGGGTGGATCCCAGGAGAACCGGGTTCGCCGGGACCAGGGTCTCCCAGAGGTTCTTCACCGGGTTGGAGAAGGAGTAGACCAGGAAGTCCGGGCTGACGTAGAGCCTGCACCCGGGCATCCCCAGGGGACCCAGGTCCAGGGGCAAGGGAACGGCCCCGGCCCGGGAGGACGAAGCCCCCAGGATCATCCATCCGAATTGCCAGGGCGGGAGGTTCCAGATCCGGACCTGGAGCTTCTCCCCGATCCTGGGGGAAGAGCCCGGCTCCAGAGAGAGGTAGGGAACGCCCTTGGAGCCCTTGCAGCCCACTCCGAAGGCCTGGAAGCTCCCCTTCACCGCACGGATCTCGGCCGTGAAGAGGCCCCGTCCGTGGGTCGCCGCCAGGAGGGTGGTCGAATGGTTCAGGAAGACCACCTCGTCGACGCACACGTTCGCCGGACCGTCATTGGTCGTGGACCAGGTCTTCCCCCCGTCCTCGCTGGCGAAGATCCCCACCTGCGTCGCCACGTAGATCCATCCGGGGATGTAGGGATGCTGGGCGATCCCCCGGACGGGCACGTCGGGAAGGCCCGTGGGCGCCGTTCCCGTGGCGTCCCGGAAAGTACGGCCCCCGTCGGTGGTCACCTGCACGTTGTCCCCCTTGAAACCGCCCAGGCACACGTAGACCTTGTCGTGGTCCCACCTGTCCACGAGTATCCGGGTGATGTACCGGTTGGGGAGGGGGTTCCTGGAGCCGTTGTCGTCCACGGCGGTCCAGACGGGTGCGGCGGCCTTCCCGTTCTTGGTCTTCCACACCTCGCCGTTGTTCTTTCCCACCCAGACGATGTCGGAATCGCCCGGGGCCACGGCGATGGCGCTGATCCGGGAACGGCCGGCGGGCATGATCCTGGACCAGGAGACGCTCGAGGCCAGGGCGTCGGGGCACCGCCAGAGAGAGGCCCCACCGGCGAGGAGGACCTTGGGCCGGTTGGGATCGAGGATGAAGGGGGCGATGAAGTTGGCATTCCCGCCGGCGTCGCCCAGGCCCTTGTAGATGTAGCGGGCGCTCCTGCCGCCGTTGGTGGACCTGTGGATCTTGAGCCGGATGTATTCCCCGAAGAGGAACGACGGGTTCGGACCGTAGACGGCGCAGAAACCTCCGTCACCCCCGAAAGTCATCACGGCGTTCCTCGAGGCCGGACTCCGCAGGCAGAGGGTTCCGTTGTCCTGGGTGCCCCCCACGACCAGGCCCGATGGCCCGTCTCCGGCGGCCCCGTAGAACTGGGTGGTCTCGTAGGTCCGGTCCAGGCGGACCCAACCTCCCGAAGTGGAAGCGGAATAGATGTCGTCCGTCCTGTAGATGGACCCGTCGGTCGTGACGTAGACCCGGCGGTTCGTCTTGCCGTCGAAGCCGGGATCGTGGACGAAGAAGTGGACGTCCGGGTGGGGCTGGCTGGTCATGATGTAGCCCTTCCCGATACGAACCAGTGTTTTCCCCCCGTCGGTGCTCTTGTAGACGTGGACGCCTCCCGTGAGGAGGAAGTTCTCGTTCGTCGGGTCCACCCAGAGTGGATCGGCGTACCAGTTCGCCCCGCTCTTGTAGGCGCCCGAGGTGCGCAGGACGAAAGTCTTCCCGCCGTCGGCGGAGCGCCAGATCTTCCCGCCGCCCGCCGCGCAGGACGCGTAGACCATCCCCGGCTTGCTCCGGGCCCAGGCCGTCTCGATCCTGGAGCCGAAGCCCTTCATCACGCCCATCCCGGAAGATTCCTTCCAGGTCTTCCCTCCGTCCGTGGAATAAACGACATGGTGATACCATCCCCCGAGGCTGCTCTTGTAGTCGATCAGGGCGGCCACTGCCCGTGAGGGGTTGTTGGGGTCGAAGTCCACGTCGAAGCAACCCTGGGCCCACTTCACCCTGGACCAGGTCTTTCCTCCGTCTGAGGAACGAAATATTCCGCCGTAGCGTTTTCCTGCGAGGAGTATCTTCCCGTTCCCCGGATGGATCGAGATTCGGCAGACGTTGTCCCACCGGGAGGTGGAGGGAAGGAGGGACCAGGTCTTCCCCCCGTCGGTGGAGAGGTAGATCCCCGTTCCTCCCACGGCGTCCCCGTTGAAGAAACCCTCCCCCGTCCCGGCGTAGATCACCTTGGGGTTGGAAGGATCCATGGCCATGCAGCAGATGGCGAGGTTGGGGAGCCGATCGGTGGTGGTCTTCCAGTGGAGCCCCCCGTCGTCGCTGGTCCAGATTCCGCCGCTCACGCAACCCGTGACGAGCCTCTTGGGATCGACGGGATCGATCACCAGGCACCGGGTCCGCCCCCCCACGTTGGCGGGCCCCAGGGCCTTCCAGGCTCCCGGAAAGATCCCGGCCTTTCCGCCGCCTCCGTCCAGGGCGGCCCTCGAGAGGACCTCCCTCCTGGCGGCGTAGGCCTTCTCCAGGTCTTCCGGGCGGGGTAGGCGGCCAAGTTCGTCCTTCCAGGCGAGCATTCTCCAGCGGTGGGCCTCGTCGGGATGGTCCGGGCCCTGGACGCCCCCTTCCTCCTCTACTTCCACTGGGGCGAAACCTTCATCGGCCGGGGAAAGACCCGGGCCTTCCGGGGTCCCAAGGGCCCAAAAAAGGATGAAGAGGAAGAAGAAGACGGAAAGACGGGTCAGGCGGTTCATCATGGTACAGTCCCGGAGGGGCCTCACCTCTCCCCCCCAGAAGAATACCTACCAGGAAGGCTCCCGGAAAAAACCCCGCCGGGGAGCTTGTCAACATCTTGTTACAGCCTCCCCGGCGCCGGGGGCCGGCAAAAAAAACGAGGCGGCCCTTCCGAGCCGCCCCGCTCTCGTTTCCGCCGGCAGGGGGATTCACTTCGCGGGAATCACGTCCAGTTCGGCAACGGTCGCCCAAGGCCGGCCCCGCATCTCCGAAAGAGCCACCAGCCGGAGATACCTGGCCTTCCGGGGCCCATCGAAGAAAACCCGTTTCAGGTCCCGGCCCCTCGGGAAGCGCCCCCTGGCGGCGGGCTTGCCCCAGTGCTTCCCGTCCAGGCTGGTGTAGAAGACGAACTCCTTGATCCAGCCGTGGTCATGGTCCTGCCTGGGGAGGTAGGTAAACCCGGTGATCCGCATCACCTTTCCCATGTCCACCCGGATTTCGTGCGGGTACGGAGCCGAGGAAGGACTCCACCGGCTGTGCCAGAAGGTGGACGGCTTGCCGTCCACGGCGTATTTCGCCAATCCCTCGCCCTTCTGCTGGCTGTCTGCGAAGACCACCTTCCAGCCTTTCTTTCTCCCCCTGGCCGGACGGCGGATCGCAAGGGAGGAAAGGGCGCTGGGGATCCATCCCCGGCGGAAGGCCCGGGCCTTCACGGTCCGGGCCCCCGGCACCCGGAAGGGACCGGTGTAGAGGGTGGAACCCGGTCCGGGATCGGTTCCGTCCAGGGTATACCGGATTTCGCATCCTTCCAGGGGAGTGGAGAGGAGGACCTTCCCTCCCGAGACCTCGATCTCCGGAGCGGCCGCAACGGGGGAGAGGGGAACCGCCGCCCGGAAGAGATTCCCCTCCTGCGGACAGGGCCGGAATTCGAAGGTGAAGAACATGGGCTTCGCGCGGAGCAGGTATTCCCGGAGCGGACCCGGGCCGCAACTCCCGTTCCCCAGGCCGAGGACGGCGTGCTCCAGGTTGAGGAAGACCTCTTTCCTGGGAAGGACCACGTTGATGTGGCGCGCCTCGTCGAGCATCCGGGCGGTGTAGTGCAAGGCCGAGAAGGCCATGTGTCCCACGGCCTTGACCAGCAGGCCCGCCCCGCCGCCGTCCCGGAAGGCGACCCACCGGACGTCCTCCCGGTTCCCCGTCTCCTGGGGCCTCACGTAGGGAACGTACATCCTGGTGACCGTCGTCTCGTAGAGCCCGACGGGCGAGCCGGTCTTCCTGTCGGGATAGTTCTCCCTGGGACCCCGGCCGTACCAGGCGACCTTTTCGTAGCCCGGGGCCAGGACGAGCTTCAGGCCGATCCTGGGAAGAACCTTCGGCACGGGACCGGGCTCCACCAGGTTATCCAGGCGGATCCAACCGTTCCCGAGAATGGTATAGACGCAGGTGTGGGAGAAACGCTGGATCCCTTTTCCGATGTAACGGAACTTCGCATGGATCCGGACCGCTCCCGGAGAGAGGCGCTCCGCGCGGAAGGACTCGAGGCGCCCCTCCAAGTCGGGAAGGCCCGCATTCTCCCAGGCCCCTCTGAAACGCTTGTCGTTGTCCGTCGGGGCCCTCCAGGCCAGGAGCGCGGGACCCGCCCCGGGAAGGGAGGCCAGGATCTCCCTCCCCCCGTAGACCAGGGAGGTCATCAGGCCGGAAGACTTGTCGAAAACGACCCGGAAGGAGCTCCCCGAGACGACGACCTTGTCGTCCCGCTCCTCGAGGGCCGGAGAAGGAATTCCCTCCAGGGATACCACGCCGGCGGGTTTCGAGACGGGAAGCTTGAGCTGCTCCCAGGCCACGACGTAGCCTTTCTTCGCCCAGGGACGATCCGTCCGCTCGCGGAAGGAGACGACGAGCCAATACTCTCCGCCGGGCAACGGCCGGATCTTCTTCAAAGGAAGGTCCAGGAACACGGACCTTCCCGGCGGAAGGTCGAGAGGCTCCTCCAGGCGGCCTTCCTGGAGGATCTTCCCTTCACCCGTGACTTTCCAGGTGACGTCGTAATCCTTCAGATTGGTGAAGAAATACTTGTTCTTCACCAGGACCCGCCCGGCATCGAGATCGACGGGTTCCACCGATACGTATTGGTAGACCTTCTTCACTTCCTCCGCCTTGGGAGGAAGTTTCCTGTCGGGAAAGACCACCCCGTTGATGCAGAAATTGCCCGAATTGGGGGTGTCGCCGTAGTCGCCCCCGTAGGCCCAGTACCAGGTCTTCCTCCCGTCTATCACCACATCCTTCTTGAGGCCCTGGTCCACCCAGTCCCAGATGCAGCCTCCCATGAGGCCGGGATACTTCTCGATGGCGTCCCAGTACTCCTTCAGGTTGCCGACGGCGTTTCCCATGGCGTGGGCGTATTCACACATGAAGAAGGGTTTCTTCCGGTCCTCCCGGCCCCTCTCGGCCAGCCAGGTGGCCCGGGGATACATCACGCTGTCGATGTCGGCCACGCTGTTCATGCGCTCGTAGTGCACGGGCCGGCTCGGATCCAGTTTGCGCACCAGGGCGGACGTGGCCTCGAAGTTGCACCCCGAACCGGCCTCGTTCCCGAGGGACCAGATGATCACCGAGGGATGGTTCTTGTCCCGCTGGACCATCCTCTCCGTCCGGTCCAGGTGGGCCGCCTTCCAGGAAGGCTTGTTTCCCAGGGTGTACTTGAGCTTGTAACCCATGCCGTGGGACTCAACGTTGGCCTCGTCCACCAGGTAGATCCCGTACTGGTCGCACAGATCGTACCATTCCGGCGTATCCGGGTAGTGGCAGGTGCGGACGGCGTTGATGTTGAGGCGTTTCATCAGGAAGATGTCCTTCAGCATGGACTCTTCCGTGATGTAGTGGCCCGTTACGGGATCGTGCTCGTGGCGGTTGACACCCTTGAGCTTCACCGGAACGCCGTTCACGTAGAATACCCGTCCCTTGATTTCAACTTTTCGGAATCCGACCCGGCAGGGAATCACCTCGATCACCTTCCCTCCCTGCCCCGTCACGGTGAGGAGGAGGGTGTAGAGGTAGGGATCCTCGGAGGACCACTTCCGGACCGAGGGAACCAGGGCGGCCAGGGAGAAGGTGCCCTTTCCTCCCGGCGGCACCGACAGCGTGGCGGCGATGCCGGGAAGGGGGACGTTCCCTCCCGAGGCGTCCAGCAGGGCGGGAGTCACCGTGACCTCGCCACGCTCCCCGGAGTAGTTCCGGACCTCCCCGGTGATCGAGAGGTAGCCGTCGGCGTAGCCGTTCGTGAGATCGCCCTTCACGAAGAAGTCCCGCAGGTGGAGGAGGGGGGTGGAATAGAGGTAGACGTCCCGGTAGATGCCGCTGAGCCTCCAGAAATCCTGGTCCTCCAGGTAGGAGCCGTCGGACCAGCGGAAGACCTGGACGGCCAGGAGGTTGTCCCCTTCCTTCACGTAGGGGGTGAGGTCGAATTCCGCGGGAGTGCGGCTTCCCTCGCTGTAACCCACCTTCTTCCCGTTGACCCAGATGTAGAAGGCCGACTCCACCCCGTCGAAGTGGATCAGGATCCTCCGGCCCTTCCATTCCGCGGGAACCCGGAAGGTGCGGAGGTAGGAGCCCACGGGGTTGTTTTCATGGTCGATGAAGGGAGGATTCTTCGGGAAGGGGTAGGTGACGTTGGTGTAGATCGGAATTCCGTACCCCAGCATCTGCCAGTTGCTTGGGACGGGGATCTCGTCCCACTTCTCCGCATCGAAACCGGGCCGGAAGAAATCCCTGGGCCTGTCGCCGGGCCTCTTCACCCAGTTGAACTTCCAGGTCCCGTTCAAACTCCGGTAGTAGGGGGAGTATCCCCTCTTCAACCGGAGGGCGCTCTCCCCGTCGGGGAAGACCACCATGGTGCAGTGGGGAGGCTCCCTGTTGATCTGGAAGACCGCCTCGTTCTCCCAGTCGGCGTTGCCCACCCGGGGGGGACCGCCCGCCTGGGCCGCGAGGGGAACCCCTGCGAAAAGAGGGAGAAAGAGCGTAAAGAGCGTGGCGAAGGAAAGGAGATTCCGCTTCATGGTCACCTAGCCGGTTTCAAGAAAGACCGATTCACTCCAGGGGAAGGAAGATTCTAGCCGGGAAAACCCCGGCGTCCCCCCAGGAAAAATCGGCTGCCCCCCCGCAGCTCCCCCCGGGGGGAAAAGTTGTCAGAATTCGGTTTTCCCGGGTAAAAAACCTCACAAGACAAACAATGATTCCATTCTCTTCGAGGGAGACAATCAGGAAAATCACCTTTTTGAAACCAGGCTCTCTGGAGACAAGCCGCCGATGAAACCGACCGTAGCCCTTCTGGGCACAGGCATCCTGGGAAAGGCCATGGGGGAACGGCTCCTCCGGGAGGGATTCCCCTTGCGGGCCTGGAACCGAACCCCCTCCAAGGCCCGGTCCCTGGAACCCCTGGGGGCGGAGCTTGGGGCCACACCGAGAGAAGCCTGCCTGGGGGCCCGGGCCGCCCTCGTGGTGGTCACCGACCCGCCGGCCCAGGAGGAAGTGCTCTCCGGCCCGGAAGGCGGCCTGGAAGGCCTGGCCCCGGGCGCCCTCCTCCTACAGGTCTCCACCCTCTCTCCCGGGGCCTCCCGGGAGTGGGCCGCCCGGGCCGGGGAGAGGGGGCTCCTCTTCCTGGAGGCACCCGTCCTGGGCAGCCGCAAGGAAGCCCGCACAGGCACCTTGATCGTCATGGCCGCCGGAGAGGGGAGGGCCGTGAAAGAGGCCGGTCCCATCCTGGCGGCCCTCTCCAAGAAGGTGGTCTACACCGGTCCCGCGGGAAGCGCCTCGGTGGTCAAGCTCGCCCTGAACCAGATGATCGCCTGCTACATGGGCGCCCTGGCCCAGGCCCTGGTCCTGGTGGAATCGGCCGGAATCCCCCGGGAGACCCTGGTGGAGGTCCTCCAGGGGTCCGCCCTCTGGGCCCCCATGCTGGAGAAGAAGCTCTCCTCCACCCTGGCCACGGGGAAATTCCAGGACCCCAACTTCCCTCTCAGGCACCTCCTGAAGGACCTGGGCCTGGTGGAAGAGGTGGGAAGAGAGCTGAAGAAGGACCTCCCCCTGGCCCGGGCCGCCCGGGAAGCCCTGGAAGGGGCCCTTCGCCACGGCCTGGGGGACCTTGACTACTCCGCCCTCTACCTGGAACTTCAAAAAGAAAGAAAATAACGAAGTTCCAGGCATTCCAGTCGAAAGAGAGGGGCCGGTTCCTTCCAGTTCCCCTGGAGGCCCCACAGGACCGAAACGAGGGAACCCTCTCCACCGCGAATCCGCAAGGAAAGAGGAGGTGAAAAACCATGGCCCGGAAACCCCCCTGGACCCTCGGCGCCATCTTCCTGGTCCTGGCAGGAACCCTTTTCTTCCTCCTCTTCCGGCTGTCCTCCCCTTCTCCTCCGGCCCTGGAAGAGCTGTCCCCCGGCCGGAAGGAGAGCCCCGCCGAGGCCCGGGAAGGCCGTCCCGGCCCCCAGGAAAAGCCCCCCCGCACAGGCGAGAGGAGACGCCTCGGGGAAGAAAGGTCCGAGAGCATGAGGCCCCCCTCCTGGATCCCCTTCCTTGGGAGGATCAAGGGAAGGCTGGTGGATCCCAAAGGGGAGCCCGCACCGGGATACCAGGTGGAAATCATCGGAGACTGGCCATCCCAGATCACCAATTTCCTGGCGGAGTTCCTCGGCCGGGAAAAAAAGGAGGAAGGACCGCCCCCCCTGGCCCCCCTGGCCCGGACCAGGACCGGCGGGAACGGGAAATTCCTCCTGGAAGGAGTCTTCCCGGGTGAGACGGCCCTCTTGAGGGTCGAAGGTCCCGGGGGGGCGAGCCTCCTGCTGGAGCCCATCCCCCGGGTTCCGGGTCCGGGAGAGGAAGTGGACCTGGGCGACCTCCGGTTGCCCGATTCCGGTTCCCTCGAGGGGAAGGTGGTGGACGAAGACACGGGGGAACCCATCGAGGGCGCCCTCGTATGGGCCACCAACCTTCCCGGGATCGCCTCCGCCTCGGGATTCCTGGACATCCGGGGAGGCGAATGGGCCGCCGCCCAGCTCCAACCCAGCACCCCCCCCTTGCTCTTCCGCATCCCCAGGGCGGTGGGACGCCTCAAGTCCGTCCTGGGGTTTCCCTCTTGCCGGACCGGAAAGGACGGGAAGTTTTTCCTCAGGCACATCCCTCCGGGGAGATGCTCCCTGACGGTCCTCAAGGAGGGCTATTTACCATTTAGACGCATATCTTTCCCCGTCCGCCCGGGAAGGACCCGCGACATGGGCGAGCTGGAACTCCGGAAGGGCGTGGAGATCCAGGTCCTGGTGAAGGACTCCTCGGGAACCCCCCTGGAAGGGATCCGGATCCTGGGGGGAGCCATGCCCCCCCTCCTCCCCATGGCCATCATGGCCCCCCTGGGCCGGACCGACGGGGCGGGAGAATTGAGGGCCCGAGGTCTTCCCGAAGGGAGGATCTACCTGGCCGCTTCCCGGGAGGGCGGCCCCTGGACGGTGAAAGGGCCTTTCTCTCCGGGAGAGAGGGCGGAACTCACCCTGGACGAGGGCGAACAGGTCCTCCTGGCCTGCGTCACCGAGGAGGGCGGGGTGGAAAGGCCGGTGAAACCCGCCACGGCCGTCCTGACCTCCCCTCTGGATCCGTCCCCGATCCGGTGCAAGGTCCAGATCGGCTCGGACGGCCGTGTCCTGTTCTCCGGGCTTTCCAAAGGAGGGTACATGTTCCGGGCCACCGCCGAGGGCTTCGCCCCCGTGACCCTCTTCGTTCAAGCCGGGCCGCCGGGGGGGAAGGAGAAAAAGGTCGTCTTCCGGAAAGGATCGAACCTCCTGGTCTTCGTCAGGGACGGGAAGGGAAACCCCGTGGAAGACGCCCGGGTCCTTCCCTTCTTCTCCATCGAAGGCGGGCCGAATCAATTCCTCGTCCCAGAATTTTCGGCATACCGGGCCTTCACGGATGCCGGAGGGAAGGCCGTCCTGAAGAACCTTCCCCCGGGGAAGGTCTCCATCCTGGTCCAGCATCCGAGAGCCGGAAACGTCTCGGTGAAGACGACCCTCCCGGCCGAGGCCCCGTTGGTGGTGATCCTGGACCCGGGGAGGATCGAAGGATGGGTCGTCCCTCCCCCCGCCCCCGCCGAGGAAGGCCCCCTCCAGGTCATCCTGGCGGGGAACGACGGAAGCCCCTCCCCCATCAAGACCGCCCTCCTCTCTCCCGAGGGGACCTTCACCTTTCCCTCGGTGGCGCCCGGCCGCTGGACCATCACGGTCCTGAAGAAGCGCCTCTCCTTTCTCGACGGAGGGAATCTCCTCCGGTCCTTCGGATCCTCGGGCAACCGTTTCATCCTGGTCTCAGAGAATGTGGAAGTCGCCCGGGGGGAAACCAGGAAAGTGATCCTCCGGGTCGGCGGGAAGAAAGGGAGCTCAGGGACCGTCCGGGGGGTCGTCACCTCCCGGGGAAGGCCCGCACCGGGCCTCTTCGTGCGGGCCTACGATGAAGGCGGAGGGAGAGACTCTGGTGCCTCGGCACGGACCGACGAACGGGGAGCCTTCGTCCTCCCCGGCGTGCCTTCCGGAAAAGTGACCCTGGAGGTGCGCTGCCAGGACGCCGGATTCGAGGGATCCCTGCGGACCTTGGAGACGAGGACATTCCACCTTCCTCCCGGCGGGGATTACCGGATCTCCGTGGACCTTCGGACGGGAACCATAAGGGGAAAGGTCCTGGCCGGCGGAGGGCGTCCCTCCGGTAGTCTCATGGTGGAGGCCCGGAGAACGGAAAAGGGCTCCTCCGGAGGGGACAGGATCCAGGCCATCACCCAGCCCGACGGAACGTTCACCATGGAAAACGTGCCCCTCGGCACCTGGAGGGTTGGAATCCGCAGCCGGGGCCTGGTCTCCTCCAGGAGACCCGAAATCACCCTCTCCCTTCCCGGGGATTCGGCCCGGGTGATCCTCCACGCCTTGAAGACCGTCGCGGTCCGGGTGGTGCTCGATCCCCCCCTGGGAGAGGACGAATACCTCCAGGGCTACAGGCTCGTACCCAGGGGGGGCCCCATGAAGGCCCCCTTGGCGGAACGGGCCTTCGTATTCATGGAAGGATTCTTCAAGATCGAGGCCCCTCCGGGCACCTATACCCTGGAAGCCTGGGGCCGGAAGACGGGAGGAAAGACCTGGATCGCCCGCGGGGAGATCACCGTTCCCCGGCGCCCCGGGAAAACCCTCCGGCTCGCCCTGGGCCCGAGGGAGGATCCGGCCGAAGGGGTCGCCAAGTACCCCGTATCGGGAAAACTCCTGGGGAAAGACGGAAAACCCGCCGGCCCGGCCTCGGTGCACTGCACCCTGATCCGGAGTCCAGGATTGAATCTCCCGGAGATGGCGGAACTGGAATTCCGCATCTCCGTCTCCAAGGACGGCACCTTCTCCACGAACCTCCCGGCGGGAACCTACACCTGGTGGGCCCTGGTGAAAAAAGGCAAGAGGATAAAATACTACATTCCGGAAAAGAATGTTCTCTCCGTCCCTCCCGGAGGGGCGACCGGCCTGGTCCTCCGCTAGGGCGGGGGGCCCGCACCGGGGCCGCCCGCCCAGGCGGCGGGGATCAGGCCTTGCTCCCGGCCAGGAGCTTCTCCGCCCGGTCCCTCATGTTGGGGTAGAGGTCGGGGGGGACGGCTTCCCTCCCCAGGGCCTTGAAGACCCGGAAGCGGGCGCACTGGGCGGGATCGCCCAGGCAATACTTCCTCTTGTAGATGGCTCCCAGGCCCTCGGAGTCCTTCATCTTGTCGTTGAAGAAGGGGCACTTCGCCACACACTCGCACTGCGCCATTTCTTCCCTCCCGGTCTTCCTCGGTCCGGGCCCTCCCCCCCGGGGCGGGGCGGAGCGGACCCGGTCCGCTCCTTACTTTTAGGTGAAAACCGGGTAGACTTTACCCCCTAACAAATACCTATCCCGCAAAAGACGCGTGATGCTGGTTTCCCTTCAGGGCCGGATCCCGCACAGGAAGGGCTTCAAGGCCTCCCGGAGCCCGGCCATTCCCTTGGAATCGGGAAGCCCCTCCGCCGGGGCGGCCGAGGGAAAGAGAGCGGCGTAGCTGAAAAGAGCCACCCCGTCGGCCCCCTCGCGCCTGGCGATCTCGATCTGCTTCACCGCCACGGAAGGATTCTTGTCGTGGAGCCAGACCCCGATCCCCTCCAAAACCCTTACGCCGTAACGTCTCAGCCGGATCGTCTCCCGGCAATAGGAGGCGAAGCGTTCCAGGTCGGAGCGCTCGTAGTTCATGGGATAGACGGCGTCCACCCAGCCCTTCTCCGCCCAGAACCGGGCGTCCTGGAAGAGAACCTCCCTGGCGTGGTCCATCCTCTTGATCACCGCCGCCGAGATCTCCACTCCCGGATGGACCCTCCGGCAAGCCCGGCTGATCCCGCGGACCAGTTCGTTTACGCATCCCCGCCTCCAGGCGTTCCACCGGCCGGGATCCATGTGGGGTGTGAGGCCGGTGTCCTTCTCGTAGAGGGCCAGTGTCCTGGAGTCGTAAGGGTAGTCCTCCCCCTTCTTCCTTTCCAGGAACCGGATATAGTCCAGGTGGATTCCGTCCACGTCGTAGCGCCGGGCGATGTCCGCCATCACGGCGGTGATGTGGGCACGCACTTCCGGAAGGCAGACGTTGAGACCGACGTAGTAGTCCGGTTTCAAAGGCTGGCGCTTGCCGTCCCTCCCCACGAGGAACCACTCAGGATGGGTGTAGAAGAGGTGCTTCTTCGAGGAGGGCGGCTTCGTCCCCCGCCACCCGGGAACCACGTTGACCCATGCGTGGATCCGAAGCCCCAGGGCGTGGGCCCGCTCGCAGGCCGTCCGGAGGGGATCGAAGCCCGGGTCCTTTCCCCCCAGGAGGTCGCTCCAGGGCTCCAGGTCCGACCGGTAGAAGGCGTCGGCCGTGCCCCTGACCTGGAAGAGAATGTGGTCGAAGCCCAGGGAGGCGCAGTTCTCCACGATCCTCTCCACGTCCTCCCTGGTCTTGAAATCCCACCGGGGGACCCAGACCCCGCGGAGGAAGGGCCCATGCCTGGGAGGAAGCCCCCCGCAGGCCGCAAGCCAGGGGAGAAAGAAAAGGGCGAGGATCCAGGCGCCGGTCCGAAGGACACGAAGGGATCTCATACTGGTGTGCTCCTCCAAAGAGATACCAAGGAAAGAGGAGATCCTGGCAGGCCCGGGGGCCGGAGAAAAGCCTTCTTTCCCAGGAGGCGGCCCCCACCGGGGCCCCTCTCCCGCACCAGGGCCCGGCATCCTTCGAAAGGAAACACAGAGGCCCAAGCTCCCCCTCTTCCTTGCCCCCGGGCCCGGGGAAGGGAAAGATACGGGGCCCGGCGGAGGCCCCGATCCGCGCGATTCCCCACCTGGAGACCCGATGGCCGACAAACCCTCCTTCTTCAAGAATCCCTGGGCATGGGTGCCCACCCTCTACTTCGCCGAGGGGATCCCCTACGTGCTGGTCATGACCGTCTCGGTGGTCTTCTACAAGAGGATGGGCGTCTCCAACGGGGAGATCGCCTTCTACACGAGCTGGCTCAACCTGCCCTGGGTGATCAAGCCCCTCTGGAGCCCCTTCGTGGATCTCTTCAGGACCAAGAGATCCTGGATCCTGGCGACCCAGCTCCTCGTCGGGGCGGGCCTCGGAGGAGTGGCCCTGACGGCCCCCCTCCCGGGCTTCTTCCAGTGGACCCTCCTCTTCTTCTTCCTCCTGGCCTTCTCCTCGGCCACCCACGACATTGCGGCCGACGGGTTCTACATGCTGGGCCTCACCCAGAAGGACCAGGCCTTCTTCGTGGGGATCCGGAGCACCTTCTACCGCCTGGCCATGCTCTCCGGCCAGGGGCTCCTGGTCATGCTGGCGGGACACCTGGAAAAGACGACAGGCCGGGTCCCCCTCGCCTGGAGCCTCACCTTCTTCCTCGCCGCCGGGGTCTTTCTTCTCCTCTACCTCTACCACAGGTACGTCCTTCCCCGGCCCGCCGGGGACGGCCCGGCTCCCCGCCGGCCGGGAGCCGGGATCCTGGAGGAGTTCTGGCGGACCTTCGTCCTCTTCTTCCGGAAGAAGGACATCCTGTCCATCCTGGCCTTCCTGCTCCTCTACCGCCTGGGCGAGGCCCAGCTCGCCAAGCTGGCCCAGCCCTTCCTCCTGGACAAGGTCGAGGCCGGCGGGCTGGGCCTCTCCACCGAGGCCGTGGGCTTCGCCTACGGCACGGTGGGAGTCCTGGCCCTCATCGCGGGAGGAGTCCTGGGTGGGATTGCGGCATCCAGAAAAGGCCTCAAGTTCTGGCTCTGGTGGATGGCGATCGCCATCAACCTGCCCGACGCGGTATACATCTACCTCAGCTACGCCCTTCCCAAAAACCCAACGATCGTGTATTCGTGCATCGCCGTTGAGCAGTTCGGGTACGGCTTCGGCTTCACTGCCTACATGCTCTTCATGATCTACGCCTCCCGCGGGGCCTACAGGACGGCCCACTTCGCCCTCACCACGGGATTCATGGCCCTCGGGATGATGCTTCCCGGGATGGCCAGCGGCTGGATCCAGGAGCAGCTCGGCTACCGCCACTTCTTCATCTGGGTGATGATCGCCACGATTCCGGCCTTCCTGGCCTGCGCCCTCGTCAAGATCGACCCCGACTTCGGAAAGAAGGAGGAAACATGAACTTCGCCCTCCGCGCCGCCCCGGCCGTCCTCCTTCCGGCCTGCGCCGCCCTGACCTCCTCCGTCCCGGCCGGGTTCCCCCATCCCGAGGAGCTCCGGTGGATCGAAATCGAAGTGGAGCGGGGGATCCGCCGGGGGGCCTGCCCGGGCGCGGTGGTCATGGCCGGCCGGTGGGACCGTACCCTCTACTTCCGGGCCTTCGGGAACCGGGCCGTCGAGCCGGTCACCGAGCCCATGACGAAGGACACCGTCTTCGACCTGGCCTCGGTGACCAAGCCCGTCGCCACGGCCCTCTCGGTGATGATCCTCGCCGAGAGGGGAAAGGTCCGGCTCCGGGACCCGGTAAGCCGGTATCTCCCGGAATTCCGGGGAAAGGGAAAAGAGAAGATCACCGTGAGGCAGCTCCTCCTCCACCAGGGAGGACTCACGCCGGACAACCCCCTGCGGGACTACCGGGACGGACCCGGGAAGGCCTGGGAACGGATCTGCGACCTTCCCCTCCTCTACCCGCCCGGCACGAAGTTCAAGTACAGCGACGTGGGGTTCATCGTCCTGGGAAAACTGGTGGAGCGGGTCTCGGGAATGAGGTTGGACCGGTTCGCCCGGAAGAACATCTTCGGTCCCCTGGGCATGAAGGAGACCTCCTTCCTTCCACCCAGGTCCCTTCGCCCCAGGATCGCCCCCACCCAGAGGGTGGGAGGGAAGATCCTCCGGGGCCTGGTCCACGATCCCCGGGCCAGGCTCCTGGGGGGCGTGGCGGGCCACGCGGGCCTCTTTTCCACGGCCCGGGACCTCTCCCGCCTTTGCCGGATGCTCCTCCACGGGGGAATCCTGGAGGGAGTCCGGATCCTGGAGGAAAGGACGGTCCGCCTCATGACGACCCCGCCCCCCCACTCCTTCGGGAGGGCCCTGGGCTGGGATCTCACCTCGGCCTACAGCTCCCCCCGGGGACACTGGCTCACCAAGGGAGTCTCCTTCGGCCACTCGGGTTTCACCGGCACGAGCCTCTGGATCGACCCCGCCACGGGGGCCTGGGTGATCTTTCTCTCCAACAGGGTGCACCCCGACGGCAGGGGCAACGTCATCGCCCTGCGCAGGAAGGTGGGAGACGCCGTGGGAAGGGCCCTCGGCCTGGACCGGCGGGGCACCGTCCCGGGCATCGAGGTCCTGGCCCACCAGGACTTCCGCCTCCTCCGGGGCCTCAGGGTGGGACTGGTCACCAACCACACCGGCCGGACCCGGGACGGGAGGTCGGACATCGACCTTCTCTTCCACGCCCCCGGGGTGAAGCTCCTCCGCCTCTTCAGCCCCGAGCACGGCATCCGGGGCGTGAAGGACCAGCCCCTGGTCCCCGACACAAGGGACGAGCGGACGGGCCTTCCCGTAAAAAGCCTCTACGGAAAGACCCGGCGCCCGACAAGGGAGATGCTCCGGGGCCTGGACGCCCTGGTCTTCGACATCCAGGACATCGGCACCCGCTTCTACACCTACATCTCCACCATGCTCTACTGCATGGAGGAAGCATCCAAATCCGGCCTGAAATTCTTCGTCCTGGACCGGCCCGATCCCATCGGGGGCCACCGGGTCTTCGGCCCCCTCCCCGATCCGGACAAGCTCTCTTTCACGGCCTGCGAGAGGATCCCCCTGGTGCACGGAATGACCACGGGGGAGCTGGCCCGCCTCTTCCGGGCCCGGCGGAAACTCTCCCTGGACCTCACGGTGGTCCCCGTGAAGGGCTGGAGGCGGAACCAGTGGCTCGACGAGACGGACATCCCCTGGGTGAACCCCTCGCCCAACATGCGCTCTCTCAGAGCGGCCGCCCTCTATCCCGGCGTGGGGCTCCTGGAAGCGACGAACCTCTCCGTGGGCAGAGGCACGCCAACGCCCTTCGAAATCCTGGGAGCGCCCTGGGTCGACGGCAAGAGACTCGCCTCGGCCCTGGAGGAGGCCGGCCTCGAGGGACTCTCTATTACGCCTTGCCGGTTCACACCGAAGGCGAGCAAGTTCAAGGGAGAAACCTGCGGAGGCATCCGGCTCCGGATCACCGACAGGGAGGCCCTGAGGCCCGTGAAGCTCGGGATCGTCCTGGCCGAAACCCTCGAGAGGCTCTTCGGCAAGGATTTCCAGGTGGAAAAGGTGGACCGCCTCCTCAAGAACGACCGGGTCCAGGCCATGATCGAAGAGGGCCTCTCCCCGGCCCGCATCCGGGCCTCCTGGAAGAAAGATCTCCAGGCCTTCCTGGCCGAAAGGAAGCCCTTCCTCCTCTACGAGTAGGAAGAAGGCCGGCGAAGCTCCTTTCCCCGGCCGCCTGCAAAAACCGAACATTTCTGCAAGTCTTTCCGGGGAAGAGGTTTTTTCCGGACGCTTCGAAGCGGAAACCCTTCCCGCTCCGGCGGGGTCCCACCCGCCTCCTTCCGCCTCTTTTGACGGCCCCCCGCCTCCCGGCTAGATTGTCCTTCCCCCCGGCGCCCGAGGAGAAAGACTCATGCCGAGAACCTCCTTCGCGACCCTTGTATCCCTTTTTCTTTTTCTAGCCTCTTCCGTCCCCTCCCAGGTGGAGATCTTCGTCGCCCCTTCCGGAAAGGACACCTGGCCCGGGACCAAGGAGAAACCCTTCGCCACCCCCGCCCGCGCCAGGGACGCCGTCCGGCGGGCGAAGAAAGCCCATCCCGGGGAGAGGGTCACCGTCTATCTCAGGGGCGGAACCTACCGCCTGAAGGAGACCCTGGTCCTCGGCCTGGAAGATTCCGGCGAACCGGGCCGGCCCGTCACCTGGAAGGCCTTCCCGGGCGAGAGGCCCGTCTTCACGGGCCGCCTCCCCCTCCGGGGATGGCGCCTCCTGGAGAACCCGCCCCCCGAACTCCCCGAGTCGGCCCGGGGAAAGGTCTGGACGGCCCCCGTCTCCTTCCTCAGGCGCATCAAGGCCGCCCAGCCCCCCTCTCCCACGGCGGCCCCCCAGATGGACCGGATCGGCCGCTTCCTCACCCTCTACCAGGGAGACCGGATGCTTCCCAGGGCCCGGGGGAAGGGCTTCTGTTTCCCCGGAAAACCCGCCTTCTCCACGGCCGACCGGCGCACCTTCGGCTTTCCCAGGGGCCTGCTCCAAAACTGGCCCGACCTGGAAGAAGGGGAACTGGCCTTCACCACCCGCCGGGCCTGGGAGAGCAACATCATCCCCCTGGAACGGGTGGATCCCGAAAAAGGGGTGGGACGGCTCGCCTATTCCGCCACCTACGAAATGAAGCGCCGTGGATGGAACGACCCGCCCATGCCCGACGCCCTGGTGGAGAACGTCCTGGCCGTCCTGGACGAACCGGGCGAGTGGGTCCTGGACTCCTCCCGGGATCTGCTCTACTTCCTCCCTCCCTCGGGGGGCGACCCCGGTGAGACCGTGGAGGCTCCCGTTTTGACCGAGCTGGTCCGGGTGGAGGGCGGGATCGACTACGACGGGCCCATGGACGAGCCCGTCCGGCACCTGGTCTTCGAAGGCATCACCTTCACCGGCGGCGACCGCTTCCCCTGGCACGGCCGGACCGGCTGGGGCCTCCAGCACGACTGGGAGCGCTTCGACAGCCCCACGGCCATGCTCCGCTTCCGGGGCGCCGAGGACTGCGCCGTGGAGAACTGCCGCTTCGTCACGGCCGGCTCGACGGGCCTCCGGCTCGACCTCCACTGCCGGAAAATCCGGGTCGCGGGGTGCCTCTTCCGGGACCTGGGGGGAGTGGCCATCCTGCTGGCCGGCTACGGCCCGGGCCTCAAGGACGTGAACCGGGGCAACACCATCGAAAGCAACCTGGTGGAGCGGATCGGCACCCTCTACCGCGGTTCCCCCGGGATCTTCCTCTGGCAGAGCGGCGGGAACCTGGTGGCCCACAACCTCCTCCGCCACCTTCCCTACGCGGGGATCTGCGTCACGGGAAGGATCGTCTGGAACGAGTCCGGCCGGGAGGAGTGCTCCCAAACCATCCGGTGGCACGAAACCGCCACCACCAAGAACGCCTGGACCTACGCCGAAAGGGAAGGAACCTGGGCCCTCCGGGCTCCCTACCTCCACTCCAGGAACAACCTGGTCTTCCGCAACGACATCCACCACGTGATGGAATACAGCGGAGACGGCAATTGCATCTACGTCTCCGGGGCCGGAGCCGGAAACCGGGTCGTGGAGAACTTCTGCCACGACTGTCCGAGCCCCCACATGAACAACGCCGTCCGTTGCGACGACGACCAGGAGGAGACCTTTCTCTCCAGGAACATCGTCTTCCGCACGAGAGGTTACGCCGAGGGATTCCTGATCAAGGGGAAGAACTACGTCCTGGAGAACCTCGTGGTCGACCTGCGCCCCAACTCCCGCCACAGGGGCTACATTCGCTTCTACTCGGGAGACGTCCGCGGCTCCATCATCCGGCACAACGTCTTCTACGCCTGCGTGAAGGGCGTAAACGCCACCAACCCGCCCTTCACCCGCAGGGGCCGCCCGGCGCCGAGGCTATCCGATACCCTGGCCGACAGGAACCTCTACTTCAACACGGCCGATCCCCTTTGGGGGGCCCGCCACCTGGAAAGACAGCGCAAGCTCGGCATCGAGAAGCACAGCGTCGCCGCCGACCCCCTCTTCACGGACATCGAGAAGCTGGACTTCCGCTTCAGGCCCGGTTCGCCGGCCTTGAAGCTCGGCCTCCGCCAACCCGTCTCCGTGTCCGAGACGGGCCCCCGCCCACCCTACAGGGACCGCCTTCTCGGAAAAGAAACCCGCTGACAAGGAAACGGCCTCGCCCGCAGAAGGAGCCTGAAGAAAATGAAGCCCCTCCGCTTTCTCATCTTGGCCCTCCTGGCCCCGCCGGCCGCCGCCCAGGCCCCTTCCACGGTCCTCTCGGTGGACCTGGAGAAACTCGTCTCCCGGGGGGACATCACCCTGGACCGGCCCGCCCCCCGCCGCGAGGCGGGCCTCCCCGTGGGAAACGGCCGCATGGGAAGCCTGGTCTGGACCACCCCGGCGGCCATGCACTTCCAATTCAACAGGGTGGACGTATACGCATCCAACCGCTCGTCACGAAGCTTCTTCGAGCGCGACTCCGACTACGGTTTCGGCCTGGGTTTCCTGGACCTGGACTTCGTCCCCTACGGGCCGCCGGTCTTCACCGGGAAGGGCACCCGCCGGCACCTCTCCCTCTACAGGGGCCGCCTCTTCCTGGAAGGCGAGGGGGTGAAGGTGCAGGTCTTCGGACACCCCTTCCGGGACGTGGTGATCCTGGAGATCGACGACGGGAGGGAGACCCCCCTTCCCGTCTCGGCCCTTCTCCGCATGCTCCGGCCCCCCCGGGTCCGAACCAGGAGCCACCTGGCCCTCTCCCGCCTCGAGGCTCTCCCCGGCGGCGGGGCCCTCCTCACCCAGACCTTCACCGAAGGGGACTACCGCTGCAGGAGCGCCCTGGCCCTCCGTTTCACGGGAAGGCCCGTCCAGGTCCGCCGGGCCGATCCCGAACGCCTCAGGGTCACCGCCGCCCCCGGGAGGGGGAAGTTCTACCTCTGGATCTCCTCGGCCGCATCCATGGGGACCGGGCCCGACCCGGCCGGGACGGCCCTGGAAGCCCTCGATTCCCTCGCGAAGGAGGGCTTCGAAAAGGCCTCCCGGGAGAGCCTGGACTGGTGGCGCCGGTTCTGGTCCAAGGGATTCGTCCACCTCCACAGCGAGGACGGCGAGGCCGACTACGTGGAGAAACACTACACCTACTACCTCTACGTCATGGCCTCCTCCTCCCGGGGGCTCTTCCCGCCCCGCTTCGGCGGGATGATCTTCAAGACCGGCGGAGACTTCTGCCGGTGGGGGGCCCGCCACTGGTTCCACAACCTCTCCTGCTACTACCGGGCCGTCATGGAATCCGGCCGGATGGAACTCATGGAGCCATTCTTCCGGATGTACTCGGGCATGCGGGAGACCTGCGCTCTCGCGGCCGGGCGTTACTGGGGAAGCGAGGGACTCTGGATCCCCGAGACCACCGGGTTCGACGGCCCCTCCATCCCACCCGAAGACCTGGCACCGGAGATCCGGGACCTCTACCTCCTGCGCAAGCCCTGGGAGGCCCGGAGCCTCCGCTTCCGTGAATACGCCCGCCTGGCGGCCCCCCACGACAGTCCCTGGAACTGGAAGGGCGCCGGCCGGTGGGTGGAAGGCCGGTGGGTCTACGAGCCCGCCTGGAGCGCGCCTTTCAGCTACCTGGTCCACATCTTCACCACCACGGCCAAGGTGGCCTGGTTCTACTGGCTCCGCTACGAATATACGAATGATGAAAAATGGCTCCGGGACGAGGCCTACCCCATGCTCAGGGGGACGGCCGAGTTCTACCGGAACTTTCCCAACCTGAGGAAGGAAAGGGACGGTCTCTACCACATCCACGACGTGAACAACCACGAGCCCGTCCGGGGCGCCCAAGACACCATGGAGAACCTGGCCGCCATGAAGGGGATCCTCCCCCTGGCGATCCTTGCGTCGGAGAAGGTCGGCGCCGACGCGACCCTCCGGCCGCTGTGGAAGGACATCCTGGACCACCTCCCGCCCCTTCCCACCAACGACGACGTCCACTCCCTCACCCCCCGGAAACCCGGCGAGCCCCGGTTCTGGACGGCCGGATCCAGGCCCTACGTGGGGGGAAGGACCGACTGGGGCCGCCTCGTCCCGGTGGTCTTCTACGACCTCTGCACCCTGGAGAACCCCGACCCCGGGATCCATGCGATCGCCCGCAACTCCTTCCTCCACGCCTTCGGAGAGCCCGGCCCGGGATGCAAGGTCCACGTCCTCTCCAGGAGCGCCGTCGCCGCGGCCCTGATGGGGCGGGGGGACTGGATCCGCCGGATGATTCCCGCCCAGGTCCGCCAGTCCCCCGGGCAGGTCCGCCGCTTCATCGATTTCCGGAAGACCCGTGCGGGGATCCTGGAAAACCGTATGACCCTGCGGGAAGGCGCGGAAGCCATCGGCATCCAGCGCCTGGGCCGGGCCTCGGCGGCCCTGCAATACGCCCTCCTCCAGAGCGTCCCTCCCGCTCCCGGCGGCAAACCCGTTCTCCGGGTCTTCCCGGCCTGGCCCGGGGAGTGGGAGGCCGACTTCACCCTGGCCGCCAGGGGAGGCTTCCTGGTGACCTCCTCCCGCCGTGGGGGAAAGACCCTCTTCGTGGAGATCCGCTTCCTCTCGGGGCGGGAATGCCTCCTCCGAAACCCCTGGGGGAAGAGCCCGGTGGACATCTTCACGGGGGAGAAGAAGAGGGAATCCCTGGAAGGCCCCCTCCTCCGCCTTCGGGCCTCCGAGGGGGAGACCCTCCTGGTCCTCCCCGGTGGCACCGCACCCGCCCGGGTCCGGAGGACCGTCCGGATCTGAACCGCCGCCGATCCCCGCCTCGATCCCTTCGCCCTGGACACCAAGGCCGGCAAGGACCCCGTCCCGGCGAAAGCCTCCCCCCCTGGACTGGGGGGCGGCCTTCTTCCTGGTTCCCGGCGCGGCCCCCCTGCTCCACTTCCCCGCCCGGGGAGTTGACAAAGCTCCGTCCGGCCCGTCAGCTCCGGGGAGCCTCCCTTCCGTCCTTCCAGCGACACTGCAGGAGCAAACTCCCATGAAGCCGGTGAATCTTCTCGCCTGGTTCCTCCTACCCGCCGCGGCCCCACTTCCCGCCGGGGCCATCACCCCCCCGGCGGACCCCGTCTTCACCACGGTCTTCCGCCGGGGAAAGGGTCCTTATCCCGCCTACCGGATCCCTTCCCTCGTCACAACCCGGAAAGGGACGATCCTCGCCTTCTGTGAAGGCCGCCAGTCCCTCTCGGACCACTCCCGGAACGACATCCTCCTGCGGAGGAGCACCGACGGCGGAAAGACCTGGGGCCCCTTCATCCGGGTCCTGGCCGACAAGCGCTTCGTCTTCGTAAATCCCTGCTCCGTCGTCCTGGACTCGGGAAGGATCCTCCTCATGTGCCAGAGGTTCCCCGTGGGCTACCACTCCCGGGCCATGGGAAAGCGGGTCAAGCGCCTCGACCCGGGCATCGGGGGAAAGCACTCCAGCAAGACCCTGCTCACCTGGAGCGACGACGACGGTGTGACCTGGGCTCCGCCCCGGGACGTGACGAAAGGGACCAAGAGACCCGCCAAGATAACTTCCACCGCCTCCGGGCCGGGTATCGGGATCGTCCTCCGCAAGGGCCCCAAGCCCGGCCGCATCCTGATCCCGACCAACGAAGGATGGTTCGAGGGGAAAATCTTCCATTTCCACGTATACGCCTGCTTCTCCGACGACGGTGGAAAGACATGGCGCTACGGCCGGGTCGCCCCCGACGGAAGCCCGGGCTTCGGAAACGAGGTGCAGATGGTGGAGCTCTCCGACGGAAGGATCATGCTCAACTCCAGGAGCGCCGGAGGAAAACCTTGCAGGAAGAGGGCCTTCTCGAAGGACGCCGGGGAAAGCTGGTCCCCCCTGAAGGACGAACCGGCCCTTCCCGATCCCCACTGCATGGCATCCATCCTGAGGTATTCCTTCGGAAAGAAGCCCGGAGACAAGGGGATCATCCTCTACGCCGGCCCCGGCACGGGAAAGGGCAGGAGGCTCGGGACCGTGCGGGCGAGCTTCGACGACGGCCGGACCTGGCCCGCTTCCATGGTGATCTACGAGGGAGGATACGCCTACTCCTGCCTCACCGGGCTTCCCGGCGGAGACGTGGGGCTCCTCTTCGAGAAAGACGGTTACAAGGAGATCACCTTCGTCCGCTTTCCCCTATCCCGGCTCCTGCGTCCCCGGCGCGGCGGCCGTTAGCTCCGGCAGGAGGGCGCCCCGGGGGGCCCGCCCCGGCGAAGGCTTCAAAAATACATCTCCGGCCGCCGGTCCGCGAAGAGGTCGTTCGCGGGAGTGATCCTCTTGTCATCCGCCCTCGAGGGATCGATCTCCACGACCAGCACGGCCGCACCCTCGGCCGGGGCCTGGGCGAGGACCTCTCCCCCGGGGCCCACGATCCGGCTCCTCCCCGTGAAGGAGACCGAACGGCCGCCCACCTCGTCCCTTCCGGTCCGGTTGGCCGTAATCGAAAAGACCCTGTTCTCCAGGCACCGGGTCACCATGGCCTCCTGGCAGTAGGGGTGGACCAGGTTTGCCGGATGGGCCAGCACCTGGGCGCCTTTCAGGGCCAAGGTCCGGGCCGCCTCGGGAAAGCGCCAGTCGTAGCAGATCATCATCCCGACCTTCACCCCGCCCGCGTCGAAGACGGGAAAGCCCCTGTCGCCGGGGGTGAAGACCTCCTTCTCGAAGTGGAAGAGGTGGACCTTCCTGTAGAGGCCGATCACCCCCTCGGGGCCGACGAGGACGGCCGAGTTGAAGGCCCGCGCCCCCTCCCGTTCCGCCAGGCCGGCCGCCACCCTGCATCCGACCCGGGCCGCCAGGTCCACCAGGAAGGAGCAGGTCTCCCCGCCGGGGACCTCCGTGGCCAGGGACAACACCTCCTCCTGGCTCTCGAAGAGATAGCCCGTATCGAAGAGCTCGGGCAGGACCAGGAGGTCCACCCCGAGGCCCCGGGTGATCCCCCAGACCTCGTCCAGGTTGGCCTCCCGCCTGGCCCGCTCCGGCCGGGTCTGGACCAGGCCCACCCGGATCACCGCCCTTCCTCCCCCTCAGGAGCTTCTTCCCTTCCCTCGAGCCAGGCCTCGTAGAGGGCCCAGGCGGAGAGGCTCTGGCCGTCCAGGAGGGGCCCGGAGTGGAGGAAGGCCCGGGCCTCTCCCCGGGAAAGGCGGAAGACCTCCATCTCCTCGGTGACTTCGGGCCTGGCGCCCCTCTCCTCCAGGTCCCGGGCCAGGAAGACGTGGCACACCTCGTTGCTCACCCCGCTGTAGGGCGTGAAATCCCCGAGATGGAGCACCTCTCCGGCCAGGAAGCCCGTCTCCTCCAGGAGCTCCCGCCGGGCCTCCTCCGCCTGGTCCTCTTCGGGCCGGGTGTGGCCCAGGACCACCTGGGGGAGCCACTCACCTAACAAATACCTGAAGGTCCTCTGGACGAGGACCGTCCCGTCCCGGAAGGCCCCGATCACCGCCACCGAAGAGGGGTGGTCCACGTAGAAGTAGAATCCCTCGGAACCGTCCTTCCTGCGGACCCGGTCCCGGCGGTAGGTGTGCCAAGGGTTCCGGAAGAGAACTTCCGTCTCGATTCTTTCCAAAATCCGGCCTCCTTTCGCCGCTCTCCAACGAAAGGTTGCCTCTTTCGAGGGACGGAAGGAAAGCCTTTTTCGAACCCTTCGGACCACAACATGTGACACAGGCCTAGACCGGGCCCCACAACGCGCCGGGGCCGCCCGAACGAAGAACCGCATACGGATCCATTTCCTGGATATCCGCGGTTTTCCAAGACCTCCTTCCAGGAGGCCCATTCCGGGAGCCTTGACGGCGCGGCCGGACCGAGGTATCCTCGTAGGGCTGAGGGGATCGGTCGAAAAGGGGCCCCGAAGGGAAGGCAGAGAAAGGAGGACCATGAAGAGACCCAGAAATATAACGGACGTGCGGAAACTCCCGATCCGTGACCCGCGGGAGCGGGCCCGGATCCACTCCGTCTCCAGGCGCTACCCCTTCCTTTCCAACGACTACTACCTCTCCCTGGTGGATTGGGACGACCCGGAAGACCCCATCCGCAGGATCATCGTGCCCGACCCGGACGAATTCCTCCACGCCGGGGACCTGGATCCCTCCAGGGAGAAAGACTACACCGTGGCCCCCGGCCTGCAACACAAGTACCGCCAGACCGCGCTCCTCCTCGTCACGGGTTCCTGCGCCGGGCTCTGCCGCTACTGCTTCCGCAAGAGGCTCTTCCTCGAAGGAGAAGAGCGGAAGGCCAGGCATACCCTTTCAAGTATAAACAGGGCGGCGAAATACATCTCCGAGCACGAAGAGATCACGAGCGTCCTGATCACCGGTGGCGACCCCCTCACCCTTTCGACCGAAAAGCTCGACCGTATCCTTTCGGCCCTGGACCCGATCCCCCACCTCCGGACCATCCGGATCGGGACCAAGATCCCGGCCTTCAACCCCTACAGGATCCTGAGAGACCCCGAGATCCCCGAACTCGTCCGGCGCTACAGCCGGGAAGACCGGCGCCTCTATTTCGTGACCCACTTCCTCCATCCCAGGGAACTCACCGGGCCGGCCCGGCGCGCCCTGGACCTGCTTTCCTCGGCTGGGGCGGTCCTCTCCAACCAGACCCCCCTCATCCGGGGCGTCAACGACAACCCGGACGTCCTGGAGGAGCTCTTCCGGGAGCTGGCCGCCGCAGGGAATCCCCCTTACTACGTCTTCCAGTGCAGGCCCACCCGGGGAAACGCGATCTACGCCGTTCCCATCGAGGAAGGCATCCGCATCTTCTATACCGCCCAGGGCCGCTGCACGGGGCTCGCCTCCAGGGTCCGCTACGTCATGTCCCACGCCAAGGGCAAGCTGGAGATCCTGGGGACCCACCAGGGGAGGGTCCTCTTCCGCTACCACAGGGCCGCAAACCCGGCCCACCAGGGAAGGATCGTCTCCTACCCCTCCAACCCGGAGGCCTACTGGCTGGACGACTACCTGCCCGGGGAGAACCGCTCTTCCGGGCCTCTCCGCCGCGGCCTCGGCGCGGGTTGAGAAGCCCCGGAAGCCGGAGGAATCCACCCCTTTTTCCCAAAGCCGGCGGCGCCCCCATGACAGGAGGCGCCGCCGGAGTACCATGGGGGCCATGGGCCGCTATCCCCCCATCCAGTGCAGGCTCTGCCCCAAGGAGTGCAGGATCCCCGAAGGTTACGCCGGGGACTGCCGGGTCCGGATCCACCTGGAGGGGAAGCTCCTGGCCGTGGTCTACGGCCGGCCCGTGGTCTGGAAGGCCCTGGACCCCATCGAGAAGAAGCCCCTCAACCACTTCCTTCCAGGGACGGGCGTCCTTTCGGTGGCCTGCGTGGGGTGCAACCTTCACTGCCTCAACTGCCAGAACTGGGAGATCTCCCAGTGCAATCCCGAGGACCAGCCCGCCTATCCCCACGCCCTTCCCGAAAGGGTCGTGGCCCTGGCCGAGCGGTACCGCATCCCCTCGGTGGCCGCCACCTACACCGAGCCCATCGCCTGGATCGAATACACCCTGGACCTCTTCGAGGCCGCCAGGGGAAAGGGCGTCAAGACCGTCCTGGTCACGGCGGGATACGCCCGCCGGGAGCCTGCCAGGGAACTCTTCTCCCGGACGGACGCGGCCAACATAGACCTGAAGGCCTTCGACGACGCCTTCTACCGCAAGATCTGCTCGGGCACTCTCAAGCCCGTCCTGGACAACCTGGTCCTGGCCAAGCAGATGGACGTCTGGCTGGAAGTGACCAACCTGGTCATCCCCACCTTGAACGATTCTCCCAAGAAGATCCGGGAGCTCTGCCGGTGGCACGTGAAGAACCTGGGGGCCGAGACCCCCCTCCACTTCTCGGCCTTCTTCCCCCGGCACAGGCTCCGGAACCTGCCCCCCACGCCGGCATCCACCCTCCTCAGGGCAAGGGAGATCGCCCTGGAGGAAGGGCTCCACTTCGTCTACATCGGGAATCTCCGGGGCGGGGAAGGATCCGACACGGTCTGCCCGAAGTGCGGGGCCCTCTTGATCCGCCGGGTCGGCTACCATGTGGAGATCCGGGCCCTGGACCTGGACACCGGGAAGTGCTCCCGCTGCGGAGAGATGGTCCCCGGGAGGTGGCGATGAAGGTACCCGCCCCCATGAGAAGAAGGGACTTCGCGAAACTCCTGGCCTGGTCTCTTCCGGCCGTCCTGGTCCTCCGGTCGGCCGGGAAGGCCCTTCGCAGGAAGAGGGCCGGACTTGGCTCCGGCCGCCCCTCCTCCCGGGAAGGAGGCCACCGGATCAAGCCGCCCAGGATCCCGGAAAAGCCCTTCCGGGAGGAAGATCTCTGGTCCCCCCACGACTACGCCGGGTGACTGCCATGAAGAAACGAAGCCTCCTCCCCTTCCTGGCCTTCACGCTCCTCGGTCTTTCGGGTCTCTCCTGCTCCCGGAACGGCGGCGGAAAGGAGGGGGAAGGCCGGGCCCCCCTTGCTCCCCCCGGGCCGGCCTCGCAGGAGAAGCCCTTGAAGGTGCGGAAGGCCGCCTTCGCCGGGTCCTGGTACCCTGCCGACCCCAAGGCCCTGGACCGGGCCATCCTGGAAAAACTGGCGGGAGTGAAACTCCCCGACCTTCCCGGCCGGGTCCTTGCGGTGATCGCCCCCCACGCGGGCCTCCCCTACGCCGGTGGAACAGCCGCCTGGTCCTTCGCCGCCCTGGCCCGGGAGCGGCCCAAGAGGGTCTTCCTCCTGGGGCCAAGCCACAGGGCGCCCATCTCGGGGATCGCCCTCCCGGAAGTGGACGCCTACGCGACCCCCCTGGGAAACCTTCCGGTGGACCGCAAGGAGTGCGCCCGCCTGGAGGAGAAGAGCGAAATCTTCTTCCCCGGCGAGGCCGTCCACGACAAGGAGCACTCCCTGGAGATGGAGACCATCTTCCTGGCCAAGCTCCTCCCGGGGATCACCATCGTCCCCCTGGTGGTCGGGGATCTCAGCCTGGAGGAGGTGAAAAGGGCGGGCCGTATCCTCCGCGAAGAGATCCGTCCCGGCGACGCCGTCGTGGTCTCCTCGGACTTCACCCACTGGGGTCTCAACTACGGTTACTGGGGAAGCCCCCCCTTCCACGACCATCCCCGGGAGAACCTGGCCCGCCTGGACCGGCGCGCCTGGGAGGCCCTCCGCACCCTGGACCCGGCGAAGTTCCTGTCCTTCTACAGGAAGACCGGGGATACCATCTGCGGAAGATACCCCATCGCGATCCTCCTGGCGGCCCTTCCCGGGGGTGCCGAGGCGGTGAAGCTCCACTACGACACCTCCGGTCGTATCACGGGTGACTGGTCCAGCTCCGTCTCCTACATGGCCGTCGCCTTCGTGGGACCGGGATGGAAAAAGGAGGAGAAGAGGATGCCCGACTACTCCGAAGGACCCCTCAACGAAGAGGAGAAGAAACTCGCCAGGAAGATCGCCTGGAAGGCCGTGGAGACCTGGGTGAAGGAGGGCCGCCGGCTCGACCCCTACAAGGCCGGCCTGAAGCCCGAGGGGGCACTTCTTCGGACCCTGGCCTGCTTCGTGACCTTGAAGAAGGACGGCGCCCTGAGGGGATGCATCGGGAGCATCTACCCCTCCCGCCCCCTCTGGAAGGACCTCGTGGAACGTGCCGTGGACGCCGCCGCCCACGACCCCCGGTTCGAACCGGTCCGGCCCGACGAGCTTCCCCGCCTGACCATGGAGATCTCCGTGCTCACCCCCTTGAAGAAGGTCTCGGGCCCCGAGGAGATCGTGGTCGGCAGGGACGGCGTGGTCCTCACCAAAGGTTTCCACCGTGCCGTATTCTTGCCCCAGGTCGCTCCCGAGCAGGGCTGGGACAGGGACACGATGCTCTCCTTCCTGGCCAGGAAGGCCGGCCTCCCGGCGGACGGGTGGAAGGAGGGTTGCACCTTCGAGGTCTTCCAGGCCCAGGTCTTCTGAAGGACCGGCCCGGCGTGGCGGAATCCTCCCTGGACGTGATCCTCCTGGAGCCCTTCTTCAAGGGCTCCCACGCCGCATGGGCGGAGGGATACAGAGAAAGAAGCCGCCACAGGGTACGCATACTCGCCCTGGAAGGCCTCCACTGGAAGTGGAGGCTCCACCACTCGGCCCTCCATTTCGCCGAGGAACTGGCGGCCCGGCACTCCCCCCCCGACGTCCTGGTGGTCTCCTCCATGACCGACGCCGCCGCCCTCCAGGGGCTCCTCCCGCCCCCATGGCCCCGGGTTCCCCTCCTCTACTATCTCCACGAGAACCAGCTCACCTACCCCCTTCCCCCGGGTGAGAGGCGGGACCTCCACTACGCCTGGATCCAGGTCGCCTCCTGCGCCGCCGCCCGGGCCTGCGCCTTCAACTCCCGTTTCCACATGGAGGATTTTCTCGGAGCCCTGCCGGACTTCCTCGGGTCCTTCCCCGACCACAGGCCTTTCCACCTGGCCGGCGGAATCCGCCGGAAGAGCAGGGTGATCCACCCAGGGGTGGATACGGCCCTCTTTTCGAAGGCCCGGGAGTCCGCGCCGCCCCGGTCCGGCCCCCTCAGGATCCTCTGGAACCACCGCTGGGAGGAGGACAAGGAACCGGGAGACTTCCTGGAGGTCCTGGCGGAACTGTCCAGGCGGGACGTTCCCTTCCGGGTGATCCTCGCCGGGCCGGGCTCGGACGATCCCGGACCGGCCGCCGGGGAGAGGATCCGCGCCCTGGGGGAGCGGGTGATCCACACTGGTTACGCTTCGAAGGAAACCTACCCCTGTCTCCTGGCCTCGGCGGACGTTCTCGTCTCCACGGCCAGGCACGACTTCTTCGGCATGAGCGTCGTGGAAGGGATGGCCGCCGGGCTCCTCCCCCTCCTGCCGAAGCGGCAGAACTATCCCCACCTCCTCCCCGAGGAGCTGAAGGAACGCTGCCTCTGGGACGGCCTGGACGAACTTGCCGGGAAGCTCGCCCGGGAAGCGGCCGAGCCGGAATCGGCGGCCCGGGCCGGAAGCCGCCTCCTTCGGTGGGCCCGGCGGTTCGACATCGGGAGGACGGCGGAGGAGCTGGATTCCCTGGTGGAGGAGATCTCGTAAGATGGAGGGTCCCGCCCGGCGGGGGGAAAGAAAGGACATGCAACCTCCGGGAGGACCACATGGATGATCTCGCTTCCCACATCGAAAGGAACCGGGAGGCCTTCGTCTCGGAACTCATGGAGCTTCTCCGGATTCCCTCGGTCTCGGCCGACCCGGACCGGAAGGAGGACACGGCCCGGTGCGCCCGGCACGTGGCCGGGATCTTCCGGCGCATGGGCCTGGAGGCCCGGATCGTCGAGACGCCGGGCCACCCGATCGTGAGGGCGGATTACTCTCATCCGGAAAACAAGAGGACCTACCTGGTCTACGGCCACTACGACGTCCAGCCGCCGGACCCCCTGGACAAGTGGCTCGAGCCCCCATTCGAGCCCTGGCTCGACGGGGAGGACGTCGTAGCCCGGGGAGCCTCGGACGACAAGGGGCAGTTCCTGGCCCACATCCTCGCCGCGGGGACCCACCTGGCGACGAGAGGAAGGATTCCGGTAAACCTGATCTTTCTCATCGAGGGGGAGGAGGAGGTTTCCTCCGATCACCTGGCCGATTATCTCGAGAAGGAGGCCCCGGGTCTCCGGGCCGACGGCGCAGTCGTATCCGACACCTCCATGTGGGGTCCGGACACGCCCGCCTTGGGCCTGGGGCTCAGGGGGATCGCCGCGGCCGAGATCCGCCTGAGGGGGCCGGCCCGGGATCTCCATTCGGGGGGATTCGGCGGTGCCGTCGCCAACCCGGCGGCCGAGCTGGCCCGGGTCCTGGCATCCCTCCACGACGAGGACAGGCGGGTGGCCGTCCCGGGCTTCTACGACCAGGTGAGGGAGATCCCCAGGGAGGAGAAGGAACTCCTGTCCCAGGTTCCCTTCGACGAGGGGGAATTCCTCGACTCCACGGGGGCGCCGGCCCTTTGGGGCGAAAGGGGGTATTCGACCCTGGAGCGGATCTGGTTCCGGCCCACCTGCGAAGTGAACGGCATCGCCGGAGGCTACCGGGGGGAAGGAACCAAGACCATCGTTCCAACTTGCGCCGGTGCGAAAATTACCATGCGGCTCGTGCCGGACCAGGACCCGGAGACCGTCCTGGAGCTCTTCGAGGCCCACGTGAAGAGGACGGCCCCTCCTTCGGTGGAGGTGGAGGTGATCAAGCAGGGCGGGGCCCGCCCCGTTTCCCTTTCTCCGGACAACCCCCTGGTGCAGGCCGCCGCCGGCGCCGAGGAGAGGGCCTTCGGAAAGAAGCCGATCTTCATCCGGTCTGGAGGGTCCATCCCTGTGGTGGGCGAACTGAAACGGATCCTGGGGCTCGACGTCCTCCTGATGGGCTTCGGCCTGGAAGACGACAGAATCCATTCACCCAACGAGAAGTTCTCTCTCGAGCGATTCCGCAAGGGAATCCTCACCTCGGCCTACCTCTGGGAAGAACTCGCCTGAGGAAGTCCGGCCGGGGAGGACCGGCTTGCCTGGAAGGAAGAAAAGGAGAAACTTCCCCCCATGGAAGCCCTGCTCTTCCTTTCCGGCTTGTTCACCCTGGCCGCCCAGACCGTTCTTGTCCGGGAAGTCCTGGCGGCGGGTGGGGCGAACGAGCTGGTCCTGGGGATTCTCTTCGGGGCCTGGCTCTTCTGGGTGGGGGGAGGCGCCCTCCTGGCCCGGGCCTTTCCCCAGGAAGAGGGGGCCCGGGCCGGAAGGCAGGCCCTGGCTGCTGCAGGTCTCTACCTCCCCGGGGCCCTCCTCCAGTTCGCAGGGGCCCTCCTCCTTCGTCCCCTCACGGGAACGGAGCCCGGGGACTACTTCTCCATCCTGACCCTTCTTCCCCTCCTCCTGGCCCTGGGAGCGCCGGTGAGCCTGGTGACGGGCTTTCTCTTCTCCCGGGCCGCTGCGGCCCTCGGGGGAGAGCGCAGCGGAGGGGCTTCCGTGAAGGCCTACGTCCTGGAAGCCCTGGGCTCCCTGGCCGGGGGGATCCTCTTCACCCTCTGGCTCGCCGCCGGGGGGGGCTCGGCCTCGGGCCTCCTCCTCGCCGGGGGAATCCTCCTCGCCGGCCTGGGAGCCCTCCGGTTCCCGAAAAGCCGCTGGAAGGGGGCCGCCACCTGGATCCCCGCCGCCGGGATCCTGGCCGCGGCCTTCTGGCCGGGGGACCCGGCGGGCCGAGCCGCGGGGAAGATCCGTTTCGATATTCTCCACCCCGGGGCGGTCCTCCTCGAAAGCGTCGAAACCCCTTACGGCTTGACGGAAATCGCGGGATCGGGGGAACAGATCCTGGTCTTCCGGGACGGTTTCCTGGTCTCGGCATCCCCCGCAGGGGAAGCCGCCGCCATCCAGGCCGGGGTCCTGGCTGCCCAGCCCGGAAAGCGGGAGAGACTCCTTTTCCTGGGCGCTCCCGCCCCGGACCTCCTGGCCGACCTGCTCGCCTTCCCTTGGAAGGGAATCGTCGCCGTGGATCCGGACCGGAAGGCCAGGGAAGCGGTGGGACGGCGTCTTCCCGGGAGGGTGAAGGAGGCCTTCCTCTCGCCGAGGGTGACCTGGGTGGACGGCGACCCCAGACCCTACCTGGAAGAAGCCGGCCGCCGGGGGGACCGCTTCGATCTCGTCGTTGCGGCCTGCCCGGACCCGGGGAGGGCCGCCTCTTCCAGGACCTTCACCCGGGAAGCGCTGTTTTCCGTAAGAAGGGTTTTAAGTCCGGGAGGCGTCTTCGCTCTCGGGGTCCCCCTCGTGGAACGCGCCTTCGACAGGGAGAAGCTGGCCTTCGGGCTCACCCTTACAGCCACGCTGGAGAACGTATTCTCCAAGGTGGAGCTCGTTCCCGGAGTCTTCTCGTGGTTCCTGGCCTCCCGGATCGACGGGGCCCCCACGTCGGACGGAAAGGAGATGGAGAAGCGGCTCGCCCGGGCCGGGACCCTTCCCGCCTTCCTCCCTCGAGGAGCCCTGGCCTCGGCCTGCGACCCCTTCATCGGCAGGGGGATCCTCGATTTCCTCCACAGGGAGGAGGGAAAGAGGGGAACCGTTCCCATCCATTCCGACGCCAGGCCGTCCCTCTTCTTCGCCGGCCTCGCCGTGGAGACCCGCTACAGGGATCCCGGCCTTGCGCGGGTCCTGGCCGCCCTGGGTCGGGCCGGGGCGCCGGCCCTCGCCTGGCCTCCCGCCGCACTTCTCGCCCTTGTCCTGGTGCTCCTCCTCTCTTCTCCCCCGTCGAAGCAGAGGTTTTCCGGGACCATGGCGGCCCTCTCGGTTTCCGCAGCCGGCGGAACAGGAGTTACGGTTTTCCTGGTTCTTCTCCTTTCATTCCAGTGCAAGGCGGGGTTGCTCTTCGAAAAAGTCGGCCTCGCATCGGGCCTCTTCCTGGCCGGAATGGCTTCGGCTTCCTGGCTCGGAGGGCGCTCGAGAAGGCCCGCCCTCCTTCTCGCAGGCGCCGCCGGAGGCATCCTCCTCCTCTCCCTTCCCGGGATCACCACCCTCTCCCCGGATCTTCTCCTCGGCCTCTTTCCCCTGGGAGGCCTTGCCTCGGGCCTGGCCTTCCCTGCAGGGGCCGCCCTTTTGGGCGAAGCTGGGTTCGGCGAGGGGAGGATCGCCTCGAGCCTGGAGGCGGCCGACCACCTGGGTGCCGCCCTGGGAGGGGCCGCCGCCGGCGTCCTCCTGGTCCCCATCCTGGGAATGGAGGGAACGGCCCGGCTTTGCGGCCTCCTCGTCCTTGGGGTCCTCGCCATTCTCCTGGCCGGCCCTGGAAGGCCCGGCTCCCTCATGTCCAGGGCTGCGAAGAAGGTCTTTCCCGGAGCCCGCCTGGGAGAGCTCCCCGGGGAGGCTGGTTTCCCTTGGCCCGGAATCGGGTTTGCGATGCTCTGGGTGGGAATCGCCGTCGCCGGCCTGGTTCCGGTTGTCAGGAAGGCCCAGGAGAAGAGGAGGCCCGCCATCCCTCCCGCCGCGGCCAGGCTCCTCGGCGGGGAGAGGATCGTGCCGGAAAAGGACCCCTTTCCCCACGCGGAAGTCTTCGGGAAGGGAGGCAAGGAACCGCTGGGAGTGCTCTTCGCCACTTCCGCCGTAGTGCCCGACGTCTACGGTTACGCAGGGCCCATCGACCTTCTCGTCGCCTTCGACGAGAAGGGGATCATCCGCCACGTCCAGGTACTCTCCTGGGAGGAGACCCCTTCCTTCGTGGAAGGAGCCGCCGTGTGGCTCCGGAAGGCTTTCGTCGGGAAGAAGGTTGGGGACGTCTTCGTCCTCCGCGGGGACACCGCCGGGGAAGGGGGGGAGGCAGGTGTCGTTCCAGTGGACGGGATGGCCGGTGCGACCATCACCTCCAGGGCCCTCGTGGAAATCATGACCCGGGCTGGAAAGAAGGCCGCCGCGCTCCTCCCGGGGGCCCGGATTCCCCGGGAAAAACCCGGAAGGAGGCAGCCCCTTCCCCTCTCCTTCTGGTATCTCCTCCTGGCCTTTCCCACCGGCCTGGTCCTCTACCTCTTCGGAGGAAAACGGACCAGGAAGGCCTTTCTCCTTGTGAGCATCCTGGCCGGGGGGTTCTGGTTCGCCCTCCAGCTCGCCCCGGCGACCCTGGTGTCCGCCTGGCTCCACGGGTTCTCCCCCAGGCCCAGGCTCTTTCTTCTCGTGGCCGGGGCCCTCGGGGCGGCCCTTCTTGCAGGTCCGGTCTACTGCACCCTCCTGTGCCCCTTCGGGGCCCTCCAGGAGATGTGCTCCGGCCTGAGGCTCTACTCCAGGCCGCCCTCAAAGGCGGACAGATATTTCCGGTCCATCAAATATTTCCTCCTCTTCCTGGTCGTCCTCTGGGTGGGATTCAGAGGGGACCAGGCCGTCCTGGCATTCGATCCCCTGGCGGCGGCCTTCGGTCCGGTGAAGGGGACGTGGACCACTCTTCTCCTTCTCCTGATCGGCCTCGGGGCCCTTCTCTTCTTCCGGTTCTGGTGCCGCTACCTGTGCCCCCTCGGGGCCTTCTTCCAGCTCTTCACCAGGACCGCGGTCCTTCTCCGTCTCACCAGGACACCCGTTCCGGCCAAATGCGATACAGGTATCGTCCATCCCGCGGAATCGGACTGCCTCCACTGCGGGAGGTGCCTGACCGGAGAAACCCTTCCCCGGAACAAAACCTACAGGACCGCCCTTCCCCTTGCCCTGTTCCTGGGTGCCGCCCTCTTCCTCATGGCCGGATCCGTTCACCAGGCCCTGGCGCCCGCCCCCCGAACCCGGCCCCTTCCCCAAGCCACCCACCTACGCAAAGTCGACAAAGAAAAACTCCGCCGCCTCCTCCAAAACCACCAACTCCTCCCCCATCCCGCCAAATTCCGCCGGGAGTAGTTTTATAACGAACTCCCCGCAAAACTCTGCCGGGAGTAGTTTTATAATGAATTCACTTCCACGTTGAAGATCATCGATGTTGCTTTTTGCAACACAGCGCCCGCTCTAACCAAGTAGGTCTCGCTCTTGACCAGGAGCTCCCTATGCTTCCTCCACAAGAACCAGGCCCCTCCCTCGCATAATCCCAACCGGGCCTGGATCTCCCCGAAACTCTGGCCCACCACCATCCGAAGCAGACCCGCCTTCATCACAGGCCACCCGGGGATCTCCCTCCCCGGCCTCCCTACCTTCCAGTCAGGAGCCATTTTCTCGATCTCGTCCAAGGCTTCCAGGAGCGGCCCGGGCGGAAGGACTGCCGGGTAGGACCTCCTGGGCTTCTTCTCGGCCTCCTTTTTCAACCAATCCTGCCACTCCCGGGCCTTCATGGAACCAATCTCCTCGAGGCCGCACCCCTCCTTCGTCTCTCCTTCCACCCACTTTTCCACTAGCCACTCCAAATCGGACGTGAGCTTCCGGACGGAACAGCCCGGCCCTCCGCCCTCTCCCCCCCGCATCTCCATGAAGCGCAAGTATTCATCACCCATACCTCCAGGAAGGTCCGTGGAAAGCCAGGGAGGCACGGTCCCTTTTCCATGAAGGAAGGCGCTCCCAAAAGGATACTCCACCGGGTTTGAGACAATACCGGCCTTCACCGGATTCTGGTCGATATACGCAAGGAGTACCCAAAGGTATTCACTCGTGGAAATCTGGACGGACTTGAACCGGGACCGAAAGAGAGCCCCTCTCCTGTCGTACCGGCGGTTGAACCACAAAGAAAATTTCTGCTGGACCATCTGCATGGCCCGGGACAACTCTCCCGCCGTGCTTTCCACGAGAAGATGGTAGTGGTTGGGCATCAGGCAATAGGAGAACACCCTAAGCCGCCGTTTTTTCACTTCCTTTGCAAGGGGACACAGGAACGCCCTGGCATCCTCCGTGGAAGTGAAGAGGTTTCCTTCTTCCACAGCGTGGTTCATAACGTGGAAGAACTTCCCTGGACCGTCGAAACGCAGAATTCTTGGCATCGCAACCATTACGTCCCCACCACCACGGAAGGGGTCACTCCCCTTTTCAGGGTTTCTGTTGAACTTCCTTCCCCTCTGAGGGAAACCAGGCGAGGAAGATCCCCACCTCCCCTCTTCATCGTGGAAGGTTGCGCCGAGATGAGACACATCCTGGTCGTTTTGCTTCTCGCCCTGGGCGCCGGCGAAGCCCGAACCCAAGGCCTGGTGGAAGAGGTTCACCGCCTTCCCGACCTTTCCCGAAGAGCCCTGGCCGGCGCCATCCGGAGAATCCTGGAAAAGAAAGGAGCCACCCTGGATGCCCTGGTCCAGGCTTGCCGGGCCTTCCCCTTCAAAGGAAAACTCGTTCCCGGCCTCCACCCTGTTCCCCCCGGCACCCTGGTGATTTCGAAAGGATTGGAACCAGGCACCCGGGGACCTCTCCTTGTAGTCATCCCGGCAACCGGGCAGAGCGACAAGGAGGCCGCCCGATTCTGGGCCGAAAAGATCCGTTTCCCCGCCCTGATCCTGGCCCCAAAGCCCGCCGTCCCGGGAAGGGCCTGGACTTTTTCGAAGGAAGACAGAGAGGTAATCCTCGAGGCACACCGATGGGCCCTGGCCCATCTCCCCGTCGACCCGGACCGGGTCTTCCTGGCCGGATACTCCCGGGGTGGACATGGGGCATGGGGTATCGCCTTGCGGCATCCCGACCCTTTCGCAGCAGTCATCGCCGTGGCCGGAGGCCCACGCCTGGCATGGACCCAGGACCAGAACAATATCCGGTTCCTGAAAAACCTGGCAGGAACCCCCCTCTTGGCCATGGTTGGGGGGAAGGACGACCCATACCTGGTTTGGAACGTGAGAGAAGCCTGTGCCCGCCTCAAATCCTGGGGGAGCCCCGTTACCCTGATCCTCAAAGAATCCGAAGGGCACGCTCTCTTCGTGGAGGGCAGGGAAATCTCCAAGTGGCTGGAGGGAAAGAAGCGCCCCTCCTCACCAAAGAAAGTTTTCCTGGCTTGCTCTGGTCCGGCCAGACGGGCGTGGATCTCCGTTAGCCGCTTGGACCGCCGCTTCACCGCCCCTTTGCGGCCTGCTTTCCGTGCCTCTTTCTGGCGGAGCCTGACGAAGGAGCAGCAAAGAAAGCGGATCGTAGACTTCTCCCTTGCCCACACAGCCTGGATCGCAGGAGAGATTCCCGGTCCCGGGATGGTTCGAATCTCCGCCGAAGGGGTCCGGAGGTTCCGTCTCCTGGCCGGCCCGGACAACCCTCTTGGCGATGCAAAAGGTAACCTTCTCGTCCAAGTGGGAAGGAAGAAACCCGTCCGAAGGAGACTCCACCCCTCCCGGCAGGTTCTCCTCCGAGAATGGGCCAAGAACCCCGACCCCTCTCGACTCGTCTGGGCCCACCTCGACATGAGCGCCCGCTGACCCGACCAAATTTCGTTATAAAACCACTCCCGGCAAAAAATGGGGGGATCGACTAAATTTCGTTATAAAACTACTCCCGGCAAGAAGTGGGGGGATGGGCGAGTTTTTTCAGGTTGAGGTAGTTGAGGGTGATGTGAGCTAGGGCGACGGCGGTGAGGCCCCATCCTTGGAGGACGAGCCAGGCGAAGAGTCCTCCCACGAGGCCGGCCATGAGGGTCCAGGCCCGAAACTCTTTTCCCGGCCCTGTATGGCAAAAGGCGAAGACCAGGGTGCTCCACCACGGGCCCAGGAGGTCCAAAAGGGCGCACCGAAAGAGCATTTCTTCCGCCAAGCCGGAAACCACCGCAAGAACCAGGGCCTCCCCGCTCCCCATGGGGCCCACCAACCGGGCCAAGGCCTTCTCCAGGTCCGCCATGAGCTTCCACCGGGCCACCAGGACCCGGGAAGCTGTCACGAGCAAGGCTCCCAGAACCAGCCCCATGGCGGCCTCCTGGATCCAGGGCACCCGCCCCTCGGCCAGGCGGGCCACTCCCTCCCAGCGCCCCAACAGCCGGGGCAACCCCAGGCCCACCAGGCCGACGACGCTGTAGAAAAGGATGCCGAAGGCCAGGGGAATCCCTTTTCCTGGTTCTTGCTCTTTCAATCCACCTCTCTCCCCGGACAGGAAATTCAAGACCCCGGCGGCCTCCCGGCCCGGGCGCCCCGGCCGGTCACCCTGGATAGATGTCTTTCAAAGAAACCTGACCCTGTTCAAGGGAAGGACGATCATGACGGGCCGCCCGATCAGATCCGAGGCGGGGATGGGGCCGTAGTGGCGGGAGTCCTCGGATACGGGCGAGTTGTCCCCAAGCACGTAATACTCGTCCTTTCCTACGTACTGGGGATCTCTTCCCGTTCCGTGTCTCCCTCCCTGGACGTCCGTGTAATAGAGGTCCCGCAGGACCTTCAAGTGCCGGATCCGGCCTTTCCCGCCGGCCACCCAGAGAGAGAGCCCGTTCCACCTGGACCCCAGGTGAAGCCGCCTGGGAAGGGCCGGCCAGGGACCGATGTCCTTGAAGAAGGCCTTCCCGGCGATCCAAAGGAATACCCGGCAATCCGCCTGGAGAAACCTGATCTTCACCGGTTTGCCCCGGGAGAGGGGCGGATACTTCACCCTCATCGCCTCCCATCCGTCGGCCTCAACCAGGACCTCCTCCCCTTTCCGGGAGACCCGGGCCCGAAAGACCCTTCCAAGGGCCTCCATCCGGATCACCAGGGTCGCCCCGGGATCCAGGGCCTCCCAGGAAAGCTCCACACCGAAATCCCTGACGGCCAGGACGGAGAGGCGCACCTCCCCGTCCGGCCCGAGATACCCCCCGTGGAGAAGCCCCCGAAAGGAGAGCTCCGCCCTTCCTCCCGCGGGAGGGAGCGCCTCAAGCCCTCCCTCCAAGGCCTTCCACCTGGAGGCATCGAAGGCCCAGGTCGTATCCGCAGGAAACTGTATGGGCCGCACGTCCTGGTCGGCCAAGGTGACCATCACCCGCTCCACCTGTTCGGGCGTCTTTCGCAAAAGGTGGAGGAAACCCGGCTTGGAACCCACCCAGACGTCTCCGTCCTGGATCCGGATCCACTCCCCGGGAAGGCCCACCACCCTCTTCACGATCTTCTGGGGCTCTCCCTCCCTCTGGAAGACACAGAGGTTCCACCGCTCGGGCCTCCCGAAGAGATAGGCCAACTTGAAGACAGCCACCTTGTCCGAGGGCCCCCGCTCCTGGGCGTGGAGGGTGGGTTCCATGGAGTGCTTCCGGACCCCGTAGACATCCAGCACGTAGGCCCGGATGCCGAGGGCGAGGAGTATCCCGGCGAGCAAGGGCTTCCAGCTGAGCCAGAGGGCCCGAAGGGCCCCAAGGACCAAACTCTTCACCCCCCGAAGGATCCCCGCCCATCCTCCCGGCCGGGGATTTTTCCTCAACCTGTTGTTTTCCAAGATGTTGCTACCCATCGACCCCACCCGGGGCCCCTTGAAACTCCCTCCAGGCGGCCCCCGGCGAGACAGTTCTTTCCGGCCTGGGGACCATTCCCGGCCCCCGCCCCTTCCCATGCCCCCAGCCCATCTATAATAGAACTTCTGCGGACAGAAAGGGCTTTTCGCGAACATGAGGAAGACTGCCAGGGAACGCATCAAGAGGATGCTCGACCTTTGTGACGAGCTGGGCAAGATCCGCTCCAAGCTCCACGGTGTCGAGCGGGCCGGCCGGACCCGGTCGGTCTCCATACTCAAGAAGAAGGAAGAGAAGGTCCGGGAGGATCTCTCCCGCCTCAAACTCACGGGGAACCTGGGCGAGGTGACCCGCGACTTCGGGCTGGACTCCCTGGACATCCTGGTCCTGGGCATCCTTCTTCGCCAATACCTCAAGACCGACCAGCCCTACCTGGGCGGCCGGCAGCTCCTCAAACAGGCCCTCCAGGACTCCTTCGACATCCTGGCCCATGTCCAGCGCCTCTCCGAGGAAGGCCCCCTCCTCACGGCCGGTCTCATCGAGGCCCAAAAGGACGAAGAGGACCTCCCTCCCCTGGACCAGAAGTTCAAGGTCACCGAGAAGACCCTGGTCCTCCTCCAGGAAGACATGGAAGCCCGGAACGTCCGCAGGCGCTCCCGGAGCCGGAAGGGATACACCTCCTACGCCGAGTTCATGGCCGACGAGAAGATCCTGGTGGACCTCCACTGGGCCCGGTCGCGGAAGCTCTTCGGCTGGGAGGACTGGACCCCGCCCCCGGCCGACACCTGGAACCCCGGCACGGCCCTGACCCGCCGGATCGCCCGAAAGGTCAAGGCCATGAAGAGCCGCCTCCAGCGTACGGCCGGCACTTTCCGCAACCCCTTCCTGGAATTCGTCCGCCGCCACGGCCTCACCTTCCCCGAAGAGATGGTCCTGGCGTCCCTCCTATTCCACGAACTCCAGGAAGGAGCCCTTCTCCTGGACGTGGTGGACCTCCTCAAGGTGATTTCGGCGGACCAGGTGGAACTCGTGGAAAACCGGAAGATCTTCTGGAAGCGGGGCGTCCTGCGCCGGCGGGGGATCATCGTCCTCGACTCGGTCTCCCCGGCCCGCTGGCTCTCCGGGGACTGCAGGTTGGCCGACTGGGTCGTCCAGGATCTCCTGGGCGAGGGCGAAGAGAACGGAATCTCCCTGGACGAGAAGATCGACTTCCACCTCTTCCTCAAGAACCTGAAGTCCTCCAAGCCTTTCTTCCGGAAGATGGGCGGAGAGGACGCCCCCCCCAAGCAGGCCTGATTTTCGCCCCTCAGTAATACAAAGTCGCCCCCCCAAAAGCCCTCTCACCGGGCGGAAAGGGCGGAAGAAGAGCGGGAAGGGAAAAAGGGAGAAAGAAAGGCGCCGGGACGGGCTTCCCGGAAAAGGATCTTCAGGCGCCGGCCGTCTTCTGGGCCTCGACGGGCTTGCCCCGCCACTTGCAACGGTAGCACTTGTGGTATCCCGCGGCCTGGCGCGCCAGGCACATCTCCAGGCTGACCTTGTGGGTAATCAGGTTGGGAGAATCCCCCGAGGGAGTGGGACACTCCCTCAATACCACCGCCTTGGTCGCCTTGCTCTTCATGGGATTCTCTGCCTCCCTTGCACCTGGTTCACCGCGATCCAACCGGAACCCCCGGCCCGCCTTCACCGACGCGCCACGTTAAGTCCCTGTGAAGAACCGGTCAATAGGGGGGGACGGCAAGGAAGGGACCCTCACCGGAAGGTCATCCAGGCATCCCAGGCCTCCCGCAGCGCTTCGGGGGCCCGGTGGCTGGACCGGCTCAACTCCCAGCAGGCCGGGCCTTGGTATCCTCCTTCCTCCAGTTCCCGGAAGACCCGGCCGAAATCCACCGTTCCCCGCCCCGGCTCCAGGTGCTCGTGCCTCCCGGGAAGGGCGTCGTCCAGGTGGACCTGGAACAAACGGGGCCAGTCCCCCTCCTCCAAGGCCTCTCCGGGGCTCCCCTCTCCCAGGACCTCCAGGTGCCCTATATCGAGACACAACCCCAGGTCTCCGAGCCCCGACTCCCCCGCCAGGGCACGCCAGTGGGCCACCCTCTCCACCAGATGCCCCGGCTCGGGCTCCAGGGCCAGGGAGACCCCGGAGGCCCCCGCCCTCTCGGCCAGCCGCCCCACCGCCTCCAGGAGCCTGGCCCACCCCTCCTCCCGGGAGACGCCTTCGGGAAGGACCCCGGACCAGAAGGAGAGCACCCGCCCTCCAAGGTCCCGGGCGATGGAGATGCTTCCGGCCAGGAGGTCGAACCTCTTCTTCCGCTCCTCCGGATCCTTCTCCAGGAGGTTGGGCCTGTGCTTGCGCCTCGGGTCCAGCAGGAAACGCCCCCCCGTCTCCACCACCACATCCAGGCCGAGCTTCTCCAGGAGAGCCGCCGCCTTCCTGACCTCGCCGGCCCCCGCACGGAGGGGGTCCAGGTGGGGAACGTCCAGGGTCAATGCGACCACCCGGAATCCCTGGTCCGCCACGAGCGCCAGGGCGTCCTCCAGCCTGTGGCAGGCCAGGCCGTTCGTGTTGTACCCGGGCCTCACCTCCCCTCCAGGGCCGATCCTATTTGCCCGCCTCCGGAAGGATCTTGTGGATCCTGCTCTGGAGCTTGAGCCACCTGTCCACTTCCCTCTTGGCCTTCATGGTCTTCCCGTCGATCTCCCAGTCGTTCAGCTCAGCCTCCTCGACCCACATATTGAAATCGTCCACCGAATTCAAAGCCTCCTCCAGGAGCCGGTAGGCCTTGCGGAGGGTCGCCCGGGCCTTGGCCCCACCGTCCCTGTTCCGGCGCTCCTTCAAGGCCTGGTTCCAGAGGCGGTTGGCCTCCTGGTAGAGCTGCTTGCCCTTGGAGAGATCCACCGGGGGCGCGGGCCGGTCCGGTTTCTTCCCCGCCTTCTTCAGGTAGTCGTAGGACGGCGTCCTGGCGGGAGGCGTATATTTGTAGTTCGGAGTCTCCGCTTTCACCGGGGAAGAGGCGGGAGCATTGGTCCTGGGGGGCACGCTTCCCTTCTTGCCGGAAAAGGCCACGATCAGGACGATCGCCAGGACGGCCGCACCGCCCACCTCGAGCCAGACGATACCCGAGGAATTCCCCCTCGTCGAAGAGGGTCTCCTGCTCCGCCCGCCCGTCCTTCCGGGGCGCCCCCCGGATCCGTTCCTTCTTCTTGTCGCCATGGATTCCTCGCCCGGACCCCTGCTTCCTGCTTCTCCACCTTGGAAGACCGGGCTCCTCCGGGGGTCCCTCCGGAAGGAGTCCGCCCATCGCTACCCAACAACCTTCAACCCACCCACTCCTTCCTCTCCAGGCGGGCCACGAAGGAGCCGTCCCTGAGCCCCGCCACGGGAAGAGTGGTTTCCCTGTGCATAATCTCCCAGCCCTCCAGGGTTTCCACGACCCCCTCGTTTTCCTCCTCTTCCAGGGAACAAGTGGAATAGACCAGGACGCCCCCGGGTGCCACGGCCCGGGCCGCCTGGCCCAAGATCTCCCTCTGGAGGGCCGGGAGCTTCTTGTAGTCCTTGGCCTTGAGCTTCCACCGCCCCTCGGGCCGCCTGGCCAGGACGCCCGTGCTCGTGCAGGGAACATCCGCCAGGACCCGGTCGTAGGGTCCCCAGGAGAGGACCTCTTCCAGGGAAGCCCCCTGGGCGACCTTCACCGAAGTGAGGCCCAGCCTCTCCACGGCCCGCCTCACCCGCTCCAGCCTCCTGGGCTCGGCGTCCCAGGCCACCACCAGCCCCCGGTCCCCCATCCGCTCCGCCGCCTGGGTCGTCTTCCCTCCCGGGGCGGCGCAAAGGTCCAGGACCTTCTCGCCCGGCCGGGGATCCAGGACCTCCACGGCCCGCATGGCCGCCTGGTCCTGGACCGTCACGAGCCCCCGTTTCAACACGCCCAACCCGGCCGGGTTCCCCGTGTAATCCACCTGGAAAGTCCCGGGCCGACCGCCGGGACGGATCCCCTGGATCCCTTCCTCCCGCAGGGCGGCCTCCACCTCTTCCGGAGCGGCCCTCAAAGGGTTGACCCGGAGGTTCAGCGGGGGGGTGGTGTTCCCGGCTTCCAGGAGTTCCCTGGCCTTCTCCTCGCCGAAGCGGGCCGCCCACTTGCGGACCAGAAAATCCGGGTAGGAGTACAAGACGGCCAGGTAGGCCATCTTCCGCTTCTCCGGATCGGGGAGGAACGGCTCGGGGAATACCAGCAACCTTCCGCCGGGCAGGGCCAACTGGGAGACCGGGTCTTCGGGCTCGCCCCCTTCACGGATCGAATCGGCCGCCCGGCGCAGGACGGCGTTGACCAGGGCCTTGGCCTTCCTTCCCTCCACGAGGCGGACCGACTGGTCCACCGCCGCCCTGGCCGGCACCCGGTCCAGGAAGAGCAATTGATAGAGACCGATCCGCAAGGCCTGCCGGACCGCCCCGGGTCCGGGCATACCTTTGGTGACCGAAGCCTTCACCAGGGCGTCCAGGAGGCGGGAGGAGCGGACCACTCCAAGGACGATCTGCCAGAAAAGCCCCTTCTCCCTCTGGTGGACCGGCGCCCTGTCGGCCGTCCGCTGGATGAGGGGACGCAACTGGACCTTCCGCTCGTTGCCGCTCCAGGCGCAAAGCACCCGGTGGGCCTCCCGGCGGGCCCAGGAGGCAGGTTGTTCCCTCGACCTACTCACTCTCCACCCCCTTTCCACCGGGAAGGGGCGAATGGAAAGAGGCTCCCGGCGAGAGGCGGGCCCCCCGGGCGAACTCGGCCGCCTCCATCTCCCGCTTTCCTGCAGGTTTCAGGCGGGTCACCAGGTAGGACCCCCGGCCGGCCGCAACGAGGAGCCCCTCCTTGCCGGCCCGGAGGATCGCCCCCGGATCCGCTCCCCCCCCGCCCTCCTCCAGGGGGCGGCCTCCCAGGAGGAGGACCTTCCTCCCTTCCAGTTCGCTCCAGGCGCAGGGCCAGGGCTGGAGCCCCCGGACCCGCCGGTGGATCTCCTCGGCCGGGAGGTTCCAGTCCAGGAGGCCTTCTTCCTTCCGGAGCTTGGGGGCCATGGTGGCGGCCGCCTCGTCCTGGGGCTCCAGGCGGTAGTCCCCACTCTCCAGGACATCCAGGGCCTCCAGGAAGGCCCGGGCGCTCAACTCGGCCAGGCGGCCCCTCAAGGACGCGGCGCTCTCGTCGGGCCCGATGGCGGTCTCCTTCTTCAGGAGCATCGGTCCCTGGTCCATCTTCTCATTCATCTTGATGATGGTGACGCCCGTCTTCTCTTCCCCCGCCAGGATCGCCCTCTGGACCGGAGCGGCCCCCCGGAACTTGGGGAGGAGGGAGCCGTGGGCGTTGAAGCAGCCCAGCCTCGGGGCCCGGAGCAAGTCTCGGGAGAAGATCTGGCCGAAGGAGATCACCAGGGCCAGGTCGGGCTCCACCCCTTCCAGTTCCTCCAGGAAGGCCCGGGTATTCACCCTCTCCGGCTGGAGGCAAAGAAGGCCCGCCTCCCGGGCGACCTGGGCCACCGGGGCGGTGACGACCTTCCTGCCCCGCCCGACGGGTCGATCCGGGTGTGTCACCACGAGACAGGGGGCCCGGCCAGCCTCCAGGAGGGCCCGGAGGGAAGGCAAGGCGTAGTCCGAGGAGCCGAAGAAGACGATCCTCAAGAGAACTTCCTTTCTGGAGCCAAAGGAGGGAAGTCTACCCAGCCCGGCCCTTTCCCGCAGGGGGGGGCCGGCTGGGTCCGCCCCGACTCTCCCGGGAAGGCCCCCTCCGGCCAGGGGCGCCCCCCGTTCTTTCCTTGCCCGGCAGGCCCTCCTGTTTCATAGTCTCGCCCTGGGACGGGGCCATTCCTCCCGTCCTGCCTGTTTGCAAACCCCATTGTCCAAGGGAGGTCGAACCATGCGTTTCCTGAAAGCCTGCACCACGGCGGCCCTCGCCGCCTCCCTGGTCGCCGGGGCCCTCCCCGCCCAGGAAGAAGGGTCCATCGCCCGGGAGGTCCAGAGGCTCCGCCGCCAGATCCAGATCCAGCAGAAGGAGATCGAGGCCCTCCAGCGCCAGATCGGCGGGCCCTCGGCCAAACCCGGCCAGAAGGGGTTCCTCAGCCTGGCCGGCGAGCACATCAATCTCAGGGGCCGCCTGGAGTTCGAATACTTCGGAGCCCAGCCCGAGAGCGTCCCCACCTACCGCAACGGGACCGCCCCCTCGGTGGGCAAGGTCAAGGGAACGGACTTCCACGTGGACAGCCTGACCCTATACGCCGACGTGGATTTCATCCAGGACGTCTATCTCCGGACGGAACTCCAGTTCCGCGGTGGAAACGAGGACAAGGACCCCGACGCAGGCCACGACTACGAAGTGGTCCTGGCCCAGGCCTACTTCTCCTTCGACAACATCCTGATCGACCTGGCCGGCCTGGACGATCCGCTCCACACCTTCATCCAGCTCGGCGCCATGCGTCCCTGGCAGTATGAGATGTTCCCCCGCCACACCGAGACCTACGGCCTTCCCCAGACCCTCTTCTACAGGGACTACAGGACCGGCCTGAGGATCGGCGGCCAGACCGACGGCGGGTTCTTCTACCGCTTCTGCCTGGACGACGGGAACCAGTTCCAGATCATGAACGCCGGGGACTACTACAAGGGCTACATCCAGACTCTCCAGGACCACGAGGACAACGACGGGCCGTCCCACCACAAGGACGTCGAGCTCGGCGTGGGGTGCACCCAGGACTTCGAGAACGGCTTCAAGTCCAGGGCGGCCGTCTGGTACCGCTACGGGAAATTGAGCCACGACAACAGGCTGGTCCTCCAGGACACCCGCCTGGGCCTGGGCGACCTCAACGGCTCCAACAAGAAGCGCCGCCTGGGCGCCATCTGGGCCCTGGACTACACCTCGGACTTCGGTGTCCTGGGGCTCCAGGCCGAGTGGCACGACGCCAAGGACGCCAACCTGAACCGGCGGGCCTGGGCGATCCAGCCCTCCTTCAAACTCCTCTTCGACGGCACCATCTACCAGGAGAGGCGCTTCTTCAACAGCCTGGAGTTCCTCTACAGATTCTCCTCCCTCCGGGTCTTCGGCGCCGCCCCCTCCTGGAGCACCCCTCCCGACACGGCCCTTGCCGCGGCGGATCTCCAGATGCACACCTTCGCCGCCATCCTGGAGATCACCTACAACGTGAAACTTTCCGCCGAATACACCGTCGTGAACGAAGGGACGGACAGCTCGGTGGACAACAACGAGTTCCTCCTCCACCTGGGCATCGACTTCTGATTCATCCTTCTCCTTCCGCCCCTTCCCCCGGGTCCGCACTCTCTTCCCGCGGGCCCGGGGGGAGGTCGGCCCTCTCCCTGGCGGCCAGGATGTCCTCGGCCGAGCACCCTTCCGGCCCGGTCCACTCCACCTGGATGGGCCCGAGAGCCGCCTCCTGGAGACACTTGGCGTAACCCAGGCGCACGACCTCCAGGAGAGCCACGAAGACCGCCACGAGCCCCATCCTCCCCTCGGAGGGATCGAAGAGCTTCTCGAAGGGAACGCTTCTCTCCTTCTGGAGCCGGTCCAGGAGAAAAGAAAGGTAATAGGAGAGGGGCTTCTTCTCCCCCTTCACCCGGAAGGTCCGGTCCAGACCCACCTGGTCGGCCAGGCCGGCGTAGAGCTGGGCCAGGGCCCAGGCGTCCAGGTCCTCCAGGTCGGTCTCTTCCTCGTCGGGGCCGTCCTGGACCTTCTCCCGCCAGCCCTTCCCGTGCATCAGGCCCCTCTCCCGCCACTTCTCCCCCAGGAAACGGGCCGCCTCCCTGAAGGTCTTGTAGGCAAGGAGGTGGCGGACCAGGTCGTCCCTCGGATCCAGGACCTCGTCCAGGTCCACCTCTTCCCTGGGAAGGATCTCCCTGGACTTGATCTCCAGCAAGTTGGAGGCCATCACCAGGAAATCCGCCGCTTCGTTGACGTCGATCTCCCCAAGCTTCTCCAGGTAGGCCAGGTAACCCTCCAGGAGGAGGGAGATGGAGACGTCCCGGATGTCCACCTCCTGCTCCCGCACCAGGTGGAGGAGCAGGTCCATGGGTCCGGAGAAAGTGTCCAATTCGACTCGAAACTCAACCATGCCCGCATTCTACCCTCCCTTGGTTATAATCCCGCCATTCCAGGCCCGGCGGCGCGAGAAGAGACCCCACCTTTTCCCAGGAAAGAGAGCATGAACCACAAGGCCGGCATGGCGCGGGAGGTGATCCTCCAGGAGGCCCGGACCCTCCAGACCCTGGCGGAACGCCTCGAGGAGGAGCCCTTCTCCAGGGCGGTGGACCTCATCGTCCAATGCAGGGGGAGAGTCGTGGTCTCGGGCATGGGCAAGGCCGGGCTCATCGCCAGGAAGATCTCGGCCACCCTCTCCTCCACGGGCACCCCCTCCCTCTACCTCCACCCGGCCGAAGCCGTCCACGGGGACCTGGGCCGGGTCCTGGAGGAAGACGTGGTGCTCATCCTCTCCAACTCGGGGGAGACCGAGGAGGTCGTGCGCCTCCTGGACCCGGTCAAGCGGATCGGCGCCTCCATCGTGGCCCTCACGGGCAACAAGGACTCCACCCTGGCCCGCTGGGCCGACATCGTCCTGGACCTGGGCACCATTGACGAGGCCGGCGGGGGCTTCGCCCCCACGGCCTCGACGACGGCCATGCTCGCCCTGGGGGACGCCCTGGCCCTGGCGGTCCAGAAGGAGAGGAACTTCGCTCCCGAGGACCTGATCAAGTTCCACCCGGGAGGCTACCTGGGCCGGTCCCTGCTCAAAGTGAAGGAGATCATGCGCTCCGGCGAGAAGACCCCCCTGGTCCACGAAGAAGATCCGGTGAAGGACGTGGTCCTCGTGATGACCACCACGCCGGGAAGGCCCGGGGCGGCCATCGTCGTGGACGGCATGGGAAGGCTCACGGGGATCTTCACCGACGGGGACCTCCGCCGCCGCCTCCTGGAGGGCCCGCCGGGCTTCCTGGAAAGGCCCATCAAGGAGGTGATGACCCGGGACCCCAAGCGGATCGACGGGGAGAAACTCGTCTCCGAAGCCCACCAGGTTCTGCGTAACTACAGAATCGACCAGATCCCCGTCGTGGACGACCGGGACCGCCCCGTAGGCATCCTGGACGTCCAGGACATCCTCGACTTCAAGACCCCGTGAGGCCCATGGACATCGACCTGGAACGCTGGCGGAAGATCCGGATGCTCATCCTCGACGTGGATGGTGTGCTCACGGACGGCACCATCCTCTACGACGGGGAGGGCCGGGAGACCCGGACCTTCCACGTCCACGACGGAAGCGGCATCGTCCACCTCAAGCAGGGCGGCCTCGTCCCGGCGGTCATCTCTGGAAGGGATTCCGCCGCCGTGCGGCGGCGCCTGAAGGACATGGGGGTGGAACACTTCAGCCTGGGGCGCCACAGGAAGCTCCCGGAGTACCAAAGGATCAGGGACCACCTGGGGTTCCGGGACGAGGAGATCGCCTACATGGGAGACGACCTCCTGGATCTGTGCATCCTCACCCGGGTCGGCCTGGCCCTCACCGTCCCCGGCGCCAGGCCGGAAGTGAAGGAGGTCTGCCACTACGTGACCGCCGCCCCCGGCGGAAGGGGTGCCGTCCGGGAGGTCGTGGAACTCCTCCTGAAGGCCCAGGGGAAGTGGGAAGGAATCCTCGCGAGTTACAGGATATGAAATACTTCCTCCGGTTTCTCCTCGTCCTCGCCCTGGGCCTGGCGGTCCTCTGGGCGGCCCTCGGGAAGGAGAGCATCTTTCCCGCCAAGGAGAAGTCCGGCGCCGAACTCCCCATCCAGGGACCCCACGTCCCGGCCATCCGGGTCGACCAGGGAAGCGGGGCCGTCTCCATGGCTCCCAGGGGCAAGCTGGACATCCGCTCCTCCCGGGCCAGAAAACTCCCAGGGGGCGGAATCGTCCAGATCCTCCGTTACCGCCTCCAGTCGAGGAACGCCCAGCCCAACCCGGACGGCACTTACACCCTCCACAAGGCCAGGCTCACCATCTACAGGGCTTCCCGGCCCCCCCTGCCCGCCGCCGTCCTCGACGCCGCCAGGATGACGATCTCCATGGTGACGGGGCGGGAGGGAATCCGTCCCATGGAAAACCAGGAGATGGTCCTGGAAAAGGTCACACTTCGGACCGGGCGGGCCTTCCAGGGGGCGGAGCTCACCCTCCGGACGGAGAAACTCCTGGTCCGGACGGCGCCGGGAGAGACCACGTTCCGGACCCCCACGACGACGACCCCGTATACTTTGAAAGGGAAAATCGGCGGGGGTGACCTGGACATGGCCGGCCTGGGCCTGGAAGGCACCCTTCCACCGGCCGACGACGGCCGGAACCGGGAGAAGGCCCCCGGGAAGACGGGCTCCTTCCAGCTCCTGGGCCGATCGGCCAACAGGGGGACCTGGAGCAGGGGGGGGACGGGAGACACCGTCCGCTTCTCCTGCGCCGGTCCCTTCCGCCTGGGACGGGGCGGCGAAACCCAGGTCTTCACGGCGTCTCTCCACGAGAAGGTCCGGGTGGAGAGGGGAGAGGGCCCTGAAAGAACGAGTCTTTCCGCTTCCAGCCTGGAGGCGGAGCTCCTCCCGGAGAAAGGGACGGGTGAGGGCAAGGCCTCCGCCAAGGCCAGGAGGATCCTTGCTGTGGGCGGCCCGGTGGAACTCTCTTCGCCGAGAGGCCGGTTCCGGGCCCGGCGCATGGAAGCCTTCTTCCGCCGCGACGGATCCTTCCTGTCCCTGAAGGCGGAAGGGAAGCCTTCGGTCACGGAAAAACGTCCGGACGGAAATTCCTTCTCCGCCTCCTGCCCTGGACCGCTCACCTTCGTCTCCCTCGAAGGGTCCGCCGTCCCCCTCGGCCCGTTCCTGTCCTTCCCCGGGGTCCGGGCGGGCCTTCCCGGGTCCCTGGTCACCCTTTCGGGTCCTTCCCGGATCTCTCTTTCCACCGGAAAAGGACCGGGGGTTCTCAAGTCCGCTTCGGGTCTCCGGATCCTCCTGTCCAGGGGAAGGGAGATCCTCTCCCTGGCCGGTTTCGGCACCACCTCCCTCGAAGCGCCGGGCCTGGAAGGCACCTCCTCCGCGGGCCTCACCCTGGTCCAGGCGCCCTTCTTCAGTTTCTCCGGAAAGTCGCGTCTCGAATTCCTCCCCCCCGGGTCCCGGTGTCCCTCTGGTTTCACCGTCCGGTTCCGGGGGGACCGGAAGGAGAAGGAATCCCCCCAAGCCTTCACCCTGGAAGGAAGGGGGTTTCTCGCCAGGGAGACCCTCCCCGGGGGAAGGTCCACCCTTTCGGCCCGGGCCGCGGGCCCCGGCGGGTTCCTCTCGGCCCGGGGATCCACGGCCAGGGGCGATTTCATGCTGGAAAAGGCGGGAACCATCGAAATCAGCCGGACGGAAAAAGGGGAAACGGCCCTCCGGGCTCGGAGGGACCCTCCCCGCCAGCTCCTGGTCTCCTTTCCCTCGCGGGGCATCACGGCCTGGGCCTGCTCCCTGGACGGCAAGGGGAAGGAGACCCTTCTGGCGGGCCGGCCGGGCCTTCCCGTCCTTCTCTCCGCCCCCCTGGAGGAGAAGGAAGGCGGAAAGACCAGGATGCGCCTCCTTGCCGGGGAGGCCAGGCTGGGAGAGGGGAAGACGCTGCTACACGCCCGCAAGGGAGTCAAAATCCGGTTTCAAGGAAATAGCATCCTCCCCGGCGCCGAGGGAGGGGACACCGAGCTTTCCGCCGGGGAGATGTATCTCTTCCGTGGAGGCGGAGAGGAGAAGCCCTCGACGGCCCTTCTTTCCGGCAAGGTCTCCATCCTGGTGACCAGGAAGACCGGAACCACGAAAGGAAGGGGGAGGGATCTCTGGATCTCCCTGGAGGAGAAGAGGGCCGTTCTGTCGGGTTCCCCGGCCAGGATCCGCGTTCATGCCCAAGGCAAGAGGAGCCTGACGGTCCTCTCCGAAATCATCCGCCTCTCCCGGGAGGAGACCGTGGCCGGAGACCTGGCCTCGGGGATCGGCGGGAAGATCGTCCTCGAGTCGGGGGAGGGCCTCTTCGGTGAATCCGGGTCGGGGGGCGGGCGGATCGAGGCTGTATGCGGAATGCCGATTCACTTGAAGGGGGATTTCCTGGTCTTCCCGGGAGCCTCCATCATCCAGTGGTTCCAGGGGGGGAGGACCCCGCCCGGGGAGACACCCACACTGGTATGCGGCTCCATGGTGGCCAAGAGGGGTCCCGCGGGGGGGGAACCCTTCCTCTGGATCCGCGGAAAGAACGGCGTGAAATTCCAGAAGGGCGAATTTCAGGGGACGGGAGAAAGCCTCTACTTCAGGCCGGGGCCCGGCATCCTCCAGGTGGAAGGAGGAAAGGATCCCTGCAGGCTCGCCCTGGGTGAACAGGCCTTCCTGGGACGCCGCATCACCCTGAACCTCCACGACTTCACATGGAAAGTGGAAGGCTCCTCCTCGGTGAAGAGGCCCCTTCCGGCGTCGGTGGGGATGAACGAAGGAGGGGTCCGGTGAGGCGTCCCGAGGTCCTCCTTCTCCTGGCGGCTCTCCTCCTTCCCCAGGCCCTCCGGGCCGGGGCGGGCCAGGGCCGGAATCCAGGCGAGGCCGCCGGAAGGCAAAAGACGCTCCTTTCCTCCCTGGAGGAGACCTGGGCCGCCTGGAACCTGGTCGTTCCCCACCCCCAGGATCCCGATCTCCTGGTCATGGTCCTCTGGGGAGGATTCCTCCTTCGCTCGCGGACGGCCGAGGTCCGTGGGGACCGGGCCATGATCTTCCTGGACAAGGATCTCTGGGTTCGATCGGGCAGGGAGATCCTCCGGACCCCCAGCCTTCCCCCCAAGGTGGGAATTCCCCCTCCCAGGGCGGGAAGCGCCCGCCCTCTCCGGGGCCTGGCCCGGGTGCTGGACCTCCTGGCCGCCCCCCTGGCCAAGAAGGCCCGCCGGAAGGGTGCCGCTCCCAAAGACCTGGTGAGGAAGCTCTCCGCCTCCCAGGCCCGGGCGGCCCAGGCCTTCTACGCCGAAGGAAAGGTGACCGTCCGGGAAGGTAAGGTCCAGGTCCTGGAAGCCTCGCGCCTCTACATGAACCTCCAGGACGGGTCCTTCACCGCCGAGGACGCCCTCCTCCGCCTCCCGGCCGTGACGCCGGGCAAGAAGGAGACGATCCTCACCGTCCGGGCCCCCCTGGTCACCGAGAGAGCGGGAAGGGTCGAGGCCGGGGACGCCACGATCACCTACTGCGATTACGGTGAGCCACATTATTACGTGAAGGTCGGAAAGCTCCAGGGGTGGCGGGAGGGAGACGCCTGGGTCTTCCGCTCCACCAACAACACGTTGAGGATCCACTCCTTTCCCGTCCTGTGGATCCCGAAGCTCACCTGGCGGACCGGGGACAAGGGACCCCTCCCGCTGAAGGCCGTGGAAGCCGGCAGGGCATCGAAATACGGCCCCTTCCTCTTCACCGTCTGGGGGCAGAGCCTCCACGACGAAGGCAAGGCCCTCAACGACGCCCTGGGGCTTCCCGGGAGCGGATTCAAGGGAGACTGGGAGTTCCGTACGGGGATCACGCGGGACAGGGGATTCCCCCAGGATCTCCGCTTCCGCTACGCTCTGCCTGGCTACTACTTCGGCGAGACAAGGGGGTTCTTCCTCCACGACGAGGGGGATTTCAAGAAGGGCACCGTCCGGGAGGAGTGGGACGGAGGAGAACTTCCCCGGCGTCGATGGACAGTGTTTACGGAAAACAGGTTTTTCCTGTCGGAGGAGTGGACCCTGGACATCCAGGCCTTCCAGGCCGGCGACCCGGGAGTCTACACCGAGTTCTACGAGCGCCGGGCCAAGCGGAGCGAACTTCCCGAGACGAGCGGCCACCTGGTCTGGGCCCGGGGGAACAAGGAGCTCTCCATCCTGGGACGGTGGGAGACGACGGGATTCTCCTATGGGGACGACCGGGCCCTCACGCCGAGCTTCCTGGAGCACCGTCCCTCGGCACGCATGCTCTGGGTGGGGGACACCCTGGCCGACCTGCCCTGGGGCCAGAGACTCACCTGGACCCTGGAGGCCGAGGCGGCGAACTACCGCCTCAACTACATCGACGACATGAACAAGTCCCCCAGGGACACGAGGCGGACCTTCGTAGAATTCGAGACGGCCGGCCCCTTCTCCATCGGGGCCTTCCGCTTCCGCCCCTACACCACCCTGGCGGCGGTGGACTACCAGGACGTCTCTCCCGGCCTGGGCCGGGAGGGAACGAGGGCCCTGGCCATGGCGGGCATCAAGGGGACCATCCACCTCTCCCGGTATTACGACGTCCACTCCTCCTACCTGGGACTGGACGGCCTGGTCCACCAGGTGGACCCCGAAGTGGAGTGGAGGAACCGGTTCGCCGCCACGGGCAGGTCCGACCGCTACCCCCAGCTCGACAGGCGGGACACCCTGGACAAGAGGCAGGAGGTTCTCCTGGCCCTGCGAAACCAGTTCCTCACGGCCCGGGAGGACCAGGGAAAGCGGGTGGTGGTGCCTGTCATGCGGGCCGACCTTTGGACCACCCTCTACCCCAACAAGGAGAGGGACAACGCCGGACACCGCCTGGGCCTGGCATCCTTCGAACTCGCCTGGCAGCCCCAGGACTACCCGGGCCAGCCGCTCCTCGGGCCTACCCTTTCCTTCGAAGGGGACTATGATCCAAACCTGCACAGGTTCCACACGCTGAAGATCAACGGCGGCCTTCCCGTGAAAAAGGCCTTGTTGACCGGCGGATGGATCAAGGGCGATCGTTACAAAGGTTGGATCTACGGAAACTTGTCGGTCCTCCTGGCCGCCCGGTGGGAAGCTTCCTGCGGCCTCTCCTACGACCTGGAACGGAAGATCACCACGGGGGTCCAGGCCGCACTCAGGCGCAGGGAGCACGACTGGACCATGGGGCTCGTCTTCAAATACGATGAAGGCGAAAACGACTACCAGGTCCGGTTCGAGTTCGTCCCCGGCGAGTGGGTGACCAGGCGCAGGAGGACCGGTTACGGGGCCTTGGACCCCATGGAAGGCATGTACTGATGTTCGGGCTTCCCATAGGTTTGCCGGAAATCCTGGTCATCCTCCTGGTGGCGGTGGTGCTCTTCGGGGGCAAGCTGCCCGAGACGGCCCGTTCCCTGGGGAGGACCTGGAAAGAGTTCCAGCGCGGCCTTCAGGACCTGAAGGAGCAGGTCTCCCTGGACGAAGACATCCAGAAGGACCTGCAGGACGCCCTCTACCAGGAAGTGGATACATCCTGGGAAGAAGACACATCCTGGGAAGAAGAAGAAGAGCCCACCCCCCCCGAAGAAGAAAAATCCGATTAAATTTCTCTGCCGGGAAGAGTTTTATAACGAAATCAGCCTTTGAGGTCTTTCTTCACGGCTTCGTCACCGATGTCGAAGATGGCCTCCCAGTCCCCGCCGATCTTGTTCTCCGGCGCCACGGGCTTCTTGGGGGCCTCCCGCGGGTGTTCCGGGAACATCTGGAAGAGGAGCTTCTGGTTCTCCGACAGGAGCCCCACCACGGGAAACACGTCCACTCCCTTGCTCTCCTGGATCTCCTCCAGGACCTCGCCGGAAACGAGAACGGGCATCCGCACGGTCAGGACCTTCCCGAAGCGGTCCAGGGGGATCACGAGGTGCTGGAAGAGGAAATCCTCGTCGAAGAGGTCGATGATCTCCCTGGGGGTGTCGTACCGCTCCCCGAGAAGAAAGGGAAGCTGGAAGGACTCGGCCACCACTTTGGCCAGGTCCCACTCGGTGACGAAACCGGTGTTCACCAGGACGGAGACGAACCTCTCCCCCGAGGATTCGTGGAGGGAGATGGCCTCCCCCATCTCCTCCCGGGTGAGAAGACCGTTCTGGGTGAGAACCTCCGCCAGCCGGAGGTTGGTGATCCTTTCCAGGCCCTTCATGCCCCCCGTTTCGTCATTTCCCCTCTCTCTCCTTGAATTCCCGGGGAGAAAGGGGGGGCGGCGTCCCGGAAAGAGACAGGCCCGGAACAACCCTGGTCATATATCCAGGTTCTTCACCTCCAAGGCGTGCTTCTCGATGAACTCCCGCCTGGGCTCCACCACTTCGCCCATGAGGATGGAGAAAATCTGGTCCGCCTCCACGCCGTCCTCGATGGTCACCTGGTAGAGAGTCCTCCTGGCTGGGTCCATGGTGGACTCCCACAACTGCTCGGGGTTCATCTCGCCCAGACCCTTGTATCTCTGGACGTCCACCTTCTTGCGGCCCACCTCCTTGAGGGCCGCCACGACCCTCTTCAGATCCTCGTTCTCCTCCTTGTCCTCTCCGACGAGCAACTCGAAGGGTCCCCCTCCCCCTACGATCTCCTCGGGGCGGATCCCCAGCTCGCCCAGGCGTGAGAGGATGGAGGCCAAGGTAGAGGTCTCGTGCAGGGTGTAGAGCTCCAAGTCCGCCTCGGACCGGGGAATCTCCGAGCCCGGACCCTCGTAGATCTTGAGATCCGGATTCTTCGCCCGGGCCTCGTCCAGGAGGGAATCGAGTTCTTCGTCCTCGTAGAGGAAAACCTCTTCTCCTCCCCTCACGATCCTGTAGACCGGAAGTTCCCCTCCGGGGCCCCTGTGGGAGAGCAGGGTGGCCACATCCACCCCTTTCCTCCCCTGGCTCAACTTGAGGGCGAATTCCTCGATCCTTCCGAGAAGGGAGGCGATCTCGGACAAGGCCTCTCCCTCGAAAACCTTCCCGTCCTCCTTTCTCACGAGCCTGGCACCCTTGGCGCCGGCTTCGAGGAAGGCCATCTCCAGTTCTGTTTCAGAATGAGCGTATTTTTCCGTCTTCCCAATCTTGACCTTGTAGAGCGGCGGCTGGGCCACGTGGAGGTGGCCCTTGGCGACGAGCTCGTACATGTGCCTGAAGAAGAAGGTCAACAGAAGAGTGCGGATGTGGGATCCGTCCACGTCCGCATCCGTCATTACGATGATCTTGTGGTATCTCAGCTTCTCGAGCTTGAAATCCTCTTTCCCGAAACCGGTGCCGAGCGCCGAGATGATGGTCTGGATCTCGTTGTTGGCCAGCATCTTGTCGATCCTGGCCTTTTCGACGTTGAGGATCTTCCCCCGCAAAGGAAGGATGGCCTGGAACCTGCTGTCCCTACCCTGTTTGGCCGATCCTCCCGCCGAATCACCCTCCACGAGGAAGAGCTCCGCCTCCTCCACGGGGGTGCCTTTGCGGCAATCCGCCAGCTTCCCCGGCAGGTTTCCGCTCTCCAGGGCCGACTTCCGCCTTACGAGGTCCCTCTGCCTCCTGGCCGCCTCCCGGGCTCGGGCGGCGACGACGCCCTTGTTGAAGATGATCTTGGCGTCCGAGGGGTGCTCTTCCAGGAAGGTTCCCAGTTCCTCCCCCACGGCCTGTTCCACGATGGCCTGGACCTCCCTGTTGCCCAGCTTGATCTTGGTCTGGCTCTCGAACTGGGGATCGGGCATCTTGATGGAGAGGACAGCCGTGAGGCCCTCCCTGTAGTCGTCGCCGCTGGGAAGCTTTTCGTTGTCCTTCACCAGCTTCACCCGCCTGGCGTAATTGTTCAGGGTTCTCGTCAGGGCCGCCCTGAACCCTGCAAGATGGGTCCCTCCTTCGATGGTGTTGATGTTGTTCACGAAAGTATAAACGCTTTCGCTGTATCCGCCGTTGTATTGGAGGGCGAGCTCCACCACGTAGGATTTCGTTCCGTCCGGCGTCTCCGTCTCTATCTTCTTTTCGAAGTATACGATTTGGTGGATCGGCTCTTTCGCCTTGTTCAGGTGCTCGACGAAATCCTTGATTCCGTCCGGGTAGAAAAGTTCCTCCTTCTTTCCCGAGGCCTCGTCGAAGAGAACGATCTTCAGGCCCCACCTTCCCATGAGGTAGGCAAGTTCCCTCATCCTCTTCAAGACGATGTCCCAGGAGATCGTCACGTCCCCGAAGATCTCCGGGTCCGGCTTGAAGCGGACCTTGGTCCCCCGGCGTGTCGTCTTTCCCACTTCCTTGAGCGGGGTCTTCTTCACCCCCCGGGCGAAGGTCTGCCTGAAGACCTTGCCGTCCCGGTAGACCTCCACTTCCAGCCACTCCGACAGGGCGTTCACAACCGAAACGCCGACGCCGTGGAGCCCCCCCGAGACCTTGTAGGTCCTCTTGTCGAACTTGCCCCCTGCATGGAGCTTGGTCATGACCAGCTCCACAGTTGGGATACCGTATTCCTTCTTGATCTCCACCGGGATGCCCCGGCCGTTGTCCAGGACCGAAACCGACCCCTCGGCGTGCAGGGTCACCACGATTTCGTTGCAATACCCTGCAAGGGATTCATCGACGGCGTTGTCCACCACCTCCCAGACCAGGTGGTGGGCCCCCGTAACGGAGGTGTCCCCGATATACATGGCCGGGGTCTTTCTCACGGCCTCCAGGCCTTCCAGGACCTGGATGGAATCGGCACCGTAGTCCTGGGTGCGGCCTTCACCGGCCGGCTCGGCCCGGTTCTTCTTGTCTTCTTCCGTCATTTCAGCCTTCCAATCCCTCTTCCTTGGCGGCGATGACGAACCTCACCTTCCTCAGGTTCGCCTCGGGCATCTTTTCCTTCATGGCCTCCAGGAAGGGTTCGGCCTGGAAACACTGCAACTCGTGCCTCAAGACGGCCGAGTCCACCCCGACCGTAACCACTCCCTTCCCGTAGGAAACCAGGAAACAGTGTTTCCTGTCCCTCTCCGGAAGGAACTCCTCCAGGGTCCTGTGAAACGCCTCGAAGACCTTCCGGTGGAGGGGTCCCCTCAAAGCGGGATTCTTCCTGAGGACCCCGCGGAGAATGTCCCCGGCCTTCCTGGGCTCGCCCCGGCGCCTCATCCTACAGGGTCAGGGGCATGATGATATGGGTGAAGTCCTCGCCCCCCAGGAACTTGCCCGCCACTTGGTTGTCCGTGAATCCCAGGCTCACCACCTCCCTCTGGGCGGCCCGCAGGAATTCCAGGATGTAGGCCGGATTGAAGGAGACCTCCCCCCCTTCGCCTTCGAGCTGGACCTCCAGGAGTTCCTTTCCCGCCTTTCCTCCAACGGCTACGGAGATCTCCAACTCCCCAGTGGACTTGAAGGCCAACTGGGCCGCCGGGGAATCCTTGGAGGAGACGAGGAGGATCCTGCGAAGGGCCTCTTCGAAGGGCTTGGCGGGGATCCTGGCCATGTTGGCCGTCTCCTGGGGCACCACGGCCTTGTAGTCCGGGTAATCCCCCTCGATGAGCTGGGCCACGACGGAGGTCCTGCCCAGTTCCAGGCCCATCTTCCCGCCCGAGAAGGCCAGCTTCACCGTCTCACCCTCGGGGGGGATGCCCTTGAGAAAATCCTGGAGGGCCCGCTTGGGCACCAGGTACTTGCCCGGGCCCCGGGGTTTCTCCTCCGCCTCCGCCCTCACCCAGGAGAGCCTCCTTCCGTCGGAACCGGCGAAGTTGACCGTGCCGTCCTCGTCCACCTCCACCAGGAGGCCGTGGAGGGCGTAACGGGCCCCCTCCTTGGCAACGACGAAGGAGGTCCGGGTCACGGCGTTCCGCAAGGTCTCCGCCTTGAGAACCACCACCTCCCCACCTTCCTCTTTCTCCAGGCCCCGGTATTCGTCCGGGTCCGACGTGGGAACCTCGTAGTCTTTTCCCTGGGCGGAGATCTTCAAGGCCGTCCCCTCGGGGTTGAGTTCCAGAGTCACCGTCTCGTCGGTCAAGTCCAGGATGAGGTTCCCCAGGACAGGATCCACCAGGGCCCTGCCGGGTTTCTCCACCTTGACCTCTCCCACTTCGTGGGTGGCCGTCACCTCTCCGTCGGAGGCGCCCAGAAGGAGGCGGTCGTCCTGGGCGTCCAGGAGGATCCCCTGGACTCCCACGGAAAGCCCCGACGAAGCCAGGGGAGCCACCATCTTCACGCCCTGGGCGAGCTTGTCTTTGGGGGCGAGTATCTTCATCGCACGGACCTCTTCGTTTGGAGAGCTGGTCTTTCTTTGAGACTCCGATTCTATCTTTCTAAAGAGAAAACTTCATCACATTGAGCATGTTCGAAATGTTCATCCAGGGAGTCTTTGATCCATAATTCTTTGGTTTTCAATGGGTTACAACGTTCTAATCTTGTGGGATCCTGTGGAAAACCTGGGAGTCGAAGCGGTAGAAACTTCGTGAAAAATCCTGCTCCCTTCCAGGCTGTGGAAAGGTGGGTCCTTTTGTGGGAAGCCTCCCACCCAGTACCCAGAAGGTACCCAGGAAGATTCCCCGGAAAGCCGAAATCGAAGGGCCCCAGATGTAGGGGGAGCCCTCTCGGCCCGGCCGGGGGCCGTTGGAAAAGGTGTAAGAAAAAGCCCCGGCTCCTCCTGGAGGGCCGAGGCCGGGAAAGGACTTCCCGGAAGGGGATCAAGCCGCCCCTCCCAGGAGATCGGACCGGACCTTCTGGATGATTTCCTTGAACCTTGGGTCCTTGCGGATCCGGTCCTCCACCTTCTTCACGGCATAGAGGACCGAGGCGTGGTCCTTGCCGCCCATGTAGCCCCCGATCTCCTGGAGGCTGTGACAGGTGTGGTTCCTGGCGAGATACATGGCGACGTGGCGGGCCGTGGAGATGGTCTGGGTCCTCTTCTTGGACTGGATCTCCGTGAGAGAGACGCCGAAGGCCTTCTGGACGCACCGGAAGATCTCCTGCATGGAGACCACAGAGTGGACGGGGTCCTCGGTGAGGATGGGCTTCAAGGCCCGGGCGGCCAGTTCCAGGTCGATGGGCATGCCGTCGTTCAGGGTGGAGTAGCCGATGACCTCGATCACGGCCCCTTCCAGTTCCCTGATGTTGGTCTTCACCCGCTCGGCGATGAACTGGGCGACATCGTTTGGAAACTCGGTCCCCCGGATCCTAGCCTTGCGCTTCACGATAGCGATCCGGGTCTCCAGGTCGGGAAGTTCGATTTCGCCGACCAGGCCGCTCTTGAACCTGGAGACGAGGCGTTCCTTCAAAGTCGGGATTTCCTGGGGAGGGGAATCGCTGGAGAAGACCACCTGCCTCCCGGCGTTCACCAGGTGGTTGAACGTGTGGAAGAACTCGTCCTGGGTCCTTTCCTTGTGGGCCAGCAGGTGGATGTCGTCGATGAGGAGCATCTCGGTGTTGCGATACTGGTCCCGGAAGGTCTCCAGGTCGCCTCCCTGGATACCCGAGATGAACTGGTTGATGAAGTCTTCGCAGGAGATGTAACGGATCCGGGTCACCGAGCCCTTCCTGAGCACTTCGTGGCAGATGGCCTGGAGGAGGTGGGTCTTTCCCAGGCCCACGGATCCGTGGATGAAGAGCGGGTTGTAGGCGTGGCCGGGCTTTTCGGCCACCGCCCTGGCGGCGGCGTAGGGAAGGTGGTTGGAGAGGCCGACCACGAAGTTTTCGAAGGTGAGGGCCGGGTTCAGCGGGGTCCCTACGACACGGGCCCTGGTGGCGGCCGGGATGGGCCCTTCCTCGCGGGAAGGGGTGAAACCCGGGGCGGAGGGAAGGCTCGGGTCGGGAGGAGTGTCCTGGGGAAAGATGTTCCTTCCCGGCACGGCGGTCACCCTGACCTTCCGGTGCTTGCCGTCCACGGCATGGGAGGATTCCTCGAGGACACCCATATACTTATTGTTTATCCAGTCGCGGATGAAGGTGCTCTCCACCGAGAGGACAACGTCGGTCTCGGTCACTTCGGAGAGGGAAGCGTTGCTGAACCAGGTGGAGAAATGTTCGGGCCGGATACGTTTCTTGATTTCGTCGAAGAAAGACGAAACGAACCTGTCCGTCCCGGCTGCACCGGCTTCGGTCATGGGCGGATCCCCTCCACGGATGAGCCCAGACCTTCCCTGAAGGCGCAATTCCCCCGCAGGAAGTGGAGAGAAAACCGCCCGGGTGGGTCCAGGGTCAACCTGTAAGCAGGCAAAAAGGTCTCCAAGCAAGCGAGGAGGAAATGTAACAACCCGGGCCGGGAGGGTCAACGAAGGAAAGAGCCCATTTCCTTCCTTCCTTCCTCAAGGTTCGAAGAGAAAAGAACTTGGAGGAGGAAAAAATTTTTCAATTTTCCATGGGCTCCCGGGCCTCACCTTCTCCGGCCTCACCGGCCCTTTCTTCCAGGGGAATTCCTATTCGGCGGGCCACCTCCTTCGACAGGGCGAGGTAGTCTTCCGCCCCCCTGGATCCAGGGGCGTGCTGGAAGATGGTCCTGCCGAAACCGGGGGCCTCGGCCAGGCGGACGCTCACCCGGATCCGGGTCCGGAAGAGTTTCTCTCCCAGATGCCGTTCCAGTTCTGAGACCACTTCGGAGGTGAGGGTGCGCCTGTAGTCCACCATGCAGGCCAGAACCCCCGTCAGGTTGAGGAGGGGGTTGAGCCTCCTGCGCACCAGGGTGACCAGGTCCAGGAGGCGGGAGAGTCCCTGGAGGGAGAAGAACTCCGCCTGGAGCGGCACGAGGACTCCCGTGGCGGCGCTCAGGGCGTTCAAGGTGAGGACCCCCAGGGAAGGGGGACAGTCGAAGAGGACAAGGTCCCTGCCGAGTCCCGCCTCTTCGGCCTCTTCCAGGGCGGCCTTGAGCAGGGTCTCCCGGGCCACTTCGTTTTCCAGGGATGTCTCGCAGGCCGCCAGGTCCACACTGGAAGGAACCACATCCAGGCCCGGCGTGGAGGTGGAGCGGATGCAACCGGCCAGACCCTTCTCCCCCAGGAGGACCCGGGCGATGGAGTGTTCCCGGTCCTCCGGATCCAGGTCCAGGTGGAGGGTCAGATGGGACTGGGGATCCAGGTCCAGGACCAGGACCTTCAGGCCTTGCCTGGCGAAGGCGGCACCCAGGTTGGCCGCCGTCGTGGTCTTACCAACGCCGCCTTTCTGGTTGAGGATGGCCAGCTTGGGTATCACGTCAGCTTTCCCGGGCTCTCTGGATGTCTTCCCGGAAGTTCCCGATCGCCTTCCTGACGGCCTCCCTCCAGTCCCGGTCGCCCGGGTCGAAGCAGGCCGTGACGCCCCTGGAGGAGTTCACCAGGGCACCCAGGCCGCTGGAGTCGAAGGCCGCCGCAAGGTCCGATGCCTTTCCTCCCTGGGCGCCGTAACCAGGCAGGAGGATCCAGGACTTGGGCATGAGCCGCCGGAACAAAGGGATCTCCTCGGGATGGGTCGCTCCCACGACGGCCCCCACGGGGTTGTAGCCCGTCTCCCGATCGGAAGGCATCCCCGGCGATTCCCCCCAGGCCCGGACTGCCCGGGCCACGGCCTCCGCCAGTGTCCCTTCCCCCGTGGGAAGGGTTTGGAATTCGTTTCCTTTGTTGGAGGTGCGGACCAGGACGAAGACACCCTTTCCCTCTTTCCGGCACCACTCGAAGAAGGGCTCCAGGCTGTCCGATCCCAGGTAGGGATTGAGGGTCAGGGCGTCGCAGTAGGGGAAGTGGGCCTTGGCGTAGGCCTGGGCGGTAGAGCCGATGTCTCCCCGTTTCACGTCGCCGATCACCAGGAGGCCCCGCTCCCGGGCCTCCCGGCAGGTCCTCTGGAAGAGGGCGAAACCCTCAGGACCCAGGACCTCGAAGAAGGCCACCTGGGGCTTCACGCAAGGGACTTTTCCCGCCGCCTCGTCCAGGACGAAGCGGTGGAACTCCTCCACGGCACGCACCGGGTCGGCACCTGGAGGGAAGAGTTCCCGGGGAAGGCGTTCGGGCCTGGGATCCAGGCCCACGACACAGGGGGCGCCGGTCTTCTCCACGGCGGCCCGCAGTCTTTCAGGGAAGTTGGAAGTCATGGGGGAAGGATACCCATGGAGGGGAAGGCATGCCAAAGGAGGCTTCCTTCAGGAGAGAGCCAGGAAGGCCGCCCCGATTCCATCGGCCTGGAGGACCCCTCGCTCGGTCAGGCGGAACCGCCCGTCCTTTTCTTCCAGGAGGCCCCGGCTTGCCAGGAAGGCCGCCTTTTCCCGGGCCCTCTCCTCCCAGGAAGGGGGCGCACCGGTGAGGACCCGAACTTCCTCCAGGTCTGTGCCCCAACAGGTGCGCAACTGGAGCCACACCCTTTCGGAGGCCGCCCGGAAAGGCGGAAGCCTCTCCTCTTCCTCCCTGGCGGGCCGGCCTTCTTCCAGGGCCCGGGCCCAGGCTTCCAGGGAAGCAGGGTTCCTCCACCGCTTCCCTTCGAGAAGTCCCGCCGCCGAAGGACCCAGGCCCAGGTAGTCTCCCCCCAGCCAGTAGCGGAGGTTGTGGAGACACTCCCTGCCTGGGCGGGCGGCGTTGCTGATCTCGTAGGGTCGAAGGCCCCGGGACTCCAGGGCTGCCCTGGCCCCGAGGAGGAGGGAGGCCTGCTTCTCCTCCCCCGGGAGAGAGACCTCTCCCCGGGAGGCTCTCCCCTGGAGCGGCGTCCCGGGCTCCAGGGTCAACAAATAAAAGGAAAGGTGGTTCACTCCAGCCTGGAGGAGCCCGTCGATCTCTCCCAGGAGGTTTTCCTCTTCCTGGCCGGGGAGGCCGAGGATCAGGTCCGCCGAAAGGTCCGGCGGCCCCAGGCGTCGGGCCTCTTCCAGGGCGGCCCGGGCCCGGCGGGCGTCGTGGACCCTTCCCAGGAACCGGAGATTTCTCTCCTCCAGGCTCTGGACCCCCAGGCTCAGGCGGGTCACCCCGGCCTCCTTCATGGCCTGGAGTTTCTCCCTCTCCAGGCTTTCCGGGTTGGCTTCCAGGGTCCACTCCCCTCCCGGGGCGAGGAGGGAAGAGAGGAAGTCCAGCAAGGCCGAAAAGACTTTTCCTTCCAGCACGGAAGGCGTGCCTCCGCCGGTGTAGATCGTGGGGAAGGGCCCGGGCCCGCCCAGGAGGTTCCATTCCTTCTTCAGGAGCTCCAGGTATTGCGCCTGGGGAGGGACCCCGACTCCCTTTCCCGCCGGAAGGGAGTAGAAGTCGCAATAGGGGCACTTGGACCGGCAGAAGGGAACGTGGACGTAGAGGGAGGGCGGGCCCGCCAGGGGGGGCAGGCCCGGGACCAGACCTTCTACAGGAAACCTTTTTCCTCCAGTTCCCACTGGTTCTTCCGGGCTCTCTGGTAGTAGGGGACCATGGTGAGCTTGGAAGCCGAGGCCTGGTCCAGGAAAAGTCTCGTGTCGGGATGGAACTGGAGGACGCTGGCCGGCCAGAAGGCCGTCACCGGTCCTTCCACGCAGGCGTGGATCGCCTCGGCCTTCCTCTCTCCGAAGGCCTGGAGCAGGATCCTCTTGGCCTCCAGGATCGTGCCGATCCCCATGGTGGTGGCCATTGTGGGCTGGGTCTCGTCGGGTCCGTAGAAGCGGGAGTTGTCCCGGAGAGTCCGGTCCGTCAGGGTCTTGACCCGCGTTCGGGAAGCCAGGGAAGAGGTGGGCTCGTTGAAGCCGATGTGGCCGTTGCTCCCGATCCCCAGGATCTGGATGTCCACTCCGCCGGCGTCGCGGATCTTCTTCTCGAAGTCCCGGCACTTCTCCTGGAGACCGGGCCCTTCGGTGGGAGGGAAATGGATGTTCTCCTCGGGGATGTTCACCCCGCCGAAGAGGTGCTTCTTCATGAAGTAGCGGTAACTCTGGGGGTGGTCCGCCGGAAGCCCCACGTATTCGTCCAGGTTGAAGGTCCGGACCTTGGAGAAGTCCACCCCCTCCTCCTTGTGGGCCTTCACCAGGCGGTGGTAGACCCCGATGGGTGTGGATCCCGTGGCCAGGCCGAGAACCAGGTCGGGTTTCTTCCGAAGGGCTTCCAGGATTTCCTTGGCCACCAGGTCGGCCGCTTCCTCCGGGTCGGAACAGACGAGAACGCGCATAGGTCTCCTCGCTGGGTTCTACCTGACGAAAGGGACGGTGGAAGATTCCACGACGGCCCGTCATTGTAGGGTTCCTGCGGGCGGGGGCCACGAAGAAGGGGAAGCGAGGGCCTTCCGCCCCGCCGTGTCCCTACCCACCAGGAGGAACGACCATGCTCGATGCTCTGGACCAGGAAGCGGCCAGGAGGAGACTCCTGGAGCTCATCAAGACCCGGGCCTTCCGGGACGGAATCGAAGTCACCCTGGCTTCCGGAAAGAAGTCCGACTTCTACATCGACGGGAGGAAAGTGACCCTCCACCCCGAGGGCCTCCTGTTGGTGAGCAGGCTCATGGAGGCCAGGCTCAGGCCCCTGGGTCTCACCGCCGTGGGCGGTCCCACCATGGGGGCCGACCCCATCGCAGCGGGAATCGCCCTGGTGAGCCAGCTCGAAGGGGCACCCCTCCGGGCCTTCCTGGTCCGCAAGGAGCCCAAGGGCCACGGTGTGGGATCCATGATCGCCGGGGAGCTTGGCGAAGGAGACCGGGTGGCCATCGTGGAGGACACCATGACCACCGGGGGATCCCTCCTCAAGGCGGTCCGGGCGGCCCGGGAGGCGGGAGCCCAGGTGGAGAAGGTCCTGGTCATCGTGGACCGCCTCGATCCCGACGGGGACCAGGTCCGGAAGACCTTGCCCTTCGAGAGCCTCTTCACCGTGGAAGATCTCAGGAGGTAGGTTCCGCCCGGGAGTCTCAAGGCGAAACGCCTTCCGGGCCGATGGTTCCCTGGAGGCCCTTCGGGCCGGGCAGGCAACAGGAACCAAGGACCGAGGAACACCCATGGCGAAACTGAGGATTCCCCTGCTTTTTTCCTTTTCCGCCCTCCTTTGCGCTTGCAGCGCCCCGACCCTTTCTGGGGACCTGGGCTACGGCCAGTTCTCCTTCTCCGGGAAGGTGGGTTACTCCCTCACCTCCAGCTCGACACCGATCCGGAACGACGTCCGTTCCAGCCTGGGCTTCGACGACCCCGAGCCGTTTCCCTACGCCAGGGCCAAGGCGGGCTTCGGGCCCATCCTGGTCTCTGCCTCGGCCTTCCAGCTCTCGACCTCGGGATCGGGGACCCTGGACGCCCAGTTCGGTTCCATCTCGGCGGGGACCCAGGTCCACGCCGACATGGACATAACAAGTATACGAGGAAGTGTATACTTGTTCGACGTCTTCGACATCGTTCCCCTTCCCTTCGTGAGCCTCAAGCCCGGGGTCGGCGTGGACTACTTCGACATCTCCCTGAAGGCCGACGCCCTGTCGGGGGCCGTCCAGGAAGACTTCGACACGAAGGCTCCCATACCCATTCTTGCGGCCCGGGCCGGCGTGGACCTGGGGATCGTGGAGGGCGTCGTCGAGGCGGGAGGAATCAAGATCGACTACGGGGACGAACTGGACGGCACCTTCCTGGACCTGGAAGGAATGGTCAAGGTCCATCCCGCCGCCAACTTCACCCTCTTCGCCGGATACCGGTACATCAACGTGGACGGCAAGGGGAAGGACGGGGACAACAACTACGACGTGGGCCTGATCCTCCAGGGCTGGATGATCGGCGGCGGCCTCAGGTTCTAGCCCTCCATCCCCCTCCACGGGACCCCGCCCCGGAGCCCTCCCCGCCCCGCCGAGGGCTCCCGAGCCCCCCGGAAGGCCCCCCCTTCCGGGGGGGTTCTCTCTCCGGGGCCGCCCCCCCTTCGAATTCCGCCCCTTGACGGGCCGGGTCTTCCCGTCTATGGAGACGGGGGAAATCGTTAGGCTTGCCTAAAAGTTGGAGGTCTATGCCCGCCTTCCCGGAAGGAATGAGCGAGTCCCTCGAGGACTACCTGGAGGCCATCCACCTTCTCCAGAAGGAGAAGGGGAGGGCCCGGGTCGTGGAGATCGCCCGGCACCTGGGGGTGAAGGGCCCTTCCGTGACGGGTGCCTTGGGCCAGCTCTCCCGGCGGGGCCTGGTGAGGCACGAGCGCTACGGCGCCGTGGACCTCACTCCCAGGGGAGAGAGCCTGGCCAGGGAGATCCTGGCCCGCCACAGGAAGCTCTCCCGGTTCCTCCGGGAGATCCTGGGCGTTTCCGAGGAGAGGGCGGAGAAAGAGGCCTGCCGGATCGAGCACGCCATGAGCCGCGAGACCTGGAGGCGGTTCGAAAGGTTCCTGGAGGGGGTGTTTTCCAGGTCCTTGGAGAAGGAAGCGCAATGAATTCACCCGAGGAGAGAGGGATCAGCCTGGCGGCCCTGAAGAAGGGCCGAGCGGGCCGGGTCCTGGCCGTCCAGGGAGGGATGGGCCTGGCCCGCCGCCTGGAATCCATGGGGATCCGGCCGGGGGTCCTGGTGGTGAAGGAGAGCAATTCCTTCCTCAAGGGGCCCGTGATGATCCGGGTCGGCCAGGCCCAGGTGGCCCTGGGCTACGGCATGGCGAGCCGGATCCTGGTGGAACCGGAAGAGGCCGGGCCGCAGTGAAGATCCTCCTTCTGGGCAACCCCAACGTAGGCAAGAGCGTCCTCTTCAGCCGCCTCACGGGGGTCCACGTCCTGGCCTCCAACTACCCGGGGACCACGGTGGAGTTCGTCCAGGGAACCACCAGGGTGGGAGGGGAGAAGGCCCGGGTGATCGACGTGCCCGGCACCTACAGCCTGGAACCCACCTGCAAGGCCGAAGAGGTGGCCCTCCGGATCCTGGAAGACCATTGCGGGAAGGGGAAGGAGGACTGCGTCGTCGTGAACGTGGTGGACTCCACCAACCTGGAACGGAGTCTCTACCTCACCCTCCAACTCGTGGCGAAGCGCCTTCCCATGGTGGTCTGCCTCAACCTCTGGGACGAAGCGAAGCACACGGGGATCTCCATCGACAAGGACGCCCTGGAGCGGATTCTCGGTGTTCCCGTCGTTCCCACGGTGGCCGTGGCCGGCGAAGGCACGGGGACCCTGGTGGAGAAGATCGCCCGGGCCCGGGTCCCGACCTACCGTTACGAGAAGGAGGAGATCTGGAAGGAAGTGGGGAAGATCGTCTCGGCCGTCCAGGTGATCTGCCACAAGCACCACACCTGGCGGGAGCGCCTGGGCGACCTGGCGGTCCACCCGGCCACGGCCCTTCCCATGGCCGTCGTCGTGGGACTTCTCTCCTTCTTCGTGATCCGCTTCCTGGGAGAAGGCCTGATCGACCAGGTCTTCGATCCTTTCTTCGCCCGCTTCTGGACCCCCATGGTGCACGGCGTCTCCCGGCTCCTGGGCGGGGCGGGGATCCTCCACGACATCGTGGTGGGCCATGGCGTCTCGGGGGAGATCGACTACGCCGGCTCCCTGGGCCTTTTGACCACGGGGATCTACATCCCCATCGGGGCGGTCCTCCCCTACCTCTTCGCCTTCTACCTGGTCCTCTCCATCCTGGAGGACACGGGTTATCTCCCCAGGCTCGCCGTGATCCTGGACACCTTCATGCACAAGCTGGGAATGCACGGCATGACCATCGTCCCCATGCTTCTGGGGTTGGGGTGCAACGTTCCGGGCGTTCTGGCCACCAGGATCCTGGAGACCAGGAGAGAGAGGCTCATCGCGGCCACGATCATGGCGATTACGGTGCCCTGTATGTCGCAGCTTGCCATGATCGCCGGCCTCGTGGGGACCCTCCAGGGAGGGGTCCACCACGGCGTGGCCGTCTTCGGCACGGCCTTCCTCACCCTCTTCGTCACGGGCCTCTTCCTGGGGATCTTCTTGAACAGGCTCACCAGGGGGGAGAGCAGGGAGCTCCTGATGGACATCCCGCCTTTCCGGCTCCCCTACCTCCCCGGCCTGTTCAAGAAGCTGGCCATGCGGACCTGGTGGTTCCTCAAGGAGGCCCTGCCCTGGGTCCTCTTCGGCGTCCTCCTGGTGAACCTCCTGGAGATCTCGGGTGGGCTGGACTTCCTGGGAAGGCTGGCGGCGCCGCTGGTCCAGTCGGTCCTGGGCCTCCCCAGGGAGGCCGTGGGCGGACTCATCTTCGGGTTCCTCCGCAAGGACGTGGCCGTGGGGATGCTGGCGCCCTTGGGACTGAACTGGCGGCAGATCACCGTGGCCTCGGTGGTGCTGACCATGTATTTTCCCTGTATCGCCACCTTCACGGTATTCCTGAAGGAGTTCGGGTTGAAGGACACCTTCAAGGCTTCGATCGCCATGGTGTGCACCTCCTTCACCGTGGGCGGCCTCTTGAATCTCCTCCTGAAGAGCCTGGGGGGGTGAGGGCCGGGGGGGGCGGAGAACGCGAGCCGATAGCCGGCGGGCCTTCCCGCCGGAAGGGAGCAGGGAGATGGAACGGAAGATATCCAGGAAGATTCTCGAGGGTTATTTCAAGAAACTGGAGGACAGCCTCCAGGTGGACGCCGCCGTCGTAGGGGCCGGCCCTTCTGGCCTGGTCTGCGCCTGGGAGCTGGCCCGGGCCGGCAAGAAGGTGGCTGTCTTCGAGCGTGCCTTGAAGCCCGGAGGCGGGGTCTGGGGCGGAGCCATGCTCTTCAACGAAATCGTGGTCCAGGAGGAGTTGATCCCCTTCCTGGAGGACCTGGGGGTCCGTTACTCTTCCCCCGGAGAGGGCCTGGTCCGGGTCGACTCGGTGGAGACCGCCGCGGCCCTGGTCTACCGGGCCGTCAACGCCGGGGCCCGGGTCTTCAACGGCGTGGCGGCGGAAGACGTGCTCTTCAAGGAGGACAGGGTGGCCGGCGTTGTGATCAACTTCGGGGCGGTCCTCCAGGCGGGGATGCACGTCGATCCCCTCATGGTCCAGGCCGCCTGCGTCCTGGACGCCACGGGCCATCACGCGGAGCTCACGGCCAAGGCCGCCGCAAAGGCGGGGATCCGCCTGGAGACCCCGACGGGCGGGGTGATGGGCGAGAAACCCATGTGGGCCGAGAAGGGTGAGGCCGAAACGGTGGAGAACACCCGGAGGGTCTACCCGGGCCTCTTCGTCTCTGGAATGGCGGCCAACGGGGTCTTCGGTTCCTTCCGGATGGGCCCGGTCTTCGGAGGGATGTTCCTCTCCGGGAAGAAGGCGGCCGGGCTCATCCTCGAAGAGCTGGGATGAAGAAAAAATTCCCTTCCAGCGGATTCTACGGGATACTGACCGATCCCGCGGCGGGTTACGAGGCCCTGGCCGAGGCAATGGTCGAGGCCGGGGTCCCTGTGATCCAGCTCAGGATGAAGGGCGCTCCCCACCGCCTGGTGGAGCGCACGGGGAAGGCCGTGAGGAAGATCGTGCCCCCAGAGACCCTTTTCATCGTAAACGATGATCCCCGGATCGCCCTGGAGGTCGGCGCCGACGGGGTCCATCTCGGGAGGGAGGACATGGGGCCGGAGGAGGCCCGGGAGATCCTGGGAGAGGAGGCGGTCTACGGCCTTTCCACCCACGGCCCGGACCAGGCCCGGGAGGCCCTGGAGTTCGGGCCGGACTACATCGGGTCCGGCCCGGTCTATCCCACGCCGACGAAGGAGAACCCTGACCCGGTGATCGGGATCCCGGGCCTGAAGGCCACCCTCTCCCTTTCCACCGTTCCCGTCGTGGCCATCGGGGGAATCGGGCCCGGCAATGCCGGCGAGGTCCTCCGGGCCGGGGCGCGGATGTTCTCGGCCGTCCGCTGGGTGAACCAGGCTCCCGACCCGCGGCCGGTCCTGGAGGAGATCTCGGCACTATTCCGGGAGTGAGTATTTCGACTGGCCTCCAGGTGGGGCCGGCGGCCCCGAAGTCACCGTTTCCCCCCTTCCCCCCGGAAAGGGGCGAAGCGTTCCAGTAATTCGCCGATCATGTAGAAGAAATCGGCGTGGGACCGGGCCGCGGCCTCGTCGTTTGCCAGGAGGTGGAGTCCGCCCAGGTCGAAACGGAAGCGGATGGGGACTCCCCTTCGGGTGAACTCCCTCACCTTCCTGCGTTTCCCTCCCACCGAGGCCAGCAGGAGGTCCGCCGTTTCCCAGGTTCCGCAATACTTGGACGGCAGGTAACGGCCGTGGGCCACGACCATGACCTTCTTCCCCAGGGCGGCCCGCTGGGCGAAGCGCATGAAGTCCACCATCTGCTCCACGGGAGGAACCCGGATCCCCGGGGAGAGATAGGATGCGTAGATGGAGTCCGCCATGAGGAGGAAATCGATCCGGTCGAAGTATTCCTTCCTCTTCAGGATCTCCCTCACCGCCCCGAATCCCGCGCTGAAGGAGGTGATCCCGATCCTCCCAACCGAAACCTTTCCCGAGGGAAGGAGGGAGGAGAGTGCCTTCTCCGCGCCGGCCAGGATTCGGTCCAGGTGGGCCGGGTCCCGGAAGGGCCGGCTGAAGGCCCCGGAAAGGCCCTTCAGGTTCGAGGTATAGAGAGCGGCCCGGACCCGGGCCATGTAGAGGTTGGCCTCGGCCAGGCGGCGGTCGCCCTGGAAGTGCAGGAAGAGGGGGATCTTCCCGGGGCGAAGGGCCAGGTAGTCGGGCACGAAGAGGGTCCCTTCCAGGATCTTCACGTGGAGCCCCTTGGGGCGGACTTTCACGGTGGAGAGGTCGGGGGGGAGCCGCCTCGGCGGAGCGGAAGGACCTCCAGGGCCCGCTCCGGGAAGGAAGAGGATCGCCGCCGGGAGAAGAAGGGCCGCCTGGGAGAGAATCTTGTTCATCGTCGCCTCCAGGGAGTCCAATGTACCGTGCCCGGCCCCTCCGGGCTTCCCCTCCCTGCTTTCCCGGCTCGAAACTAGAGGAGGTCTTCGTGAGCACTCCAGGAATGCGCCCTTTCCGGGCGTCGGCCCTGCTTCTCTTCCTGGCGGTCCCGGCCCCCGGCATTCCCGCCCGGGACCTTCCTCCTCCCCCGGAGGCACCCTTTCCTTTGGCGGTCCGTCCCGGGGGGGCGGGAGGGGCATGGAAGCCCATGAAGGGGTCCCCGCCGGTGAAGGTCCTCCGGGCGGGGGGCACGCCGGTCTTCCGGATGGACTGCCCCTTCGACGAGAGGCCCCTGGAAAGAGCCTCCTGGGATCATTCCTTCCGAGTGGACCTGGCCCGTGCAGGGGGGGTGGGTCTCCTCCTCTACGTGGAGGACCTTTCCCCTGTTTCGCATTTCACCTTCTTCCTCAAGAGCGGAAAGGGTTGGTACGCCTTCACGGTGAAGGTGCCCGGGGCGAAGAGGTGGTTCGTCCTGGAGCTCCGGAAGGAAACCTCCAGGATCGAGGGAGCTCCCGGCGGTTTCCGCCGGGTCGAGGCCCTCAGGTTCTCCGCCTGGAGGGGGGGAGAGAAAAGGACCGGGATCTACCTGGGAGGAGTGGGGATCCTTCCTCCCCGGGGCAGGACGGCGGTGGTCCGGATGGAGGGCCGGAAGTCCCTCTCTCCGGCGGCCGGGAAGTATGTCCGCCGCCTCTGCCTGGAGGCGGTGAAGCTCCTCTCCCGTTTCGGTCTGGAGTCTTCCCTCCTGAGCGACCTGGACCTCCGGGATGGGGTTCCCGCCGGGGTGGAGCTTCTCGTCCTCCCCAGGAATCCCGCCCTGCCCCCGGGAACGGCCGGGCCGGTGGAGTCCTTCCTTGGAAAGGGAGGGAAGGTCCTCTCCTTCCTGGTCCTGCCGGGATTCCTGAGAAAGGAGGCCGGCCTGGCCCGGGGCCCTGGTTCGGGTGGAGGCCCGATCTCGGGGGTCCTCCGGCCCGACCCCAAGGTCTTCACGGGCCTTCCCCGGGAGATCCCCTTCTCCTCGGCCCGGGCCGGAAGGTTGGAGCCTTCGGAAAAGAAGGCCCGGGTCCTCGCAACCTGGACCGCCTCCGGGGGGAAGAGCCGTCCTGCCGTGATTCTCTCCGGTGGGGTTCTCCACCTGGACCTCCTTCCCGCCTTCCCGGACCGGGAGGGCTCACCCCTCCTGGATTTCTTCTTCCTGGACCTCCTGGAAAAGGTCCTCCCCGGGACGTGGAAGAGGGCCGCAGTTCTTGCCCTGGACCGGATGGGAAGGTTCGGGCCCTGGAAAGACTGGAAAGCGGCCCGGAAGGCCCTGGGTGCGGCCGCCCGGGAGAGGGGGGTCTCCCTCCGGGAGCTGGACCTGGTGGACCGGCTCCGCAAGGAGAGCGTCGCCCTCCTTGCGAAGGGGGACTACCGCGGGGTCCTGGAGAGGGCCTTCCGGGCGGAGGGCCTGGTGAAGACGGCTTTCTGCCGGGTCCAGCCGTCCCGGAGGGGTGAGTTCCGGGGCTTCTGGTGCCACAGCGCTTTCGGCGTGGAGGGGATGACCTGGGAGGAAACGGCCCGGAGCCTCGCCGGGAACGGCTTCACCGCCGTCTTTCCCAACATGCTCTGGGGGAGCGGGGCCTACTACGAGAGCGAGGTCCTACCCCCGGCGCCCGGGGTGAAGGAGAGGGGGGACCAGTTGGCCCTTTGCGTGAAGGCCTGCCACGCCGCCGGGATCCAGGTGCACGTGTGGAAGGTGAATTGGAACACCGGGAACCGTTGCCCCTCCTTCATCGAGCGGTTGCGAAGGGAGGGCAGGCTCCAGGAGGATTCCAGGGGAAGGGAGAAGAGCCCGCCCTGGCTTTGTCCCTCCGATCCCCGCAACAGGAGGCTCGAGGCCGACGCCATGCTGGAGGTCGCCCGGAAATACCCGGTCGACGGGATTCATTTCGACTACATCCGGTATCCCGGACCGGATGCGTGCTTCTGTCCGAGGTGCAGGAGGCTCTTCGAGAAGCGCCTGGGACGGAGGGTCTCGCCGTGGCCGGGCGCCGTCCTGGCCGGGGGAGCTCTCAGGCGTGCCTGGCTCAGGTTCAGGAGGGAGAACATCACGGCGCTGGTGAGAGATGTGAGCGAAAGGGTGAAGTCCCTCCCGAGGAAGGTCATGGTTTCCGCTGCGGTTTTCCGCAATTGGCCCGTCGACAGGGACCGGATCGGCCAGGACTGGGTCCTCTGGTGCAGGAAGGGTTGGCTCGACTTCGTCTGCCCCATGGACTACACCCCCGACACACGGGAATTCTCCCGCTTCGTGGCGGCCCAGGTCGATTGGGCGGGCAAGGTCCCCCTCTACCCCGGTATCGGGTATTCCGTCTGGAAGGACACAGAGGGGGTCTACACCCTGGCGGCGGAGGTGAAGGCCGCCAGGCGGCTCGGGGCGAAGGGGTTCCTCGTCTTCAACCTGGGGCCCCGGGAGGCGAGGGAGATCCTCCCCCTTCTGGGGTTGGGCCTCACGAGAGAACGTTGAAGGCCCGGGGCCTTCCCGGCCGGGGGAAAAAGAGGGCCCGCGGGAAATCCCGCGGGCCCTCGGTCCTTACCGGTTTTCTTCAGAGGGAGATCAGTAGCCCAGGAACCACTCCGTTCCGTTGCTGGTGACGATTCCGGCCGGAAGGATGGTGAAGTCCTGGAAGTTCAGGGGACCTGCGCCGGCCAGGACGGGGCTGTTGGGGATGGGGAGGCTCAACTTGCCCCCGGCGGCGGCCACCAGGAAGGCCTGGTAGATGGGGAACTTGATCAGCACCGTTCCGAAGGGGAAGGCCATGTTGCTCCTGCCCACGCCGAGGGCCACCACGTTGGCCGTGACGCCCGTGTTGTTCGGGGTTACCAGAAGGGTTCCCGTCTTGCCGATGCGGGGAAGATCCCCGGTGGTCAGGGCGGGCACGGGGCCGGGCTGGCCCTTCACGAAGAGCTTCACCCTTCCGAGAGAACCCACGGAGGCCGCGTAGGGGTTGTTGCCCGACGTGGAGGCGATGTTGTTCTGGGTGATGAAGCGGGTGAGGGTCACGGGCTTGCCCAGGATGTTGGAGTTGTAGGGGCCGTTCCCGTAGGAGTTGTGCATGATGGTCTTGTCGCCGCAGGCTCCCAGGACGCCCACCCAGTCACCGGCCTTGAAGGAGAGGTTGCAGGAGATGACGGAGGAGCTTGGGGCGCCGGCCTTGAAGAAGACCAGGCCGCCCGAGGAGGTGGAAGGATAGCTCGGGGGCTTGGAGGTCATCTTGTAGACCGCCACGTTCTGCTTGCCGAAATTCTTCTCGTCGGGGACCTGGAGTCCGATGATGGTGAAGTTCGTGGGGGCCTGGAAGAAGAAGCCCCTCGTGTGGCCGCTGTAGGAATAAGTGGTGGAATACTTCGGAATGGGAATGGCGCCGTTGGTGACGATCTTGTTGGAGCCCATGCCGTAATCGGTGGCCTTGGCCGAAGGGGGCTGGCCCTTCACGTAGACTTCGACCCGGCCGATCTCGAAGTTGCCGTTGCTGGAGTACTGCACCTTGCCGGCTTTCGTGACCAGGTTGCTCTGGGTGATGAACCGGAGCAGGTTGATGGGCTTGCCCAGGACCTGGCTCTGGTAGTTCCCGGTGCCGTAGGAGTTGTGCATGATCGAGGTGTCGCCGCAGGCTCCCAGGATGCCCACGTACTGGCCCGCCTTGACCTGGATGTTGCAGGGGATGATGGCGGCGCTGGGAATTCCGGCCTTGTAGAAGACCGGGGGAGTGCTGGCCGTGGTGGGATAGGCCGGCGGCTGGGTGTTCATCAGGTAGACGGCCACGTTCTGCTTCCCGAACTTGGTCTCGTCGGGAACCCTGAGGCCGATGATGGTGAAGGCCACGGGGGCCTTGAAATAGAAGCCCCTCGTGAGGCTGGCGGCGGAGAAGGTCCTCAGGAATTTGGGAAGAGGGATCATTCCCTGGCCCAAGGCCATCCCGGCAGCGCAAAAGAGGGCGAGCGGAAGTGCGAGTTTCAATCTCATAGGGAACCTCCAGGCAAGAAAAGAAAAGTGGAAATGGAAGTTGAGCTTGGTGTGGGCTAGAGTCTGAAAGTCGTAAGAAAGATTATCGGGAAAAGGATTTTTCGGAAGGGCCTTCCCCTTCAAAGGGTGGGGAGAGATCGGGTCCCAAAGAAAGATTGTTCTTTTCTGAGACAACCAACCCCCTTTTTCTCCCTCAGGACCGGAAGCCCGCCGACCAGGATTGCCAGGCGAAGAAGAGCCCTACGGCCGTCACGAAGAGGGCGGACAGGGGGGGAAGCCAGGCCAGGAGAGGGGCCAGCTTCTTTTCCGCCCCCGAAACCCTCTCCAGGAGCTTCCTGCTCGTCACGGTCAGGACGCCAAGCCCCACCAGGACTCCCGCCAGGCCGAGGCTGAAGGCCCCCACCACCAGGATCCCCCACCCCCACCTTCCTGTCTGAAGGGCCAGGAGGAAGACCAAGAGGGCCGCAGGGCAGGGCACGATCCCCCCGGAGATCCCGAGCCCCAGGAGCTGTCCCAGGGTCACCTGGTCCGGGTCGGCGGGAAGGTGGGAATGCTCGGTTCCCCTCAGGTGGGCCAGCCAGTGGGCCAGGCTGCCCGTCCTGTGGCTGGAGTGCTGGTGGCCTGGGTGGTGGTGATCGTGAGAATGGTGGCCCTGGTGGTGGTGATGGCCGTAGAGGGGATCGTCCCGGCGATGGGAGTGGGAGCAAGGCCGGGCGGGAGGGCCGCCGGCAAGGGCCGGCCGGGGGAGGTCCTTCCGGGGGAACCGCCTCCAGAAGAGCCAGGTTCCCAGGAGGGCGATGGAGAGGCCCGAGCCCACGCCGAGCCAGGTTTCGGCCGCCTTGGTATTCATCTCGTCCTGGAAGAGGAGCCAGAGAAGAGAGAGGAGGAAGACCATGAAGGTGTGGGTGAAGGTCACCACCAGCCCCAGGAGGACCGCATCCCCCAGGGTTCCCTTGCTCCCCACCAGGTATCCCGCCACGAGGGCCTTTCCGTGGCCCGGGGCCAGGGCGTGCCCCATTCCGTAGAGAACGGCGAGGAGGATCGCCAGGGGGAGATACCAGGGGTTTTCCCCCAGTCGGCGGAGGAGGCGGCTCATCTTCTTCCTGGCCGGGGCGTTCACGTCCTCCACCTCCCGGGTGGAGAAGGAGGCCTCGCCACGCCCTTTCCAATCCCAACGGACCTCGAACCGGCGGGTCATGTACATGGGGTCTTCGGGCCTGGTGGCCGAGAGGATTCTCAGTCCCTTGTCTCCCTCCACGCCGAGGGAGCTGGTGAGCCAGTAGGTGTCCCGGCCGTCCTTCTCCCTGTAGGCCCCCTCTTCCAGGACGATCCGGAAGGGTCCCTCCCCGGGGGGAAGGGGGATCTCGAAGTCCAAGTCGATCTCCCACCGGGCCACCTCCAGGGCCTCCCTGCCCTTGGCGGCGAAATAGGAGAGGGTCTCGTCCAGGGTGGCGGGTTCGGGAAGCTCCAGCTTCCGCCCCTCCAGGACGACCCGGAAGTTCTTCCTGACGGACCGGACCCAGGAGCGGACGAAGGCCTGCGCCTCCCGGGCCGAGGTGAGGCCGTCGCCGTCCTTGTCCAGGGCCTGGCAGACCTGGACGGCCACCAGGTCGGTCCAGCGGGTTTCGTGGCTCAGGACCAGCAGGTTCCGGGAAAGATCCAGGTGGTAGTGGAAGTAGACGTCCGGGAAGGGGTGTTCTCCGGCGGCGGAGGAAGAAGACGGAAAGAGAAGAAGGAGGAAGAGGGCCGCCGCCGGGGCGGCGAAGGGTCTTCCTCTTCCCGGCCTTCCCCCCATGGGCTACTTCTTCGCCTTCACCGGCGAAGACTTGGTGAACTTCCGTGTTCCCCGGGACCAGGTCACGGTGATCTTCTTCGACCGGGAGGCCCTCCGGAGTCTCCTGTATACGTCGGAGATGGAACGGACTCTCCTTCCGTTGATGGATAGGAGGAGGTCCCCCTCCTGGATCCCCAGCTTCTCCGCCAGGCTCCCCTTCACCACGGCCCGAACCTCGGGGCCCTTGCCCGTCTGGCGGAGGGCCACTCCCAGGGTGAACCTCCTCCTGGGCCTTCTCCCGGAACGCTTCGGCGCCTGGAACTTGGGCCGGGCCGGGGCGTCAGCGATCTGTTGGGCCGTATACAAGAGCACCTTCAGGGCCTCCACGGCCCCCCGGGGATTGCACTTTTCCGGGTCGTCCTGGGGGGTGTGGTAGTCCGGGTGGAGACCGGAGTGGAAGAACACCGCCGGGATCTGCGACATCATGAAGGGGAGGTGGTCCGAGCCGCCGAACCCCGAGGGGAGGATTCTCCACTCCAGGGGGGACCGGGCCGTGGCCTTCTTCAGGGCCGCCTCCCAGGCAGGGGAAGTGTTGGTTCCCATGACCTGGCATTTCTTGTCCCGGACCCGGCCGATCATGTCCATGTTGATCATGGCTACCACTCTCTCCAGGGGGACGGTGGGATGGCGCACCCAGTAGCGGGACCCGATGAGGCCCATCTCCTCGGCGTCGAAGAGGATGAAGAGGATGGACCTCTTGGGGTGGAATCGGGCCGTCGCCAGGGCCCGGGCGATCTCGATCACCCCCACCGACCCGGTGGCGTTGTCGTCGGCCCCGTTGTGGATCTCCCCCCGCTGCTTCCGGGCCCGGCTTCCATAGGCCCCGATGCCGATGTGGTCCCTGTGGGCGCCGATCACCAGGTATTCCTTGGAGAGCTTGGGATCGGACCCCTTCCACAGGCCGATCAGGTTCCGGCCCACCCGCTCCTTGTCGGCGGCGTACTTCAAGGTGACCTTCACACCCGGAAAGGTGCCGGCCTTTCCCCCTTCGCCGGCCTGGAGGTCCTTCATGAGGGCCTGGGAGGCCTTCCAGGAGAGCTGGATCACAGGGCAGAAGCTCCCTCTCCAGGGAACCAGATCCTGGTGCTCCGAGAAGAGGGGCCTCTTCGACCCGGGAGGGGAAACCATGAGGAGGGCCAGGGCGCCGAAGCGGGCGGCCCGCTTGGCCTTGGCCAGGAAGGTGGGGAGCCAGCCGGGCCTGGGGTCGCGGACCATGTCCAGAGGTTTGCCCGGTCTCCCTTCGCGAAGGACCAGGACCTTTCCCTTGGCGCCGCAACGCACCAGGTCCTCGTCGGTGAGACCGTAACCCCCGAAGACCAGGGAAGCCTCCCCGATCTCGGCCTTCCTCCGTCCCCCCAGGAGGGTCCAGTCCCGGAGGAAGAGCAGGTCCTTTCCCGCCAGGGTGAGCCTGGCCTCGGCCGGGTCCACCTGGTCTCTCATCTGGATGTGGATGGGAAAGGGCTGGTCGTAGGTCCTCTTCCCCCCCACTTCCACTCCCATGGGAATCAGGCCGAACTCCTCGAACCTGGCCAGGGCCCAGGCCCGGGCTTCCCGGGCGCCCCGGGTCCCCGTCTCCCTGCCGTCCCTTTCGTCCGAGGCCCACCAGAGGAGCTCCTTCCGGTAGCGCTCGGCGTCGAAGGAGGCCAGGGCCTTTCCCAGGGGGGTGGAGAGGGGGACGCCCAGGGTCGGGCTGGGCTTCTCCGCCTTTTCCTGGACCTCCAGGGCCGGTGCCGGCAGGGCCAGGAAGAGAGAGAGGAAGAGGAGGGAGAAGGAGCTTCGCATGGGTAGGGACCTCGTTTGGGAAAGGATCGGGAAGCCATTCTACCCCCCACTTTCTCCGAGGAGAGCGGATCCTTTGCTCCTCTTCCCGGGAAAAGACGTTTTTTTCAAGATTCTCACAACCTCCCACCCGGGCGGTCTCTGCGTTGACACCGCCCGGGTGGGGAGCCAGTCTTTCCTCCTTCCCAAAGAGAGCTGGAGGAAAGATCCATGGCGGAAAGCACCAAGAGAGTGGCCCTCGTCACGGGCGGAGCCAGGGGAATCGGCCTGGCCATCGCGGGACGCCTGGCCCGGGAGGGAATCTCCGTGGCCCTGGCGGACGTCCTGGAGGAGGAGGCATCCAAGGCGGCGGCGGGCCTGGCCTCCGAGGCCGGCGTGGAGACTTTGGGCCTCAAGATGGACGTGACCGACCCGGAGAGCGTCGAGGCCGGCGTGGAGGAAGTGATCTCCCGGCTGGGGAGCCTGGACATCCTGGTGAACAACGCCGGGATCACCCGGGACCAGCTCTTCATGCGGATGAGCCCCGAGGACTGGGCCCTGGTCCTCAAGGTCAACCTGGACGGGGCCTTCAACTGCTGCAAGGCCGCCCTCCACCGCAAGCGCCCCATGATGCGCAACCAGTGGGGCCGGGTGGTGAACATCACCAGCATCATCGGGGTCGTGGGGAACGCCGGCCAGGCGAATTACGCTGCATCGAAAGCCGGCCTGATCGGGCTGACCCGGAGCCTGGCAAAGGAATACGCAGCAAGGAATATCACGGTCAACGCCGTGGCTCCCGGCTTCATCCAGACCCCCATGACGGACAAGCTCCCCGAGAAGGTCCGGGAGGAGTATCTCAAGACCATCCCGGCGGGCCGCTTCGGAACGGCAGGCGACGTGGCCGCCGCCGTGGCCTTCTTCGCCTCCGACGAGGCGGGCTACGTCAACGGCCACGTCCTCAGGGTGGACGGGGGCATGTTCTGACCCGCCCCTCAGGCCTCCAGGCGGGCCACCTCCTCGAGGAACCAGGTGTGGACCGGGTTCTCCCGGGAGAGCTCGGGGTGGAAGGATGCGGCCACGAGCTTTCCCTGCCTGAGAAGGACCGGGTCCTCTCCCAGCCTGGCCAGGACCTCCACGCCGGGCCCCACCCGGGTCACCCGGGGGGCCCGGATGAAGACCGCCTCCAGCTCCCCCAGGGGAGGGGCCGCCTGGATGCGGTGGATGGAAGAATGGACCTGGCGGCCGTAGCCGTTGCGGACCACCTCGGCGTCCAGCACCCCCAGGGAGGGCTGTTCCGGCGAGGTGACTTTCCTGGCCAGGAGGATCAAGCCGGCGCAGGTGGCCAGGATGGGGCCTCCTTCCTTCGCGAAGGCCAGGAGCTCCTCCTCCAGGCCTTCCTCCCGGAGGAACTTGAGCATGGTCGTGCTCTCTCCCCCCGGGAGGACCAGGGCTGAGATCCCCTGGAGTTCGCCGGCCCGCCGCACTTCCCGCGGCCGGAAACCGGCGGCCTCCACGGCCCGGGCGTGGGCCTGGAAGTCCCCCTGGAGGGCCAGGACGCCCACAGGTCCGGCGGGATCGGCCATCCTTCCTACCACCCCCGTTCCTGGAGCCGCTCTTCCTGGGGAATCGTGCTGATCTCCAGGCCCTTCATGGGCTCGCCCAGGTTGAAGGAGACCTCCAGCACCGTGGCCGGATCCTTGTAGTGGGTCACGGCCTTCACGATGGCCCGGGCCCGGGCCGCCGGGTCGGCGGACTTGAAGATCCCCGAGCCCACGAAGACCGATTCTGCCCCCAATTGCATCATCAGGGATGCGTCGGCCGGGGTGGCCACGCCCCCGGCGGCGAAGTTGGGCACGGGGAGCTTCCCGAGCCTGGCCGTCTCCTTCACCAGCTCCACCGGGGCCATCAGCTCCTTGGCGGCGGCGTAGAGCTCGTCTTCGGAGAGGGTCGTGAGGCGGCGGATCTCCTTCTGGACCATCCGCATGTGGCGCACGGCCTCGACGATGTTCCCCGAGCCCGCCTCGCCCTTGGTGCGGATCATGGCCGCCCCTTCGGAGATCCTCCTCAGGGCCTCGCCCAGGTTCCGGCAACCGCAGACGAAGGGGACCCGGAAGGCGTGCTTGTCCACGTGGTTCTCCTCGTCCGCCGGTGTGAGGACTTCCGACTCGTCGATGAAGTCCACCTCCAGGGCCTCCAGGAGCTGGGCCTCGGCGAAATGCCCGATCCGGCACTTGGCCATCACCGGGATGGATACGGCCTCCTGGATCTCCCGGATGATCCTGGGCGAGGCCATCCGGGCCACGCCCCCCTCCTTGCGGATGTCCGCCGGCACCCTCTCCAGGGCCATCACCGCCACGGCGCCGGCCTCTTCGGCGATCCGGGCCTGTTCGGCGGTGGTCACGTCCATGATGACCCCCCCCTTGAGCATCTCCGCCAGGCCCACCTTGACTCGGAAGGCCTCTTCCCGGCTCATCCCTTCCGTCACCTTGGGCCTATCCTTTCCGCGATCGTCCTTCATGGTTTCAACCTCCAATCAGTCGAGAAAATCCGTTCAGAGAACCGGTGCCTTCCTCCCGCCGGGACGGCTGGAGGGAATCCTTTCTTTCACCAGGGAAGCCAGGAGGGCCGTTCCCTCCTCGATCTTTTCCGGCCCGGCCCGGGCGAAGGAGAGCCGGAGGTTGGAGGATCGGCGGCGTCCCGGGAAGAAGAGGTCCCCCGGGGCCACCAGGACCCCCTCCCTCCGGGCCGCAGAAGCCACGTCCCGGCCGTCCACGCCGGCGGGAAGGTCCAACCAGAGGGATGTTCCGCCCCCCGGTAGGGTCCAGCGCGTCCCCTCCGGCATATACTTTGCCAGCGAATCAACCAGGAGGTCCCTCCGGACCTTGAGCGTCTCCCGGAGTTCCTCCAGGTGCCTCGCCAGGCCCCCTTCGGCGAGGAAGGCCGCCAGGGCTCCCTGGAGGAGGCCCGCCGTCTCCAGGTCCTTGAATCGCTTGAGGGCCATGAGCCTGGAGACGGCCTCGGGAGGAGCGGCCAGCCAGCCCACCCGGAGGCCGGGGAAGAAGGCCTTCGAGACCGATCCCGCCAGGATCACCCGGCCTTCCCGGTCGAGGGCGTAGAGGCTCTCCAGCCTTTCCCCCTCGAAGAGGAGGTCTCCTTCCAGGTCGTCTTCCAGGATCGGGATTCCGGCCTTCCGGGTGAGATCGAGAACTTCGAGTCTCGTATTGCGGTCTATGGTAATTCCTGTGGGGTTCTGGAAGGTGGGCATGAGGTACAGGAGCCGGGCCGAGGGGTCCTGGAGGGCCCTTTCCAGGGCCCAGGTGTCGAGTCCTTCCCCACGGAAGGGCACGGGAAGGAGGCGGACCCCCTGGACCTCCAGGGTTCCCATGAGGTTCAGGTACGTGGGACAGGGGGTGACGACGGCCTCGCCGGGCCCGACGAAGCACTGGATGGCGAGCTCCAGGGCCTGCTGGGCTCCGCTGGTGACGAGGATCTCCGCGGGCTCCACCTTCCGCCCTCCCCGGGAGAGCATCTCCGCCACCTGGGTCCGGAGCCCTTCGTGTCCCGCCGGCCCAAGGTAGGAGAGGAGGGCCTCCCCCTCTTCGCGAAGGACCTTCTCCAAGCAGGTCCGGAAGGCCTCCAGGGAGGATCGGGGCGGATCGGGGGTGAGGGTGAAGAGATCCAGGCCGTCCTGGGGCACCTCCTCCAGGCCGCCCGTGAGGGAGGCCAGGTTCAGGGCCCTCTCCACAGTGGGAGGAAAGCGGAGCCTCGGCGGTGGAGGAGGGCTTTCCCGGACGAAGGTCCCCCGGCCCACGTGGGAGACCAGTCTGCCCTTGGTCTCCAGCAGGTTGTAGGCCGCCCGGACCGTGGAGGGATGGACCTGGAGGCGCTCCGCCAGGTCCCTCACCGAAGGGAGGCGGGCCCCAGGCGGGACCCTCCCCGCCAGGATCTCCTCCTCCAGGACCCGGGCCAGGCGGCGGAAGGCGGGCCCCGGGCCGGGCGGCACCTGGGTGAAGGAGAGGGGGACCGGGTCGCCTGCAGAAGGAGTCATGACCGGATTGTGTGGAAATCAACCGGTCATTGCAAGGCGGTCGCCGGGAGAAAGGGGTGGAGTTTCGTCAAAATGGCGGTATTGAACCGCTCATTCCCTCTTCTTCTTGCCTTTCTTGGGGCTGTCTCCCTGGGCTTTCTTCTTCTTCCGTTTCCTGGGAGGCTTGCAGATGCTGGGGGTGGGCTCCTTCACGGGGCCTTCGATCCCGAAGTCCTTGACCAGGATCTCCTGGAGCTTGCGGAGGGCCTTTCCCTCGATCTGGCGGACGCTCTCCCGGGTCACGCCGATGCGCTTCCCGATCTCTTTGAGGGTCATCGTCTCCGAACCCTCCAGGCCGTAGCGCATCTTGAGGACGGCCGCCTCCCTCTCGTCGATGGAGTCCAGGAGCTCTCTCAGGCGCTGGACCTCGTAGGACTGGAAGAACTCTTCGTCCGGGGTGACGCCGTCGGTGTCCTCCAGGAGCTCCGAGGCGGCCACCTCTAAATCCGGTCCTTGGGAAACACCGGTTGTGGCGGTCTGGACGGTCCTCCGGACGATGTTCCAGTTCTCCGTGGGGATGCCCAGCTCTTCGGCGACTTCCGCTTCGGTGGGCTGGCGGCCCAGGCGGAAGGTGAGTTCCAGGGCCATGGACTTCCACCGGGAGACGAGTTCCACCATGTAGGCGGGGATCCGCACGGTCTTCACCGTGTTGATCAGGGCCCGGCGGATGGCCTGCTTGATCCACCAGGTGGCGTAGGTGGAGAAACGGCAGTTCTTCTCGGGATCGAAGCGTTCCACCGCCTTCATGAGGCCGATGTTCCCCTCCTCGATCAGGTCCAGGAAGGAGAGGCCCAGGTTCACGTAGTTCTTGGCGATGCTCACCACCAGGCGGAGATTGGCCCGGATCATGCGTTCCCGGGCCTCCTGGTCCCCCTCCTGGACCCGCCGGGCGAGCTCCTTCTCCTCTTCGGGAGTCAACAAGGGAACCTCGTTGATCTCCTTGAGGTAGGTCTCCAGTCCTTGCTCCCGAGAAATGGCTCCACCCTCCCTGGAAGTCCCCGCTCCGACTCTCCTCCTTGGAACCTATCGGCCCCCTTGGAGGGGGGCTTGACCCTTCCTTGACACCTTTCGGGGGGCCACCTAAGGTTTTCCCTTTCGGGAACAAGGAAGACTCCTGGAAGGAAGCCCATGGAACCCGAGGGAACGACTCCCCAAGATTCACTGGAAGAGGTCATCCGGGAAGAAGACTTCCTTCCTCTCCTGGAAGCCCAGGTCAGACCTTTCTTCTTGCTGGGCAACACGTTGCAATCCATCGCCCCGCCCCAGTGGGAGAAAGGCCACCTCTTCCGCCTCGTCCTGGAGACCAACGAGCTGGAGAGTTTCCTCGACGATTTCGGCGCCAGGAAGAACCGGACTTTCGGATTTCTGGCCGAGCTCGTGGCCACCTTGCGGTGGCTGGCCCAGGCCTGTTTCTCCCTGAGCCATCTTTCGGGACGCCTGGAGAGCTACCAGCTCGACCCCGGCCACGTCCGGGAATTCCGGCCTCGCCTGAAGGACGGCCTCGGCTACCTGGAAACGGCCGTCCTCAGGGTGATCCAGGCCATCAAGGACCAGTGTTCGGGCCTGGGCATCCGCGTTCCCGCCGGCTCCTTGGGGGAGGGGGCCTTCGTCCAGGTCCGGGCCGAGCGCTACCTCCCGGAGAACCTGGGGGAGGAAGAAGGAGCCGAGGAAGAGACCCGGATGGCCGAGATCGCCGCCCGCTACCTGGCGGTGAACGACATGGTCCGGGCCGCCATACCCCTGGACCTGGTCCTGGGAAGGGAGGAGAAGAAGGATTTCGTCTCCCGCTTCTGCCGTGAGGAGCAACTGAGGGTCTGCCTGGTCTCGGTCCACAACCTCCAGTCCCGGTACGACACCTACATCAAGTCCACTCCACTCGAATCCGCTACACCGGATCTTCGGAGGCTCAGGGGCCACATCTCGGCGGCCCTCCACCTCTTCGAGTGCGCCACCGCCCTGGTCCACCTGGACGAGAGGCACCAGAACGATCTCCGGGTGGCCCGGACCCGCCGGGAGATCGCCGCCCTGGTGGACCGGCCCTCCCTGCTCTCCCTGGTGACCGACTTCTGTCTGGCCGAGGCCCAGGCCTTTTTGGGAGAGGGGGCCGGCCTGGCCAGGAACCTCCTTCCCAAGTTCATGAAGAAGGAGGAGATCGAGCTCGATTTGCCCCAGGGGGTCTTCCTCCACGCCCGGCCGGCTTCGCTCATCGTGGCCGTGGTGAATCACTACGGAATGCCCGTGGAGATGGAGATCCAGGGGCAGAAGGCCAATGCCTCCTCGATCATGGCCGTCATGATCCTGGCGGGACGGAATCCCCGGGCCCGGAAGGTCACTTTCCGCGGGGACAGGAAGGTCCTCATGGACCTGAAGGCCCTCTTCGATTCGGGCCTGGGCACTCGGGAGGACCAGCCTTTCCCCGAGTCCCTCTCCTACCTGCGGAACCGGGAGCCTTCCTTGTAGAAAGGGGCTCCTACTCCCCTTTCCTTTCGAAGCCTCCCCGCCAGAGGGTCCAGTAGGCCCGGGCCTGGGCCAGCCTGGCCCGGGCGGTCTTCTTCCCGGCGGGTTGGAAGAGGCCCAGGAGGGAGGCCTTCATCCACCGGGCGAGGGCCAGGGCCCAGAGGGCGGCCTCCACGGCAAGGGCGGCTCCCTTTCCGTGGAACTTGGCGAGGTAGCGGCGCTGGCTCGGGAGGAAGAAACGGGCGATGTCCTTCCCCAGGAGGTCTTCCCCCGTTCGTTCGGAGCTGGTGCCGTGGGCGTGGACGCACCGGGCCAGGGGGTGGCACCAGACCCCCCATCCAGCGGCGGCCAGCCTCCGGCAGAGATCGGTCTCTTCGAAGTAGAGGAAGTAGGACGTGTCCATCCCCCCCACCTCTTCATATGCTTCTTTCCGGATCAACATGCAGGCCCCCACGACCCAGCCCGTTTGGAAGGGCCTGGGCGGGTCGGGGATCTCCTCTTCCAGGGTGCGGAAGCCAAGCTCCTTTCCCAGGAGGAGGCCCGGCGTGGGCAGTTTCCGGCCCCCTCCCTGGATCCTGCCGTCCTCCCCCACCAGGAGGGGTCCCACGGCGCCGGCGTCCTTTTGTTTCTCCATGAAGTCCACCAGGGCGGACAAGGTCCCGGGAAGGAGGCGGGTGTCGGGGTTGAGCAGGAGGATGTACTTCCCCCGGACCTTGGGGACGGCCAGGGTGATGCCCCCGGCGAAGCCCAGGTTCTCCGGGCTCGGGAGGAGTTCCGCTTCGTTGGGGAGCTCCTTTTCCAGGATCTCCCTGTCCGAGCCGCCGCTCTGGTTCTCCACGACCAGGACCTGGAGGGGAAGGTCGCCGGCCGTCTCCAGGAGGGAGGAGACGGCCTCGAGGGTCTCCCGGGCCGAACGGTAGTTCACCAGGATGGCGCTCACCGCCAGGGCTTCCGGGGCCGCCGCCTCCCGGAGGGCGGGGGCCTTCGATTCGTCGTGGACCTCCATGTTCTTCCCTATCGGATCCTGGAGCTCATATCCCCAGGAAAAGCCTGTCGGCCAGGGAGCGGGCGAACCCGGCCGCCTCGATTCGCCGGGCGGCCTCCTGGATGTCGTAGTCCACCCGGACGATCTCTCCTTCCCGGGTATCCTGGTCGAAGAGGGCGAAGGAGGCCCGGTGGTCCCCGTCCCTGGGTTGGCCCACGCTCCCCGGGTTCAGGAGGAGTCTTCCTTCCGGCGGGACCAGGAAGGTTCCTTCCAGGAGCTGGGTCCACTGGGGAAGGTCGTTGCGCCGGGGTTCGAAGAAGAGGCCCGGGACGTGGCTGTGGCCTACGCATCCGAAAGGGGTCTTCTGCTTCGCGAAGTGGGCCCGGGCTTCCAGGGGGGAGAGGACGTAGGGAAACTGTTCGGGCGCGGCCAGGCTCCCGTGGGAGACGGTCCAGCCCACGTCGGGGAAGACCCCCACGAGGGGGAGGGAGGCGAGCCATCCCACGGCGTCGGAAGAGAGCTCCTCCCGGCAGCGCTCCAAAGGTTCCAGGGACTCGGGCCTGAAGCCCCAGGGTATCATTTTTCCGCAAACCACGGCGTCGTGGTTTCCCAGGCAGGCGAAGTCGGCCTTGTCCCGGAGGAAATCCACGCAGGCCCGGCAATCGGCGCCGTACCCGACCAAATCCCCCGTAACGAAAATCATGTCTGGGGACTTCTCTTCCAGGACGGCCCACACCGCTTCCAGGGCGGGAAGGTTTCCATGGATGTCCCCGAGGAAGGCAAGTCTCACGCATCCCCCCTTCTTGGGGCACTCTTTTGCCCCCCGGCTTGCAGGGAAAGGAAGAACCAGGCCGAACCGGCCCAAAGCAAAAATGCCCCTATGGGACTTCCTCCTCCGCCGGTCAAGGAGCCGGGAGCCATTCCCCGGGGGTCGGCCCAGGAGAGGGGCGGCAGGGAGAGGAGGATCCAAAAGGCCAGGAGGAAGACCGTCCCGGCGGCCCGCCCGAGGAAGGTCCTGGCGAAAGAGGCCAGGGAGACCAGGAAGGCTCCCTGGAAGAGGAGGACCAGGGAGGGAAGGAGGAGGTTCCGGCCCCAAGGCCGGGGCAGGAGCAACCACCCCAAGGCAAGGGCGGGAAGGACCAGGAGGATCGTGGCCCCCCATTCGGCGAAAAACCAGGCAAGGCGGCCCCGGAAGGGGTTTCCCGGAAGGGCGGGAAGCCTGGCCAGGAGGCCGCCTTCGGGCAGAAGGAGGAGGCTCAGGCTGAAGAGGAGAAGGCAGGCTTGAAGGCCCGAGAGGAGGAAGTCCGCCCAGACCCGGCCGCCCTCCAGGGCAGGAAGGGGGGCCAGGCAGGTGGAGAGGAGGGTGAGGAGGATGGCCCCTCCGCCAAGAAGGAGGAAGGTGGGGTCCCTTCTCAGTTGGAGGAACCTGAGGCGGAAGAGGGCCTTTCCCTCGCCCGGCCCGGTCACCTTCGAACCTGGAAGGAGGAAAACTTTTCTCTCGGTTCCTTCCACGTCGTTTCCACGGAAGCGATATAAGGAGCCATCCTTCGCCGAACCGCTTCCAGGGCTTCGAGAAGGACCGGTTCCTCGCCTTGAAGTACCAGCTCTACCCTGCCATCGGGCAGATTGCGAACAAAACCTCGGACAGGATAGCCTGCCATGATTTGGAAGGTATAGTAACGGAAACCCACGCCTTGGACGTGGCCGGAAAAGAAAACCTGCAACTCTCGCTCCACGGGACCTCCTTCAGGATGCGGATCACGAGTATAGCGAACCAGAAAGGCGGCGTGGGGAAAACCACCACGGCGGTCAACCTGGCCCGGGCCCTGGCCTTGCGGGGCCAGAGGGTGCTCCTGGTGGACCTGGATCCCCAGGCCAACGCCTCCCTGGCCCTCCAGGGAATGGAGCCCGGCAAGGGGGGGGATTCCTGGACACGTCTGGTCTGTCCCGGGCTTCACATTCTCTCCTTCCCCCACTTCCTTCACGGGAAGAGCCAGAGGACCCCAAGCCTGGCCCTCCTCCAGGAGGCCTGGGAGCCCTTCCTGGAGGAAAAGGAGTGGATCCTCCTGGATTGTCCGCCCAGGGTGGACGCCTGGGGGCTGTTGGGGCTGGAGGTGAGCCACTCTGTGCTCGTCCCCGTCCAGAGCGAATTCTTCGCCATGCAGGGCCTGGCCCAGATGCTGCAGGTCGTGGAGGGGGTCCGGTCCACCAGGAACCCCAAGCTGGCCGTGGAAGGGATTCTCCTCACCATGGTAGATTGGCGGGAGCCTCTCCACAGGGACGTGGTGGAGGAGGTGCGGGATCACATGAAGGGCCGGGTGTTCTGGACCGAGATCCCCCGTGATTTGAAACTGGCCGAGGCGACGAGCCACGGGCTACCGGCTTGGGACTACGATCCCGCCGGTCCCGGGGCCCTGGCCTACCTGCAACTGGCAAGGGAGGTGGATGGGGATGAACCCTGAGAAGAAACTTGGGCGGGGCCTGGACTTTCTGCTCTCCGAGACGGCCCGGGAAGGGAGCACGGAAGAGATGCTCCTCGTCCCGGTGGAAGAGATCCGTCCCAACCGGTTCCAGCCGAGGAAGGAGTTTCCCGCCGAGGAGCTGGAGGCCTTGAAGGCTTCCATCCAAGCCCATGGGATCCTCCAACCTTTGGTGGCCCGCAGGACCGAAGTGGGGTTCGAGTTGGTGGCGGGGGAGCGACGGCTCCGGGCCGCCAAGCTGGCGGGCCTCAAGGTGGTTCCCCTGGTGGTGCGGGATCTGACGGACCACCAGCTCCTGGCCATGGCCCTGGTGGAGAACATCCAGAGGGCCGACCTGAATGCCCTGGAAAAGGCCCGTGCCTATGCCCAGCTCCTCCAGCTCACAGGAAAGACCCAGGAGGAAGTGGCCCAGGGCCTGGGAATGAGCCGTCCGGCCCTGGCAAACTTCCTTCGGCTTCTCGAGCTCCCCCCCGAGGTGCAGGAGCATGTTTCACGTGGAACACTCTCCATGGGGCACGCCAGGGCTTTGCTGGCCTTGAAGGATCCCAAGGCCATGATCCTCTTGGCCCAGGAGTGTGTCGAGAAGGGGCTTTCCGTGAGGGAGTTGGAAAGCCGGATCCGGAAGATCCTGGAGGGGAAGAAGGAGAAGTCCCGGAAGGAGAGGCCTTTGCCTGCCTGGCACAGGGACCTGGAGGAGAGGCTTTCCCACGCCCTGGGAGTGAGGGTGAAGGTCAAGTTCCGGGGCAAGAAGGGGCAGATCCTGATCGAAACTCCCGACAAGGATACCTTCGACCACCTTTTCGAAAGGCTCACCAGGTTGGAGGATTCTCCTTCCGAGGAGGGCGGCGTGGGCGAAGGGGAATACCTGATGTGACGTTTTCTTGGGGGATTCCGGGCCCCTAAGGGGAAAGAAGAAGGGCCATGTTCCACGTGGAACATGGCCCTTCTTTTCGGCCTCGATCCGGGGATGGCTACTTTTTCTTTCCGCCCTTCTTGTCCTTGGGCTTCTGGGCCTGCGGCTTGGATGCCGGTTTGGAGGCGGCTTCCTTGCCCAGGATCTTGGTCAGGTCCCCTTTGAGGATCACTTTCTGGATCACCGGCGGCTGGACGGGGATTCCTTCGAAGGCCGTGGGGTTCCGGAGCTCCAAGCCCTTGGCCAGATCCTTCACCAGGTCCAGGCCTTCCACGACCTGGCCGAAGACCTGGTTCTGGCCGTCCCAATTGTGGAAATCCTCGCCCAGGATTCGTACGAGCCTGGAGGAGGTCTTGGCCTGGCCCGGGTCCCGGGGAGCCGTGACGGCTCCGGCGAAGTGGAAGAGCCGGGTTCCTTCCATGGGAAGCAGGTCTTTTTCTTTCAGGTTCCCCCACTCTTCCGGCTTGGACTTGGGATCCCTCGTCTTGGGGTCGCCGAACTCCAGGAAGATGGGGGTGAAGTCATTCCCTCCCCGGGAGACCTTGAAGATCTTCTGGCCGTCGAAGAAACCCGCCTTGGCGAGCTGGAGGAAGCGTTTCACATGCTTGGGGGCCTGGGCAGGGTAGAAACGAATCTTGATCACCCCCCGGTTGGTCTGGAGGATCGCCGTGATGGTGGGGTCGGGCTTGGGGTTCTGGAAGAGGAAGGGGTATTTCTTCCGGGCCTCTTCGTTCTCCTTCATCTCCGTCAGGACACCCTCCACGGGGGTGCAGGGCTGGGAGTAGTAGGAGTAGTTCAGGACGGCCGAGGCCACTTCGCTCTTGGGGAAAGCCTTCTTCAGGTCGGCCAGCTCGGTCCGGGCCTTCTGGTCCTCCCCCCTCAAGGAGAGGGTCCGGCCCCGGAGGAAGCGGAGGAAGGGTTCCACCGGTTCTCCCCGGTTCTCCTGGATCAGGGCCTTCTCCTTCACAGGATCGGCTTTTTCGATCCTGTCGAAGAGGTTGCTCCCCCAGAGACTGTAGGAGTCCTGCGAGAGAACACCCGTTTCGTGGAACACCTTCTCCCACCGGAGATTGTTCTTCTTCTGGCGGATCAGGCCACCGATGTACACGGCGCCCCAGATCACCACCACCAGGAGAATCGCCAGGTAGACGTAGTTGTGATACTTCTCCCAGTAGATCTCCAAAGGATTGGGGGAGAACTCGACAGCGTGGGCGTCCGGGTTTTCCGGGGGAGGCATGGGGGGCCTGGGAGTCTTCCTGGCCTGTGACTTACCTTTGTTCTTCTTTTTCTTCTTTGCCATGGATCTTTCTCGGCCTCAGAGCGTGTTCAGCTTTTTTCGACTTCTTGCTCTTCCTCCGGCTTCAAGCCCCGGTACCCCCTGGGGTGTCCCGGGTCTGGAGTCGGGTGTTCAGGTAGACGTCCATGTGGAGCACCGTCCCCAGCTGGCGGAGGCGGAACTGGGCAACATAGCACGACTTCTCGGCGTGGAGAACCAGTTGTCCCGGGCCGGGCCTCTCCTGGGAGGTGATTCTCCACTGGAATTGGGCCAGTTGCTCCTTCAGGAAGGCCAGGGCCGAGCCCATGGACATGATCCCCCTGTAGTGGAGGACGGCCCACCGGAAACGGCCGGCGGAGAAACTGGCGCTCTCGTTGTGGGACACCTGGAGCTGGAGTTCCGCCGGCACAGGGAGATCGGGGAACTGGGTGGCCCGGACCATCAGGGAATTCTGCCCGGGAACTGGGACGTAATTCCGGTCCACATTGGCGCATCCCGCCAGGAGGGGTACCAGGAAGAGAACCGCCCGCATGTAGGTATTCATGCCTAACTCCCTCTAAAACAAGAACTTAGGGATTTCCTCCTCCGCGCGAACCACGGGGGGATCCAAAAACCAGGCTCCCCCCCCAGGAAAGTCCATGCTACACTCTCCCCTTCATGGGGAGAAACCTCGTCCATGGCAACTGCGGGTGAAACGCTCCTGGACCAGGCTACGCTGGTCCTCAACAAGTCCTGGACGGCGGTCAACGTGACCACCGTACGCAGGGCCATCTGCCTCGTCTACCTGGGGCAGGCCAAGATCATCTCACCCGAGACCTTCGAGGTCCACGACTTCGAGTCCTGGATCCGGGCCGACGGGGACGGAACCCATCCTGTCCTAAGGACGGTCAACCTGAAATTCCGGGTCCCCGAGGTCATCGTGCTCCAGCGGTACAACTCCGTTCCCTCCAAGGAAGTCCCCTTTTCGCGGAGGAACATCTACCGCCGGGACAATTACACTTGCCAGTATTGCGGGAAGCGGTTCCGGGCGGAGGAGCTGACCATCGACCACGTGGTCCCCAAGTCCAGGGGGGGGAAGACCACCTGGGAGAATTGCGTCCTGGCCTGTGTGAGTTGCAACCTCCACAAGGGGGACCGGACCCTGGAGGAGGCGGGGATGACCCTCCTGAGAAAGCCCGCCAGGCCCAACTGGAACCCTAACCTCCTCACCAGGGGAGGGATCCTCCCTCCTTCCTGGAGAGGTTTCCTTGGGAAGTAGAGCCCCTTCCAGGCTGGCGGGAAAGGGGCACTTCCTGGCAAAATAGACCGGTCCTTCCGGCGCCGGGCGGTACCCGGCCTCTTTCCCGCAGGGGGTGAATCATGAAACGGTACGTTTCCGCGGCCCTGGTCTTCCTGGCGTTCTTCTTCGTCCTCGGCCTCTCGGCCGCTCCCCTCCAGGCCCAGAAGAAACCGGACAAGAAGGCCCTTCTCCAGGCCTACGAGAAGATGGCATCGGACCTCGAGAAGGACGACCTCGACGGCCACCTGGACCTGGCCGTCTGGTGCCTCGCCAACGGGCTCAAGTCCAAGGCCGTCCGCCATTTGAAGCGTGTCCTCAAGATCGACCCTTCCAACGTGAAGGCCCACAAGCTCCTGGGGCACGTCTACTACAAGGGAAAGTGGATGACCGAGAGGGAGAAGGCCAAGCTGGTCAAGAAGGAGGAGGAGGCCCGGCGGAAGGCCCTGGGCCTGGTGAAATACAAGGGGAAGTGGGTCACCAAGGATGAAGCGGCCAAGATGAAGGCCGGCTTCGTGAAGGTGGGGGACCAGTGGTACTCTCCCCAGGACGCCAAGAAGGTCAAGGCCGGCTTCGTCCGGCATCCCGAAACGGGGGAATGGATCAAGAAGGAAGACCTCCCCAAGGCCCAGCAGGGTATGTTTCTGGTGGAGGGGAAATGGGTGGACGTGGGGGAGGCCAACAACTACCACTCCGACTGGTCCCACCCCTGGATCCTGACCACCGAGCACTACAAGGTCTGGACCAACCTGCCCTGGAGCGAGGCCAAGCTCCGCAAGGCCGACGTGGAGGCCGTGTACGTTCGGCTGAAGAACGTCATGGAGGGCCTGGAGCCCCGGCGGGCGGAGCGGATGAACGTCTACATCTTCGCCACCCAGGGCGACTACAACACCTACGGCTCGAAATATGGCACGTCGTATTCATCGGTCTCGGGCGGGTGGTTCGCCCAGGCCGACGAGAACCTCCCGGCGGTGTGCCTGTGGGACAAGAATTTCGGTAAGATCAACCTTCCCCACGCCCTGGCCCTCCAGTACCAGTTCTTCCTCTACATGGGGGCGGGCCTGAAGGAGTGTCCCCTCTGGTTCTACGCCGGGGTGGCCGTCTATTGCGACCGGTTCTTCGACGCCCAGGTCCTGAGGAAGTGGGGGGCGGAGAACATCGTCCGCGCCGGGGGGGTGGCAAACTACGGCAGGAGCTGGTTCTCCCGGTACGCCCTCTCTCCCGACGCCTTCAAGGCCTCCCAGAAACTCCTCAAGGACGCGGGTTTCCTCATCTGTTACGTGAAGGACAGCGGGGACAAGATCGCCCTCAAGTACTGGAAGCAATTCTGGGAGGGGATCAAGAAAGGGGGAAAACCCCGGACCCTGGTCCGGCCGATCTACCGTCTTGAGAGCCACCTGGCCAAGAGCAACAAGAAGATCCGGGCCTTCTTCCAGAAGATCCTGACAGGATGAAACCTTTCGGGGCCTGGGGAGAGGAACCCGGAAGGCCCCGAATGTTTCCCCTTCTCCTGCGTAGAAGGGACATTCCCAAGGACCCTTGCGACAAGGGAGCTCCGGCTCCTTTGGGACCCGAAAAGGAGTGTTCTCCATGAGACGATCCACCTTTCTTTCCTCCCTGGCCCTGGGCCTGGTCCTGGCCTCCTCCGGCCTGCCGGCCCAGCAAGGCTTCGACCTGAAGAGGAACCTTCCTCCCCAGACCCTTCTCTACGCTTCCTTCCCCGACCTCACCAGGAGCGCCCGGGAGTTCCAGTCCATGCCCCTGGGCAAGCTTTTCCAGGAAGAAGAAGTCCAGGAATTTCTGGCCCAGCCCCTGCAATTTGCGAAGGCCTACCTGGCCCAGGCCAAGGTGAAGTGGAAGGCCGCCTACGACCAGGGGATGGTCCCCCTGAGCTTCGAGGACGTCATGGCCCTCCGCCCGGGAAACGCCTCCTTTGCCCTCGTGGGCCCCGGCGGCCCGGGAGAGCCGGTCCGGTTCGTCTTCACCCTGGGATTCCACGGCAACGAAGCCGTCCTGGACAAGCTGGTCCAGTTCGTTGTCGGGAAGTTCCAAGAGCAGATCCAGGCCTACCAGAAGATGGGCGTCGACCAGGAGAAACTGCCCAAGCTCGCCAGGGTCGCAGGCGCCCAGGCCTTTGTCGTGGACACGACCAATATGCAGGGGCCCTTCCGGTCCATCACCTTGGCCTACAAGAAGGGCCTCTTCCTTCTTGCCAGTTCCAAGGCCCTGGCCGAACAGGTCCTGGGGGCGGCTCCCAAGGCCAGCCTGGCCGTGGAGCCCCTCTTCCACTCCACTTTCGCGAAACTCAAGAGCCAGGATCCGGAGGCTCTCTTCTTCTGCCGGCCCAGGGCCATGCTGGAGACCCTGCTCCAGTTCCTTCCCAAAGTCCTTCCTTCGAACCCGAAGACAGAGGAGTTCCTCCGCCGGCTCCCCAACATCCGGGCCGCCCTGGACGCCTCGGGCCTTCTGGGGTGCCGGGCCTTTGGGCTTTTGGCCAACTATGAAGGGGGGAAGTGCTACTGGGATGGCTTCCTCGATGCCCCGGCCCCGCGCAAGGGCTTCCTGAATCTGGGAGGAAACAGGCCGGTGAACCTGGATCACCTGGCCTGGATCCCCAAGAAGGCCTCCCAGTTCCAGATGGGGACCCTGCCGATCCGGGGGCTTTTCCGGACCGTGATGGACATCCTCCACAAAGTGGATCCCGACCTGGGCGGATTTGTCGACGCCTACCTGGATTCCTTCCGGAAGAAACTGGGCTTCGACATCCAGAAGGACTTCCTGGACCAGTTCGGCGGGGAGTTCCTTTCCTACGGGTTCATCTCCACCAACCTCATGGCCGGTCCCAGGGGGGTGTTCATCACCCAGGTGAAGGACCCGGACACGTTCCTGAATTCCCTGGAAACCCTCCTTGGGTTTTTCAAGGGAGCCATCACCCTGGAGAAGCGGAAGGACCCGGCGGCGGGCCTGGATATCTGGGAGGTCCAGGTGGACGTTTCCCAGCTTCCCCCGGACAAGGCCATGATCCTGGGGCAGATTTTCACCGTCATGAAACCCTCCTTCACTTTCCAGAAGGGCTACCTCGTGGTCGCCTTCAATCCCAGGGACTTGAAGTCGGCCGTGGCCCGGATGCAAGAGACTCCGAAGACGGACATCCGGAGCAACGAAGAGGTGGCCCGGTTCCTGAAGAGCCTCCCCGCCGAGGTGACGAGCCTCTCCTTCAACGACCTGAAGCGCCAGATCCAGACCTCCTACGAGTTCGCTTCCGGGATGATCAACATGCTGAGCCTTCCCGAGGACATCCCCGTCGACCTGGCCCTCCTGCCCGGTTCGGATACGGTGGCCAAGTATCTCTTCCCATCCGTTTCCTACTCGGTGAAAACGAAGGATGGCTTCTTCAGCCGCACGGTGAGCCCCTTCGGGCCGGAGGTCGTGGTCGGTCTCGCCGCCGTGGGGGCCGGTGTGGCCGGCTGGGTGGCCCACATGAAGGCCGTCACCGCCGCCTCGACGGGCAGGAGGCAACCCAAGGGCGGGAAGGCCGTGGTGGTTCCCCTTCCCATCCAGAAGGGCAAGGCCCCCGTGCGGCCCAAGGCCCGGCCCAAGGCGGCCCCTCCCGGTGGAGCCACGCCGGCCCAGAAGCGCCGGGTCCAGGAGGACTTCGACATCCTTTCCTCGGGCCTGGTCATCTACAAGGTGGAGAACGGCACCTACCCTGACACCTTGAACACCTTGCTCAAGCCGACCCAGGACTATCCCCGCGGGTTCCTGCCGGACTGGACCTCCCTGCCCAAGGATCCCTGGGGGCATCCCTACCGCTACCAGCGCACCCCCACGGGCTACAAGCTCTGGTCGGTTGGGCCCAACGGGAAGGACGAGGGCGGCAAGGGTGACGACATCCTCCGGGCCAGGTGAGGCCCGGAACCTTCCTCTTTTGCGGACCAAGGAACCCTCGGGGCGCTCCCCCGGGGGTTCCCTTTTGGAAAGGACCAGGAGCGAAGATGGTGATCCAGGCAAAGAGAGCCCTTGGGACGGCCCTGTTCCTTCTCCTTCCGGCCGCCGCCTCCCTGCCTGGAGCACCGCCCGAGAGGGTCTACGAGCCTGGACGGTGGGGGGAGGCCCGCCTGGTCTACGTGGGAGAGGTCCCCGTCCTGCATCTCTACGGAACCCCTTCCCGGATGGGAGAGGCGGCGGGGAGGCTCACCGGCCCTGTCCTCCGCAGGCTCGCCCCGGTCTTCGCGAAGCGCTTCCTGGACACCTTCTTCGGGGTAATTCCGGTTGCCCGTAAAAAACCCAGGGAACGGGCCGTCCTGGAACTCGTCCGGAAGGCCGAGGCGGGGATACCCAAGGAGCGGATGGAGGAGATCCGGGCCCTGGCCCGGGGGGCGGGGGTGGAGGCCGACACCATTCTTTTGGCCAACCTCCTTCCCGAGGTGGCCCCCAGGGTGCACTGTTCCACCCTCTTTCTCGCCTCATCCAGGATGAGCGACGGGGCGCCCGCCATGGGCCGCAACCTGGACTACCCGCCCATCGCGGACATCCACCGCCTTGGCCTGGTCGTGGTCTACCACGAAAAGGGGAGGAAGGCCCTGGCCTCCTTCACTTTCCCCGGGCTGGTGGGGGTCCTCTCGGGCATGAACGAGGCCGGGCTTTGCGGGGCCACCATGGACGTCTACCGGAACGCCCGAAAGGCCTTCCCCGGGGCGATCCCCCGGTTCCTTCTCTACAGGGAGCTCCTTTCCCGGTGGGAGCGGGTGGACCAGGTGATCCGGGCCGTCCGGGGGGTGCGGGCCCTTTCGGGGGGAAACTTCATGGTCGTCGACGCCCGGGGGGATGGGGCGGTCCTGGAGAGCCCCGGCGACAAGTGGGCCCTCCGCCGTCCCAGCCGGGGGGCCCTCTTCGCTACGAACTACTTCCGCTCCTCCTCCCTGGGGGGGCCCCACCCTTGCCGGCGCTACAGCCTCCTGGAGGCCCAGGTCCGCAAGAGGAAGGTCTTCACCCCCAAGATCCTGCGGGGGGTGTTGCGCATGGCCGCCCTGGGGCCCATCAACGTGCAATGCATGGTCTTCCGGCCCGCCGCCGGAGAGGTCCTCTTCGCCTTCGGCCGGATCCCCGCAGCGGCGACGACCTTCCACCGGCTTGGGAGGAAGGATCTCTTCGGGAGGTTACAATCTCCTGTCTCCGGGCCGAACCCTGGAACCAAGGGAGCAAAGCGATGAGCACCGAGAGAGAAGAGCCCCGCAAGAAGATCACCCCCCTCAGGCTCCGGAAGATGAAGGAGGAGGGCCGGAAGGTGGTGATGCTCACGGCCTACGACTGGCTCCTGGCGGGACTCCTCGAAGAAGCCGGTGTGGACATCCTCCTGGTGGGGGATTCGGCGGGAATGGTGGTCCACGGCTTTCCCTCGACCCTTCCCGTCACCATGGACCTGATGGTGGCCCACGTGGCGGCCGTGGCCCGGGCGGCCCGGTCGGCCATGGTGGTGGCCGACATGCCCTTTCTCTCTTTCCAGGTGAGTCCCGAGGAGGGGCTCCGCAACGCCGGGCGGTTCCTCCAGGAGGCAGGCGCAGACGCGGTGAAGCTGGAGGGTGGGGAGCGGGTTGCCGGACTGATCCGGCGGCTCGTGGAGGCGGGAATCCCCGTGATGGGGCATCTGGGCCTCACTCCCCAGTCCATCAAGACCACGGGCTACGCCCTCCAGGGGGCTTCGGAGGAGGAAGGCAGGCGCCTCCTGGAAGAGGCCCGGCTCCTGGAGGAAGCGGGGATTTTCAGCCTGGTGCTGGAGAAGGTCCCTTCCGGGCTGGCCTCCCGGGTCGCCTCGGAGCTGAAGGTTCCGGTCATCGGGATCGGCGCGGGGCCCGGCTGTGACGGCCAGGTCCTGGTCACCCAGGACATGCTGGGCCTATTCCGCTCCTTCCGTCCCAAGTTCGTCCGGCGTTACGCCGAGCTCGGCGAGGAGATCATGGATGCGGTGCGGCGTTTCGCCCGGGACGTACGCACCGGCGAATTTCCCGGGCCGAAGGAAAGCTTTTGAGACGCCATGAGGGAAATCCAGAAGAACTACCGGGAGATCCGGGACCAGATCCTGGGGATCCTCCAGGGAAAGGACGTCCTGAAGAAGGCCCTGCTCGGGGCGGGTTTCCTGCTCACCACGGTTTCCCTCATCTTCCTCCTGGTGAAGGCCGTTCCCTGGGTGGTGCTCTTCATCCTGGGGGTCTTTCTCCTCTCCCTGGCTCTCCGAAAACCTTCTGGATCGTAATCGTCCTTCTCTTCCTCTCCCTTCGGGGCGGGGCCGCCTCGGCCGGGGCGCCGGCGGGGGATGTGGTCTTGCGGGAGGGGGGGCTGACCGTCCGGGCGCCGGCGGGCCTGGAGGGGCCGGCCCGGGCGGCGGCGAAGATCGCCTCCCGGGCCCTCCCCCGGATCGCCGGACGGTTGCAACTCCCTGTTCCCAAAGAGATTACGATCATCCTTGCCAGGGGGGGCCGGCAGGTGCCTCCGGACCTGGAAGCCGCCATGCCGGCCTGGGCCGCCGGGGTGGCCTTCCCCTTCCGGGGCGTTCTTGTGGTCCGCCTGGACCGGCTCTCCTCCTTTTCGCCCGGCGGGACCTTGCGGGTGGTCCTGGAGCACGAGCTGGTCCACCTGGTGATGGGGGAGGCGGGCCGGGAGACCTTCCGGAAGCTTCCCTGGTGGTTCCACGAGGGGACGGCCCAGGTCCTTTCGGGCCTTCCCTTCTTCGCCCAGGAGGCGGACCTGGGGGCCCTGGTCCAGGGGAACCGCCTTCCCCTCCTGAAGGACCTGGGCCGGGGGGAGTCCCCGAGCCGCCGGGCCACGGACCTGGCCTACCAGGAGGCCTTCTCCTTCTGCTCCTTCCTGGAGGACCGCCTGGGGGACGACGTCTTCGCCAGGGTGGTCCGGGCCCAGGAGAGGGCTCCCGACTTCGACAAGGCCTTCCTTTCGGCCACGGGGTTTTCCTACATCTCCCTGGAGGCCCATTGGAGGTCCGTTCTCCTGGCCGAGCCTTGGGCTACCATTCAACTGATCGCAGGCAATTTCTTCCTGATCCTCCTGGCACTTTCCCTTCCCCTGGTAGGTCTGGCCCTGATGAGGCGCTTCAAGCGGGATGAGGAGATCGAGCGGGCCTGGGAAGAAGAGGGGGCGCACGGGGAGGAAGAAGAGGAAAAAAGCTGGGACAATGGCGGGCCCCCCTGGGATTCTTTTCCTCCCCCGGGAGACCTGGAAGACCCTGAAGACGAGGAACCGTGAAGACCGAGACCTCCGATCCGCGAGAAGACCTTCCCATCCTGGAAGAGGGCCCTCCTCTCCGGCCGGCGCCCCTCGGGGTGCGTCTGGCCGCACGTATCGCCGTGGGGGGCCTCTCTCTTTTGGGGCGGACCTGGAGGCTGGAGTGGATCCGGGGGGAGCTGGTGGAGGAGTATGCCCGCAAGGGGTGCATCTTCGCCTTCTGGCACGGCCAGGCCCTGATTCCGGCCTGGGCCTACCGGAAGAAAGGTGTGGCCGTCATGGTGAGCCTCCACCGGGACGGGGAGATCATGAACCGAGCCCTGGCCCGCCTGGGATTCAAGAGGATCCGGGGGTCCACGAGCAAGGGAGGGAACTCCGCCCTTTCCGCCATGGCGGCCCTCCTTAAGAGGGGGGGCCTGGCGGCCATCACGCCCGACGGGCCCAGGGGGCCCAGGTTCAAGGTCCACCCCGGTGTCTTCCTCCTGGCGGCCCGCACAGGGTCGCCCATTCTCCCCTGCGGGATCGCCGCCCGTTCCAAGTGGGTCCTCCGCAGCTGGGACGCCTTCATGATCCCCAAGCCCTTCACCAAGGTGAGGATCGCCGCCGGGGACCCGATCCACGTCTCGCCCAACCTGGATCGGGAGGAGCTGGGGCGCCGGGGGGAGCGCCTCAAGGAGATCTTGATGAATCTCAACGACCAGGCGGAACGCTTCGGGTAACCTGGATTCCATGAGAAGAAGAGCCTTACTTTCCGGACTCCCGGTGGCCCTGGTCCTGGCGTGCCTCCTGGCGGTCCTTCCCTCGTGCATGACCTTCCACCACAAGGTCCACAACGGGGCCCTTGGCACGGTGGAGGTCACCAGGCACCAGTATTTCTTCCTTTTCGGCCTGGTGAACCTGAACCGGGTGGATTCGGCCGCCATGGCCTCGCCCCAGAAGAGCTACACCGTGGAGACGGGTTTCACCTTCACCGATCTCCTGGTGAGCGCCGTCCTCTCGCCCCTCTCCATCGTCCGCCAGACCGTGACGGTTCGGAAATGACCGGGGCCGGCGGGGGATCCAAGTCGGTCACTCTCAAGCTTCCTCTCGGGAAGGCCCGCCGGGTGGAAGAGATCCTCCAGTCCGAGGGAGTCCCCCTGGAACCTTGCGACTACGCCTTCTTCCGGGGAAGGGCCGAGGGTTGCGTCATCACCTTCTACAAGTCGGGCAAGCTCCTCCTCCAGGGGCCCCTGGCCCAGGCCTGGGCCGTGCGCCTCGCCGGGGGTCTTCCCGAGGAGAAAGGCGGGAGGGAGGACTTTCCCGGTGGGAGGAATCCCACCATCGGTTCCGACGAATCGGGCAAGGGGGACTATTTCGGCCCCCTGGTCGTGGCCGCCGTATACGCCCCACCGGACCGATGGGGCCTCCTCCAGCAGGCGGGCGTCCAGGACTCCAAGGCCCTCCAGGACAGGCGGTCCCTCACCCTGGCGGGTTGGATCGAGAAGGAGTTCCCCACGGCCCACAGGACCTTGATGCCCGAGGTCTACAACACGGCCTGGCAGGAAGCGGACCGGAACCTGAACAAGCTCATGGCCCGCCTCCACGGAGAGGTTTTGAAGGAGCTTCTACCCCACCTGGAGGGGCACCCCGAGGGGCTCGTCCTGGTGGACAAGTTCGGGCCCCAGGCAAGGGTGGAAGGCGAGATGGGGGAGTTGCCGCCGGGAATCAGGCTTCTCCAGGTGCCACGGGCGGAAGTCCATCCCGTCGTGGCCGCCGCCTCCATCGTGGCCCGGGCCCGGTTCCTGGAAGGCCTGGAGGAGTGTTCCCGCCGGGCCGCCACCAACCTGCCCAAGGGGAGCGGCCCCGCCGCAAAGAAGACCGCACGAAGGGTCGTGGAGATCGGAGGCATGGACCTGTTGGGCCAAGTGGCCAAACTCCACTTCAAAATCACCCCCCACCCCTCGTTATAAAACTATTCCCGGCAGAAAATGGGGGGATGGATGGTTTGACTTTTGGAGGTTCGATGCTTGGAAGCTGGTTTTTTCTTGGAGTTCTTCTTCTGCCGGGGGCGGGTCTGGTCTCTGAGCCGCCTTCTCACGGGCGGTCTGTCCCGGAGATCCTGGCGGACTACTTGGGTGCAAAGGACCAGGCCGCCAGGAAGGCTCTCCTGGAAAAGGAGATGAAGGACCTGGGGCTTCCCCTGGTCCAGGCGGTGCAGAGGGCCATGGACGCTCTCCTCCCCTGCTACAGGGAGGCCAAGGCGGAGCGGAAGAGGCTCAGGCGCAGGAAGGAGCCCATCCAGGCCGTTTCCCCTGAAAAGGTGGCCGCCCTGGTGGACCGGGTGGTCCGGCGGGGAGAGGACCCCGACCCCGTCCTGAAGAAGGCAGGCTCCCTGGCGGGGCTCCAGAAGGCCCTGGGCCTCCTGGACGGCCTCAGGTTCTACCTCCTCAGGCCGAAGATCCTGGATTTCATCAAGGCCCAGGTCTCCACCGGGGCCAGCTACCCCGGCCAGTACGTTCCCCTGAAAGAAAAATACGGCAAGGCGGCTATGGGGGTCCTCCTGGAGATGGTCCTGGACAAGCGGGCCATGGAGGAGGACATGATCCGGATCCTGGCGGCCCGGGCCCTGGCGGACATGGGCAAGCTGGAGAAACCGGCCCTCCAGGCCCTGGGTTCCCTGGCGGCCGACGAATACGAGGCCCGGGACCTGCGCCGCCAGGTGGCGGTGACCCTGGCCAGGTTGGGGGAGACCGACGCCTTGGAGCCCTTCTTCCAGGACGCCCGGAAGCTGACGACCCGGAAGAACCCCAAGGCCCGTGTCCGGGGCTGGCAGGCCCTGGCCGGCCTCTGGCACGACATCGGTGTCCACGCCAAGGCGGTGGAGTGTTACACCAAGGCCCTTCCCTTGGTGAAGGACCTGGTGGACAAGAAGGCCTGGCCGGCGGACATCCTTTCTCTGACTTACTACAACCGGGCCTGCAGTCTCGCCGCCCTTGGGAAAAAGAAGGAGGCCCTGGCCGATCTCGAGGCGGCCCTGGCCGCAGGGGGTGTCTCCGCCAAGACCATGGAGAACGACAAGGAGCTGGATCCTCTGAGAGGGGATCCGGCCTTCGGCAAGCTCCTGGAGAAAGCGGGGAAGAAGAGAAGAAGAAGGTAGGCGAAGCCCGCGAGAAAGAAGGATCCCTTGGTCTCGAGCGCCCAGGATGGAAACGGCCTGTTCCGGGAGGACGCCCCTCCCTCCCGCACTGCTTCTCCGCCGGGGAGCGGCTGGAACAGGCGCAAGGCCCGGCGGCTGTTCCGGGCTCTCCTGGGGTTCTTCCTGGTCCTTGTGGCGGGGGGCGTCCTCAGAGGGTTTTCTCTGACCCACTACCCGGGCCGGGCCGAGGCGGCCCTGATCACCGAGGCCCTGGAGATGGAGAAGACCGGGAGCCTCACGCCTCCCTCGATGCCTTCAGGCCCACTCGCCCACTACTGCTTCCTTGCCCTTGCCGCAGGGGGCCGGGCCCTGGGGGTCCTTCCCGGGCCGGCGGAGAATCTGTCCCAGTGGAGTTCTTCTCCACCGGGCTCTCCTACGAGGGCCCTGCGCCTGGCCCGGTTGACAGCCTTGCTTCTCGGGCTTTTGGCCGTGGCGGGCGCTTTCCTGGCGGGATACCAGTGCGGCGGGGTGCCCGGGGCCCTCACGGCGGGCTTCGCCCTGGCCTTCTCCCCCCTGGCGGTCCAGCAGGGACGGCTTCTCTCGCCGGCCCTGGCCTCCATGGCCATGACCGCCCTGGGGATCGGCTTCGCCGCCTGGGGAGTCCGGATCGGGCGGACCTTCCCGGCCTTCCTGGCGGCTTTCTTCTTCGGCCTTTCCTTCGGCGGGATCCCCTACGGGATCCTCCTCTTCCTTCCTCTCTTCCTCATCCACCTGGACATCACGACCCATCCCAAGGCCCGCTTCCGCCGGGGGACCCTCCTGGTCCTGGCCCTCCTGGCCGGGGCGGCCCTTTCCACTGCGGGCCGGCTGGGGGACATCTCCTGGTGGAAGGAATACCTGGCTTCCCACCTGGTGGGGCCCCCGAAACCCGCCTTCGGCCTGGAAGGGGAACCCACGGGGTGGGCTTTCCACCTGACCTATACCCTCGGAGAGGCCCTGGGATTCCCCCTCTTCACCCTCACCGGCGTGGTGGGCCTGTTCTTTGGAATGCGCTCCAGCAGATTCGAATGGCGGTTCCTCTTCTGGGCCTTCTGCATCTACTTCGTCCTGGTGGGGGGGGTCCAGGACAGGCGGGCATCCTCCCTCCTTCCCCTGGGGGTCATCCTTGCCACGGGGGCGGGGCTCTTCGTGGCCTCCTTCTGGTACAAGCTCTCGGGCCACCCGGGCGCGGCGGTGCTCACCCTTCTCGTGGCGGTCATGGTGGCCATTCCCGTCCCGGGCCTCTACCAGGAGGCCCGGATCCTGGGAAGGCCCGATACGCGGGTCCTGGCCAGGGTATTCCTGGAGAAGAAGGCCCGTTCGGCGGGGGTCCTGGACCTGGTGACGGTCCTTCCGCTTCGCGAAAACGCCCCTTGCCCTCCGGGTTGTCCCCGAACCTGCCGGGACGCCTATCCCGAGCTGGGCGGCCCGGCCGTCCGGGACGTCCCTCTCACCCAGGTGAGCTACAAGCCCGTGATGAACCACAAGCTCTGGCCCGTCCTGGAGAAGATCCGGAACGGCGGGCCTTCTCCCTGGCGGGCCTACCTCTGGTCCAGTTGGGCCGACGGCCTCCTGGAGACCCGAAAGAGCGGAACCTATCGCAGTGTCCTGGCGGCGACGCGGATCCTGAAGGAGAAGGCCTTCGAAGTTGTGGAGTTCGGCAGGGGCTTTCCTGCGGAGAAACCCCTTGCCGCCGGGGCGGCGGACCAGGTGGTCACCGGCCCGGACTCCCCCAATCCCGGGCCCTGGATCAGGATCTACCTCCTTCCCGCCTCCCGGGCCGTCGGGCGGGCCTCCTCCCGTCGGGCCGAGCCTTCCGCCTCGGGCCCGGCTTCCCGGCCCGGAGCCCGGGAAAAGCGTTGACCCCGCCCGTTGGGGAAAGGACCTTGTTCACAGATTCGTTCTCCCCTTGGAAGTCGCCCTTCTTCCTCTCCTCCCGGGAGGAAGAGGGGGCGGGCGGGCCCGCCGGCCGGCGTCCCACCCTTCCCCCGAGTCGGGCCGTTGGAAACCCTTCTGTCCGGGGCGCTCGTGTCCCGGCAGGCCGAATCCGCAGGAACCGGAGGTGAAGATGTACGGAAAGATCAAGGAAGACCTCATCCGTGAAATGGAGGAGATGAAGAAGCAGGGCCTCTTCAAGGAGGAGAGGATCATCGTCACTCCTCAAGGGGCCGAGATCGAAGTGGAAGGCGGGAAGAAAGTCCTCAACTTCTGCGCCAACAACTACTTGGGGCTGAGCTCCCACCCCGAGCTCATCAAGGCCGCCCACCAGACCCTGGACGACTGGGGCTTCGGCCTCTCTTCGGTGCGCTTCATCTGCGGCACCCAGAAGATCCACAAGGTCCTGGAGGAGAAGGTCTCCAAGTTCCTGGGCACGGAGGACACCATCCTCTACGCCGCCTGCTTCGACGCCAACGGCGGCGTCTTCGAGCCCTTCCTGGGCAAGGACAGCGCCATCATCGCCGACCAGCTCAACCACGCTTCCATCATCGACGGTGTGCGTCTTTGCAAGGCCCAGCGTTACGTCTACGCCCACAACCAGATGGGCGACGGCGAATACGAGCACGACGGCAAGAAGCTCCCGGGCCTGGAGGCCTGCCTCAAGGCGGCCAAGGACGCCAAGTACCGGATGATCTGCACCGACGGCGTCTTCTCCATGGACGGCGACATCGCCAGGCTGGACCAGATCTGCGAGCTGGCCGACAAATACGACGCCCTTGTCATGGTGGACGATTCCCACGCAACGGGCTTCGTCGGCAAGACCGGCCGGGGCACCCACGAATACCGGGGCGTTATGGACCGGGTCGACCTGATCACCACCACCTTCGGCAAGGCCCTGGGCGGCGCTTCCGGCGGTTGCACCAGCGGCCGCAGGGAGCTCATCGAGTGGCTCCGCCAGAAGTCCCGGCCCTACCTCTTCTCCAACACCCTGGCCCCGGCCGTGGTGGGCGCCACCATCAAGGTCATGGACCTCCTCACCGAGTCCACCGAACTGCGGGACAAGCTGGAGCGCAACCAGCACTACTTCCGGGAGAAGATGACCGCCGCCGGCTTCGACATCCTTCCCGGCGACCATCCCATCGTTCCCATCATGTTCTCCAAGTACGAGAACGACGCCGTCATGGCCACCACGATGGCGGACAAGCTCCTGGACGAGGGCATCTACGTCATCGGCTTCGCCTACCCGGTGGTTCCCAAGGGGCGTTCCCGCATCCGGGTCCAGCTTTCGGCCGCTCACGAGACGGAGCACATCGACAAGGCCGTGGAGGCCTTCACCAAGGTGGGCAAGGAGATGGGTATCCTCTAAACCTCCTTTTTCTGCCGGGAGGAGTTTTATAACGAAGATCCCCCCCTTTTTTGCCGGGAGGAGTTTTATAACGAAGGGGGGGGTCAGGATCTCCAGGGCTTTCTCCAGGGTGGGATCGCTTCATCCGACCGGGCGGGGATCTCCCCGCCCGGTTTTTTTTGGAGCCGGCCGGGGCTGACGATGAAGAGGTTGCCTTTCAGGCCGGACCTCGGCCGGGTCTGGCCACAAGGAACCAGGGAGCATCGGCCGAGCCAGGGCCGGGGCTTTCAAGCAAGCAACAACGGGCTTGGTCTCCTCTTGCCCTTTCCGGCCTCCTCGGGCTTGGGCCCGGGGGAGAAAAGGGCTAAAAAGGCCCGGCCAGACCGGTCCCCCTTCTTCCCAGGAGTCGTCTCTTGAGAATCGGCCTCTTCCACGGATGGGAACTCTCCGGTTCGGGGAGCAACGAGTATGTCCGCTACCTGGGCCGGACCTTGGCCGCCCAGGGGCACCAGGTCCAGGTCTTCTGCCGCGAGCCTCGTCCCGAGAAACTGGACGAACCGGCCCGGGCTTTTCTCTGGGAAGAAGACGGCTCCTGTCGCGAGCTCTTTCACCGGGAGGGGAAGAGGGGCTTCACCCTCCACGTCCTCCCTCACCATCCGGCCGTCCGGCCCGTCTATGTCACGGACAAGCAACGCTCCGGCCCGGTCAAAGCCTTCACGGATCTTTCGGAGGAGGAGCTCTGGGGATACCTGGAGTTCACCGCACGGGTCCTGGGAGCCGCCTTGGAGGCCTTCCCTGTGGACATCCTCCAGGCAAACCACCTGGTTCCCCAGCCCTGGATCGCCGCCCGGGCCTGCGGCCCTCTCGGCATACCATACTTCGTATATCCGCACGGAAGCTCCATCGAGTATACCTTGCGCCGGGACGAGCGGTTTCTTCCCATCGCCCGGGAGGGGGTGGAAAAGGCGGAGAAACTCGTCATCGGCTCCAGGGAGGTCCGGGACCGGATCGCCCGGCTCCTTCCGGAGCTATCGGAGAAGATCATGGCCGCCCCCATCGTGGGTGTGGGAGTGGACACCTCCCTGTTCGCTCCCCTTTCGCGAAAGGATCGGCCCCGGGCGATCGAGGCCATCAGGGCCCTTTCGCCGGGTGGGGGGAAGACCAGGGCCCAGGAGAGGGAGCTCCGGGAGAGGGTCTTCACGGGAGACCTGGAGGCGGTGAAGTCCTATCGCCGGGCCTACGACCACAGCCTTCCCGACGCTCATGTCCTGGAGAAACTCGACTCCATCCCTTGGGACAGGGCCCGGGTCCTCTTCTTCGTGGGAGCCCTCACATCGGGCAAGGGCGTCCAGAGCCTGATCGGGGCCATGCCTTCCATCCTGGCCCGGGAGCCCGAGGCCTGTCTCCTGATCGTCGGGTCCGGCGCCTACAGGGAGGTCTTGGAGGCCTTCCTCTTCGCCCTGGCCGAGAAGGAGGAAGACCTGGCCCGGAGGCTGATCCTGAAAGGCTTCGACCTGGAGGAGACGGCCCTCCAAGGGCCCTGGGCGGACCTGGCTTCCTGGATCGCCGACCCGGCGGGGGAGAAAGAGCTCTTCTCCGCCGGGAGGAAACTCTTGGACCAGGTCCACTTCCTGGGCCGGATGGACCATACTCTGCTAAGTAAACTGTTCCCCTGCGCCGACCTCGCCATCTTCCCCTCCCTGCTGCCCGAGGCCTACCCCCTGGTCCTGATGGAGTCCCTCTCTGCCGGGGTCCTCCCCATGGCCACAGACTTCAGCGGCTTCAAGGAAGGCCTGGACGAACTCGAACCCAATCTGGGCAAGGAGCTGGTAGACCGGATGCGCATTCCCCACTCCCCAGGCGGCAGGATCCAGGCCCTGGCGAACCAGGCCACGACCCTACTCTCTCTTCTCCAGGCCCGGGACCCGGCCTCCACGCTGGCCAGGATCGCCCGGGAGAACTACGACTGGACCGTCAGGGCCCGCCAAATGTTCGGGTGAAACCGGGCGCTTTTCGCCGTATTCGTCCCGGGATTACGGGATGTCAGCCTTTTTTCTTCCACGCGCAGCCGAGTTGTTTTCTATTTCGTCAGCCCCGGGCGTCCTCGTCACGGTCTAGGCCGTGACGAGGACGCCCGGAGGGTGGCTTCAGCGCCGAAACTCCACCAACTCCCGAACTCCCAGGCTTCCCCTGACGTCGGGGAATCCGGTTCTTCGAACCGTCTTCCCCGCCGGCAGGGGCTGACGATGGGGAGGAAACCGAGGATGCCCGGATGGTGGCTTCAGCGCGGAAAACTCCACCATCTCCCGAACTCCCAGGCTTCCCCTGGCGTCGGGGAATCCGGTTCTTCGAACCGTCTTCCCCGCCGGTGAGCCGCCTCCTTGAATTCCTTGTTTTCCGGACCATATCTCCGGTCCGGAAGGGAAGGCCTGCCCTTTTCCCCTCACCCCCCCCTTGTAGCCCGGAACCGGGTGGAGTACTTTGATTTTTCCTCCAGCTTGGCAAGGAAAGGGGTTGCCGTGGCCGAATCTTCTTTCCTTTCCGATTCCTCGAAAGGATGGCCGGATCCAGGTGCCTGTTTCGACCTGGCAGGAGGAGCGGCCCTGTCGGTCCTTCCCTACGACCCTATTCTTGCCGAGGGGGCGGCCTGGGAGACCCTCTCACCGGACGAAGAAAGATCGGCCCGAACTCCCAGGCAGAAGAAGGCATACTGGGCCCTTCGCTTGGAGAAAAGCATGAAGAAGGCCGCAAGGAGAGCCGGAATGACCCCCAGGGAATGGCTTGATTCGTGGAGGGTGAAATGATGCGGGAGAAACACGTCAAACATTTGGTCCTGCTTCTTTTTTTTCTTGTCGGCGTTGTAATCTTATTTTTCTGTTTCTTCCGTAGCGGATCCCCAAACTCTGATCTTCCTTTAGCTGGAAGAGAATCCAGCGGCGAGGGGGCGGGCGCCTTGGGGCCCAAGAAAAACGGTGCCGGCCTGAAGCCTCTTGTTTCCAATGCCGCGAGTGGAGAGAAAGGGAACTCCGGTTTGACTGGAGCAAGGATTCGCCTGGAAGAAAAATCCAAGCGAACCGTGCTCCGGGCCCGGCCATTGGAGGTGCGCCTCTTTTGCGTAAAAGGGGGAAAGGAAGTTCAAGCTCCGGGGGGGACGGTGTTCGCCAGTCCATCGGATTTCGAGAGAGAGGACAATCCTGCGGGAAAGGGGAGCAAAGGGAATGTTCTATCTCCCTGGTCATTTCCTTGTGACCGGAATGGAAGGGCTTTCCTTCCCCTGGCCGGCCTGGCGGGGAAAGGAAGGGCGGGAGGGGTCTCTTTCGAGGTTTGGGGCGAGTCCAAGGATGGAAAGTATGCATCCCCTCCGATTTCACTCGGGTTGGACGACTTCGGAAGGTATCTCCTGGAGCAATCATATCCTACCGTATACTTGAAAGGCGCCCTGAAGCTGAGAATGCGGGAGAAAGCAGCCGTCGAGATTGCGGTCAAAGATGGTTATGGGAAACCCGTGGAAGGGGTCCCGGTAGGAATATTTCATTATTCCCAGCCATTGAATCGCGCCGGCGCCGCCTTGTTCCCATTGCGGCTTGGGAAAACAGGAAAAGAAGGGGTTTGCCTGCTCTCCCTTCCCATGGGAGAAAGAAAGGGGCTTTGGACCCTCTTGACTCGGCGGATCGCCGCAGGTTTCCCTTTTCCCCTTTCCCACCTGGATCGTTGGTTCAAAAAGATCACCTTGAAAGAGGGCGGGAAGAAGGACGTGATCCTTCGGATGCCCCCCACGGGCGAGGTGGTGGTGGGAATAGAAAACTGGAAAGAGATCGAGAAGGAAAAGGGAGGAAGGAGGTTTTGGGTTTGGGCCGTAAATGCCGGCTGGGGGAAAAGGGCAGAGTGGTCCGTTCCAAGAAAAATCACGGCCCGGCATTCCTTCCTGAAGAAATTTTGCAAGGAGGTCGAGGGTGGGCGGGTGGTTTTTCCCTATGTTGAGATTGGGTTGAAACTCAAGGTTTTTCTGTTCGAAGAAGGCCGGTCGAAATATACGACGAAGTCCGTCAACGGCCCTTCCTTTCCTGGAGACAAGGTCACCCTCTTTTTGCCTCGCCCTGACCCTGATCCGGTGGTTTCCGGGGTTCTCCTTGGACCTGCTGGGAAGCCTTTCCGGAAAGGGAAGATCTTCGTCTACGAGGGAGATGAAGGTAACGGCCTGAAATTTGATTTTGCCGGCCAAACTTTGTTTCTCATCACGAGAACCGATGGAAGTGGAAGATTCCGTATTCCTCTACACGGGCAAGGCCCCGACCCCAAGTATCCCAGGACTCACCTTCGGATTATGCCAGAAGGGGATCTGGGGGAGAAATGGCGTCCTTTCTGGGTCGTCCCCCTGCCCGGACCTTTTACTGAGGCAGAAAGATTCTTGGGGACTTTCAAGATCCAAATCCCCCCTCTGCTCGTGGAGGGGACGGTGGCGGACGCCTCGGGAAAGCCAGTGGAAGGAGCCGAGGTGAGGTGTTACAGGCCGTTCAACAAGTCCGGCGAAACCACCTGGCAGCGGGTCTTTTCCGCAACCAGTATCAGCGGGCCCGGGGGGAATTGGTTCGTGAAAGGGTTCTGGCAATGGGAGAAGTTGAAGGTCATGGCCGTCAAAAAAGGGATGGGATCTTCAGACCAGCTCGTGGTACGGCCTGGAAGCCGGGGTCTGAAGCTCCTCCTTTACGGGGAAGGGGACGTAGAGGCGAAGATTCTCGTCCCCAAAAGAATCTACCTGGAGAGGAGGATGGTGAAGCCTCAGCTCGTTCCCAGGCATCTTTGGGTCCACGGTCCCAACCAGAATGCCTCGAAGAAGGTCTTTCCCGATGGACGGGTGGTCTGGAAAAACTTGATTCCCGGGACCTATGACTTCCGGGTCTGCGCGCAAGGGGATCCGGCTCGTCCCTTGGTGCTGGTCCCAGGTATCCAAGTGAGGCCGGGCAAGGTCAACAAGGACCCCCGGATCCAAGGAGTGGATCTCTGGGGGAAATTGGAGGAGTTCACCGTGATCGCGAAGGATCCCTCGGGAAGGGCCTTGGACCCTTCACGCATGTGGATCGAGAACAAGGCCGGGGCCGGATCCATGCCGGCCCCATCGAGGAAGGGAAGGGTCCTTCTCAGAAGGATCGGAGACGCGCCGGAGATAGAGGTCTTCTATCCCGGATACAAGAGCAGGCGGGTCAAGTGCAAGGGGAGAGTCGTGGAAATCGTTCTGGAACCGCTGCAGAGGAAACACCCATCACAACCATTGGGTGGAGCCAAAAAATGATTTTCTGAATCGAGGCTACCGGCTCCAGCAATTGTAGAGCCCTTTTTTATCCACTCGCAATTTTGGTGGAGGTGGCTGTGAAGGGGGGCCGGTAGTCCCCCTGGGAGTATAAAAAGTATGTGTCGTCTTGTCTCGTAGAACCAGGCGTCGCTTGACAGCTCCACGGCCCTCTTCACCCAGGCCCAGGCCCGGACCGCCAGAAGATTGCTGGCGGCGATGGACTGAAGCCCGAGCACCAGGACGCCCTTGTGGGCCTTCAGGTAGGGGAGCAAGGGGAGGAGGGTTCCCACAGTCCCTCGATTCCGACCACCCCCCAAGGCCGGCGCCCCAGGACAGGCGGGGGAGACCTTACTTTCCCCACACCTCCGCCCCGAGGAACCGGCGGTTCCCGACCCGGGCACCTTTTCTCAAGCGAAAAATGGAGCTATCTTGACCTCCCCGACCGCCCCGGAAAAAACGGGAAAAACCATGGCGGGCCCTGCAGACACGAAAGTCTCCCCCCTCTACTTAGGGAGAGATGGAGGGCCTGAAAAATGGAGCCTTTCCCATGAAAAGCAAAAGTAGCTCATTGAAAACATATCTCTTCACGTCCGTGGTCCTCCTGGGAATTGGGATACTCATTCTTCTTTTTCTAAAAAATAACGGCCGGGAAAGGCCGGAAGCGAAACTCCCCTCTCTTTCTATTCCCAAAATCTCTAAAGAGAAAAATACTCCAAATAAAACCCCAGAAAATCCTGGAAGAACCAGGTTCGCGCCAAGAATAGGTAAAATATTGGGAACACCTTCCCTTGAAACATTTCTTATAAGGGGGAAAGTGCGAGACCAAGATGGAAAAGCCCTCCTTGCTTTGGTGGCCGTGTTCCAATCCGGGAAGAAATCCGGAGAAGAACCGGAGGGGCCATTGGTCCAGGGAAAAACAAAGAAGGACGGGACATTCGCCCTCCATTTCCAAGTAAAAGAAGCAAAAAAATTGGACATTCTGGCCCTCTCCCCAAGTTACTGCCCTGGGTGGAAAAAAGGTCTTTCCTTGGTACCTCCCCCCAAGGAAATCGAATTCGTCCTGACCAGGGGGAAGGCCATTGCAGGCCGGATCCGCACTCTTTCAGGAAACCCATTGCCGGGCATCCCCGTTCTGGCCTGTCCGGCCCCATCAACTAGCCGTGTAAGGGCTTTTGTGTCCTCCAGCATGTTGGAAAGGGGGTTTGAACAAACACCCTATCTTTGGAAAAAAGGATACCACCAAGCTTCAGCTGTCACCGACGATGATGGACGTTTCCAAATCCAAGGATTGAAAGAGGGTAAATATGCAATCCTTTTAAAGAGCTACGAATGGATCCTCGATCCACCTATTCGCGTCCAATCCGGGGCCGACAACGTGGACGGGATCGCCAAGAAAGCCCTCTTCCTGAAGGCCCGGGTTCTCGACGCCGAAACATCAAGACCCGTGGCCTTCCTTCCTTTTGACATCCAAATTGAAGACCCGAAGGAGGGCAGGAAGTTTGAAATCGGAGGAGCTCTCCTTAACGGGATTCTTCAAGTGGGTTGGTTACCCAAATGGCATCTTTCGAAAAATCCATTTCCTGTAACGGTTAGTTTATTCTCTCCAGATTATTTCCAACACCGGGAAACCCTGTTTCTGGGGGAAACCCAAGGTGGACCGCCACCCACGATACTTGTCAAACCTATTCACCGATACCCGGTTCTCTTCAAGGCGGTTTACAAAGACGGTGAACCTTTGGGGTACCCGGTTCTCATGGTCGATTTCTGGAAGCCGGGCAAAAAGCCTCCCATGGGAAGGGCGGAGGCCCGTCTTGTGAGGAAAGGACTCTACCAAGTCCGTCTCCCCGAGGGAAAGAACAGGATCCGGGTTTTTCGACCGAAAATGAAGCTTCAATGGCTCAGGAAATCATGGCCGTCAGGAGAATGGATTGTTCCCAGTAACAAAACTTACGTCGCGGTCTTTTCAAAGGGGGCGACCCTTCATTTGCACATTTCTCCTGAAACCATGGCTACCCTTGTAAAGGGCTCGATCGTGCTGTGGATGGAGGGAACCAGGAAGAAAAACGGCCAAATGGAATTTGGATCCCAGATTCTGCCGGAAAAATTCAAGGACAAAACATTGACCATCAGGGAAGTGCCCCCTGGAGTTTACATTCGGTTTGCCTTGAAAAAATCCCCCGAAAACGACCGGATCCTACGGGCTTCCCGCCTCTTGTGGGTCGACGAAGGAGGGGAACTGGATTTTTTCTTAAAATGAAATCGTGCCGGGTCTATTTTCTCTATATTCACCCCAGGACCGCGAAATTTTTCGCACTTTGTCCCTTCCCACCCAATCCGACTCCTCCCACCCGTTCCGGACCAAGGACTCCGCCCCGGCAGGCGGGGCCTTTCACACCTCCACCCCCAGAAGTCCCCTGGCCAGCCAGCCGATGCCGAAGCTCACCGCCGCGACTCCGAGGCTGATGGCGCTCATCTCGAAGAACCGGGCCCGGAAGGCCAGGTCCTTGGCCACGCTCAAGTAGAAGGTGAAGGCCGCGATGATGGCGACCGCCACGGCCAGGGTCGTCCCCAGGGCCAGGAATACCCCGGGCAGGAGGAAGAAGGGCAGGATCAGGAAGATCACGGCCCCCACGTAGGCCAACCCCGTGTAGACCGCCGACTTGAGCGGGCTCTTCACGCCCGCCCCGTCCATCTCCGACTTGGAGGAGAGGTATTCCGAGGCCGCCATGGAAAGAGAGGCGGCGATCCCCGTGACCAGGCCCGCCACGGCAACGACCCTCCCGTCGGGTAGGGCCAGGGTGAACCCCGCCAGGGCCCCCGTCAGCTCCACCAGTGCGTCGTTGAGGCCCAGCACGATGGAGCCCACGTACTGGAGAGGCTCGTCGTGGAGCATGTCCAGCAGTTCCTTCTCGTGGGCCTCCTCCTCCTGGATGATCTTCTCCACCCCCTCGATCTCCCTGAGGCGGCCGTACTCCTTCTGGGCGAAGTCCTCGCCCCGTTCCATGAGCTTCAGGGTGAAGGTGAGCCCCAGGAAGCGGGTCAGGAGGGTGTAGGCCATTACGCGAAGCCGGCAGGGGGCCTGGGCCTCGCCGGTCAGCTCCATCCAGAAGTCGTGGTGGCGCTTCTCGTCATCGGCGATCCGCTCCAGGATCTCTCCGTTCTTACCCGGCCCCGCCCGCCGGGCCAGGCGGCGGTAGATCTCCCACTCCGTGATCTCCGAGGCCTGGACCTTCCGGATCCGGGGAAGCAAGTCGGCGATCTTCGCTTCCGTCATGGCCGATCTCCTGGACCTCCTCCTCCCCCGATGGCCCCGATGGTGGGGGGGAGCCCCCTTGGGATCAACCATGCCCGCCGGGGATCGACCACCCCTTTGCGAAGTCCTCCTCCACCCTCCTTGAAACCACCCGGGTCCAAAGGTAATCAGGGTTCCGCAGTTCACCCAGGAGCCAGGAAACACGGAGGTGATCCCCATGGCGGAGACCGAGATCCGGGTCGAGAAGAAGAGCAGGGAAGAACTGGAGAAGGAGGGGGTCTTCGACTGGCCCGTCTGGACCCACGAGGCCGCCACCTTCCCCTGGGAATACACCACCCAGGAGACCTGCTACCTCCTGGAAGGCAAGGTGACCGTCACACCGAAGGGCGGCGGAGCCCCAGTGGAGATCCAGGCCGGCGACTATGTAGTCTTCCCCAAGGGCCTCGAGTGCACCTGGACCATCCACGAGCCGGTCCGCAAACACTACAACTTCGGTTGAGCCTTCCTTCCTGGGGGGATGGGCTTTTTTTCGCCGAGTTGTTTATTCGTTTCGACAGCCCCAGTCGCCTCGGTCATGAGCGAAGCACATCGTTTAGTTTCGTCAGCCCCGGCCGGCGGAGGGATGGCTTCAGCGCCGAAAACTCCACCAACTCCCGAACTCCCAGGCTTCCCCTGACGTCGGGGAATCCGGTTCTTCGAACCGTCTTCCCCGCCGGCAGGGGCTGACGACGAATAGATGCAGGGGCCGTGACGAGGACGTCCGGGGGGGGGCGAAAACCTTCGAAAGCGTCCCAGGCAATGGAGCCGGGCTTCCCCTGACGTCGGGGAATCCCGTCCTTCGAACGGGCTTCCCCGCCGGCAGGGGCTAACGACGAATAGATGCAGGGGCCGTGACGAGGACGTCCGGGGGGTGGCAGCAACAACGAAAGCGACACAAAAAACACTTCGAACTGCCACCCTCTCCCCTGACGTCGGGAATGTTGCGGCTCTTTCGAGCCGCCATTCCCGCCGGCAGGGGCTAACAATGGGGAGGAAACCGAGAATATCCCCATAGAGCCATCGAATCTGCCACTCTTTTCTTCTTTTGCTGGGATGGACTTTTCTTGGGGAGGAGAGGCTGGAGATGGATCGCCCTGTGGTGGATTCTTTTCTTGCCAGGGGGTGTGATTTTTCAGGCCAAGTCCTCACTCCGGCGGGCGGCGGGGGGGACGGAGGTGGTTGTCGTTCTTGTCCTCCAGGTAGAACTCCTGGAGTTTCCTGGTGAGGAAATCGAAGGCGTCGTCCACGGTGTCGCTCTTGTGGACGAGATCCACGTCGGGGGGATCGATCGTTCCCCACCGGACCATGGCGTCCAGGTTCAGGACTTCGTTCCAGTAGTCCGTGCCGAAGACCACGATGGGGATGGGCTTGGTCACCTTCTTCGTCTGCACCAGGGTGAGGACCTCCATCAGCTCGTCCAGCGTTCCGAATCCCCCGGGGAAGATCACCAGGGCCTTTGCCAGGTAAAGGAACCAGTACTTCCGCATGAAGAAGTAGTGGAACTCGAGAGACAGGCGCCTGGTGATGTAGGGGTTCCCCGACTGCTCGTGGGGAAGGGAGATATTGAGACCGATGGTCTCCCCCTTGGCCTCGGACGCCCCCCGGTTGGCCGCCTCCATCACTCCCGGGCCGCCGCCGGAGCAGACCACGAAACGCCGGTGCTTTCCGCTGAGCCCCTTGGACCAGAGGGTCAGCCGGCGGGCCAGCTCCCTGGCCTTGCCGGCGTATTCCGCAAGCTTCACCGCCCCCTCGGCCCGCTCAAGCTCCAGGCCCTTCCCGCCCCGGGCCCGGAGCTCCTCCAGGGCACGCCTGGCCTCGTCGGCGGACTTCGCCCGGGCCGACCCGAAGAAGACGATGGTGTCCTTGATGTTGGCCCCGTGGAACCGGGCCGCCGGGCCCAGGTATTCCGCCAGGATCCTCAAGGGCCTGGCGTCCACTCCGTCCATGAATTCCGGGTCCCTGTAGAACTTGGCCATTTTTATTCCGTCCTTCCCGCCTGGAGAAGAAAGAGGGACCTCCCGGCGCGCCGGCGGCGGGAGGCCCCCTCTCGGTCCTTCCTGCTTACTTGGTCAACTGCCTGGCGATGACGATCTTCTGGATCTGGCTCGTTCCTTCGTAGATCTCGGTCACCTTTGCCTCCCGGTAATACCGCTCCACCGGGTATTCCCTGGTGTAGCCGTAGCCGCCCAGGATCTGGACCGCCAGGCGCGTCACGTCCACTGCCGCCTCCGAGGCGAAGAGCTTCGCCATGGAGGCCTCCATGGTACAACGATCGGCGCCCGAGTCCTTCAGCCATGAGGCCCGGTAGACCAGCAATCTGGCCGCGTCCACCTGGACCGCCATCCGGGCCAGCATGTCCTGGACCATCTCGTGACGCCAGATGGGCTTGCCGAACTGGACCCGCTGGCGGGAGTAGTCCACCGCCGCGTCCAGGGCGGCCTGGGCGATGCCCAGGGCCTGGGCGGCGATGTCGATCCGGCTGGAGTCCAGGAGGCTCATGATGAGCGGGAAGCCCTGGTTCACCTTGCCCAGGACGTTCTCCGCCGGGACCCGCATGTCCTGGAAGGAGAGGGGCACGTTTCCCGTGGCACGCATCCCCATGAGGTTCTCGTGGGGGCCGATCTCCAGGCCCGGCGTCTCCCTTTCCACCAGGAAAGCCGTGATCCCGCTGTGGCCCTTGGCCGGGTCGGTCTTGGCCGTCACAAGGAAGAGCCCCGCCGCCTCGCCGTTGGTGATGAAGATCTTGCTCCCGTTGAGCACCCAGTGGTCTCCGTCCCGGACGGCGGTCGTCTTGATCCCCGCCGCGTCGGATCCGGCGTCTGGCTCGGTCAGGGCGAAGGCGCCGATCCGGTCTCCAGAACAGAGCTGGGGGAGGTACTTCTTCTTCTGTTCCTCCGTGCCGTAGAGAAGGAGGGGATAGTTCACCAGGGAGTTGTGGACAGCCAGGATCACCCCGTGGGAGGCAGATGCCCGGGACACCTCCTCCACCAGGATGGTGAGGGAAGTGAAGTCCATGTCCGCGCCGCCGTATTCTTCCGGGACGAGGACGCCCAGCATCCCCAGCTCGGCGAGCTTGGCAAGGGAGTCCATCGGGTAGGCCCCGGTCCGGTCCATCTCCTCCGCCTTCGGGGCCAGCTCGGCGGCGGCGAACCTCCGCACCTGCTCCCGGAGGAGGCGGTGCTCTTCTTCCAGGTGAAAGTCCACTACTCGGCCCCCTTGAAGTTGGGTTTGCGCTTCTCCAGGAATGCTGCCATTCCCTCCTTCTGGTCCTCCGTGCCGAAGCAGGCCCCGAAGACCTGGCTCTCGAAGAGGAGGGCCGCGTCCAGGGACATGTCCAGGCCGGCGTCCACGGCCCGCTTGGCCTGGGCCACGGCGAAGGCTCCCTTGGAGGCGATCTTCTCGGCGGCCTTCACCGCCTCCTCCATGAGGCTCTCCGGCGGGAAGACCTTGTTCACCAGGCCGATCCGCTCCGCCTCGGCGGCTCCGATCATGTCACCCGTAAACAAGAGCTCCTTGGCCCGGGCGGCGCCGATGAGCCGGGGGAGTTTCTGGGTGGCCCCGAATCCCGGCGTCACCCCGAGCCCCACCTCGGGCTGGCCGAGCTTGGCCTTCTCCGATGCGTAGATGAAATCGCAGGAGAGAGCCAGCTCCAGGCCGCCCCCCAGGGCGAAGCCGTTGACCGCCGCGATCACCGGCTTGGGGCAGAGCCGGATCTGCCACATGGCCTGGATTCCGAGCCAGGAATAACGCCTGGCCTCCTCCACCCCCATGGACTGCATCTCCTTGATGTCCGCCCCGGCCACGAAGGCCTTCTCCCCGGCCCCGGTCAGCACCACCGCCCGGACCGACTCGTCCCGGGCCAGTTCCCGGAAGGCTTCCCCGATCTCCTCCAGGGTGGGGGAGCTCAAGGCGTTCAGGACCTGGGGTCGGTTCACCGTGACCACCGCAACGGGGCCTTTCTTCTCAACAAGAATGTTCTCGTATGTCATCGCCATGCCTCCAGGGGTTCACTCGGCCTTCTTCAGGATCACGGCGGCCACGGTCTTGTCGTTTCCGCCCATGCTGATCATCAGCCCGAAGGGCCTGTTGGGATCCATCTTGGCCTGCCAGTCGCCCGCCCGGCCCGTGACCTGCCACATCAGGTCCACCGCCTGGCGGACCCCAGTGCCGCCCGTGAAATGGCCGAATCCCACCAGCCCGCCCGAACAATTGACGGGCATCTCTCCGTCGATCCGGCTCTTCCCCTCGGCCACGAAGTCCGCCGCCTCGCCGGGCTTCACCACGCCCACGGCCTCCAGGGCCAGGAGCCCCGAGATGGTGAAGCAGTCGTGGACCTCCAGGACCCCCAGGTCCTTCACGGTGATGCCGGCCATCTCCAGGGCCTTGGCCACGGAGCGCTTGGTGGTGGTGAGCTCGCAGGGATCGGGGGGCGGGGCCGTGAGGTCGCCTTCGCTCTGGCCGAAGCCTTCGATCCGGGCGGCCTGTTCCTTGGGGATCCCCAGCTTCTTCAGTCCCTCCTCGGAACAGACGATCAGCGCCGAGGCGCCGTCGGAGACCTTGGAGCAGTCGTAGACGTTGAGGTGGTCCACGAAGACCTTGGGGTTGGGGGGAGTCATGGCCGCCCCCAGGAGGTCGGGGTTGGTGTTGTGGTATTCCTGGGCCTGGGGGCAGAGCCTGGCGTGCTCGATGGCCTGGACGTACCAGTGGGCCATTCCCTTGCGGGCCAGCTCCTTGCCGTATTTCTCCTGGTACGCCCCGGCCCGGTCGGAGAACTGGCCCGGGAAGAAGTAGGCGTGGCCCTTTTTGCGTTCCCCGGCATACCAGCCTGCCCCCGCAAGGATGTCGGCCCCGTAGATAGCCTTGACCGTGTTCTGGACCTCGACCCCCAGGGTGAGCACCACGTCGGCCGTCTCGGCCAGGACGCTCTTCATGGCCGTGTAGACCGCCAGGCCTCCAGAGCCGCAGGCCCCCTCCACGCGGGTGCAGGGCTTGTAGAGGAGGGCCGGGTCGATGGTGGGCATGAAGCCCGCCAGGTTTCCCTGCCGGTTGAAACGGGCCGCCATGAAGTTTCCGATCACGCACTCGTCGATGAGGTCGGCCGACGGGATCTGGGAGACCACGCCTTTTCCGGCCTCCTGGATGTAGTGTTCGATGCCGGGCCGGGGCTTCTTGGGGTGGAATTCCTTGCGGCCCGTGCCGAGGGAGATGGTGTTGTATCCGCAACAGAGATAGACGTCTTTACGCAGCTTCTTCATGTTTCTTTCTTCCTTTCACCCGAGGAAGTCGTTGACCGCGCCGTAGAGGTGGTAGAAGCCGTTCATGAGGACGCCGTTCACGTCCTCCACGCTCTCGGCCACGCCGTCCGCCACGAGGCCTTTCGCGATCTCGGCGGAGCGCTCCATGTAGCGGCGGGCCAGCCCCGCGCCGAGGGTGTCCGTCTTCCAGAGGGCGGCGAAGTAGGCCGCCAGCTTCGCGTCTTTTCCGGGGTCCCTGAGCAGGGCCTTCCAGGGCGCCCACTCGGGCGGCAGGGGGCCGAGCTTGGCGTCGGCCTCCTTGGTCCAGCCATCCGGGTCGAAGGGGACGTATTCGCCCTTCTCGAGGTCGTAGACCCCCTCCGGGCCCCTCTTGCCGTATTTCAGGAAACCGTCCTTCTGGGCCCCGCCCGGGTGCTGGCCGCCCAGCACCCCCTTCTCCACCATGGCGTCGATGAGGCCGCCCTCGAGACCGGCGTTCGGGATGTGGCGGTTCATGACGTCCATGATGCTCTTGAAGACGTCCACCCCCACGTAGTCGATGAGCTGGAAGATCCCCATGGGCCGGACCAGGAAGTCCTGGGTCACCTTGTTGACCATGTAGACCGCCGCCGGACGGCCCGCCCGGCCGGCCAGTTCTTCCACCAGGGCCACGCCGAAGAGGCCGTCCCGGATGAAGTGCCCGTTGCCGATGAAGCCCGCCACGTCGTTGGAGCGGATGAGCTTCTTTCGGAGCACCTGGCCCAGCTCCCGGGCCGTCTCCACCAGCTCCGGCCGGGTCTTCTTGGAAGGGATCAGCTCCACGAGCTTCTGGATGGGGGGCGGGTTGTAGAAGTGGAAACCGATGAGCCGCCCCTCCAGGCCGGCCCGCTCGTCCAAAAAGCCGATGGGCACCGAGGACGTATTGGTGAGGAAGAAGGTGTCGGCGGGGCAGATTTCCTCGAGCTTCTTGTATACCCCGATCTTCACGTCCTCGTTCTCGATGATGGCCTCGAAGACCATCTTCGAATCCTTCGCCACGGAGAGGTCCGTGGAGAGGCGGATCCCGCGGGTGCATTCGGTGACGAATTCCCGGATGATCTCTCCGTTCTCCACCAGGTCCTCCCGGTCGGCGTAGAGCCGCCGGAGCTCGACGGTGCTCTTCTCGGCGATCTTCAATGCTTGCGAACGGATATATTCCACCAGGGCGTCCAGGGCGTCGTCCCTGGTGTCCATGAGGTTGAGGCGGAATTTCCGGGTCTTCCCCTCGGGGCCGATCCGCCTCTTGGCCGCCTCGACGGCCAGGAGCAGGGCGATGCCGCTTCCCATCTTGCCGCCGGCGCCGATGACGGTTACGTTTTCAAGTCTTTCGGAAAGTCCCATACAAAACCTCCCAAGCGTAAATCATGCCTGCCGGGGAACCCAGCACCTGCAGGGGCTCGCGGCGTGAACCACCAGGGACGAACTCCCCGGGGGGGAAAGAAAAGGACCATTCTAGGGAAAGGACGGTCACGGGGCCACCAAGGCCGCGGTAGAATGCTTTTTTCCGCCGGGAGAAACCCTCCCCAGGAGGCGATCCATGAAAAAAATGTCACTCTGGGAACTCCAGTCCTTCCAGCCGGGCGGATTGGTTCCGGTAAAGCGTCCTGTTCCCGAACCAGGCCCCGGGCAGGTGCGCATCAAGATGCGGGCCGCCTCCCTCAACTACAGGGATCTGCTCACCGTCAAGGGGCTCTACAACCCCAGGCAGCCCCTGCCGCTGGTGCCCCTCTCCGACGGGGTGGGGGTGGTGGACGCCCTGGGGCCCGGCGTAACGCGCTGGAAGGAGGGAGACCGGGTCTGCCCCATCTTCGCCCAGGCCTGGCTCTGCGGTCCCCCTTCCAAGGAGGCCCTCCGCTCCACCCTGGGAGGCCCCCTGGACGGGACCCTGGCGGAGTGGATGGTTCTCGGCGAGGAAGGGCTCGTGGCCGCCCCGGCCCACCTCACCGACGCCGAGGCCGCCGCCCTTCCCTGCGCCGCCCTCACCGCCTGGAACGCCCTGGTCACCCTGGGGGGCCTGAAGCCCGGTTGGACCGTCCTCACCCTGGGCACAGGGGGGGTCTCCCTCTTCGCCCTCCAGTTCGCCAGGCTCCAGGGCGCCCGGGTCGTGGCCACCACCTCCAACAAGGACAAGGCCCAGCGCCTCCTGGAGCTCGGGGCCGACCAGGTCCTGAACTACAAGGAAGACCCCAAGTGGGGCCGGACCGTCCGGGAGCTCACAGGCGGGGGGGCCGACCTGGTGGTGGAGGTGGGGGGGGCGGGCACCCTGGAGCAGTCCCTCCAGGCCGTCCGGCCCGGAGGCCGGATCGCCCTGATCGGGGTCCTCTCGGGGACCCGTTCGCAACTCGATGTGATTCCTGTTCTTATGAACCAGGTCCGGCTCCAGGGCGTCTTCGTGGGCTCCCGGCAGGACTTCCTGGCCATGAACCGGGCCCTGGCCGACTCCGGTCTTCGCCCCGTGATCGACAAGGTCTTTCCCTTCCAGGAGGCTCCGGCCGCCCTGGCCCACCTGGAATCGGGCCGCCACTTCGGCAAGGTCTGCCTGGAGTTCGCGCCCTGAGAAGGCCGTTGATGCCCCGGACCGCCCAAAGGCCTAAACTATCTCCCCTCTCCAGGGAGCCCTCCCGTCACCAGGCAACCCTCAGGAAGGAAACATGAAGGACAAACTCAAGATCCTGGAAGAACTGCGAAAGAAGGCCCTCGAAGGGGGCGGCAAGGAGAGGATCGAGAAGATCCACGCCTCGGGCAGGCTCACCGCCAGGGAGAGGGTGGACCTGCTCCTCGACCCGGGTTCCTTCCAGGAGCTGGGCGTCTTCGTCACCCACCAGACCTCCGACTTCGGCATGGCCGACAAGAAGATCGTGGGCGACGGCGTGGTCTGCGGCTTCGGCATGGTGGACGGCAGGAGCGTGGCCGTCTTCGCCCAGGACTTCACCGTCTTCGGCGGCACCATGAGCGAGTCCAACGCCAAGAAGATCTGCAACCTCATGGACCGGGCCATGGAGAACGGCGTGCCCGTGATCGGCCTCAACGATTCCGGCGGAGCCCGTATCCAGGAAGGCGTAAAAAGCCTGGGCGGATACGCCGAGATCTTCCTGCGCAATACCCTGGCTTCCGGCGTGGTCCCCCAGATCTCGGCCGTCATGGGCCCCTGCGCCGGGGGCGCCGTCTACTCGCCGGCCATCACCGATTTCATCCTCATGGTGGACCAGACGAGCCACATGTTCGTCACCGGACCGGACGTGATCAAGTCGGTCACCGGCGAAGAGGTCACCTTCGAGGAGCTGGGCGGCGCCGTGACCCACGCCACCAAGAGCGGCGTGGCCCACATCGTGGCCGAGAACGACGCCGATTGCATCCTGCGCATCAAGGAGCTCCTCTCCTACATCCCCTCCAACAACCTGGAGGATCCTCCCTTCGTGGAGAGCTCCGATCCGCCGGACCGCAAGGATCCCGAGCTGGACGGGATCGTCCCCCCCGAGCCCAACAAGCCCTATGACATCAAGGACGTGATCCACCGGGTCGTCGACGACGGGCGGTTTCTCGAGATCCACGCCGACTACGCCCCCAACATCGTCGTCGGCTTCGCCAGGCTCGGGGGCCGCACCGTGGGGATCGTGGCCAACCAGCCCGCCGTGCTCGCCGGGGTGCTGGACATCGAGTCCTCCAAGAAAGGCGCCCGGTTCATCCGCTTCTGCGACGCCTTCAACATCCCCCTGGTGACCTTCGAGGACGTGCCCGGCTTCCTTCCCGGCACCGACCAGGAGTGGCGGGCCATCATCACCAACGGCGCCAAGCTCCTCTACGCCTACTGCGAGGCCACGGTCCCCAAGCTCACCGTCATCACCCGCAAGGCCTACGGCGGCGCCTACGACGTGATGAGCTCCAAGCACATCCGGGGGGACTACAACATCGCCTGGCCCACGGCCGAGCTTGCCGTCATGGGCGCATCGGGGGCTGTGAACATCATCTTCCGAAGAGAGATCAAGAAGGCCAAGGACCCCGAAAAGCGCCGCCAGGAGCTGGTGGACGAATACAACGAGAAGTTCGCCAACCCCTACGTGGCGGCCGAGCTGGGATACATCGACGACGTCATCTATCCCAGGGAGACCCGGGCCAAGCTCATCCAGGCTCTCCAGTTCCTGCGCAACAAGCGCCAGGAGATCCCGAGCAAGAAACACGGCAACATCCCCTTGTGAGACCAGGAGGCTGAGCCATCCATCCCCAACCGAGGAAAGGCATGTTCAAGAAGGTATTGGTGGCCAACCGGGGGGAGATCGCCGTCCGGGTGATCCGCACCCTCCACGAGATGGGCATCCCCTCCGTGGCGATCTTCTCCGAGGCCGACAGGGAGGCCCAGCACGTGCGCCTCGCCGAAGAGGCCTGGTGCGTGGGCCCGCCCCCCTCGACGGAGAGCTACCTCAGGATCGACAAGATCCTGGATGTCGCCAGGAAGACCGGCGCCCAGGCGATCCACCCGGGCTACGGCTTCCTGGCCGAGAACCCCGGCTTCGCGAAGGCCTGCGAAGAGGAAGGCATCACCTTCCTGGGCCCGCCTTCGGAGGTCATGGCCGCTCTCGGCGACAAGCTCGAGGCCCGAAAGATCGCCCAGAAGGCGGGCGCCCCGGTCATCCCGGGCTCCAAGGAAGTCCCCCTGGAGCCCGGCCCCGCCCTGGAAGAGGCCAAGCGCGTGGGCTTCCCCTTGATCATCAAGGCCGCCGGCGGCGGCGGCGGCAAGGGCATGCGGGTCGTAAGAAACGAAGAAGACCTCCTCTCCTCCCTGGAGATGGCCCGCTCCGAGGCCCAGGGCGCCTTCAACAACCCCACGGTCTACATGGAGCGCTACCTGGAGCGGCCCCGCCACGTGGAGATGCAGATGCTCGCCGACGCCCGGGGCGACGTAGTCTGGCTCGGCGAGAGGGACTGCTCCATCCAGCGCCGCCACCAGAAACTCATCGAAGAATCCCCCTCCCCCGCAGTGGACCCGGAGCTCAGGGAGCGGATGGGGGAGGCGGCGCTCCGCATCATGCGCGAAGCCGGATACGTCGGCGCCGGCACCGTGGAGTTCCTCCTGGACGAGGACAAGAGCTTCTACTTCCTCGAAGTCAACGCCCGCCTCCAGGTGGAGCACCCCGTCACCGAGTGGATCACGGGCCTGGACCTGGTCCGCGAGCAGATCCGGGTCGGCGCAGGCGAGCCCCTGGAGATGGAGCAGGAGAAGATCCGGCGGCGGGGCTGGGCCATCGAGGCCCGGGTCTGCGCCGAAGACCCCGAAGCGGATTTCATGCCCAGCTCCGGCACCATCACGGGCATGCGCCTCCCCAGCGGGCCCTTCCTCAGGTGCGACTTCGGGCCGCTGGCAGGCGACGAAGTGCCCATCTACTACGACTCCCTCCTGGGCAAGATCATCGCCTGGGGCTGGACCCGCGAAGAGGCCCGCCGCCGGCTTCTGCGCGGCCTCCAGGAGTTCCGGGTCGCCGGAATCGTGAGCAACGCCCCCTTCCTCTCCTGGGCCGTGGACCACCCGGCCTTCCGGGAAGGAGACTTCGACACGGGCTTCATCCAGAAGCACTTCAAGCCCGAAGTCCTCTCGGGGAGCGAGGACCTTCGGACCTACGCCGCGCTCATCGCCGCGTACAAAGCCTTCCAGGACCGCAAGAAAGTCCGGGAGCCCAAGGATTCCTCCGCAGGTTCCCTCTGGAGACTGGGGGTCAGACGATGGAGATGAAACTCGTCCTCGAACTCCTGGGCAAAACCCTGCCCGTCACCATCCGGGGCGAAGACGGTCCCCTGGAAGTGGAGATGGAAGGGCGGACCTACCACATCGATGCCAGGAGGAATCCCCTCTCGGGGGGCTTTTCCCTCCTCGTGGACGGCCGTTCCGTGGAAGGCTGGGCCGACCCCGCCCCCGAGGGGGGCTATCGGGTCACCCTCCTCGGGCAGACCCTGACGGTCACCGCCGAGGACGCCCTCAGGGCCGGCCTCAAGAAGATGAAGGGCAAAGGGGGCGGGAAAGAACTCATCAAGGCCCCCATGCCCGGCGTGGTGGTGGAAGTCAAAGCCAAGGAAGGGGACATCGTCGAAGCCGGCCAGCCCGTCGTCATCGTCGAAGCCATGAAGATGTTCAACGAGTTCGGGCCAAGGCACAGAGGCAAAGTCGCCCGGATCATGGTCCAACCCGGCCAGAGCGTCGACAAAGGCCAGGAACTCGCCCTCATCGAACCCCCGCCCGAAAGCTGAGCCCGGAGAGCGGGGATCCGAAATCCAGAGGGGCTTTCGAAATCGCTGCCACTCCCCGGACGTCCTCGTCACGGCCCCTGCATCTATTCGTCGTTAGCCCCTGCATCTATTCATCGTTAGCCCCTGCCGG
>CAZLQD010000005.1:0-275298 GCA_964561605.1 uncultured Planctomycetia bacterium
TTCTTTTCAGGGCGGGCGAAGCCGAGCCCTGGCGTCGGGGAAGGTGGTGTTTTCGTTCTGTATTTCTTTGCCCCTCCAACCATGGCCCTTTTCAAGTTGTTCCTCAGGGGCCGGGCCGAGCCCGGCCCCTGTACGCCGAGCAAGCCGATTTTTTGAGCAGAAAGTAAACGGAGAGGCGCAACGTCTCGGGATGAAACACTCTTGGAGCCCACCACCCCCGCCCAACCGCCCGATTCGTCGGGCATCCAGGCCCATGGGTCACCCTTTTTTCAGGGGGATTTTCAGCCCCCGATTTCATTGTTAGCCCCTGCCGGCGGGGAAGACTGTTCGAAGAACAGGATTCCCCGACGTCAGGGGAGTGGATGGCAGTTCGGAGTGGTTTTTTGTGGCACTTTCGTTGTTGCTGCCACTCCCCGGACGTCTCGGGCATGTCACTGCGTTCCATGCCCGAGCCGGCCGGGGCTAACGGGAAGAGAGAGAAAGTGGCCCAGAGGGCCGGACCTCGGCCGGCCGGGGCTAAGGTGGGAAAAAAATGGGGTGGGTGTTCGGGGGTCGGGGGCGTTGTTTTGTGACGCTTTGGATGGTGGAGCCACTCCCGATTTCATTGTTAGCCCCTGCCGGCGGGGATGTGCAGCTCGAAGAGCTGCAACATTCCCGACGTCAGGGGGAGTCTGGGTGTTTGCGAGGTTTTTTTGTGGCGCTTTCGCTGTTGCTGCCACTCCCCGGACGTCTCGGGCATGTCACTGCGTTCCATGCCCGAGCCGGCCGGGGCTGACGGGAAAAATAGGATGGTCTTGCGGGCCGTGACTCGGCCGGCCGGGGCTGGCGGGGGAGACCGCCGGCCTAGAGGCCGGGCTGGAGTACCAGGGCGTTGCTCGTGGCCAGCCCCAGGGAGGGCGTGGACCAGAGGGTCACCCCCTGGAGGTAGAAAACGTTTCCTACCAAGGCGGCGTCATTGGGGATGGGAAGATTGAGCACCTTGGAGGAACCGGCCGCGTTCAGGAGTCCCATTCCGAGCATACCCACCGGCAAGGTGTAGAGGGTGCACCCCTTGAAGCCGAAGGAAGTCAGGTCCATGGGTTTCATATCCGATCCAAGGAACAGGAACCCGGCGGAATTGGCAGTGCCCAAGACCAACTGGAGGAAGAGGGTCTTACCGATCCGGGCCTCCCCCGTTCCCGAGAGGACGAGAGGGCCGGTGCCGCAGCCGGGACCGAAGCGGCCCAGGCTCCCCCTGTACTTGGGCTGGCCGCCCTTCATGACGACCTGGACGTCCGCAGCCGAGAGCGCGAAACGGTAGACTCTCACGTCGTCGATCAGCCCCTTCAGGAAAGCCACGGGCTTGGCCCTCAAAACCGCACCCAAGGACACCCGATCCATAGTATATGTCCCGTGCCTGCTGTTCCAAGTCCCAACAGAGGACTTCGTATAATCGAAGTTCGCCTTGTCCTTCACGCCGTCGACGTAAACCACGGCCTTCCCCGAAACGTCCACCCAGGCCACGTGGTGCCACTTGTCGTCGAAGACGACCGAGTTCGTCACCTTCTGGAAGACATTGGGATACCCCTTGTCGTTGCGGATGTAGACCCGGAGCTTGTCCCCCTGGTTGTAATTCGTGTACCCGCTTCCAAGGGTGAACAGAGGCTTGTCGCTCTTGCTGCTCCCCTCGGAATAGACCCTCTTGTCCCTCTGGGCGGGAGCCTTGACCCAGAAAGTGATGCTGTAGGCGACGCCCTTGCCCCTGTAGATGGGAAGCCCCTTCTTGATCTGGATGTCCACGTAGTCGTCCACGCCGTCGAAAGAGAGGGCGTTCCCGATCTTCCCCTTGACCCAGGGATTCCCGGAGAAATTCTTCAACACCCCGTCGTTCCGGAAAGGCGAGATGTCGTGGGCCACCTTCCCCGAGGTCTCGTTGAGCATCCAGTATCCGGCCCAAGGAACCTGGGTGACGGCCGTCCCCGAAACGAGGGCGGCGGCGAAAAGAAGTGAAATCCGCCGAACGTGCATGGTAGTACCTCCTTGGGAGTGAAAAAAATGTAGGGTTGAAATAAAGGAAAGGGGAAACAGAGGCGAATGTAAGAAACATGTTACCCGCGGCGCCGAACCCTCTCAAGGGTCCGGCCGGAATCTTCCAGAGAGACCGTCTCCCGGAATCGGGCCCGGCCTCTTGCCCCTCCGCCCCGGAGAGGGCATTCTCCCCTCCGGGACGCGGGAAGGAGGGAAACGAAGGGAGGACGCCATGCTCTTGGGTGCCCACGTTTCCACCTCGGGCGGCCTGGAGAAGGCCCCTGAAAGAGGGCGGGAGATCGGTTGCGACGCCATCCAGATCTTCACCCGCAACCAGAGGACCTGGAACGTAAAGCCCTTGGAAACAAAGGAGATACGGGACTTCAAGGCGGCCAGGGAGAAATGGGACATCCAGAAGGTGGTCAGCCACGCCTCCTACCTGGTGAACGCCGCCGCCCCGGACAAGGAAAACCTCCGGAAATCCCGGGCCCTCCTTTCCGCCGAGGTGGATCGATGCGTGAAACTCGGCCTGGACGCCCTGGTCCTCCACCCCGGGGCCCGCCTGGATGCCCCCCCCGGAAAGGCTTTGAAGCGCGTGGCCGCCAGCCTCCGCCCCCTCCTGGACAAGGCCGGGAAAGGCGGCCTCCGGATCCTCCTGGAAAACACGGCCGGCCAGGGAAGCACCCTGGGGGCGGATTTCGACGAACTGGCCGAGATCCTGGAACTCCTGGATGGGCATCCCGTCCTGGGAGTCTGTTTCGATACGGCCCACGCCTGGGGCGCCGGGTACGACCTCCGGGGCCGGGGACTGGAGAAGACATTGAAGGAATTGGAAGACCGGGTTGGGCCGGGAAGACTCCAATGCCTCCACCTGAACGACACCAACGTCCCCCTGGGAAGCCGGAAGGACCGGCACGCCCCCATCGGTGAGGGACTCCTGGGGCTTCCCCTGTTCCGGAAACTCCATCGCTCCCGGGCCCTCTCCTCCCTTCCGGGCATCCTGGAGACCCCCAACGGCATGGAAGGCTGGGAAAGAGAACTGGCCCTCATCCGGGGAAGAAAGAAATGAGAACCCCCGCCCTTCTCCTCCTCCTTTCCGGGCCGGTCTTTTCCGGACCTCCGGCTGGGCCCACGATTCTCCACGTCTCTCCCGCCGGCCGGGACGACCAGCCCGGGACCCGCCGGAGCCCCCTGGCGAGCCTGAAAGGGGCCAGGGACGCCCTCCGGCGGCTCAAGGCGGCCGGACTTCCGCCGGGCCCTGTGGAAGTCCGCTTCGCAGCGGGGACCTACCTCATGGAGGAACCCGTATTCTTCGGCCCCGCCGACAGCGGGAGGGAGAACGCCCCCCTGGTCTTCCGCCCCGAGGAGGGAGCCCGGGTCGTCTTCTCCGGCGGACGTAGGATTTCGGGATTCCGGGTGAGGAAGGACGGGCTCTGGGAGGTCCGCCTCCCTTGGGCCGCCGGAGAGGGGCGGTTCGGGCAGCTCTTCGTGAACGGCCGCCGCGCCCGGCCCGCCGGGGAGCCCGACGGGGGCTGGTTCCGGATGGAGGGAGTGCGGGAGAGGGTCCTGAAAAAGGGAAAGGGCCGTGTCGCCGCCGAGGCCGAGCAGATCATCCTCGTCGGAGGGAAGGCGGCGGTCCTCCTCGGGAAGGTCCGCCCCGAAGAAGGGGGGATCTTCCAGGTATTCGCAGTCCACAAATGGGACGCAACGAGGAAATTCCCCGCCGCCCTGGACCCGGCCCGGAGGACACTGAAGATCCGCGGCGGGGGGATGAAGCCCTGGAACCCCCTGAAGAAAGGCACCCGTTTCCGCATGGAAAATTTCCGGGCCGCCCTGGACGAGCCCGGAGAGTGGTTCCTGGACAGGGACGGCGTCCTGCTCTACAAGCCTCTTCCCGGAGAGGATCCGGCCCGCACCGAGGTGATCGCGCCCCGGGTGGAGAGGTTTCTCGTCTTTCGCGGCGAGCCCGAGAAGGGCCGGTTCGTCGAGCACATTCTCTTCCGGGACATCTGCTTCCGCTATGCCGACTACCGTCTTCCGCCGATCGGCTTCCAGCCCTCCCAGGCGGCAGCCTCCATCGACGCGGTGATCCTGGCCGACGGGGCCCGGGACCTCCGCCTGGAGAACCTGGAGATCTCCCACGTAGGCCGCTACGCCGTATGGTTCCGGCGGGGTTGTCTCCGGTGCCGGCTCCACCACTCCTTCCTGTTCGATCTGGGCGCCGGCGGGGTGAAGATCGGCGATACCCGGCTCCCTTCGGAGAAAGCCGGCCGGACGGCATTCATCGAAGTGGACGACGACATCATCCGGTCCGGAGGATGGATCTTTCCCTGCGCGGTGGGAGTCTGGATCGGCCACAGCGGGGACAACCGGGTCACCCACAACGAGATCTCAGATCTCTTCTACACGGGGATCTCCGTGGGATGGCGCTGGGGATACGCCGAAAGCCCGGCCAAGCGGAACCTGGTGGCCTACAACCACATCCACCACATAGGCAAAGGGGTCCTCAGCGACATGGGCGGCATCTACACCTTGGGCCCCTCCCAGGGCACGGTCCTCGAGGGAAACGTGATCCACCACGTGGACTGCTACTCCTACGGGGGATGGGGGCTCTACACCGACGAGGGCTCCACGGGGATCCTCATGGAGGACAACCTGGTCCACCACGTGGAGACGGGCGGTTTCCACCAGCATTACGGCAGGGAGAACGTCGTCCGCAACAACATCTTCGCCTTCTGCGGAACCCCCCAGTTCCTCGCCACCCGGATAGAGAAACACCTCTCCTTCACCTTCGAAAGGAACATCGTCTACTGGAGGGAAGGGACACTCATGCCCCCCCGGATGGCCCGGGTCCGGGCCCGGATGGATCACAACCTCTACTGGCGGGCGGGAGGGCGCCCCTTCGACTTCGCAGGAATGAGCCTCCGGAAGTGGAGACGTCTCGGCAGGGACCGGCACTCGATCGTGGCGGACCCCCGTTTCCGTGATCCAGCGCGGGGCGACTTCCGGCTCCGCCGGGGATCGCCGGCCTTGAGGATCGGTTTCCGGCCCTTCGACTACACCAAGGCCGGAGTTTACGGCGGAGCGGAGTGGAGGAGAAAGGCCCGGGCGGCCCTGCGTTGAGCCCCCCGGGCCGAATCCTCCCGCCCTCCCGCGGTTCTTCACCGGACCTTTCCGGGAGCCGCCCCCCTCCACCCTTCCGCAAGGAAACGCCGGAGGCGGGCCACCACCTTGGCATATTTCGGATCCCCCGCCACGTTGACGTTCTCCTCAGGATCCACCCGGTGATCGTAGAGCATCTCCGCCGCCCGCTTTCCGTCCTTCCGGATCCACTGGGTGTAGAAATACCGCTTCGTTCCGACCGTTCCGGCCCCGTTCACCCACTTTGCGAAGACCGCCCGCTTCCAGGGCCTTTCCGGGTTCCTGAGCAGCGGTACCATGCTCGTCCCCTCCAAGTGACCCGGCAGGGGAAGGCCCGCCAGATCGCAGAGGGTGGGATAGATGTCCACCAGTTCCACCAGGGCGTCCGTCCGGAGTCCCGCCGGCACACCAGGCCCCGCAAGGAGGAGGGGAGCCCTCAGGGCGTTCTCGAGGGTGTTGTGCTTTCCCCAGAAATTGTGCTCCCCCAGGTGCCAGCCGTGATCGCCCCAGAGGACAACGACGGTGTTCTCCTCCAGCCCCAGGCGCCTCAATGCCCCCAGGACCTTTCCCACCTGCGCGTCCACGAAACTCACGCAGGCGTAGTATGCGTGCCGGGTCTGGACGTGAAAGGGAATGGTCTTCTTCCTCCCCTTCACCCTGGCGTATGAATCGATCTCCCGCGAACCTCGAAGCTGGGGAGGCGCCCCCTTGGGGCGGTACCTGTTGTCTGCGATCCGGATCTTCTTGGGGTCGTAGAGATCCCAGTATCTTTTCGGACAATTCAATGGAAGGTGCGGCCTCCAGAAGCCGCAGGCCAGGAAGAAGGGTTCCTTCCGCCGGGCCAGCATCTCCAGCGTCTTCACGGCCCGCTCCGCGAGCATCCCGTCTTCGTAGACGTCGTCCGGGGCCTCGGCCCATTCGCAGTACGGGCCCCGCCCCGTCCTGGGGTTGATGTATTTCCCCGATTCCGGGTTGTGCCACAACCGGTTCTTGTTGTATTCCGCCCAGTTCCCCTTCGCGGCGACGCCCTTGACCTTCCCGTAGATGTTCTTCGAGCGCCAAGGAGGCTCGCTCCAGTCCCCGGCCCGGTCCATCTTGTAGTGGAAGACCTTTCCAAGTGACAGGGCGTAGTATCCGTGAGACTTGAACCAGGCCGGCATGGAGACGAAGGATGCCTTCATGCCTCTGCTGTTCCAAACCGCCGGAGAAACCCGGATCCCCGTGAGCACGGTGAGCCGCGACGGCCCGCAGACCGGCACCTGGCAATAGGCCCTCTCGAAGAGGGTGCCCCGGCGGGCCAGGGCGTCCAGGTTGGGGGAACGGATCTCCTTGTGCCCGTAGCATCCGAGCTGGGGCCTGAGGTCGTCCACCACGAGGAAGAGCACGTTGGGGCGTTTCCTCTCCGCCCTCCTCCCGGGAAGGCCGCAGGAAAGCAGGGTGGACACCCCGCCTGCCCCCATCAGCCCGAGAAAAGTCCTCCGATCCAGATCGTTTCTCCCAGTCAAGGGATCCTCCTTACTTTCCTTCCAGGGGGGCGAGGACCGCCCCGCATACTTTCACCTCGGGATTCCTCCCCTCGGGAAGGAGGTCCACCCTCAGGACAGCGGGCCTGTGCCGGTCCGCGTTGCCCCTCTCCTTGTACCCGTGGCAGGTCCAGACCCCGTAGGCCGCCTGGAAATCCCCAAAGGGATCGAACCTCCCGCCGGGCAAGGGCCCGGCCAAGGCACCCATCTCGGAGAGGGTCCCCGGAACCGGGGGGCGGCGGACCGGCCGGGAGGGAGGACGCCTTCTCTTCTTGCCGCTCTTTTGCAACCCCATCGGAAGGGAGGCTCCTCTCCAGGTGACCTGGTCCAGGGAGGGGAACACAAAGGTTACCCCTCCTTTCCGCCGGGATCCAAGGTGCCGGGCCCGCCCCGCCGGGGGAGTGGACACCTTCCCCGGCCGGGCCTATCCTGGTTTTCGTCTTCTTTCCTCGAGGAGGTCCGATGCTGGCGCTCCCTGCCGGCTGGAATCTACCCAGCCTTCCGGCCGTAATGATAGGTCCGGGCGTCCTTACCCTGGTGGCCGCCCCCGCCAGGGGCGACAAGCTGGATCACTGGATCCGCCCTTTCGCCATCGCCGCCTCCATCGCTCTCTTCCTGGGAGCCGCCGAGCTCCTCGCCTTCCTTCTCACCGGTTCCATTTTCATCGGCTCAGGCGTGGTCATGGCCTTGCTCTGGACGGACATCGCCTTCGCCGGCCACAAACTCCTCTTCGGGGAACCCGACTGGCGGAAGGACTTGGAAAGACGCAGGAGGAAACGAAGAGACCAAAACCTCACGGCCGGGGGACACGACCCCTTGGACCGAAATTGAAATCCCCAAGGAACACGTCCAACCACCCCGCCCCCAGGCAACGTGGTGACCGCCCAGTGAAAGCCCGCCCTTGAAAGCAAGAAACCCTCTTCTCCTTCTTTTCTCCCTTTTCCTTTCTCTCCCGGCCGGGGCCGCCCCGCCGGTGAAAGCCCCCTGGGCGCCCCACCGGACGGGAAGGGCCCTCCACAAGTGTCTCGTCGCCACCAGAAGGATCCACGCCCGAAGCGACCGCCCCGCCGAAAAGGTCCACGTCTGGTTTCTCCTTCCCGGAACCGAACCGGGCCAGGTCGTGGAAGACCTGGAGTGCCTGCCTCCGCCCCAGGAGATCCTCACCGACGAATTCGGCCGGAAGATCGCACACTTCTATTTTCCCCGGATCCCCGCCGGCCGGGCCGCGATCGCCCGGTGGACCGCCAGGATCTCCACGGCCCCCGTCGTCTTTCCCGTGAGTGGAGGCCCTCGCCCGGGGAAGGCCGCGATCCCCGGAAGGATCCGCCGCCTCTACCTGGCCGACGGCCCCTATTACGGGATCCGTTCGCCATATATACGGAAAACCGCGGAAAAAATCCGGGGAGACGAGAGAGACCCTGCCCGGCTGGTCCGGAAGATCGTCCTCTACCTGGAGACCCACCTGAGCTACGAGATGACCGGGGGCTGGGACGACGCCGCCACGGTCCTCCGCAGGGGAACGGGCTCCTGCAGCGAATACACCTACAGCTTCATCGCCCTCTGCCGCGCCATGGGGATCCCGGCCCGCTTCGTCGGGGCCACCATGTGCAGGAGAAGGGACGAGCCCTCCTTCGACTGGGCCCACCACAGGTGGGCCGAGGCCTTCCTCCCCGGTCGGGGCTGGGTCCAGGCCGATCCCCTGCGGAGGGACTGCCTGGGCCCGCGGTCCTTCACCATCTCGAGCCCCAGATGTGTCCTGGGCCACGGCGACGGTGGAAAGGGTCCTCTGGGCTGGAGGTACACCTCCACTGCGAAGGCCCAGGGCCGTCCCGATATCACGGAGGAATTCTTCTGGTGCGAGGACCCGGGCCCCGGAATCTACCGCAAAGTCCTGGATCTCTCCTCCCGCCCCGGAAAGAGTGCCCCGACCCCCGCCGAGGCGGCCGAAGCCCTATCCCGCATTCCTGCAGAGATGACTTTCCCCTTCCTGGCCGACCTCCTGGGAGAGGGTGACGGGAAGGTGCTCGAAAAGACCGCCCGGGCCCTCTGCCGGATCTCCCTCTCCTGCGCAAGGGAGATCCGTTACCGTTTCCGCCGCTCCCGGCCCGCCCTGGGCGCCCTCACGGCGGCCTTGGCCGGGGCCATGGGAAGAAAAGATCCTCCGGTCACAGGGAAATGGATAGGCCTCTTCCCCTTCGGAAAGGGACCCACCCTCCCTCCCCGCCGCCGCGGCCCCTTCGCAGTGAGGAAAGGGATTCTCACGAACCGGGGAAAACCCGGAAGAATCCTCTTCTCGTACGTCGCAGGAGACCGGTTCCTCCTGGATTTCCGGTTCCGAACCGAAGGAGCCGGGAATTGCGCCCTCCTCCTGGCCCGTGACGGCCGGGGAAAGGGCCTTCGCCTTCCCTTCCACCCTCCCGAACCCGGTTTGCGGAAACGCAATTACCTTCAAGGCACCAGCGCAGGTTGCCGGAGGGGACTCTACGCCGTGAAACCAGGCTCCTTCCACCGGGGACTGGTCGTCATGGACCTCTGGAGGGCCTCCTTCTACCTGGACGGAAAGAAGGTCCTGGAACAAAAGAACCCTCCCGGCGGTCTCGGTAGAATCGGCTTTTCCGTCCGGGGGAACCGAACGACCCTCGCCGTCTCGCGGCTCCGGATCCTGGAGGTCCCGGAAAATGGAGACGCCGGGGATTTCCTGGAAGATCCCGGCCTGGAGATCCGCAGGGATTGAGGCCTCTTCCGGCCGGCCCCCCCTCTGAAGCGCCGGGTTGCAAAAGGCCCGGCCCGCCTCTACGGTGGGGACATGAAGGCAGCCAAGTATTTGAGGCCTCTCCTCCTCGCGGCGGCACTCCTTCTTCCGAGCCAGGGATGCATGACCGCCTTGGCCCTGGTCCGGCCCTCCACGCTCGAAGGAAGCCACGACCTACCCTGGTATTTCGTCACGGAGAACGCCGCCGGCGGAGTAGTGGGCTATCTCCTGGAGAGCTCGTGGAAAGGGCTCTTCCTCGGCCTGGGAGTGGGAGCCGTCGTGAGCCTGGCGGACTTCGCTCTCTACCAGGCCGTCATGACTTCCCATCCCGCGAAGTGCCCCCTTCCGGCGGGGCCTCCGCCCGAGAAAGGAGATTCGGAAAGATAACCGCCGGGAAAGGCATCGCCATGGACTCACGCCGCCCCATCGGTCTACTCCCCGCCCTCCTCCTCCTTCTTCCTCTCCTCCCAGCCCTCCCATCCCAGGTGCTCCTCTCCAGGCGGGGCAGAGTCCTGGCCGCCGTGGTGGTCCACCCCGGGGCATCCCTCCCGGTCCGGCACGCCGCTTCCGAGCTGGCCCGTTTCCTGGGAGAGGTGACGGGCGGTTCCTTCCCGGAAGTCGAGGCCCCCCCGGGCGAAGGACCGGCCCTGCTCGTCGGCCCCGGCGCGGCCCGGACGGCGGACCCGGCCTTCACCACGGAAGGACTCGGTGAAGAGGGCCTCGTGATCCGAACGATAGGAAACAAGATACTCCTCGCCGGGGGAGAACCCAGGGGGACACTCTACGCAGTCTATACCTTCCTGGAAGACTACGTGGGATGCCGGTGGTGGACGCCTGAGGCCTCCACGATCCCGCGGAAACCCACTCTCCGCGTTCCCTTCCTCGACGTGAGGTACATCCCGGTTTTCGAATACAGGTCCTCCTTCTGGAGGAACGTCTTCGACCCGGACTGGTCCGTCCGCAACAAGATGAACGGCCTGGGATCGAGGCTGGACCCCCGGAGGGGAGGGATGCTCTCCTACGAAGGCTTCGTCCACACCTTCTACCGCCTCATACCTCCAGCCAAATATTTCAAGGACCACCCCGAGTGGTTCTCCATGATCGGCGGAAAGCGGGTCTGGAAGAGGGCCCAACTCTGCCTCACCAACGAGGAGATGCGAAAGGAGCTGGAGAAGAACCTCGCCGCCCGGCTCCGCAGGAACCCCTCGGCCCGGATCGCCTCGATCTCCCAGAACGACTGGGGCGGCCGGTGCCGCTGCCCCAAGTGCGCCGCCCTGGAAAAGGAGGAAGGGAGCCCGTCGGGCCCCGTGATCCGCTTCGTGAACCTCGTGGCGGCCGACCTGGAGAAGGAATTCCCCCGCGTCGCTTTCAGCACGCTGGCCTACCGCTACACCAGGAAACCTCCCCTGAAGGCCCGCCCCAGGCCCAACGTGATCGTCCGTCTCTGCTCCATCGAATGCTCCTTCGCCCACCCCTTCACCCATCCCCTGAACAAGAAATTCCTCCGGGATCTCCGGGGATGGTCCAAGGTGTGCCGGCGCCTCTACGTCTGGGACTACGTCACCGACTTCAGCCACTACCAGCTTCCCCTCCCGAACATCCCCGTCCTCGGCCCCAACCTGGCCCTCCTGGCGCGAAGCCACGTGAAGGGCGTCTTCGAGGAGGGAGCGCCCGACACCAAGGGCGCCGAGATGTCCGAGCTCAAGGCCTGGGTCCTGGCCAAGCTCCTCTGGAACCCGGCCCTCGACGCGGAGGCCCTGGTGAAGGAATTCCTGGACGGCTATTACGGTCCCGCGGGTGCAAAGATCGGGGCCTGGCTGGAGGACTTGAACCGCTCGGCCGCATCGACGGGGGAGAAGATCGGCTGCTACACCCCGCCCTCGGCCCGCTATCTCTCCTTCGATCTCCTCCTCCGGGGCTGGAAGCACTTCGACGCCGCCCTCGGCGCCGTCCGGGGAAGAAAGGACCTCACCGAGCGGGTCCTCGCCGCAAGGCTCCCCCTTCTCTATACCCTGATCATGAATTGGCGGCGGTTCCGGGCCGAAGCCGCCTCGCGCAAGACTCCCTGGCCCTTCCCGCCCACACCATCCCGGGCCCTGGCCTCCTTCCTCGGAACGGCCCGAAAGGCGGGTATCACCCGGACCAGGGAGGGACGGCCGGGCTTTTCCATCCTGGAGGAAGGGGCGAACCGGGCCGAAGGGCCGGGTGGAAAGAGGTAAGCCCCTTTCCTACACTCCTCTCTCCCCGGCCCCGGGGAGAGAGAACCCGGAAAAATGAATCCATCTTTTCCACGCGAAGAGGGAGGGCCTTCCCCGCCGGGAACACGCCGCCGGCAAAGACTCCTCCTGGATGAAGGGGGAAGGGCCCCCACACCGGAGGAGATCCTCCTTGCCGAGGAGAGAATGGTCACTCTCTCCGTCCAGGGAGTGGGCGACTTCCCCACCATGGCCCTCCCCAGGGAACTCGCCGCCCTGGCGGCGGGCTTCGCCTTCACCGAGGGAATCGTATCGGGCCTGGAAGAGATCGCCCTGGTCCAAGCCTGCCCGGACGATCCGGACCTGGTGCGGCTCATCCTGGAAGACCCGGAAAAAGCCCGAAAACCCCGGCGCAACCTGGTCATCACGAGTTCCTGCGGCATCTGCGGGGGAGACCGGACGCTGGAAGAATACTTTCGTGCCGTCCCCCCCGTGGGAGACACCCTCCGGGTGGACCTGGAATGGTTCCGCCGGATCGAAGACGCACTTTTCGGTAGGCAGGAAATCTACAAGGCGACGAGGGCCACCCACGCCGCAGGGATCTTCACTCCCGGGGGTGAGACGGCCGCCTTCGCCGAGGACCTGGGCCGCCACAACGCCCTGGACAAGGCGATCGGGAAGTGCCTGCTGGCCGGCAAAGAGACAAGAGGCGCGGGCCTCCTGCTCTCCAGCCGGCTCAGTTTCGAGCTCGTCGCCAAGTGCGCCAGGGCGGGCATCGAAGTCGCCGCAGCCGTCTCGGCCCCCTCCTCCCTGGCCGTGGAAGCCGCCGAACGCTGGGGCATCACCCTCTGCGCACCACTCCGCGGAAAGGCCCTTCCCATCCTCACCCACCCCCACAGGGTGGGTTGACCCGGGCCGGGCTTCGCCGCCATCCCGCCGGCCCACCTACCGGGAGCGCCGCCCCGGGCGGGGCTTCCAGTCGGGGTTGGGTGTGGGCAGCCTTGCGCCCACGCGCTTGCGCCAGGCGACAAGCTCGGCGTGGAGCTCCTTCACCTTTTCGGGATACTTCTTCGAAAGGTCGTGCTTCTCGCCGATGTCTTCCTTCAAGTTGTAGAGCTCGAGCCTGCCGTCCTCGAAGAACTCGATCAGCTTCCAATCCCCCTTGCGGATCACGCTTCCCGGCCTGCCGCCCTGGTCGCCGTAGTGGGGGTAGTGCCAGAAGAGCGGCCTCGGTGGGATCTTCCCGCCTTTGAGCAGGGGCACCAGGCTCACCCCGTCCACGTGCTGTCTCGGCTTCAGGGGCAATCCCGCCATCTCCAGCATGGTGGGATAGAAGTCCGTGCTGATCACCGGCGTGTCGCAGGTGCTCCCGGGTTTCGTCACTCCCGGCCAGACGACGATCATGGGCTCCCGGATGCCGCCCTCGTAGAGCCAGCCCTTGCCCGCCTTGAGGGGAAGATTGGAAGTTGGCCAACCCTGGGCCGTGGCCAGGCCGCCGTTGTCGGACATGAAGATGATCGCCGTGTTGTCCCTGAGCCCATTGCGGTCGAGGGCATCCAGCACCCTTCCCACGGCGATGTCCACGGCCTCCACCATGCCGCCGTAGACGGGGTGGTCCTGGTAGAGGCGAACCTTGGAACGCCAAACCCTGCCGAACTTGGGACCCTGGTGCTTCATCTCCTTGGCCTTGGCGGCGTACTTGGCCTCCAGGCCCTTCTTGGTCATCAGCGGAATGTGGACCGAGTAGAAGGCCAGGTAGGCCAGGAAGGGCCCCTCCTTGTGCTCGTCGATGAACTCGGCCGTCTCCTTGGCGAGCCGGAAGGGGAGATACTCGCCTGGAGGGCCGTCCTCCAGCTTGGGGTTGCCGTAGGGCACGAAGTACCTGCCCGGCCCGTAGGGTCCGCCCCGCACCCAACCGCCCTTGTTGACGTCGAATCCCTGGTCCTCCGGGTAGAAACCCTTGGGCCCCAGATGCCACTTGCCTGCGAAGAACGTGGCGTAACCCGCCTCCTTGAAGGCCTCCGCCAGGGTCACTTCCTCCAGGGGAAGGCGGTTCACGTAGTGGGCCGGGATCAGGCGGCGCGTCCAGGGCCGGCGCCTCTTCCGCGAGAGGATCGCCTCGGGTTCCGGGGCACCGAAATAATCCGTGGTTCCCATCCGCGCCGGGTACTTACCCGCCATGATGCTCGCCCGGGTGGGGCTGCAGACGGGGCAGGCGGCGTAGGCCTGGGTGAACTTCATCCCCCGGGCCCGGAGGGCGTCGATGTGGGGCGTCTCGTAGAAGGTGCTCCCGAAGCATCCCAGGTCCCGCCAGCCGAGATCGTCCACCAGGATGAAGAGGAAGTTCAAGGGCTTCTTCTTCGAACGGCCCCGGGCCTGGAGAGAAGTGCACGCTCCCAGGGCCATCGCGCCCGCGCCCGCCAAGGAACCCAGGAGAAACCCGCGCCTGTCCAACTGCTTCATGTTCCCGGTCCTCTCGAAACCTCCGACGAAAAGGGGGCCGTCACCGCTTCCGGCGCCGGCCTTTCCGCCCCCTCCGTGCGCCGGCCCCGGGATTGTACTTGGGGTTCGGTTTCACCGGAACCGGGGCCCCCACCTCCTTCCTCCAGGCCCTCATGACGGCCATCAGTTCCTTCACCTTTCCGGGCCTGGAAGCGGCCAGGTTCCTCGTCTCGCCCGGGTCGGTCTCCAGGTCGTAGAGCTCCAGGGCGTGGTCCTCGAAATACTCGATCAGCTTCCACCGCCCTTTGCGCACCACCCCGCAGGGGCGGGTCCGGAAGAAGGGATCCCTGGATCCCTCCACGTTGCGGCCCTGGAGGTACGCAGGGAAATGCCAGAAGAGGGGCCTTTCGGGGATCTTCTTTCCTTCCAGGAGGGGAAGGATGCTCACCCCGTCCAGGACCGGGCCCCTGGGCGCGGGCAGGCCGGCCAGGTCCAGGAAGGTGGGCAGGAAATCCACGCCGATCACGGGCGTGTCGCACCGGCTTCCCGGCCGGACGTGTCCCGGCCAACGCACGATCATGGGCACCCGGATCCCCCCCTCGTAGAGCATTCCCTTGCCGCCCCTCAACGGCGCCTGGGATGTGATGCCCTTCACCCCGCCGTTGTCGGAGGAGAGGATCACAACGGTGTTCTCCTCCAGGCCCAGATCCCTGAGCTTGTCCAGGATCCTCCCCACACCCCGGTCCACCGATTCCACCATGGCCGCGTAGACCGGGTTGTGCTGGCCCATCCAGGGCTTCTTGGCCTTGTATTTCCCGATCAGGGCCCGCTTGGCCTGAAGGGGGGTGTGGACGGCGTAGTGGGGAAGGTAGAGGAGGAAGGGCCGGTCCCGGTTCTCCTCGAGGAACTTCAGGGCCTCGGCCGTGAGCCGATCCGTCAGGTACTCCCCCCTGGGGCCGTCCTCCAAGGCCGGATTGTGGTAGGGAGAAAAGTAGGACCTGGGGTGCCCCAGGTGCCATCCCCCGACGTTCACGTCGAAGCCCTGTCCTTTCGGCCCGAAGCCCGGGTCGTCCCCCATGTGCCACTTCCCGATACTGGCCGACCGGTATCCCGCGGGCTTCAGGGCCTCGGCGAAGGTCACGAACCGGCGGGCCAGGACGGTCGTGTTCTTGATCGGGATCAACTTGCGCAGTGCCGCCCTTCCCCGGGCGGAATTCCCCACGGTGTAGATCCCGTGGCGGGGGGTGTATTCGCCTGTCAGGATCGAAGCCCGGGAAGGGGCGCAGTTGGGCCCGCAGGTGTAGGCCTGGGTGAAGACCATCCCCTCCCGGGCCAGGCGGTCCATGTTGGGCGTCTCGTAATACCTGCTCCCCATGAAGCCGGCGTCCCTCCATCCCATGTCGTCCACCAGGATGAAGAGGATGTTGGGAGGACGCCGGGCCGGGACGGGCCTTTGGGGGCGGCCTCCTTTCCCGGGAAGGGCCCGGCAACCGGAGAAAAAGGCCGAGGCCGCCCCCAGGGCGGCCATCTCCAGGAGTTCCCGGCGGGAGAGATCGCTCCGGCTCATGGCACCACCTCCTGGGTCCCCAGGTTCCTTCCCCCGTCTTGGAAAGCAAGGATCCAGATGTATCCTTTTTCTTTGAACGACCTCCTCCCTCCAGGAAGACCGCCATGAGAACCATCCTTCCCTTGCTCCTTCTCCTCCTTCTCCCGGCCAAGGCCCTCCGCCCCCAAGAAGGTCTCTTCTCCAAGCCCCCCGGCCCGGTCCGGGCGAAGAAGATCTGGGACAAAGCCCCCCACAACGCCTTCACGGACCTGACCTTCTGGAAGGGAGAATACTACTGCGTCTTCCGCGAGGCCTCGGCCCACGTGGGCGGCACCAACGGAAAGATCCGCGTCCTGGTCTCGCCGGACGGAGAGAAGTGGACCTCCCGGGCCCTCCTGGAAGAGAAGGGGATCGACCTGAGGGATCCCAAGATCTGCCCCATGCCCACGGGAGACCTGATGATCACCTGCGGGGGATCCGACTACAGCGACGGCCTCCAGGAGTGGCATACCCGGGTGGCCTTCTCCAAGGACGGGAAGAAGTGGACCCCCACGAGAAGGGTCAAAGGCATCCCGCCCAACAACTGGTTCTTCCGTCTCACCTGGCACGGAGGATGGGGCTGGGCGGCGCCCAACATCACCGGCGCCGATCCCTGGACCGGCCGGGTCCGCTCCAGGAAGCGAAGGACCGCCCTCTACCGCACCAGGGACGGGATGAACTACGAAGTCTACCTGCCCGAACTCCCCCTCCCGCCCCCGGCCTGCGAAGTCACCATCCGTTTCAAGCCCGACGAAACCATGGTCCTCCTGGCCCGGGAGGGCAGCATGTCCCGCCGGGGCTTCCTCTGCCTGGCGAAACCGCCCTACAAGAAATTCACCGTCCGCATCGTGGCCCACGGCATGGGCGGCCCCAACCTCCTCTACCTCGGCAAGGACCAGTGGCTCGTGGGAACCCGGGAATACCCCTACGAACGCCCTACCGGGAAGAAAGGCACGGCCACGGTCCTCCTCCAGGTGGACGAGACCGGCGCCTTCCGCCGCCTCCTGGAACTCCCGAGCGGAGGAGACACCTCCTACCCAGGCTTCCTCCTCCGGGGTTCCACCCTATGGGTCTCCTACTACTCCAGCCACCAAGGAAAAACCGCCATCTACCTTATAAAAATGTGCCGGGAGTAGTTTTATAACGAGATTTTGTAGAGGTGCACTTGGTACCCCTGGAATTCGTCGGTGAACCTGCTCTTCTCCAGCTTCAGGGACCGGTCTTCGTCCAGGACCTCCACCTTCGCACCGGGCCGAATCCCCGGCAGGCGCACCCGGAACCGGACTTTCACCGGCTCGTCCCGCATGGCCACGGCGAAGATCCAGAGTGATCCGCCCCACCTCCTGGCCGTCACGGCCGGTGGAAACCCCTTCCCCAGGACCTCCCACTTCACACCTCTCTTCAGGGGAGGGGAGAGGATCACCCGGGCCAGGCTCGTGATCCTCTTGTTCAAGGCCGTCACGGCCCGAAGGAGGGGCGGGTCGTCCAGGAGGGCGTGCTCGTCGAACCTGGGCCTGAACTGGTGGACGAAATACACGATCCCCCGCGATCCGTGGATGATGGACATCCAGACCTCTGCCCGCAGCTCCCAGGGAGTGACCTTGCGCTTCGTGTTGCGGATCCTTGCAGCCTCGATGCAGTTCCAGACGATCTTCTTCCCCCCCGCCCACTTGACCAGGCGATCCACGCCACGGGCCACGTACCAGAGTTTCCCAGCCACGGCCTTCCTGGTGCTCGCCACGGGATAGATGTCGAAGGAGACGATGTCCCCTCCCCTGATATACAAAGGATAGTCTTCCGGGTGCCGTGAGCGGACTCCCCGTCCCACCCAGCCGTCCCAGGCCACCCCCTGTCCGAGGCCCAGGTAGACCGGCCGGGTCGGGTCCCTCCGGACCATCTCCTTGTAACGGGCCAAGATCTCCGAGGGCGGAACCGGCGGTCCGTAACCCTTCCCCCTTCCTTTGCTCTGGGCGTTGTCAGGCTCGCCCTTCTGGGTCCATCCCACGATGATCCCCCTGTGGGGGCTGGTGAGCCCCACCTCGTTCTGGGCGCACACCACGGGCATGCCTGCCTTCTCGAGCCTGGCCAGTTGCTTCTCCGTCGGTCCCTTCCAGAGCCCCACGTAGAGGTTGATCCCGGCCTTCTTGTAGGCCTCGGCCAAGCGCGGGCTCTGGAGCCACACGCCGAGGGGAAAGAGAATTCCCTTGGAGGCCGGCCCCTTCGGCCACTTGGCGTAGGGGTTCTTTTCCGGCGGCGCCCCCCGGAGGCCTCCCGGGAAGACCCAAAGGAACAGGAGAACCGCCGCGGAAAGCCCCTTTCTCATTTTCTACTTTCCTCCAAACCGGAGGAGGAGGCCTTCTGCCAGGAGTGTCCTCTGCAGAAGGGTGGGGAGGAGGATGAATTCATCCTCCCTGTGGAAATTCCCTCCTACAGGCCCCAGCCCGTCCAGGACGGGAACACCCAGCTCGGCCAGGTGGTTCGCGTCCGATCCTCCACCGGCGTAGACAGCCTTGATCTCGAAACCCAGCCCCCGGGCGATCTCCCGGGCGGTTTCGAAAAGGGCCCGGTCCTCCCGGGTCACCACCCAGGCGGGCCTCCCCGAAAGGACCTTCACCTCGTTCCCCGGAAGCCGGGACCCTGCGATACGGGCTGGAGTAATCTGTATCAGCCGCTCCAGCTCCCCCAGGAGAGCCTCCGCCCCGGAGGGATCGTGAAACCGGAGATCCCCGCTCATCACAACCTTTCCTGGAACCGTATTCGGGACGCCGGGCAGGACGGTGGTCCGCCCGCCCAGGACGAGGGTCACGCCCAGCCTGGCAGCCCTCTCCTCCGCCGGCCCCAGGACGGCCGCCGCCTCGGACAAGGCGTTGACACCCGTCTCCGGGGCGATCCCCGCGTGAGCCTCCCTGCCGTGGATCGTGATCTCCAGGGCCTTCCTCCCCTTTCGCCCAAGGACAACGCCCGTCTCTTCCCTGCCAGGCTCGAAAACAAGGGCCCGTTCCACCCTCTCCGCCGCCTCCCTCAGCAAAGGAAGGGCGCTCCCCGATCCCCGCTCCTCGTCGGAAACCAGGACCACTTCCAGGGGAATGCCCCGGAGCTTTCCCTGCCGGGCGAGGAGGTCCAAAGCCCCCAGGAGGACCACGATCCCTCCCGTCATGTCCGCCACGGCCCGCCCCGCGGCGGTATTTCCTTGTATCGTAATCTCATAGCCTCCCGGAACGGGAGGGGCGACGGTGTCGTAATGCCCCAGGAGAAGGATCCCCTTCCCACCCTCCAAGGAAGCCTGGTTCCTCGCCAGGAGGTGGGGGGCAAGCTCTCCTTCCCGACGCTCCACCCGGAACCCCCTCCGGGAGAGTTCCCCCTCGAGCCGGTCCGCCTTGCGAAGGAGCTCCTCACGATCCTCCGTATAGCCGCCAAGGCGGACCAGGTCCTTCAACAGCTCCAGCAGGCCCTCCTCGAAGCGGGCCGCTTCCGGGGCGGGGCCCCCGGCTCCCTCACTGTCCCTCACTGCGCGACCTCCTTTCCCCCCCGGTAGAGGCGCTTAGCCAGGGTCACCCGTTCGAGGAGGTCCTTCTTGACCTCGTGCCCCAGGCCCGGCCCCGAGGGAGGCGTCACCCAGCCGTCCTCCACCGTGACGGGAGGATCCACCAGGTCTTCCTTGTAGTACCGCGCGCTGGCCGAAAGGTCCCCAGGAAGAGAAAAGCCGGGCAGGGTGGCCAGGGCGACGTTGTGAAGCCTCCCGATCCCGGTCTCCAGCCTTCCGCCGCACCAGACGGGCACCCCCGCCCGGCGGCAGAGGTCGTGGATCTCCAGGGAGGCAAGCCCTCCGCCGACCCTGGTCGGCTTCAGGTTGAGGACCTTGCAGGACTTGAGTTCCAGCGCCGCCCGCGCCGCCCGGGGGGAATCGACGCTCTCGTCCAGGCAGACCGGCGTGGAGATCTCCGCCTGGAGCTTCGCATGGTCCAGCAGATCGTCCCACGCGAGGGGCTGTTCAATATACCCTAAATCGAATCTATCCAGTTCCTTGAAAAGGGGAAGGTCCTCCAGGGTGTAGGCGGCGTTGGCGTCCACGGTGAACTGGATCCCGGGAAACCGCTCCCTCACGGCCGAGACGGGCGCCAGGTCCCACCCTTTCCTGATCTTGATCTTGATCCGCTTGTACCCCTCCTCCACGAACCTCTCCACCTGGTCCAGGAGCGCCTGGATGGAAGGCTCCACACCCAGGGCCACCCCAACGGGGATCCGCCTCCTGCTTCCCCCGTAGTGCTTCCACAAGGGCTCTCCGTCGAGCCTGGCCTGCAAGTCGTGGAAGGCGAATTCCAGGGCGGCCTTGGCGGTCTGGTGCCCCCGGATCCCGCGGCCCGCCTCCAGGACGTCCTCGGCCCTCCGGAAACGCTTCCCTGCGACCCTGGGAAGGAGGATGTCCCCCAGGACGTGCCAGGCCGTCTCGGTGTCCTCGTGGGAGAAGAGGGGCGCCTTGTGGAGAGGCGCTTCCCCGTAACCCTCCTCCCCCTTGCCCTTGAGGATCACCAGGAGGTGTTCCTCCTCGAGAAACCTACCGAAGGAAGTCTCGAAAGGGTGGACCAGGCGCATACCCACCCTTCTCAGCTCGACCTCCTCGATCTCGATCTCCCTGGAAAAGGGATGCATCACGAACTCCTCGCTTCCTGTTCCCCGCCGGGTCGGCCCCGGCGCTCCAGAACCTGGAAAACCTCTTCCTCCCCTCTTCCTCTCCTGCGGAAGGCCCCAGCCAGCTCCCAGCCACGGCCCAGGTAGTGCTCCAGGACCTTCCTGGAGGCCTGCCTCCAGGCCCATCCGGAAGGATAACGCTCCCTGGGGGGAAGTCCTTCCCCCCGGTCCTCCGCGGCAAGCAAGTCCTGGATCGAAGATGGAATCCGAAGGAGGAGGTATCTCTCCTCCCTTCCGAGCCGGACCGCAGGGCCGGTCTTCCCCCCGGGCGGCAGGTCCAGGACCAGAGGGGCTCCGCCCGCCGCCTCCTCCCAGGCCAAGCCCTTCCCATCGGCGGCGGCCCGGACGCCCGGGCTCTCCAGGTCCCACCGGACCAGGACCCTGTCGGCGGGAAGAGCGTAGAGAGGCCCGCCGGCCCCGCCGTAGACCTCCCTCTCGTAGGCCACGCCCCGGGCCCCAAGGACGGCCAGGTTGAAAATACTGTTTCCGGCCTGGAGGGGATCGAAGGTCCACTCCACCCGGTCCAGGCCCTTCTTCAACGCCTCCTCCCGCTGGCGCCACTTCAAGGCCCTGGCGATCCCCCTGCCTCTCCACTCCGGCGCCACCCCCATGATCTGGCTCCAGAGGAAAGGCCCCTTCCCGTCGAAGGCCGCCAGGCTGAGAAGGAAACCCACCGCCTCCCCTCCCGTCACGGCAACCAAGGGGATCCCGCCGATCCGGGCCTCCACCCTGTAGAGCCGGGCCGGGTAGCAGGGGGCCCTGTCGGCGAAACCCCAGACCCGCCGCTGGAGTTCCTCCACCTGGGAGAGGACCTCCCAGGGGATGTCCGCCGGGCCGAGAATCCGGAAGGAAGGAACCAAGGGCGCCTCGCCGAAAGGAAGCTGCGACAAAAGAGGGAGAAAGTTCGAGTGTCCCCCATCGCCGGGGGCATTGCAACGCGTAGAATGCCCCCTTTGGGGAGGAAGGCGGAAAGAAATCCGGCCCCAGGAGACCATGGACGAAACCCAGAAAAGGCCCCCCTCTCCCCCTCCGGGCGGGGACTCTCCGCCCCTCCTCTCGGCCCTGGGCCTCACCTGGCGTTTCCGGGAAGGCGGGAGGGCCCGGCTGGATCTCCGGTTGGAGGCACGCCGGGCCTGGCGCGTCACAGGTCCTTCCGGGGCCGGGAAGACCACCCTCCTCAAGGTCCTGGCCCGCCTCTACCCATCCCTGGAAGGATCCCTCGCCCTTGCCGGCACCCCCGCCTCGGCCGTCCCTCCCCCCAAGTGGCGCCGCCAGGTCCTCTTCGTCCCTCAGAACCCGGTCCTCTTCGAGGGAACGGGCGAAGAGAATCTCCTCCTCCCCTGGCGTATCCCCTCCAGGAGGAAGGAAGCCCGCCCTTCCCGGGAGGAGATCGAAGAGACCGCCGCCGCCCTGGACCTCCCCAGGGAGACCCTGGAACGCCCGGCGGCCCTCCTCTCGGGGGGGGAAGGCGCCCGGATCTGCCTGGCCAGGGCTCTGCTCTCGGGTCCCAAGGTCCTCCTCCTGGACGAGCCCTTCGCCTTCCTCGATCCAGCCTCGGCCCGCCGCGCGGCGGAACTCCTCTCCCGCTGGATCGCCGGGGACGGCCGGGCCCTCCTCCTCGTTTCCCACACCCCTCCTCCCGGCGGGCTCGATTTTCATGGCTCCCTGGACGCACGGGAGACCCTGGTCCGGGCCGAAAAGGAGGCACGGCCGTGAGCCCCGTCCCGGCCCCGGAGATCACCGACCTCAAGCTCGCCGCCTCGGCCCTCCTGGTCCTCGGCGCCGGGGGTATATCCCTCCTGGCGGGTCTCGGCCTCCTCCGCTCCCTGATGGTGGGCGTGGCCCGCACGGTGATCCAGTTGCTTCTCATGGGATTCGCCCTGGGCATCATCTTCCGCTGGAACCGTCCCTACGCCGTCGCCGGGATCGTCCTCATCATGTGCGCCGTCGCCGCCTTCGAGGCCCTCCAGCGCGCCAAGGGCTCCTTCCGTCCTCCCCGGTCAACCGTGTTCTGGACCATGGCCGCGACCACATACACGGTCTCCCTGATCCTATGCGCCGTGGTGATCCGGCCCGTTCCCCTCTGGAAGCCCCAGGTCGCCCTCCCCCTGGCCGGGATGGTCCTGGGCCACACCCTGAACGTGGTCTCCCTCGCCCTCGAGAGGCTCCACTCCGAGATGACCAACCGCCTGGACCAGGTGGAGGCCCTGCTCTCCCTGGGGGCCACCCCGTGGGAAGCCGCCAGGGGTCCCTGCAGGGGGGCCATCCGCGCAGGGATGACGCCCATCCTCAACGCCCTGAACATCGTGGGCCTCGTGAGCCTCCCGGGCGTCATGACCGGCCAGATCCTGGCCGGGGCGGACCCCATCCAGGCGGCCCGCTACCAGATCGTGATCATGCTCATGCTCGCCCTGGCAGCGTCCCTCTCCTCCCTCCTCACCGTGGTCCTGGGCTACAGGCGTTACTTCACCTCCGAGGACGGGCTGGACCCGGATCTCCGGAAACAACTATAGGGAAACGGCCGTTCCCGCGATCCGGATCCCCTTCTCCTTCTGCTCCTTGGAGAGATCCAGGACCACCTGCCCTTCCGGGGGAAGAGCCTCCCCCTTCCGCCCCTTGAGGAGCTTGACCTTGGGGAGGTTCATCTCCCTGCCTTGGGCCACGACCATCCCGATCTCCCCGGAACCCAGCTTGACCATCGTGCCCGTCGGGTAGAGGCCGATCACGGCCATGAACTTCTTGAGGACCCCCGGGTCCAGTTCCCCCTTCATCTCCAGGAGGACCCGCCAGGCCTGGAGGGGAGTGAGGGGCTCCTTGTAGGGCCTCGGCGCCGTGAGAGCCTCGAAGATGTCGCAGATCTTGAGGAGGCGGGAGACGTTGGAGACCGGCGCCGGCGCCGTCAACCTGGGATACCCCCCCTGGCCGCCGGGATTCCTGTGGTGCCCGAAGGCCCCGGCCACTGCCATGGGATCCATGTCCTTCGTGGAGGCCAGGATCTCCGCCCCGTAGAGGGGATGCCTGTCCATCTCCCTCCTCTGGTCGGGTGTGAGGGCCTTCCGGCTCTCAAGGATCTCCAGGGGCACCCAGGCCTTCCCCACGTCGTGCAGAAGGGCCGCCAGGCCCACCCTGACAAGGAGATCCTTGTCCCCTTCGGTGCGCCGGGCGAATTCCAGGGCAAGGAGGGTCACCCTGGCGGAGTGGCCCAGGGTGAGGGGATCGTACTGCTCGTAATTGGCCAGGCGGAAGAGAGCCAGGGGATCCTCGTCCAGGTATCCCAGCACCTTGGCCACCCGCTCCTTCCCAGGATCCAGGGGGATCACCTCGCCCTTGCAGGCCCGGATGGTGACCTCCTGGAGGTAGTCCATCATGCCCTGGTAGACGGTGAGGGCCTCCTCGTTCTCCAGTTCCTCCTTGCCGGAAAGGCCGAGGAATCGGATCCTGCTGCACCCCTTCCTTTCCAGGATGCGGTTCGCCTCCCTGAAGGTCTTGAGCATGGGGGGCGGCGAGCTCAGGAAAGCAAGGAATGCCTCCAGGTCTCTCTCCGTTACGCCCTGCAGGAACTCGACTCCTCCGGCCCGGCACTCACCAAGTCTCTGGATCAGGCGGGCCGCCGAGAGGCTCGCCCCCACCAGGGGCTCCTCTCCGAAGAGAAGGGTCTCCTCGAAAACCTTGAGAATCATGGCCGGAGAATCCCCAAGGAGCTCCTCCACCTGGCCAAGGACCTTCCGGATGGATTCCTTGATCCTGGGGTGCCCCGGGTAGAAGATCCTGTAGTTCACCAGGACCAGGACCAGGTCTTCCACGAAGGCCGTGGCCCGGGTGAGCTGGGACGAGTTGGCAGGCGCGCCCGACATCGCTCAGTCACTCCCCTTCCTGGCCAGGATCCTCAAGGCCTCCCTGGCGGCCTCCCGCACCTGGGGCGGCTCCTTCTTGATGCCCAGGAACCCGGCCCCCTTCACGAGGTCCTTGAGGAAGAGCTCGTTCTCCGGCGAAGGAAAGGCCGCGAGGGCCCTCACCGCCGCCACCCTCCTCGGGAGGGCATCCTGGCTTCCCGACCTCTCCTCGATGTATCCCCTCAAGAGCACGGCGGTGAAGTTGGAGAGCCTCTTCGTGGCTCTCCCCGCGATCTCCGCCTCGCAGACCTGGACGAGGTAGTCCAGGGGAAGGGTGGTCACGTCCTCCCAGATCTGGAAGGGGACGGACTCCTTCAAGTTCAACCCGACCCGCGAGAGAAACCGGGCGCACCGGTCCTTGTATTGTCTTCCCTTGTTCCTGAGGATGATACGGACCAGAGGAAGCATGGGCCTGCAAGGGAGGGAGAGGATCTTTTCCACCCTCTCCGGGTCCAGGAGCCCGCCCCGGCCGGCCAGGTAATCCTCCTCTTCCTGGAAGCGGGCCGGCCCGATCTGGGTGCAGACCTCCTTGAAAACCTTCACCGAAGGAGGGTCCCCGAGATCCAGGAAGTCCAGGAAATCCGTGAACCCGTTTGGGAAGCTGACCACAACGGCCTGGGGGGAACGGGCCGAGGCGTGGAGGGCCCGCTCCTTCAGGCCCTCCTCTTCGAGGAATTCCAGGATCTTCGCCACCCCCTTCCCCGGCTCACCACTCCTGCTTCCACCCCTCAGGGGTTTCAGGAAGGTGTTGAGGGTGACGAACTCCTCTTCCTTGGGGTCTTCCAGGAGCCTCTCCAGGAACCCCCGGATGCTCTCGACCCTCTCCACCTCTGGTAGGACCATGAGGAGGTGGAGCCCGGCGGCCAGTGCCTCGGCCCTCATTCCCTGGCCCAGGTCGAATTCCCCGCCGTGGGGCAGGAAGCTCCACTCCCGCATCACTTCGGGGGGGTTCTCCCGCCCGCCTTCCCGGCCCCGCCTCTTCTCCGGCCGGGCAGCGGCACCGAGGCCCGGCCCACCCCGGACCTCGCCGACTCCCGGCGAATCGGCCAGTTGCCTCGCCATGGCCCCTTCGAGGACCTTCCCCAGGAAATCGCAATCCCTTTCCCCCGGCCGGGCCCGCATGGCGTAGAGAATCCGCTCGGCCGTCTCCAAGACCCGCTCCATCCATTCGGCCTTCACGCCGGGAGGTGCGGCGGGATCCCCCGGGAACCCTCCCAGGATCTCCGCCAGGAGCTCCGCTTCGTTCCCGTTGGTTTCGCAGAACTGGAGAAAATCGTTGGCCTTCCCCCGGAGGCCCCGCCTGGCCTCCAGGATCCTGCCGATCTCCCTCTCCGCCTCCCCATCATCCTTCTTTTCCTCCCGCGAACCGGGCTCACTCTTCTCGTCCCGGGATACCCCGCCCTGAAGGCCCGCCTCTCCGTATGGAAGGGGCTCCACACCCTTGGGCGGAAAGGACCACATGAGATCGAAGGAAGAGCCCTTCTTCCCAAGCTCCCTGTTTTCCAGGAGAAGTCGGGAGAAGGCCAGGAGAACGTCCGCCTCGGCGGGCGGAGAGATCTTGATGCCGCTGAGCTTTGCGTCCTTGAAGACCTGTCTCAACCAGGCGATGTCAGGGTGTTCCTTCTTGAACTTCCATCCCTGGACCCTGAGAAGTCCATCCTGAAAGCGCAAATCGATGGCGGGATACTTCATCAGGAGGCCGTTTACCACGCCCACCAGGGAAGAGAGGGCCGCCTGAACCCTGGGATTGGTCAGGGGGTAGGTGGAAAAAGTCCGCAGGAAACGAGAGAGCCTGAGAGCCAGGGCTCCCTCCTCCCTTCCGTTTCCCCGGGGATTGATCTTTCCTGGATCGTCCATGGCCTGGATCCCGGCCGTTTCCTCGTTCCCCTCCAGGTTTCGGGGGAAACCTACCCTTTCCGGACTCTTGCCTCTCTTCGGCTTCCGGGACGGGAAAAGAAAAGGCAACTTCTCCGGAAAGAATCTTCCCCTGTTTTTCCACCATCCCTTGCCCCCCCGCCTCCACCCCAGGTAGAACCCCACCATGGACCTCGCCAGGAAGTTCCCTTTCCCCGACTGGCTCCTCCTCTTGTGGCTGGGCCTGGTCCTCTACCTGCCCAGGACATGGGAAGGAAGCGCTGCTTCCGACTCGTTGCGGTACATGGAAGCCGCCCGGGAGATGGCCCTCACAGGGGATTGGGTCACCCCCAGGCTCGGCGGAGATCCCTACTTCAAGAAGCCGCCTCTCTTCTTCTGGGCCATGGCCGCCTCGGTCCGGCTTTTCGGAGACCACCCAACCTCCTACCGGCTGGTAGTGGGCCTGGCCGCCCTGGGATGTCTCCTCCTCATGGCGGGCCTGGGCAAGACCCTCTGGGGGGGGCGGGCCGGGCTCTTCTCCGCCCTCCTCCTGGGGACCTTCGTGCTCTTTCTGAGAGTGGCCTCGAGTTGCCGCTTTTCCGTCCCTCTCCTCTTCCTCCACATCCTGGCCCTCCGGCTGGCCATGGACGGAAGGCCAACGGCTGGGAAGAGGCTGGGGTTCTGGGCCGTCCTTGCCGCCGGGGTCCTCCTCAAAGGCCCGATCGGCCTGATTCCCCTGGGGGTGCTCCTGGCCTACGGACTCCTGGCAAGAGACTTCTCCTTCATGAAAAGGAAGGCCTTCTGGCTCGCCGGCCCCCTTCTCTTCCTCCTCCTGGCAGGCTCCTGGGGGTGGGCCATGTGGGCCCGCCACGGCCAGGCCTGGATCGACGGAGCCTTCGGAGAACTGGCCATGCGCTTCTCCCGGCCCAAGCTGGTCCGGGCCCACTACTTCACCCCCATCCTGGACTTCTACCCCAGGAAGCTCCTCCAGTACGGCTGGCCCTGGCTCCTGCTCCTTCCCCCGGCGGCCTGGCTCTTCTTCCGGCGCCGCCCCCTGGCCCGCCCGGGCAAAGGCCGGGCCCTGGTGCTCGCCTGGGGCGGCCTGGTCCTCCTGGAGATCCTCCTGGTCCGCCCCCCTTACACCCGTTACTTGGTTCCCCTCCTGGCCCCTTGGGCCCTGGCCGGAGGAAGGGCCCTGGATCTGCTCCTTCCCCAGGACGCCGGAGAACGGGTCCGCCGTGCCCTTCCCTTCGCGTTGGCCATCCTCTCCTCGGCACTCCTGGTCCTTCCCCTTCCTCTCAAGAAAGACCGGGCCCGGGAGATCCTCCTCTTCCGTCCCCTTGTCTCCTCCCTGGTCCCTCCCAGGGAACGGGTGGGGTTCTACCGCCCCGGCCTCCCCCCCCGAATCCGGGCCTGGAGGGAAGCCATGGGCCGCCCCCCCACTCGAAAGGAGATCCTGGAGTCCTTTCTCTGGAGTCCAAGGCTCTTCTCACTCTTTTATTACCACCGGGACGTCCTCCCCCTGATCACCAAAGGGGACATCCGGTCCCTTCCCCCGGGAAGACCCTTCCTGGCGGACAGGAAGGCGGAAAAAACCCTCCATGGGATCGAAGGCGTGGAGATCCTCCTGGAAGGAAAGGAGTTCCTCCTGGCCAGGCGCCTTCCCGGGCCTTGCCGGGCCCTCCGGAAAGAGGAAAAATAAGAAAAACCCGCACCGGGCAGATCAGACGGGAGGGACCATGGCCAACATCCTGGAAAAAGTATTTCCCGCCAAGAAGGGCCTGGCGGAAAGGTTCGAATCCCTCCACCAGAAGGTGGACCACGGTGGGATCACGCCGGCCAAGGCCGACCTGGAGATGGCCACCATCCTTTGCCGGGAGATGACCGCCTCCCTGGGTGAGGCCTCGCCCCGCTCCTTCTCCGTCTGGCTCGCCGGCCCGACGCCCTCGGAATTCCTCCTGGCCGGCTGGGAGTGCCCCGCCGGGGAGTGCGGGCCGCCGCCCTCCAAGCTCCCCGCCTCGGTGACCGAAGCGGGCAGAGTGATGGGCACCAGGCGCCCCTTGGTCCTGGAGGAGGAAGGGAAGGTCCGGGAACTGGCCGAAAAGATGTTCCCGGGAAAACGGCCCGGCCCGGGAGAGTGGGCATCGGCCGTCCTCCTTCCCCTGGAGAAGGCCGGTGAAGCCCTCGGCCTGGCGGCGGCTTTCTTCCAGAGGAGGCTCACCGAGCCGGACGTGGAAGGGCTGATGCGATTCTGCGACCTCCTGGGAAGCTACCTCTTCACAGGCGAGGACGGCCTGGCGGAGATCCCCGGCTCCTGAGGCCCCCTCCCCCGGCCCCGCCCCGGCGGCCGGGGCTTTCTCCCCCCGGGAAAGCCCGGCGGGAGAGAAAGCCTTTCCCCCGGCGGACCGCCCCCTGAAACTCGACAGGCCCGGGACGGGTTCCAGGAAGGGCCCTTTTCGGGCCCCCTGTGCATCCAGGAGTTCGCTTTTCCATGACCCTGCTACCCAAGACAGACCTTCTTCCCCTGGAAAAGGGAAGGAGGGTCACGATCCTGGCCGGCCCCTTCGGCTCGGGGAAGACCGAGATCGCCGTGAACCGGGCCTTCGCCGCCGGGAAGGCCGGCAAGGCGGCCATCGCCGACCTGGACATCGTGAACCCCTACTTCCGCTCCCGGGAGCTCCGGGAGGACTTCGAGAAGAAGGGCATCCTCGTAGCGGCCCCCAGGGGCAACCTGGCCCAGGCGGACCTGCCCGCCCTCACGGGGGAGATGGAGCGGATCCTGGCCGATCCAAAGATCCGCCTCGTGGTGGACGTGGGTGGAGACCCGGCCGGGGCCAGGTTGCTCGGCTCCTACGCACCCTCCCTGGAGAAGGCGGGGTATTCCCTCTTCCTGGTGGTCAATCCAAACCGGCCCTTCGTCTCCAATCCCGAGGAGATCGAGGGAGCCCTGAGAGAGATCGAGGCCGCCTCCAAGCTTCGGGCCACGGCGGTACTCAGCAACCCCCACCTCATCCAGCTCACCACCCCCGAGGTGGTGAAAGAGGGCCACGAGATCGTGAAGGCCGGCGCGGCCCGCCTGGGGCTTCCCGTGGCGGGCCTCTTTTTCGTTCCCGAGTTTCTCGGCTCATGGGTCCCCGACGGCGGCGACGTGCCCGTCGTCCCCCTGGACCGATTCATGTTGCCCCCATGGTTCGAGGATATACGGAGGTTCGCTCCTTACAGGGATCGCAGGTCCCTGATGGAGAGGGCCCCCGGCGAAGAAAAGGGAGAATGACATGCCGTACATAGAAGTCGATCCCGAACTCTGCAAGGGATGCGGGATCTGCGTATCCGTCTGCCCCAAGGAGGTGTTGAAGCTCGGCGAAAAGATCAACACCAAGGGCTACAACTTCGCCGTCCAGTTCAAGGAGGGCTGCATCGGGTGCAAGATGTGCGCCGACATGTGTCCCGACGTGGCCATCACGGTCTTCAAGGAAGTCAAGGCGGAAGGAGCGAAACCATGACCCGGATCCTCATGAAAGGCGCCGAGGCCGTGGGGGAGGCCGCCATCAAGGCCGGTTGCAGGCACTTCTTCGGCTATCCCATCACCCCCCAGAACGAAATCCCCGAATACATGTCCCGCCGGCTTCCCCAGGTGGGAGGAACCTATGTCCAGGGGGAGAGCGAAGTCGCCTCGATCAACATGCTCTTCGGTTGCGCCGGAGCGGGGGTGCGGGTCATGACATCCTCCTCCTCGCCGGGGATCTCCCTCATGCAGGAGGGGATCTCCTACATCGCCGGCGCCGAGCTCCCCGTGGTGATCATAAACATGGTGCGGGGCGGCCCGGGGCTGGGGGGGATCCAGCCGGCCCAGTCGGACTACTTCCAGGCGACCAGGGGCGGAGGCCACGGCGACTACTTCACCATGGTCCTGGCCCCGGCCACGGTCCAGGAGGCGGTGGAACTCGTCATGGACGCCTTCGACCTGGCCGACAAGTACCGCAATCCCGTCCTGGTCCTGGGAGACGGCATCATCGGCCAGATGATGGAGCCCGTGGAATTCCCCGAGAAGGAACCGGCCCGCTTCGAGAAACCATGGGCCACCACCGGTTGCAAGGGAAGGGAACCCAACATCGTCAAGTCCCTCCTTCTCGACCCATACGCGCTGGAGGAACACAACAGGAAACTCCAGCAGAAATACGAGAGGATGAAACGCGAGGACGTTCGGGTCGAGACGGTGGACCTGGAGGGGGCCGAAGTCGTGCTCTGCGCCTACGGAACGACCTCCCGCGTCTGCCGGACCGCCATGGAACGCCTCAAGGAGAAAGGGGTCCGGGTGGGACTCATCCGGCCCATCACCCTCTTCCCCTTCCCGGAAAAGACCGTCCAGGCCCTGGACCCCAAGAAGGTCAAGTTCATCCTCACCGTGGAGATGTCCCTGGGCCAGATGGTCCAGGACGTGAAGCTCTTCACCGAAGGGAGGATCCCGGTCCACTTCTTCGGCCGGACCGGGGGCGTGGTCCCCACTCCCCAGGAGGTGGTCCACGAAGTCCTGAAACACCTGGGCAAGGAGGTGGAGAAATGAGCGCCCCCGCCAAGCCGATCTTCCAGAAGCCCGAGTCCCTCAGGGACAGGCCGACCCACTACTGCCCCGGATGCACCCACGGCATCGCCCACAGGCTCGTGGCCGAGGCCCTGGACGACCTGGGGCTCAGGGAACGCGCCGTGGGGGTGGCTCCCGTGGGATGTTCCGTCCTGGCCTACAACTACTTCAACTGCGATTTCCAGGAAGCCGCCCACGGCCGTGCCCCGGCCCTGGCCACGGGAATCAAGCGGGGAAGGCCCGACACGATCGTCTTCACCTACCAGGGCGACGGCGACCTGGCCTCCATCGGGATGGCGGAAATCATCCACGCCGCCAACAGGGGGGAAAAGATCACGGTGGTCTTCATCAACAACGCCATCTACGGGATGACCGGCGGCCAGATGGCCCCCACCACCCTGGTCGGCCAGAAGACCACGACGAGCCCCTACGGCCGGGACCCCGAACAGATCGGCTGGCCCATCCGGATGGCCGAGCTCATCTCGACCCTCACGGCCCCGGTCTACGTGACCAGGCAGGCCCTCTACACCCCCCAACTGGTGAGGAAGGCCCGTAAGGCGGTCCGGGAAGCCTTCCGCCTCCAGGCCGAGGAAAAGGGCTTCACTTTCGTGGAGCTCCTCTCCACCTGCCCCACCGGCTGGGGGCTCACCCCCGTGGAGGCCCTCGAGTGGGGCAAAGAGAAGATGATGGATTACTTCCCCCTCGGCGAATTCAAGAAGCCCGGGGAAGAGGAAGGAGGGGCGAAATGACTTCCACCTCGGTGATCTTCGCCGGTTTCGGCGGCCAGGGGGTCCTCATGGCGGGCAAGCTCCTGGCCGAGGCGGGCCTCCTGGAGGGCAAGAACGTGGCATGGATCCCCTCCTACGGCCCGGAGATGCGGGGCGGAACGGCCAACTGCACGGTGGTCCTCTCCGACGAGATCGTCGGCTCCCCCATCGTTCCCGACCCGGACCACATCGTGGTCCTGAACCGGCCTTCCCTGGACAAGTTCGAGCCCGTCATGAAGCCCGGCGGCCACTGCGTGGTCAACTCGGCCCTGATCGACAGAAAAGTGGAAAGGGCCGACGTCAAGCCCACCTACGTGGAAGGAAACACCATCGCCGCCGAAGTGGGCAACCCGAGGGGCTTGAACATCGTCATGCTCGGGGCCTTCGTGAAGAAGACGGGCCTGGTCTCCCTCGACTCCGTCAAGGAAGCCTTGAAACACGTCTTCTCCGGGGCGAAGGAGAAATTCCTCGAAGGAAACCTGAAGGCCCTGGAAAAAGGGGCCGCCGCGGCGGGAGAGTAGCCTCCCTCCACCCTCCCGGCCGGGACCGGAATCCGGCCGGGAGGATGGGAGTCCTAGAGCCCCTTCTTCTTCAACCACCCCGGCGAAGCGCGGCGGACTACGTCCAACCTGGGTATGTAGGGCTTGATGTCCAGCACGGGCGTTCCGTCGAAGGCGTCGATCCCCTGAATGTGGAGGATCCGTCCATCCCGCCTCACCAGCCTCACCACGGTGAGTCCCACCGGGTTGGGCCTCCGGGGCGACCTGGTGGCGAAGACGCCCCGGGTCTTCCTGTCCCAGGGAGTGGGAGTCTCCGGGCTCCACCTTTTGACCCGGTCGAAAGCATAGATCACCCAGACATGGGAGAAGGCCTCCAGGTCGGAGAGACCCTTCTCGTACTCGGGGAAGATCTCGATCGTTGCGGGGACGTCGGGCTTGAACCGTCCCTGCCTGGGCGCCCCCTTCTCAGGGGTGTAGGGAGAGTGGATCACCCCGATGGGCCGGAAGAGAAATCCCCCCGGGGAAACCTCTCTTTTCGGAGCCATCCTGGAAGGAGACGGAGCCGGTGTCCTGCTGGGAGGAGGCACAGCACATCCGAGGAAGAGGAAAGACAAGGCGAGGCTTGCGGCGGGAAGACACCTGGTGGCGGGAAAGGGAGTCATCACGACACCTCCCGGGACTCAGCTTTCCGAGAAAAACCTTCGCGGGGGATCCGGAACTCCGGCCTGGTGGAGCCCCTGGCCACCCGGCGGGGGAAATCCTACCAGCCAAGCCCCCCCAATGCCCGTCCGAAAGACCCGTCCAAGGAACCCTGTCCCCCTCTCTCCCCCACCGGCGGTCCCGGCCCGTACCGCCCGGCCGGTTCCGGTCAGACCACCAGCCCCACCAGGTGGAGGATACCCCGGGAAAAGAATTCCACCGGCGCCCCCAGGAGCCCCTGGAAACGGTATATGGCCACCAGGAAGACCAGGAAGAGCACCGAGGAGAAGGGCATCAATTTCCGCTGGACCGCCGGGGGCAGAAGCCTGTGTCCGTCCAGGGGAGGAACGGGCATCAGGTTGAAGACCGCCAGCAGGACGTTGAGGACGAGCCCCATGAAGAGCCCCTGGATCAAAGCGTCGTTCCCCCAGGAGAAACGGTCACAGAGCCTCAGCCCCAAGGCGAAGAGGAAGGCCAGGATCAGGTTGGAGAAGGGACCCGCCAGGGAGACCAGGAGCATGCCTGGGAAGATCTTCACGCCCTTGCGGAAACGAGTCGGGTCCACGGGCACAGGCTTGGCCCAACCGAAGAGGAAGGGCGAGCGGGAAAGAAGGATCACCAAAGGGAGGACTACTGTCCCGATCAGGTCCAGGTGGGGAAGGGGATTCAAGGTGAGCCGGCCGTGCTCTTCCGCCGTGGGGTCCCCCAGGAGGCGGGCCGTCATGGCATGGGCCCATTCGTGGATGGAAAGGGAGACCACCAGGGGAATGTAGAGCCCCAGGACGTAACTCCAGGAAACGTCGCCCATCGAACCTCCTCGAAGGGAAGGGGAAGGCGGGGCCCGGGCCCCTGCGCGCCAAGGAGGGAATGATACCCTCGGCGGACCTCCCCGCCGAGCGCCCGGAAAGGAGGAAAAGGAGGTCAATCTCCTGCGGAGTCCCCCCTGCCGCCCCGCTCCCGCAGGACCTGGAGGAAATCCACCCTGGCCTCGGGAAGGAAGTCGATGTGCAGGGTGTCGCCGGCCCGGACGTGCCGGAACTCCCTGACCACCGCCCGTCCCGGCCCGCCCGCCTCACCGAGGAGATCCGCGGCGCGGAGAAGAACCTTGCCCTCGATCCGGACATCGAAGGACCGGGCCTTCCCTTCCCCCCTTCCGCCGGAGTGGAATCCGATCCGAACGGTATATCTCCCGGGAGGCCCGCCCTTCCCCTTCGCCCGCAGAGGAATGTCCAGGGACTGGAGCCCCCTGCAGTAGGAGGCGTGGAGCCAAGGAGCCCGGGTCCCCTCCATCTCCATCCCCCTGTCGTCGGTCCGCTCGTATCCTCCGCCGGGGGACACCTTGTCCTTGAGGGAGAACTTCATGGCGTAGTAGCCGTAACCGATGTTGGAAAAGGCCCTGGGCCTGGGCCAGGCCAGCCACAGGGTTCCGTCCCGGTCCCGCAGGTCGCCCGGCGCTCCGAAATTCACGGAAAGGTGCTCCAGGGGAAGGGTCGGGCCGTGGCAGATGAATACCGTCCAGTTTCCCCTTCTCCGCTCGTGCCTGGGAGCCAGGGCCAGGGAACACCGGAGAGGAAAGGAGCAGGTGCACCCGGAGGAGGCTTCGGGCATGACCATGAGCCCGCAGGCCGGAATCATGTTGATCCAGCAACCGGGACGGATGGCCCCGAAGAGGCTCAGGCCTTTGTCGCCGGTGAGCTCGTAGATGGCGGCGTAGAAAGACCGGTAGAAGAGTGTATCCGCCGAGGCGGAAGTGACGGCGCAACAGTGGCCGGGGCGGAGGAACTCCCAGGTCACCTTGCGGCCCGAGACGGGGTGGATCCTCTGGAGGATCCTGCCTGTGAAAAGGTCGCACGCCCTGGGCTCGATGATGATCTTCCTGCCCACCACCAGGGGCCGCCTGAGGTAGTTCAAGGGTCTGCTCCAGAGGACACGGCCCGTCCGTGCGTCCAGGGCGGTGACCCGCCTCCAGGTGAGCTTCCGCTTCAGGAAGAGCCAGGTGTCGTGGTTGCTGAAATTCCCGTAGAAGAGGAGGACCCCCTCGGCGTAGGCCGCGCCCATCCTGTCCCCGCCGCAACCGGTGAGATCCAGGGGGCGCCTCCAGAGGACCCGGCCCGTCTTCTCGTCCAGGGCGCAGGCGATCCGCACGTCCTCCTCCCCCTGAGGCACCAGGCGGGCCTCCGCCCCGGCCTGGTAGATCCCCTTGCGGATCAGGGCCTTCTTCTCGGCCGCCGCGGCGGCCCTCTCCTTCTTCGAGGGTTTTCCCTCCACGAGATACACCCTTCCTCCCCCGAGACACACGGCGATATTGGGGATCACCTTTCCCTTGTGGATCCAGGCGACCCGGCCGGAGTGCCGGTCCATGGCGAAGAGGGCGTCCCCCGCCATGACCCTGGAAGTCGCCGCCCCCCTGGGCGTGGCCTGGCTTCCCCCGGCGGGGAAGTCGTCCATGTACCTCCATAGGGTTCCGTTCCGCTGGAAGGCCTGGAGGGCGTCCCTTCCACCTGCGCCGCCCTTCCTTTGTTTCAGGATCGAGGCGTACTGGCTCCTCAGGGGATCCGCGGCGGTGCCGAAGAGAAGTTTCCCGTGGACCGAAATATATCCCCAGCGCCTCGGCCCCCTCGCCGCTCCCGCCGGAACGGTGAAGATCCGCCTGGTCCTGCCCGTGGCCGGGTCCAGCCAGTAGCACTTTTCGAAGGCCGCCAGGTAGAGCCCGTCCCGGGCCAGGGCCAGGTTGCCTCCGTCGGCGTCGGCCCGGACCCGCACGGCGCCGGGGATCTCCCGCCTCCAGAGGAAGGTTCCGTTGAAGGCGTCGTAGGCCTGCACCATCTCGCCCCCCTCCTGGAAGAACCGCCCGTCCATGACCACGGGGCTCGTGGAACGGGCGTGCCGGTCCACGAGCCCCCTCGGCCCGGGGTCACCGAACCACTGGAGCCCGAAAGGACCTTTCAGGAGCCTGTCCCCCGAGCAGGCCGTGTTGCCCGGATCGGCATAGAGCTGGGTCCATGTCCCGGCCCCTTCCAGGGCGGGCCGGACGAACTTGTCCCAACCCTTCCCTCCGGGACGGCGGACCAGGAGGACCCCGCCGTAGGGCCGCAGGACCCGGTGGAGAGCCTTCCGCCGGGAAGGCGAAGCATCTTCCGCCACCACGAGGTTCGCGAAGGAGGGAGGAAGCTCATCCATCCCCCAGGGCTCGACGGCGACACGGTGTGCCGGAATCCCGGCATCCTCGAGGAACTTCCTGGCGGCCCGGAGCTCCCTCTCTCCCTTCTCCAGGACCAGGACCTGGAGTTCGGAGAGTTCCGCCAGGGCCGCCGCCAGGGCCCCTCCCCGGCTCTCCGGCAGGAGGCACCACCCTTTGCGGAATCCCGCAAGATTCAGGATCCTCCCAGCCTCTTCGCGGGCGGCGGCCGGGACCGGAACCTTCCCCCGGCCCGGAGCGCCCCGGCCCAGGAGGACGGGCCTCCCCTTGGGGCGGGGGCCGAAGCAGTAGACGGGCCCGGCATCGGAGGCGGCGAAGATCCGCCCACCGGCCGCCGCCACGCTGCAGATCCGTCCCCGCGTCTTCCCGCGCCAGACCTCCCTGCCCGTCCGGGCGTCCAGGGCGCATACGCCCCCTTTGCCGCCGCAATAGAGGTATCCCCCGGCCAGGGCCATGCAGAGGAGGTCGCCCGCCGAATGGGTCCAGAGATAGGCCGAGGCCATGGCCTTGGCGATCCGGCGGTCCAGGCTCCTGATCTCGGCGGAGACCTTTTTCACCAGGGCCTGCCTCTTCTTCCGGGCCTTTCCCCTCAGCTTTCCCAGGCTCCTCCTCAAGCCGATCAGCCTTCCCCTCAGGGAAGAACGCTTCTTCCTCGCGGCGGCGGAATCCGCCACGGCCCGGGCGTATGCCTTCCGGTTGAGTGCATACACGCCCTTGGTAGTGAGGATGTACGAGGTCGAAGCGGTGAGTACCATGTCCCTTCCCTGGAACCAGGCGAAGGCCGGGCCTTCGTACCTCCCGGTCTCGGCGTCGTAGGCCTCCTTCTCCAGGGTTCCCTGGTTGGCGACGCCCGTGATCAAAGTGTCCTTGTCCAGGAGGGCCCAGGTGCCCCCCCGCTTCCCCTTGGGGGAAGCGTAATAGCGGAAACGACCGGTCTTCCTGTCGAAGGCGGCCGGCATGGCCCTCCCCGAGGGAACGAAGAGGGTGTCCCGGGAAGCCACGAGGTATCCCGAAGGTGAGATCCCGCCGTAGTTGAGCTCGTGGGCCCTGTCTCCGATGGTGTCGTTCCTCCAGAGCACCCGGCCGCTCCGCGGGTCCAGGGCGCAGAAGTAGAGCCCTTCGTAAGGGAAGACCCCGGCGGCGAAGAGGACCTGGCCCCGGTCCACCAGGACGGAGGTCCGCACGGGCCAGAGAGAAATCATCCGGCCGTTTCCCAGGACCTTGTCCGCCCTCGGGCCGGGCCGGTACTTCCAAAGGAGCCTTCCCGAAGGGGCGTCCAGGCAGTAGACGAAGCCGTCGTCCGAGGCGAAGTAGACTCTCCCTTCCGACCAGGTCGGGGCGAAGCGGACGGGTCCTTCCGTGCGGAACCGCCAGCGGATCTTCCCCGAGGCGGCCTCCACGGCGTAGACGGAGTCGTCCACCGAGGAGCCGAAGAAGGCCAGGCCTCCGGCGGAAACCACGTGGAAGGCGTTGTCCTCGTGCATCCTGGGAGGCTCCTCGGCGGGCATGGGCCAGGCCGGCCTGGGCCTCTCTCCCGGAAGGAAGACCCAGTTCAAGGCCAAAGGGGGCCTGACGGTCTCACCCGAGGCCCCTGCGCGGGCGATGTCGTGCCTGTAGGTGGGCCATCCCGAGACCTTCTCCCCTCCCGGGCAGGGGGGAAGGCAGGCCAAGGCGGGGAACCAGAAGAAGAGAACAGCCGGAAGAGAGAAATATCGCATCGGCGGGAGGACTCCTGGAGAACCTCGAGGAAGACCAGGGGAACATCCCATATCAAACCAGCCCCCCCCTCCAGTCCAGAAGGGCCAAAGAAAAAAAGATGTAAGGAACCTGGATGGATTCCCCTCTTCTCTCCCCCTCGAAGGCTCTTCAGCGCTTTTTCAGGTCGAAGCGCCGGGCCAGGAGTCTCCTCGCCTCCTCGAGGGAGGGATCGATCCTCAGGGCGGCGCGGCACTGGTCGCACATCTCCCGGACCAGTTTCTTCGCCAGGCACCACTTCGCCAGGGCCAGGTGGGCCTTGGCGTCGCCGGGCCCGATCCTTCTTCGCTTCTGGAGGTAGAGGAGGGAAGGATCCTCGAGTGTCCGCCCCCTGAGGCTGTCGCCGGCGCCGAGGTTCATGGTCCAAAGGAAGGAACCGTCCCTTCCCCGGGAACGACCCACCCCGAAGGCCGTGGCCCGGGCGAGGAGCATGTTCCTGTGGTGGCCCGCCGAGAGAAACCAGGCCCGGAAGGCCCTCCTTCCGTCACGGGCCAGGGCGATATTCTCCGCCAGGGGACCGGAATATCCTTCCTGGCGCATTCTTGAGGCGAAGTCGGCGTGGGCCTTCACGGGGGAGGTATGGGAGAAGTATCCCATCTCCGCCATCTCGATGCTGTGCTTCCTGGCGGCCCGGACGATCCTTTCGTCCACTTCGAGGGCCCGCATCCCCATCATGAGGCGGTACTGGTTGGCGGACCGCATCACCAGCATCTCCTCGGAATCGGCCGAGGTGGGCGCATCCTTCTCGTTCCAGGCCAGGACCTCCTGGTTCCAGCGGACCTGGGCCTTCCCGATCCCCGCCTCCTCCAGGGCGGCGGCCTTCCGGATCCGGGCGACACACTCCTCCTCCAGGCCGGACCCGGCAGGGCCCCCAGCCGCCCGGGCCCAGCGGGAGATCCGGCCGGCCTCCTCCAGGATCCCTCCCAGACGCTTCAGCTCCTTCCTGAGGAAAACCTCCGGTTTCTCCCAAAGCTCCCGGACCTTCCCCACCCGGTCCAGCATCTCCCGGATGCCGTACCCCTTGCGGAAGGAGCGGGGGTCCAGGATCCACTCCAGGGCCTTCTTCCTCCTCTCCAGGAGTTCCCGCCAGAGCCGGGAGCGGGCCCTCCGGAAGGAACCCGACGCCAGGAGGAGCCGGAGCCCGGAGCGGACCTTCCCTGTCCTCTCCCGGAGCACCTCCTCCAGGACCCTCCTCCCCACCTCTCCCCTGGCCAGCAGGGCCTTCAGGGCCGCCTCCCTCCGGGCGGGGTCCCCGGAACGAGCCTCCAGGGCGAGGCGCCCCAGGGAGGGGGCCGGAGGCTGGCCGGGAAGGCCGCCTCCTCCCAGGAGGCAAGCGAGGAGCCAACCTGCCAGGGCCGTTCCCAGGTATCCGCACTCCATGGTTCTCGCAAGAATCTCCCCTCCCTCCCACCCCGAAAAGGACGGAGACCATCCCCCCGGAAGGGGAAAAACCCGCCGGAACATGGTATCCTTGAAGACCCGGACGCAAAGGGTTCCTTCCATGAAACGCCCCATCCTGCCCCTCCTGCTCTTCCTCGCCGCCGGGTCTTCCCGGACCCAGTCCCCGGTGGTGATCCCCGCCGGCTTCGCAGGCAAGGAGGCTCCGGCCAGCTACGGGTCCAGGATGAGTTATACGCCGAGCCGGCACATGTTCGTCTACGGACCCCGGGCCCTGAAGAGCCTTCCCAGGGGAGCCTACAGGCGTCTCGAGTTGAGGCGGGACGGATCCGACCCCAAGACCTTCTCGGCCCACACCTTCCTGGTCTCCATCAGGGCGGCCTCCCAGGGAGTCCCGGCGCCGGCCGCCGTGGATCCGACCTCCTTTTCGAAGAACACCGGAAAGGACTACACGGAGATCTTCAAATCGAAGTCCGTGAATTTTCCCGCCGACAAGATCCCCGTCGTCCCCCCCGCACCCTTCACGGTCAGCTTCCCCCTGGACAAGCCCCTCCTCTACATGCGACCGGGCAGCAACCTCCTCCTGGACTTCCTCCTGGAATCCCAGGCCCGGAAGGTGGAATACCACCGGTGGGTGCCCGATTGCGATGAATCGGATCCCGCCACGGGAAAACAACCGGGGAGCTTCACCCCCTTCGGCACGGGATGTCCGAAGGGGAAGAGGTTCGGCGTGTCGGCCCCTCCGGTCAACGGCGTGAGCAGGTTGGGCCTCTATTGGTATTCCGGAGGCGGATACAACACCCCCGCCCTCTTGATCGTGGGAAACAGCGACAAGAACTGGGCCGGGACCCCGCTTCCCTTGAACCTGGCCGGCGCCGGCGCCCCGGGATGCCGGCTCTACACCAACGGCCTTCTCTATTTTCCGGGACGGACCGATCCCTCCGGCACGAACGGAAGGTACCGGGTGGACATCCTCCCACCCCACGTACCGGCCCTCGCCTGGGCCGTTCTCTACGCCCAGTTCTTCGTCCTCGACGGAACCTTCAACCAGGCGGGCCTCAGGGCCTCCGAGGGAGCCAGGATCACCCTCGGGGCCTTCGACCCCTCTCCCACCGTTCCCTACCGGGCTCTCTACACCTACCGGTTGGGGGCCTACCTACCCATTCCGGACAAGCCCAAGTTCTCGGGCTTCCAGGGCCTCGTAGTCCGGCTCGTCCCCTGACCCGCCTCGGGCCGGACAAACAATCGTCTTACCCTCCCGGACATGGCGATAAAGGAAGAAAAGGCTCCGCTCTGGTATTCCTAGCTCTTTCGAGACCCCGGCCGTAGAGAGGGTTTTCCGCCTTCACCCGGGAAGAACTCCCGGCCGGGCCGGCAGGACTACGAGGACTTTGCCCATGAACTGGATCGCCCCAGGCCGGGGAGGCCCCCCGGGATCGAGCCTTCCCGCCCTCCTGCTCCCTTTGCTCCTCCTCTCCCCCCAGGCCGGGGCCGGAAGGAAAGCCGGGCCGCCCCGGCCCCGCCGGAAGGCCCCCCTTCTCATTCGAGTGGGGAAGGCCTACCTGGGGACGGGAAAGGTCCTGGAACCGGCGGCCATCCTGGTGGCCCGGGGGAAGATCCTGGCCATCGGGAAACACCTTCCCCTCCCCAAGGGAGCCAAGGTCCTGGACCTGAGCGGGCTTACCGCAGCTCCCGGCCTGGTGGATCCCTGGGCCGCCACCTTCCTGGCCCCTTCGGATCGAAGGACGCCCCACGATCCGGCGGGGCCCACCTCCTCGGGCCTGGTCCGAATCCGGCCCTCCCAGGCCCGGGACCTCCTCCTCGCGGGAGTGACCGCCCTTTGCGTCACCCCTCCCGGAAAGGACGGCCTGGGCCCCAGGTTGGCCGCGGCGGCCCTGGATCCCTCGGGAACCCCCAGGCCCATCCTGGCCCTCTCGGGCCTCTCCCTCCGCTTCTCCCAGGCCGGCCCCAAGGATCCCCTGGCCCCTCTCCGGATCTACAAGGCCTTGAAGAAGGCCTTCGAGAAGGCCCGGGACTACAAGGAGAAGCGGGACAAGGCCCAAAAGGAGGAGAAGGAATTCCAGAAGAAGTGGAAGGAATACCTGGCCGCCCTGAGAAAACTCCGGCCCAGGAAGAAGGCCCTGGGGAAGAAGGCCCCCTCCTCCCGGCCCAAGGCCTCCAAGCCCTCCCGGCCCAAGGCCGCTTCCAGGCCCGCCTCCGGGCCGGGCCGGAAGAAGACCGCCACCCGCCCCTCGGCGAGGAAGGGGAAGGTCCCTCCCCGGCCCAAGCGGCCCGCCCCTTTCCGGATCGATCCCGCCCAGGAAGTCCTGGCAGCCGCCCTGGAGAGGAAGATCCCTGTCCGCATCGAGGCCCATACCTCCCTGGAAGTGAAGAAGGCCCTCCAGCTCGCCTGGGAATTCGAACTGCGGGCCGTCCTGGTGGAACCCTGGGAAGTGGACCCGGAAGACCTGGACCGGGCCGCCCGGATGGGGATCACCGTCCTCTACGGCCCCCTGGACCGGGCCGCGCCCGGTTACGGTGAGCCGGGTTTTCGGCAGGACATCCTCGCGACCTTCGAGAAGGCGGGCGTCCCCGTCGCCCTGGGGACGAGGGGCTTCCTCTCCCCCAGGTTCCTCCGGGACCAGGCCGCCCTGGCCCGGGCCATGGGGCTCTCGCCTGGAGGGGCCTTCCGGGCCGTCACCCTCTACGCAGCCAGGGCCTCGGGCATAGAGGCCCTGGCCGGCTCCCTGGAGAAAGGAAAGCGGGCGGACATCCTCTTCTTCGCCGGGGATCCCGCCGACCCCGCTCTTCCCCCCCGCCGGGTCATGTTGGGAGGGAAGTTCCTCCCCAAGGAGGTGCGCCTGTGAGAAGAAACACCCTTTTCTGGATCTCCTCCCTCCTGGGAGCCCTCCCCGCCCTCCCCGCGCCGGCCCAGGATGTGCTGGTCCTGCGGGCCGGGAAGATCCTGGTCGCCCCGGGCAAGGTCCTTCCCAGGGGCACCATGGTCGTCAGGGAAGGCAAGGTCTTCGCCCTGGGCAGGGACCTGGCCACCCCAGCCGGAGCCAAGGAACTCGACTTCCCCACCGCCGTGGTGGTCCCGGGTTGGGTGGACTCCTGGACCCAGGCCACCTCGGCCGGTGAGACCCAGGAACTTTCCACGGCCTGGACTCCCGAGATCCGGGCCGCCGACGCCCTGGATCTGGAGAGCCCCCTTTGGGAGAGGTTCGCCCGGTGGGGCGTCACCTCCGTAGTAGTCACCCCCGATCCGGCCCAGGTGGGGGGCGGCCTGGCCTGCCTGGTGAAAACGGGGAGGAAGGCCCGCCTCGTGGAGAAGGCTCTCTTCCTCCAGTTCTCCCTCACCTCCCGGGCCAGGAACCGGGAGCGGCCGCCCACGTCCCTGGCAGGCCAGGTGGCCCTGATCCGGCGGAACTTCAGGAAGGCCCCAAAGGAAGGCCCCCTCGCCCGGGCCCTCTCGGGCAAGCTCCCGGCCCTCTTCGCCTGCCGGACCCCTGCCGAGGTCCAGGCCGCCTTGAGGCTCGCCGCCGAGTTCCACCTTCCCAAGGTGCTCCTGGAAGCCCCCCAGGTCTGCCGGCCCCTTCCTTCCCTCCTGGAAGGATCGGGGGTGGGCCTGATCCTCACCCCGCCGGGGAAAGAGGCTCCCCCCTGGAGTCTTGGGATCCCGGCGGCCCTGGCCGGAAAGGGCCTTCCCTTCGCCTTCGCCTCGGCCTGCCCTTCCTACCCGCCGGTGGAACTCCGCCTCCTCCCCGCTCCGGCCCGGAGGAGGGGGCTCGACCCGGTCCGGGCCCTGGCGGCCGTCACGGTGACGCCGGCCCGCCTGCTGGATCTCTCCTGGCGGATCGGCTCCCTCCGCCTCGGCAGGGACGCGGACTTCCTGGTCCTCGACGGCCCCCCGGCCCATCCGGGAAGCCGGATCCTGTCGGTCTTCGTGGAAGGAAGACCCGTCTGGACCGCCCCCGCCGGGGCGGCGAAGGAGTCGCCGAAATGAAAGCCATCCTACTCTCACTCCTCTCCGCCCTCCCCGCCGCCGTGGCTCCCCGGGCCCAAGTCACGGCCCTCCGGGCCGGACACCTTCTGAACGGAGACGGGAAGGTCACCAAGAACGCCCTCGTCCTGATCTCCGGTGGGAAGATCCTCGCCGTGAAGCCCGGCGGAGCCCTTCCCGCCGGCGCGGAGGTCGTGGACGCCCGGGACCTCTGGGTCACGCCCGCCCTTGTGGACTGCGGCTCATCCATGGGCCTGGCCCCGGGGAACGCCACCGAGGAGGACCGGGAAGTGGAGCCGGCAGTCCGGGCCGCGGACGCACTGGACTTGACCGACCCGGCCTTCAAGAGGGCCCTCGCCTCGGGGGTCGGGACGATATGCGTCCTACCGGGATCGAAAGACGTGATCTCCGGACTCGCCGCGATCGTGCGTTTCACCGGAAAGGACGGCGCCCCCAGGATCGTGAATCCCGCCGCCGCCCTGGTGGCCGCCATGGGCCGCGACCCCGTTGCGGGAAACATCCGCTTCCCCTCTTCCCACTACTTCCGGAGGCCCACGACCCGGATGGGAACGGTCTGGCTCTTCCGGAAGGCCTTCTTCGACGCCCGGGCCGCATCCCCCGACACCAAGGATCCGGGAATCCGGATTCTCAGGGAAGCCCTGGCCGGCAGGCTCCCCTTGAGGATCCTGGCCCGCCCCGAATTCGACATCCGGACCGCCTTGAACCTGGCGGAGGAATTCAATTTGCGGGTCGCCGCAGTGGACGAAGCCCAGGAGGCCTGGCGTGTCGCCGCCCTCCTCCGCTCGGCCCGGGTCCCGGCGGCCCTGGCCCCCTCCACCCGGATCTCCCGGGCCGACATGGTGAAACAGGAGTGGAACTTCGCGGCCCGGGCCGCCGCGGCGGGAATCCCCGCGGCCATCCAGACGGGCCGGGGCGGGGGGGGCCTTTCCCTCATCGCCCAGGCCAGGACGGCCTACAGGCTCGGCATGGAGAAGGGGGCCGCCTTCCGGGCCGTCACCCTCGTTCCCGCCCGGATCCTGGGCATGGAGAAACGAATCGGCTCCCTCGAGAAGGGGAAGGACGCCGACCTGGTCCTCTGGAAAGGGGACCCCTTCGGTCCGGCGGGAAAGGTGGTCTGCGTCTTCTGTGGAGGCCGCAAAGTCTACGGCAGAACACCCTCCTCCAAGGAGGGATCCAAATGAGCATTTCCGGAGGTCTATCCATGGGAACGGTTCGCATCCTCTCCCTCATCCTGGCCCAGGCGGCCCTGGCGGCTCTCCTTCCCGCCCAGGACCTGGCCGTCAGGGCCCCGAAGGTCCTCACCCTCTCGGGACCGCCCATCCGAGACGGGCTGGTGCTGATCCAGAACGGAAAGATCCTCCGGGTCGGACCCGCCTCCAAGGTGAAGGTCCCCATGACGGTCAAGGAGATCGTCCTCCGGAAGGGAGTGGTCATGCCCGCCCTGGTGCTGGCCGCCACCTCCCAGGGGATGGACAGGCCCAACGAGAACATGGCCGTCACCCCCTTCGTGGAGGCCGCCGACGGGATCGACCCGGTCCAACCCTTCTTCGAGGAGTGCCGCCGGGTGGGTTACGGAACGGTCCACGTCATCCCCGGATCCAACTGCATCCTGGGCGGAGTGGGCCTGGTGGTCCGCCCCTTCGGCCCTTCCATCCTCTCCATGACCGTGGCCGAACCCCGCATCCAGGCCATGTCCCTCTCCAAGTCCGGGATGGGCCGGATCCAGGCGGTCTTCACCCTGGAGAAGGCCCTGGGCGACATGGCCCGGGAACTCTCCCTGAAGGCCCGGGAAGCCCGGGAGAAGAAGGAAGAGGCCCTGGCCAAGGGGGAGGAGCCCCCGGAAGAGAAGGACTCCCTCCTTCCGGGAGAGAAGAGGAACCTGGCGGCCCTGGTGAAAGGCAAGGGCAAGGCCTTCTTCTACTGCTCCTCCAAGGACGACCTGGTCTACGCCATCCGCCTCTCCAGGCGCTACGGCTTCGAGCTGGTCCCCGTCCTTTCCAACTCCTGCCGGGACGCGGCGCCCCTCCTCAAGAAGGCCGGCCTGGCGGCCGTGCTCTCCCCCCGGATCGAATTCGAAGAAACCGACCCGGATACGGGGGAAAAGATACATCGCTGCCCCGCGGCCGAACTCTTCCGGGCGGGCGTCCCCTTCGCCCTCACCACGGAATACGGATCGGACCTTTCCAAGCGGTTCCCCCTCTGGCAGGCCGCCGCGGCGGTCCGCAACGGGGTCTCCCCCGAGGCCGCCCTGGCCGCCCTCACCACCGTCCCGGCCAGGATCCTCGGCCTGGAAGACCGGCTCGGATCCCTCGAGAAGGGCAAGGACGGAAACCTCCTCCTCCTCTCGGGCGATCCCCTGGACGCCCTCTCGTGGACGGAGAAGCTGGTGATCGAAGGAAAGGTGGTCTACGACAAGGCAAAGGATCCGCTCCTGCAGAAGATCTTCCCGCCGGAAAAGCGGAAAACGTCCGGGAAGGGAGGCGGAAAGTGATTCGCTCCACCATTCTCGCCCTCGCCTTCGGGACGGCCCTCCTCCTTCCCCGGGCGGAAGCCGGGAACGGAGGGGGCCGGACCGTCTGGGTGGTCAGGGCCTCCCGCTGGTACAAGGGAGACGGATCGGGACTCCGCAAGAGCAGGGTCCGCCTCCTCCTTTCGGAAGGGAAGATCCTCTCCGTCGAAAAGGACGCCGGGCCCCTCCCCGAAGGGTGCAGGATCCTGGCTTCAGCCCCCGTCCTCGTGCCGGGCCTGGTGGCGGCCGCCACGGACCTGGCGGGCTCCGCCCGGGAGCCGAGGCCCGTGACCCCGGCCTACCTGGCATCCTGGGCCTCCCTGCCCCCGGGCACGAGGAAGAGATTGCTTCGAGGCGGAATCACGGCCTTCCACGTCGCCCCCGGCAGGGACCGCTTCCTTCCCGGGCTGGGGGCCTTGCTCAGGCCCGGCCGGGAAGCCGGCGGGTTCTCTCCCCTGAAGAGCCCGGCCGACCTCTTCCTGGTCCTGGGAGAGAAGGGAAAGATGGAGGGGATGTTCTTCGATCCCCTGGTCTTTCCCGACGAGACCCACCTCCTCGAACCGGCCCGGCGGGCCATGCCCTCCTCCCTGGCGGGCCAGGCCCTCCTGGCGCGGAGACTCTTCACCCTGGCCGCAGGCCCCAAGGGACCAGGCTCCATCCTCCAGGGCCGACAGCGCTTCTCCCTGGCTCCCCTCAGGGCGGCCGCCGGGAAGAAGATCCCCGTCCGGTTCGTCTGCGACAGCTCCGCCGCGGTCCGGACGGCCCTCTCTCTTGCGAAGGAACTCAAGCTCCAGGCCGTCATCGAAGACCTCAGGCCCGGCGGAGGGGACCCGTCGGAATTCGACTCCTGGAAACCCCTGGCGGTGATCGTCCGGGTGCCCCTTCGGCTCTGGTCCCCCATCCAGGGCGACCCGGACCGGACCCCGCCGGGGAAGAGGCCCGATCCTTCCTATGCGGCCAGGCTCCACGCCGCGGGAATCCCGGTGATCCTGGCCCCATCCTCCGACAAGGACCTGGACTCCCTCTTCCTGGCCGCCGGCGTGGCCGTCCGGGCCGGCCTTCCTCCCGGCGCGGCCCTCAGGGCCCTCACCCTGGAACCGGCAAGGGCCCTGGGCGCGGACTCCCGGATCGGCTCCCTGGAAAAGGGCAAGGACGCCGATTTCCTCCTCCTCTCGGGGGATCCCTTCGACGCCGCCACGTCCATCGTGGGAGTCTTCCGCCTTGGCAAGCCCGCAGACCTGGCTCCCCCCAAGGCGGAGCCCCTCCTGGCCGTTCGGGCCGGCGAAGTCCACCTCGGAGACGGCCGGATCCTGAAACCGGGAACCATTCTCATCGAGAAGGGGAAGATCGCCGCCACAGGCCGCGATCCGGCCCTCCCGCCGGGGACGAAGCTCCTGGATCGGCCCGACCTGGTGGTCACGCCGGGATTCCTCGACGCCGATTCCCGCCTGGGCCTCAGGCCCTCCGTCTCCGTGAGGAAGGTCTCCCGGAGGTTCGGCGCCATGATGGTGACCAGGCGGGAGGAGATCGTGGCCTATCCCAGGCTCGGCCCCGATGCCGACATCGCCCTCCTGGTTCGGCCCGGAGGGCCGGGCTTCCTCCGGGCGGCCCGGTCCGGAGTTACGGCCGTCCTGGTCTCGGGCGGAGGGAACTCGGGGAGGGGAGCCCTCTTCAAGACCGCCGGGGAAACCAAGCCTTCCCTCCCGGCGGCGGCCCTCCATTTCCCCCTTTCTTCGGCCGGCGCCCTCAAGGCCGCCCTGGCGAAAGCGGATGCCTTCCTGAAGAAGCTGGAAACCTGGAAGAAGGCCTACGGGGAATGGCGGAAGAAGCATTTCGGCCCGGCCTCCCGTCCGGCCCTTCCCTTCCGGGCTCCACCCAAGGGGGCGAAGAAGCCCTCGCCCGGCAGGAAACCGGCCGGGAAGGCTCCCTCTTCTCCGGAGAAGCCCTCCACCAGGCCCGCCAAGGGCCGGACCCCTTCGGGTTCGGGCCCCGACCCTCTCACGGGAACCTGGAAAGGCACCGTGGAAGGCCTGCCCGGAGGCAAGAAGGCGCCCTGCATCCTCAGGCTCCGCCTCAAGGGGAGCAAGGTCACGGGCCTCTTCCAGGGCCCCTTCCGCTTCCGGAAAGGGGCCCCTCCTGTCCTCCCCCTCACCGGTGAGTATTCGGGTGGGAAGCTGGATCTCAGGACCCGGACCCGCTCGGGCCAGGTCCTCTTCGAGCTCAGGGCCACCCTCTCGGGCGACGAGATGGAGGGAGACTGGTCCCTCCTGGGAGGCAGGATGAAGGGGACCTTCCGGGCCCGCCGGGAGAGAAAGCCCTCGGCGCCGGTCTGGGAAGAACCGCCTCACGGCGGTCCCGACCTGGTGCTGGAGGAGATCGACGACGACGTGGACTTGAGCGAAGTGGAGACCGACCCCGACCTGGGGGACTTCACCTCTTCCCTCCCTCCCCTTCCCGTCCCGGACCCGGCGGTCTTCGCCGCGACAGATCCGGTCAGCGGAAAATGGAGAGGCGAACTGGACGGGATCCCCAGGATCGGAAAGGCGCCCTTCTCGGCCGAGCTCACCCACTCGGGCGGGAAGGTGACCGGCAAGGTGACCTTCCCCTTCCACCGCAGGGGCATGCCCACCGCCCAGGCGATCGAGGGAACCTACTCGGGCGGAGTGCTCCGGATGCGGGGGAAGACGATGCCCATCCGCATGGAGGCCACCGTGGGCAAGGACCGGATGGAAGGGAACTGGTCCCTGGGTCCCTTCAAGGGGACCTTCGAGGCCCGGAGGGTCGAGAAGGCCCGGGGCGGGCAAGGAGGAAGTTCCCCAGCTCCGAAGGAGAGCGGGCCTTCACCCACGGGAGCCCCGGCGAGACCCGAGCCCGGCGCCGCCCTGGAGCCCTGGATCGGCGTGGTCCGGGGCCGGACCACCCTGATCCTCCATCCCTCGAGCCGGGCCGCCCTGGAGGAGGCTCTCTCCTACCTCGCCAAGGAGAGGCCCACCCTGCGGGTCGTGGTCCGGGACGGAGAGGCCGCCCGCAAGGCCCTGGAAGCCTTGAAGAAGGCCCGGGCCGCCGTCCTGGTGGAACCGGGAGGCAATCTGGAAAGGAACGGGGACGGCCCAGCCGCATACGTGCGGGCGGGGATCCCAGTCCTCTTCGGAAGCGCCTCCGCCGAAGGGTCGGGCTGGCTTCCCGTCCAGGCGGCCTACGCCGTCTCGAGGGGCATGCCCAGGGAGGCGGCCCTCCGGGCCCTCACATCCTGGCCGGCCCGCTACCTGGGGGCGGAGAACCGCCTCGGCCTCCTCCTGCCCGGCCGGGACGCCGACCTCGTGCTCTGGACGGGAGATCCTTTCGACCTGAAATCCAGGGTCTCCACCGTCATCGTTTCCGGAAAGGTGGTGTTCCAGAATCATGAGTAGGATCCTGACCAAGGCGGCCGCCCTGGCCCTTCTCCTCGCCTCCGCCGTCGCCGGGAAGGACCGGATCATATACGGTCCGGACCGCATCGACTCGCCCCCCATGGCCCTCGTGGCCGGGAAGGTGATCCCCGTCACGTCCGACCCCATTCCCGGCGGCGTGGTGCTCATCCGGGACAGCAAGATCCTCGAGGTCGGGCCGCGGGACAAGGTGAAGATCCCCCCCGGATTCAAGGTGATCGAGATGCCCGACGCCCTGCTCTTCCCGGGCTTCATCGAGGCCCACGAGCACATGGGATCCCGCACCTCGGCCCGGATGTACGACTTGAACGACATGATCCAGCAGATCAATCCGGGACTCCGGGTCCTCGACTTCATCACCACGGACCACCCGGAGATCGAGAAGGCCAGGGCCGGGGGGATTACCACCATCATCTTCATCCCCGGCTCCGGAACCAACCTCTCCGGCTGGGGAGTCCTGATGAAGACCTGGGGCAGGACGGCCCGGGAAGCCCTGGTCCGCTACCCGGGGGTCCTCAAGATCGCCCAGGCGGGGAACCCGGAGCGTCCCTTCGGAGACCTGGGGTCCGGCAGGATGGGGATGAACGCCCTTCTCCGGCACATCTTCACCGAAGGGAAGGCCTACGCACGGGCCTGGGACGACTACGAGAAGGGGAAGACCGGGAAGCGCCCCCCCTTCGTCCCCTCCTTGGAATCCTTCCGGGACCTCTTTCACCACAGGTTTCCCGTCTGCGTCCATACCCAGATGTACCAGCCCGTCCTCTCCACCCTGCGGATCTGCGGCGACGAGTTCGGCCTCTGGTACTACCCGACCCACTCGACCTTCGACGCCTGGAAGCTCGCGCCGGAGGTGAAGAAGCGCGGGGTCTTCATCAACTGCGGACCCCGCAAGTATTTCTTCGACCGCAAGACCTGGGAGATGGTCGGTTTCGACAAGGAGTGGTGGAAGGTCCTTGGGGACGACATGCTCAGCTCCAACACGGACGCCCCCATCGTTCCCCTGGAGGAGCTCCCCCTCCAGGCGGCCATGGCCTCCCGCCTCGGCCTTCCCCCCGAAGTCGCAATCAGGGGGATCACCATCAACAACGCCAGGTTGCTGGGGGTGGACAAGCGGATGGGATCCATCGAGAAGGGGAAGGACGCCGACCTGGTCTTCTGGACCGGCGACCCCCTCGACCCGGAATCCCACGTGCTCCTCACCATCGTGAACGGTCACGTCGCATACGACCCCGACCGGGACGGTCGCCTCTTCTGAAGGAGAATCCACGGTGAAGAAAGTCGTCTTGTTTTCCCTCCTCCTTCTCCTGGGCGGTCTCCTCCCCGGCCAGGACTCCGGCGGCGGAACGGAATGCCTCCTCCTCAGGGGAGGCAACCTGGCCGTCTCGCCGGGGAAGGTCCTGGAGAAGACGGACCTCCTGATCCAGGACGGGCTCATCGTGGAGATCGGGAAGAACCTCCACGCTCCCTGGGACGCGAAGGTCCTGGACTGCAGGGGAATGTGGATCTACCCGGGCTTCGTGCACATCGCCTCCCGGACGGGCCTTCGGACGGCGGGAAACCCCAACCTGGACCCGGCGGCCGTCCTCTCCGCCGACCCGGCTACCTGGAAACGTTTCCTGAAAGCCGGGTTCACCACGGTTGGGATCATGGGCAGGGGACGAGGCATGACCGGGAAGGTTGCGGTGATCCGTCCCTGGGGAAGGAACCGGGAGGAGATGATCCGGATCCGGTGCGCCGCCGTCGCTTTCGGCGCCGGAGGAGACGGGGTCACGGCCCGCTCGGTGGTCAAGATCCTCCAGGCCGGGAAGAAGGAGTTGGAGCGCAGGAAGAAAGAGGCCGAAGCCAAGGCCAAGGCTGCCGCGGCAGGGAAGAAGAAGGCCGCCTCCAAGCCTGCCTCCCGGCCCTCGGGGAAGGGAGGGAAGAAGAAGAAGGAGGAGGAGGGGAAGAAGCCCTCGCCCAAGCCAAAGTCCTCAGCCGGGAATCCCCCCAAGAAACCGGCCCGCCCCGCCCCGTCCCGGAAGCGGCCCTCCAAGGCCCGCCCCCCCGCCATGATCCTCCTGGCGGCAGAAGTGATGGAGGGGAAGATCCCGGCCTTCGTGGAGGTGGCGGGTCCCACGGGTTTCCTCTACTTGCAGAAGGCCCTGGGGGATCTCCGCCCTCCCATGCTCCTCTTCGCCGACAGACCCCCAAGGTCGGAACCGCCTCTCTCCATCCTCGCATCCCGCCTGAAGGCCCTGGGCGCCTCGGTCGTGGTCCCCGTGGGACTGGCCCAGGTTCCCTTCGAAAGGGCCCTCACCAACCCAGCCCTGGAGTTCGAGAGGGCCGGCGTGGAATTCCTCCTCCAGCCCGGCGAAGGATCCTCCCTGGGCGACTTCAGGCTGAGGCTCATCCGCCTGGCCAAATACGGTCTGAAACCCGCTTCGGTCCTGGCCGCGATCACCACCAGGCCCGCCCGCTGGCTGGGCATGGCCGACCGGATCGGAACCCTGGAAAAGGGGAAGATCGCCGACCTTGTCCTCTTTTCCGGAAAGTTCCTGGACGTCGAGGCCCGCCTACTGAGGGTCCTGATCGAGGGAAGAACGGTCTATGAATTCAAGAAATAAGAGTTTCGTCCTCTTCGCCGCCCTTCTCGGCCTCCTGGCCCGGGCCGGGGCCCAAGGGGCCCCACCGAAGACTTCCCGCCGCAAGCCCCCCTCGAAGGAGGCGAAGAAGAGGGACGCCGGCAAGGACAAGAGGGCCACGAGGCACCTGGCCGTGATCCACGCCGTGATCCACCTGGGGAACGGAGACGTCCTTCCCGGGGCCACCCTCCTGGTCGAGAACGGCAAGGTGGAGAAGGTGGGCGTGAACCTGGAAGTCCCCCGGGATGCCGAGGTCGTGGACGCCCGGGGGAGACACGTCTGTCCCGGCGTGGTGGCCCTGAACCTCCGGAGAGGTGGAGTGGGTTATCCCAGGGGATCGGTGAAGGACTTCCTCAAGCCCTTCGATCCCAGGATCAAGTTCGGCCTCGCCGCGGGGATCACCTCCTCCCTTGGAGGGTCCTGGGGGGGAGGAAGGGGAAAGAACTGGGTGATCAAGTTCACCTGGGGAGACCCGGACAGGATGCTGGTGGCCGAAAACACGATCGTCGGTCTCAGCACCCGGGACTTCTCCGGCCGGGCCCTTTCCAGGACCAGGAAGCTCCTCGAAGAGTGGAGGAAGTGGCGCTCCGACTGGCAGGCCTACCAGGAGAAGGTCCGGGCCGGCGACAGGAGCGCCAGGCCCCCCAGACCGTCCCGCACCGTGGAAGGCCTGGCCCGGGTCTTCCGCGGGGAGGCGGTCCTCTGGATCGAGAACGTCCTCACCCTCTCCCAGGTGAAGAGGGCCCTCTGGTTCCTGAAGCAGGCGGACCTCCCGGCCGTGCTGGACGGAACGGCCGAAGGGTGGATCGCCGCGGCCGAGCTGGGCAGGGCGGGATGCATGGCCCTGGTCTATCCGAGGTATCACCTCCCAAGAAAGGAGAACCTCATGAGGCCCAGCGGCTCCGGGATCCGGACACCCTTCCTGCTCTCCCGGGCAGGGGTCCCCGTTGCCTGCCTTCCTCCCCCGAAAGGCTTCGGCACGGGAGGACTGGGCCAGGGCGGCATCCTGGGAAGGGACATGAACACCCCCTTCATCCCGGCGGCCTACGCCGTCCGCGGGGGGATGACACCCGAGGAGGCCCTGGAGACGGTGACCCGGAACCCAGCCAGGATGATCGGTCTCTCCAACAGGCTGGGAACCCTGGAGCCCGGAAAGGATGCGGACTTCCTGATCCTCACGGGTCCCCCCCTCCACTACAGGTCCCTCGTGGACAGGACCTACATCGACGGCCGCCTCTACTACGACCGCTCCAAGGAGCCCCTCTTCAAGAACGCCCGCCGCTGAAACCGGGACCCCCTCGCCGGGGCCGGAGAATCCCCTTCCTCGAAGGGCCCCAGGGGAGGAGGTTCCCCCTCTCTCGTCACTCCGGACCTGCCGGGAGAGGAGGGAACTCCCCGGGCCCCTTCTCTTCTCAGGGAACCGATCTTTCCCGGCCGATGTTGGAGAAGGAATTCGACCTTCTTCAGGCAGGCAACAGGAAGACCCGGTTATGGATCGAGGCAGGCTCCTTCGCCGAACTCGGCGCTCCCTTTGTGTTCTTCTCGCTCTTCCCCTCCTTTCCCTCCACCCGGGAAAGACCTCTCCCCCGGGCCGGATCGCCCCGGGCCCCCTGGAGATCCAAGTGGTCTCCGCCAAGGACGGCCGTCCCCTGGGGGGGATCGGAGTCCGCCTGGGGGGCCGGTTCGCCGCCACGAACCTCGAAGGGAGGGCTCTCTTCCTGGGCCTCCCCCGGGGAAAGTGGCGTCTCACCATCCACCAGGCAGGCTGGAACCGCCTGGAAAAGGACTTGGTCCTTCCGGCGGGCGGGAGGAAACCCGTCAAGATCGCCCTGAGGCCCGTGGTCCTGGCCTCCTTCACAGGGCGGGTAATGGAAGAAGGATTCCCCCGTCCCGTGGCCGGGGCGGAACTCACCTTGGAGCCTCTCCAGGTGGGAGCGGCCCTCCAGGGTGCATCCCGCTTCTACTCGGACTGGAAGGGGGCCTTCCAGGTCCGGCGATTTCCTGCCGGGACCTATCGCCTCCAGGTCCGGGCGCCGGGTTTCGAAACCTGGCGGGGAGAGGTCTCCCTCAGGCCCGGGAGCCCGCCCATCCAGGTGAGGGTGAAGGCCGGGACCAGGACCAGGTCTCTCACCGTGAAGGCCCTGGACGCCCTCACCCGCAGGCCCATCGAGGGAGCGCAAGTCACCCTCTCCGAAGCCTGGCCCCAGGGAATCCTGGCCGCAGGCACAACGGGCCCCGGCGGGCGGGCCAGCTTCCGGAATCTCTCCCTCGGGCCCACGGCCTTCTCCGACCGGGCCGGGAGAATCCGCACTTCCGGAAAACCCTTGCAGGTTCTCGTGGAGGCTCCGGGTTACGCCCGGGGCGTCACGGTCTTCCGTCCCGGCGGACCCGCCGAGGTCCTCGTCCACCTCCATCCTGAAAGGGAGATCCGGGAGAAGGAACCCAACGACCAGGTCTCCACCGCCCAGGAGATCCCCCCCGGGACGCGGATCCTCCTCTCCTTCGACAGGAAGGGGGACAAGGACATCTTTCGATTCCACCTGGAGTACGCCGCCAAGGTGACCTCCACCCTGGGACCTCTTCCCGTTTTCACAGAGGTTTCCTTGACCGACGCGTCGGGCCGGAACCTGTTCAGCTCCTGGGACTACCCGGGAAAGACGATCCGGTACGAGGGATTCCTTCCTCCCGGGACCTACTTCTTCTCGGCGGGCCCCAAGGAAAACGCCAAGCCTTCACGGGCCCTGATCCCCCTCGAAGTCGAGCGTGTCCTCCTGCCGGACCTCAACGAGCCCAACGGCGCCGGGACCGGCGGGGGAAGGATTCTTCCCGGCCGGGTCTACCGGGGATACCTGGCCTTCCCCGGCGACGAGGACCTCTTCCGCTTCCACCTCGACCGTCCTTCCACCGTCCGCTTCCGGTGCCCCGGGCTTCCCCTCCTGGCGGACCTCGCGATCCTGGACGAAACCGGGAGAAGGCTGGCCTTCCTCTGGGAATACCCGGGGAAGTCCGTGGTCCTCCGGAAGTCCCTCCCCGGCCCGGCCTGGTACACCTTCCAGGTCCGAAGCCACGACGGGACGAAGTCTTCCATCGACCCCTACGAATTCTCCTTCCTGGTCATACCCGACATCGATCCCGCCGGGACCTTCCCTGCCTCCGGTGGGGACACGATTATCCGCAATCTCGAACCTGGAACCCTGGTCTCCCGTTGTATCCCCTTTCCCGGAAAGAGGGATCTCTACCTCCTCTCCCCACCCTTCCCCGGGACTCTCTTCGTGGAGATCGTCGGCCCAAGCCTCATGAACGGAGCCTTCCTGGACCGGGATGGGAAGGTGCTCCTCTCCCAGTGGGAATATCCCGGCCGGCCCCTCCGCCTCACTCTTCCAAGGCCCCGAGGGAAGCCGGCCCGCCTCAGGGTGGCCTGTCACAACGGGGCGGATTGGAATCCCTCCCCCTACACCCTCAGAGCCTGGTTCTCCCGGGCGGGCGAAGAGGAGGAAGGAGCCCGGAACGAGGACCTCTCCACCGCCGTGCCGGCCGATCTCCTGGAACCGATCACGGGTTCCTTCGAACCCCTCGGGGACAAGGACTTCTTCTCCTTCACCCTCCAGAGACCCGGGCGCATCACTTTCCTCGGAAAGGCCCCCTCTATTTTCGACCTGGCCCTCCTGGACGAAAGGGGCAGGAAGATCCGGGACATCTGGGAGTACCCCGGCAGGTGGGCGAAAATCTCGGCCTTCCTGGCGCCCGGGCTCTACTATCTCCTCGTCCAACCCCATGGAATCCCCAGGAACCCGGGCCAGTACGTCGTCCGGCCCCGCTTCCTCCGGGCGGAACCGGGGGAGACCCTTCCTCTCCGTTCAGGCCCCACGAGACGGCTCGTCCTCGAAGAAGGAAGGACCTTCGTAGTGGACTCCCAAGGGGATCTGGACGGCTTCGATTTCAGCCTTCCCGCAAAGGGAGTCTACTTCCTCCACTCCTCTTTCCCTGTGCTTGCGGATCTCCGCCTTTCAGACTCGGCGTCGGGGAAGACTCTCCGGAAGGACTGGTTCTATCCCGGATACCGCTGCGACAAGATCGAAGCGTCCGGGGCAACCCGCTACCGGCTCGAAGCGGGCTCCCATGGAAGCGCCTGGTCCGAAACCCCGGGCTTCTTCCTGGTCTCCGCTTCGCCCGAGAAGCCTTCCTTCGAGGTCGTCTCGGCAGAGGCCGATCCCTTCCGACCCGTCAAGGTCAGGTTCGACCGGAAGGCCCTCCGGCACTTTCCCCGGGCATCCAAGGTGGAAGTGGACCCCATGGGGGGAAGGGACTTCAAGCTCTCCCTCCCCCTCTCGGGAGCCGTCTGGACCTATCCCGAGGAAGGAATCTACCGGGCCTCGGCCAGGATCACCGGGCCGTCCGGAAGGTCCATTCTCACGACCTTCTGGGTCCGCGCCCAAGGCCCGAAGGAGAGGAAGGGCGTGCAGGTCCGCATCTCCGGTCCCATGCCGGGAGAGACCATCCAGGGTCCCCGGCCGTGCCTGGTGCAGGCCTACAGCTACGAGGCCCCTTCCATCCGGAGCGTCTCCGTCTTCCTCGACGGAAGGCCGGCAGGTCGCGCCTACCGCCCTCCATTCTCCATCCCCGTCTCCTGGACGGATTTCGGGCCGGGCGGACACACTCTCTCCGTGACGGCCGTCGACACCCGAGGAAACAGGAAGACCGTTTCCAGGAAGATCCGGGTCTCCGAGTTCTTCGATCTCACCCCGGCGGACGGATCCGCCGTGAGCGGAAACGCCGTGAGGATCAGGTGGATCGCCGGGACATTCGGCCCCTCCAAGGTACGTTACAGGCCGGCCGGGGGAGGCCCTTGGAAAACCGTCCTGGGAGAATCCGGCAGGGTGCGTACCGTTCTTCTCAGGGACCTGGAACCGGGAAAGGAGTATCTCTTCCAGCCCTTGGGCGAGAACGGTCCCGGGCCCGAGCGGAGGGTCACCAGGATCCGGGGCCTCGCCTTCGGAAAGCAACTCTACGGCGGGACCATCGCCCGGGACTACGACCAGCGGATCTCCGTCACCGTCCGCAACCAGGGAGACAAGCCCCTCCAGGTCCGCCTCGCCGCCGAGCTCCCGAGAAACAGCAGGCTCCTGGCCGCCTTCACCGGCGAAGGGGCCGAAGGGAGGCCCTGCCTCCTGGGGCCGGGCGAGGAGAAGGCCTTCGTCCTGGGCTTGAGCGCCCAGGACGTGGTCCGGCCGGTTCACCGTTTCCCCATCCGTGTCACCTCGCAAGAGGGCATGACGGACCAGGCCGAGGTGGAGGTCCACGTGCGCCTTCCCAGGGTGAAGCTCACCTGGAAGAAGAAGGAGAAGAACGGGGCGACCCCCTCCCTCGAAGGGACCTTCGTCCTGGAGAATCACGGAGACACCCTGACGGACCTGGCCGTATTCCCGGCCTCTCCCGGCGTGGAGATCTTCCCCAGGATCGAGCACGGAATGCTCCGGGCCGGAAGGAGCATGACCTTCTCGGTCCGCCCCCGGATGAGGGAAGGCTTCCGCTCTGTCCGCACGGAGATCGTGGCCCGCTCCCTGGACAAGGAGGTGAGGATCCCCTTCGAAGCCTCCCTTCCAGAAGGGGAGAGCATGCAACGGGTCCTTCTCCTGCCCGGCGGGGGCCTGGATCGGCCGGGCAGGACCGAGGAGGAGGACCTCCGCCTGGCCCGGACCGTGGCGGCCGCCTGGCTGGACCCCTCCATCGTGGACTGGAGGAAGAAGGAGTTTCCCCAGGACACGGACCGGGACGGACGGCCCGACCGCTGGGAGGTGAAGGACACTCTCGACCGGATCACCTGGACGGGGGACGACACCGACGGCGACGGCCGGGTGGATTTCGTCCAGGCCGACCTCGGGATGGACGGCACTCCCGACGGATCCTGGCTCCTGGACGGGGGGAAGTGGCGCCGGACCAACCTCGTGGACGCCTGGTTGGAGATGAGGTTCTCCCTTCCCAAGGACAGGTCCCGTTACGAGAAGCACGACCTGGACCTGGTCCTCAACGGGAAAGTCGTGGGATCCCTGCGGCAAACCCTTCCCGAAGGAAACTACAGTTTCCGCCTTCCACCGTCCCTCCTCTCCTGGAAGGGAACCGGGGAGCCGGGCGACAACACCCTTGAAATCCGGTCCAGGTTCATGAACTTCGCCCACTACATCATCACCAGCGACTTCCAGGTCAAATGCAGGCTCAGGGGAATCCAGGCCTGGGTAGCCGGAAAGGACGGGAAGGACGCGGCGGAAAGGCTCTTCGGTTCCAACCCGGAGATCATGGCCGGTGGACCGGATTTCTCCATCGCCAGCGCCGACCTCTCCATGAGGGGCCCGACCCCCTTGAAGAAAGGGGCCTTGGTGGAGATCACCGGCCTCCTCCGCAACCTGGGAGGTCCCTACCGGGGCCTGGTGCCGGTGGCCCTCGTCAGGTCCGTCCCCGGCGGCAAGGGGGTGGAACTGGCGAGGACCTTCGTCCGCGCTCCATCCCTGGACGGGACCGCTTCCTTCTCCTTCCACTGGAAGGCCGCCGCCGGCAGGCACAGCCTGAAGGTCACGGCCGATCCGGACGGAGAGAAAGGAGACCGGGACAGCCGGAACAACACGGGCGTCCTGAACGTCCTCGTCCCCGGCGACGACTCCCCCCCCAAGCTCGAGGTCCTCGAGCCGGCCGACCACTTCCGCCTCGCGGGGACCATCGTGGATCTGGCCGCCCTTGCCGAGGACGACGGGGGGGTGGAAAGAGTTGAGGTCCGGGTGGACCGGGGAGTCTTCACGCCCCTCCACAGGCAAGGGGAAAGGTTCGAAGGAAAGGCCCTGCTTCAGCCCGGAAGCCACGTCCTCACCTTCCGGGCCCTGGACGGGGGGGGAAACCGGGCCGTCCGGAAGATCCGGGTCCAGGTGGAGGGAAAGCCGCCGGCCATGAAGATCCTGGTACCCCGTCCCGGAACGGAGGTGTCCACCCGTTTCGTGGAAGTCGAGCTCCAGGTGGGGAAGGAGGTGGAAGCCGCCGCCGTCCGTGTCGAGGGCGGGCCCTGGTGGGAACTCGAGATCCGGAATGGAAGGGCCCGGGGAAAGGTGGCCCTGCCCTTCGGAAGGTGCCGCCTGGAGGCCCTTGCCGTGGACGGCATGGGAAGGTGGAGGATGGGGACCTCGACCATCCACTGTTCCGCCCAGCGGAAACCCGGTGAGACTCTCGCCGAGCCTACCGACAAGGGTCCAAGGAAGCTCCCGGGGCTCCCCGGGCTCCTCCTGGATCCCCTGGCCGGGCCCAACAGGGTCCTGGGCGCCCGTGAGGATCCCTCCACGGGAGACCTCCCGGGGGAAAGAGAGGCGAAGGAGGACACTGGCCGGGCCCAAGGGGCCTTCCGGCCCGGAAGCCGGGACCGGAAGGCCCGGCCGGCCTCCTTCAGGGGAAGCCCCACGGGGGGACGGGGGATGGTGACCGTCCGGAGAAGCCATCGGGATTGGTATTGTCCGAACCGGCCCAGGATTCGGACTCGCTTCCGGCTTCCCGGTTATCTTGCCGAGATCGACTTCTCCCGCTTCAAGCCCGGGTCCAAGGCATACCGGGAACTCGAGAAGCGGCTCCTGGATAGGTTGCGCAGGAGAGGAATCGATACTTCCAGGCTCGAGAAGTTCCGCGATCTCCTCCTCCGGTGGTGCGGGAGGCTCCGGCAAGGGGGCCCCTTGCCGGATTTCTGGCAGTCCCTGGGATTCAAGGCCCTCCCCCCCGAGGACCCGGCCGCCCTCGAGGCCTGGCGGGAGAGGATGCGGGAACACACATCCATGTTCTGGTTGAGACTCCTCGCCTCGGGCGACCCGGCCCTCATCGCCCAGGGCCTCCGGGCCAGGGCCGAGGCCATGAAGGGCTTCGACGAGGCCCTCAGCCTCCAGGCCCAGGCGGTCATCGAAACGGTGGAGGCATCCCAGCAACTCGCCGAGGACGTCGTGGAGTCGGGCCTCGGCGTGGCCGGGGTCTTCTTCCCTCCCGCCGCCGCGGCGGGGGAGCTGATCGACGCCTACACGGCCCTCTCCGGGAAGGGACTCCTCTCGGGGAGGCAGGTGGGTGTCCTGGAGAGGTTCCTCCGGGGAGCGGGAAGCATCGGCGCAAGAGGGCTCCAGGCCGCCTGGTCCAGGAGCCCGGCCTTCCGCAAAGCCGCCCAGGGCCTCTACAGGTTCACCGCCTCGGGCGGAGAGGCGGCGAAGGACTTCTTCCGCCGCCTCTTTCCCAAGACCACCGACCTGGCCGAGAGGGGAATCCGGGCGACGACGAAATGCCTTGCAAAGGAAAGGAAGCTCGACTTCTGGAGGAAGACCCGCCGAGTGGAGGAGGCGGGGGAGATCTTCCGGGCAGGCGCCGAGGGGACCGAGGCGGCGAAGCGACTGGCCAAGGACGAGGGCAGGGCCAGGGCCCTCCTGGAGGAATTCAAGAAGGCCGACGACCCGGAGACCCTGAGGAAACTGGTCAGGAAGGGTCAATCGGACAAGACCTTCCAGCGGGTCGTCAACCGTGAGGCGGACGATGCGATAAAGCGCAAGTTCAACGAGACGATCCGGAAGATCTACCGGGACGCCGATCACGTCGCCGGGGCCAGGCTGAAACAGGTCCTGGTCCGGGGAGACGGGGCCGATCTGGACAGGATCGCCGCCGGCCTGGGACTGGACCCCCGCACCCTGAAGAAGGCCGGGGACAAGCTCCGGGCCAAGGTGGCGTCCCGAAAGGAGGCCTTGAGAAAAATGGGCCTGGAAGTGGACCAGGTCACCGTGGAGCCCCTCTTCGTCACGCGCCCGAGGAAGAACCTGAAGGTCGGGAGGGACAGGGACGTCACCTTCTTCGTATACGGACGGACAAAGGACGGGAAGAAAGTCATCCTGGCCGAGGTGGACCACGCCCTCTCGGGTCCGGTCTACAAGCAGGAATTCTGGAAATCCGCCATGGGGACCAAGGACGTCCCACGCCTTCCCGACGGGCGTCCCGACATGAAGGCCGTGGAGGGATTCGCCGAGAACCTGGACCAGGCCGTCACCTCGAGCAGGGACCTGGAGGCCTACAACCTGGGAGAAGTGGGCCTGGAGGATTTCTTCAAGCAGGACGGTCCCCCTCCCGCCATAACCCGACTGGAGGACGTGAAGGACACGATCTACTTCAAGTCCGATCACTGGTTCAAGAAGGCCGCCGCAAGGAAGGATCCCCTCCTGAGGGGAAGGGACCTGGTGGAGGGGATGCGCCAGTCCCACAAGCAGTTCGACGACATGGTGATCCCGAGAATCAGGCAGTACGGCCTGGATCCCGCCGTGGACGTGCCGCCCAAGCTCCAGGTCGGGATGGACATCTTCAAGCAGGCCTCGGCGGGAAAGATCACCCCCGAGGAGGCCCTCGTCCGTTTGAAGGCCCTCGGGGAGACCCCCGAATCCATGGCCAGGAAGGCCGCCGACTACCTGGAGGGAGTGGAGAAGACCGCCGGAAAGGCCTACCGCATCGCAGGGACGAAGGAACTCGAGGAAAGCCTGGCAAGGATCCGGAAGAACGGGGCTCCCGGCTGGGCGGAGGAGTCCTTGAAAAAGGCCAAGGATTGCCTCCTCACCGGAAAGGTCTCGGGCACGACCTTCCAGAGGGTCCGGACCAAGGTCTTCCTGGAGAAGTACAAGGAGCTGGCAGGCCGGCCGGGAGGAGCGGAGCTCTGGCGGAAGTGGGTCAGGAGATCCTTCGAGGAAGGTCTCCTCACCCTGGACGAGGCGGGGCGGCTCTTGTCAGGCAAGGCCCCCTAGGAGGGGACCCGCCCTCCCCGGCGCCGGGGCCTACCGGGCCTTCCAGCTCCGGAGGGCTCCCTTGCTGCTGTAGCCGAACCCGTCGACTCCTTCGAATACGACCTTCCCGAACCGGTAGTAGGCCGTCAGGGTCTCCCCGGCCCGGTCCACCCGGGCGGGAAGCCCCAGGAGATCGTAGACCTCCTTCTGGCTCATCCCCACCTTGAGCTGGGACCATCCATCGGGGACGGCGGGAGCGGCGGCGGAGAGGCCGCCCTCCCCGGGGTCGCCCCCCTTGGGGGCGCAGCCCGGAAGGCCGAGGGCGAAGAGGAGGAAGGCGACGATTACGGGGGCATAGAGCTTCTTCACGGCCGATCCCTTTCTTCCTGGGAGGTCGAGCCCGGCCCGGCCGGCCGGAACGGAGTTCCATTGTGGAGAGGAAAGAGGGTCAAGGCCAGAGAATCTCCAGGCCACCCGAGGTGCACAGCCCCGCCTTGGCCTTGGGATCCAGGAGGATCCACTGCAAATAGAGCTTGGCCCCCGCAAGGAGGGCGGGATCGGCCGGGACGGGAAGGGGCATCCTGGCCGATCCGCCGCCCAGGCCGGACCCTCCCACGGCCAGGGCCGGTCCGAAGGGGAAGAAATCCGTCAGGAGGAAGCAATCGGGTCTTCCGAAGGGGGCCAGGGAGAAGGGGAGGCTCACCCCGAGGCCGGGGGCACGGCTCTTGGAGGGACCTGCAAGGAGGACCGCCGCCGACCCGGGGTCGGCAAGCATGAGCCAGACGGTGAAGTCGCGGTTTCCCGGAACGGGATCCCCGCCGAGAGTCACGATGGCCGGGACGAAATTCCCCCCGCCCGGGCATCCCTTCCCGAAGGGGCGGACCTGCACCTTGTAGGAGAAGGCCGCTCCCCCGGCCAACGGACCGCCTCCCTTGGCCGCACGGGCGTAATAGGGCGACCCGACGTCCAGGAAGGAGGGAGAGGAAGGGTCGAGGGAACGGTAGGCCGGGTCGAAGCGGATCACCCCGGAGAGGGTCACCTTGGACGCGCCGTTGCGGATCCCGTTTCCGCTCAGGGCGCAGGGCCCCATCGTGACCAGGGCGCAATGGTCCAGGAGGAGGGTCGTGGACAGGGCCGAACTCGAGACGTAGAGCGCCTCGAGCCTTCCTCCCGAAGGAGGCCCGGTGAAGATGCAGTCGGTGAACTCCATCCTGTTGTAGTCCGCCAGGGCGGAAACGCATACCGGGGAGGTGTCGCCTCCCGGGTACCGGGCGTCGTGGAAAGTACACCGCTCCACCCGGACCCTGAGGGGGTTCCCGGAGGATCCCGGCGCCCTGTGGTACCAGTTGTAGCGGCTGTTGAAGGCGAAAATGCTGTCCTTCAACAATCCCACGGGGGAAAGGGTGAGGAGGCCCGCGTCGGTGGAAGCGCTTCCGTTGTGGTGTACCAGGCATCCCGAGATCGTGACCCGGGAGGCAGAGGCGTTGGGAGCGTCCACGAGGATTCCGCTTCCCTTGTTGTGCGCGACGGTGACCCGTTCCTTCCCGGTCCCCCCGAGGATCACGAGGTAGGAGTGCCTCCCGTTCCGGTAGGCGATCCCTTCGCCGTCGTTCCAGGTGACCAAGGTCCGCCCCTCGATCCGCACCTGGGTGCAGGCCGCGTTCAGGGCGAGGCCGGGGGAGGCGCCCTGGGAGACCGTGAGCCCCCTGGTCCGAAGGAGCTGCCAGTTTCCGTCACCGGCGCTCCGCACCCCTCTCAGGACCAGGACCCCCCGCTCGCCGCCCGAACCGCCCCCCCACCGGGTGCAGAGGGCCCGGGCGTCCTTGTCGGCCGGCGCGGGAACGTCCCCCGAGAGGCTCCCCGTGAGGGTCACCCTCTCCAGGGTGAGGGAGAAGCCGTCGTGGGTTCCGGCGGATACCATGCTGTCTACCGCAAGAGCCACGGCTCCCGTCCTGACGCCGGGCCCCCTGTAGAGAGGCACAACGGTCAGGTCCTTCAGGACCCACTTCCGCTGGATAGGTATCTCCAGGTAGATTCCGGTCTTCACGGACCACTTGCCGCATGGCGAGGGGGGAATGACCACCGTGCAGGGTTTCCCGTTGCCGTCGGCGTCCCCCTCGACGACCAGGTCGTCCAGGACATCGAAGTCCAGGGGCCCCATCTCCACCACCTTGTCCGTGGTGATCCGGATCCTGTCCTTGTCGAGGGAGCGGTGGGTCCTCAGCCAGGAGAGGGCCTGCCCGATGGTGGCGAACCGGCCGGGAGCACCGCCCAGGCCGTCCACGACGACCTCGTTGGAGAGGCGGAACATGGTGGCGTCCGCCCGGAACAGGTGGGAACCGTCCCTGGGAGAAGCGGAGGAGTCGTCCCAGACCACCTTGTCGGCCCTCCCTTTCCGCAGGTTCCAGATGCCCACCAGGTAGAGCCAACGGTTGACCCCGAGCCTGCCCTGGTCCCAGGTCCAGGTCCTGGAGCCGCCGGCGTGGAAGAGCGTCACCTTCACGCCCGCCACGTTGGGCGAAGCCTGGTTGCAGGTGACGAAGATCTTGTAAGGACCCGCCTGGGGAAGGTAGGGAAGGAACTCCGCCCTGTCCGAGGAGTTTCCCGTGACCCTGTTGTAGAAGCACCTTCCGTCGTGGAGGAAGTGGGCGTAGGAGTCGTAGGAAGAGGTGCGGCTCGTCCCGTAGTAGCGGAAGGAGGGGGGCCCGTCGTCGGACTCGACGACGATGTCGGAGACGCCCTTGTTCTCGACGAGTCTGGTCCGCCGGATCCCCTTGTATTTGTAGTAGGAGGAAGGGGGTTGGCGCCACCGGTAGACCACGCCCACGCTCCTTCCACCCGCCTCGATGATGAGATGGGACCCCCACCCGTCTCCCGCTTCGAAGATGTAGGTGTGCCCGCCGGTGTTTCCGGGATAACGGAAGACACAGGCGTCCCCCGTCACCAGGGCCTTCAGGCTGACCTCCTTCCAGTGTGGGCCCGGGGTCTGGATCAGGTTGGCCGTAACGTACGGATGGTAAGGCTGCCTGTAGGGAACCCAGTGGGCGATGGCCCAGGCCTTTCCGACGAGCCCCGAACAGTCCGTCCCGCCCCACCTCTTGTCGGCCGGATCCCACTTGGAACCACCCATGATGTAGGGGCAGCCTACGGCGCTCCTGGCGTAGTCCAGGATCTCCTCCCTGTCCCTGAGGGGGGTCACCTGGGCCGCCGCGGTCCCGCCGAGGAGGAGAAGGAGAAGGGCCCTGGAGAGAACTCCGGCCTTCATCGTCCCACCTCCTTCCCGGCGCCGGCTTCGGGCGCCTCGTCATCCTCGTCCACGCCCCAGTTCCGCCAGTCCCACTCCAGGACCTCCACACCCTCAGGTCCCGTCCTGAGCTGGTAGAGAAGGCCCTCGGGCGACAGGGAGAAACGGCTCATCAGGTCCGTCGTGGAACCGCCGGCGATGCGGCGCTTCGCCAGGATCTTCCCCGAAGCCGAGACCAGCAGGACGAGGATCCGGCGGGAAGGATCGTCCCAGGGAAAGAGGGCCACCGCCGTCCTCCCGGCCCGATCCGTCTCCAGGTCCAGGATGCACTCCACGCCCCCCCGGACCGGGTAGTTCCGCTCCACGGGGAGCTTCGTTTCCTTCCTTCCGAAAAGAAGGGCCACGCCGTCACGGGAGCGGGCGGCCTGGACCCAGCCGAAGACCGCCGGCCTTCCCGGAAGACAGCCTCCCGGCGGCGGGGTGATCGGGCAGGGGAGGAGCGGCTCCACTCCGGGGAAAGGAAGGGTGGAAACCAGGGCGTGCCCCCATTCCAGGAGAACCGCGTTCTTTCCGGCGAAGATCCCCGAGGGGAGGAGGCCCTTCCTGGGAGGAGCGGGTAGGGGAAGAACCGCCGGGGCCTTTCCCTCCTCCAGGACCCGGACCTCCTTCTTCACGAAGGCGTCCAGGACGAGGGCCCGTCCCTTTCCGTCCACGGCGAGGAGGTCCACCGTCCGGGAACCCACTTCCAGAACCCGCCGGAGCCTGCCCGAGAGGTCGAAGACCTGGACCCGACCGTGGACACGGTCGAGGATATAGACGAGACCCTTGGCCACGGCCAGGGCGGACGGCCCGAGCCTGGCGCCGGTCTCCTCCCTGGCGAAGGATCCCGGTGCCTCCCCCCAGGGAGCCCTGAGAACCCGCCGGGGTGCGGGCCGTAGAGCGGGCCGGGGGGGGCCCGCCTGGGGAAGGGAAAGGAAGAAGAGGGCGGGAAGGACGAGGATGGGGCGCATGGAAACTCCAGTCTCCTGGAAGGTGTAGAACCCCATTATTCTACCTTTTTCCGCCTTCACCGGTCGATCACCCCTTCCCTCCCTCCAAGGGGGCCCCACCGGGAGGAGCGGGAGGGAACGCGCCGAAAGGAGACGGCCGCCCCTCCCGGGGGGAGGGACGGCCCTGGTCCGGTCCCCCCGCGGGAGGAGGGTATCCTCCCGCGGGGAAGAGAAGTCCCCTTCCTGCTAGCGCACCAGGCGGACCGCCACGGGACGGGAGACGAAGTCGAAGGGGGAGAGGAGGGTGTAGGCGAAGAAGAACTTTCCTCCCGCCAACCCCGAAGTCCCCGGAGGGATGACGAGGGACGCCGAGGCCCGGCCATTTCCGTCCAGGAACCCGGCGAAACCCCGGAAGGTGCCGCTGTTGCCGGTCAATGCGGTCAGAAGGGTGAAAGAGTCCAGAACGAGAGGGAGGGTGAGGCCCTTGCCCGGGAGAGGGATTCCCGGCGAAGTGCCGGTCATGCTCCCCAGCAGGAGGTAGGCCCTTCCCTTGCGGGAGAGGCCGGCGTCCAGGGTGAAACGGACCGAACCTCCCGCCGACAGGGAAACCTCGTCACGATCCAGCTCGAGGGAACCCGGTCCGGGCCAGCCCGCCAGGCGGGCCCAGAGCCACCAGGCGGCGAAGGCCTTGAGATTGGCGTTGAGGGGCTGGCTGTGGGCCGAGTAGCAACGATACCACTCCACCCCTTCCTTGTGGCGGCTCTGCCACTCCTTCGCCCAGTTCCCGAGCCTCCTTCCGCCCGGGGCCGAGTAGTAGTCGCAGTTGTCGTTGGCGTAGGGGAAATACTTGCCGTCCGGGTCGTAGCTCTCGATGTCGGCGAAATCGTAGAGGATCTTCCCTCGGGAACGGCAGAAGGCCCGGATCTGGTCGTTCCTGGCCTTGGTGTTCTTGTAGCGCCAGATGTTCAGGTGGCCCGTCATGTAGACGAACTTGACCTTGGGGAATTCCTTCTCCAGCTTCTCCATGGGGACCAGGTATCGGTCCACCATGGCCTGGGCGGAATAAGAGGAGACCTGGCCGCACCAGGACCAGATCACCACGTTGACGTCCTTGTTGGCCGGATTCTTCAGGTAGGCCCTCGTGGCGTCGTACCACTTCGGATAATAGCCCACGTCGCCCGGAAGGACCCGGTCCCTCAAGTCCAGGGCCCCGCCCCTACCTCCCTTGTTGAAGGCGTAGAGGGGACCTCCGAAGCCCTTGGTGAATCCCACGAGGCCCTGCATCCCCGTGACGAGCTGGCTTCCGTGGGAAGTATGCCCGTAAGCAATATGAAGGCGTTTCTTGGTGAGTTCGATCCAGGAGCGGGGAATCCGGGGGAGCTTGGTGCACCTGTGGTCCACCAGGATCCCCCCCTGGGCGGGAATGAGGGGAGAAAAACAAAGGAGGGAGACGACGAGGGTTCCGAACTTCCATCTCTTCATGACACGTCCTCCGGCTTCAGGGGGTAAGACCCGTTGGACTGGAACTTCCGGCTCTCCTCGGGGCCGCTCCCCGCGGAAGGAGCCTTCCCCGGGATGATCGACCAGGAAAGCTCCACCCGGGGCCGGAGAACAAGAGGGGGCGGGAAAAGGTGGAAAACATGAAAAATAGATACCATGAAAAAAGGCGCCGGGCCGTTTCCGGATATGGGGAAGAAAAAAGAAAAGGATGAAGAAAACCGACCCCGCCACCCGCTCCGGGACACCTTTCGGCTCAAAGGGAGAATGAGCACGGCAGATTCCCGCACGAAGCGGAAGAAGTCCGGCCGGAAACGAACCGGTTCAAATGGCTCGGAACGAAACACCGGGTGGGGAGGAATAGGTGGTCGGGCTCAAGGCGTGAGAGCCCGATCCCCCCATGGCACGGGACGTTCCGGGCCGCCCGGTTCAGGGAACATGGGCGGCCCGCTTCCCCTACGCCCCCCCAATCAGTCCTTGAATACCCGGCTTACCGCGTCTTCGACCATATCGCCGTCGGCTTCCTCCGGGAGAGTGACCCTCATGCCCTTCTCCGCCTCCATGGCCTTCTCGACGGCGTAGCGGGCTCCCTCGTTTCCCGCCCAGGAGCGCCTGGCCAGGCCGTTGGAAACGTCCCAGGAGAGCATGGCCCGCGCCCGGCGGGCGGCCGCCTCCGTCCCGTCCAGGACGAGGCCGAACCCGCCGTTGATCACCTCGCCCCATCCGACGCCGCCGCCGTTGTGGAGGGAGACCCAGGTGGCCCCCCGGAAGGCGTCGCCGATGACGTTGTGGACGGCCATATCGGCGGTGAACCTGCTTCCGTCCCGGATGTTGGCCGTCTCCCTGAAGGGGGAGTCCGTGCCGGAAACATCGTGATGGTCCCGCCCGAGGACGATGGGGGCCTTGACGTCACCACGGCGGATGGCCTCGTTGAAGGCGAGGGCGATACGGATCCTCCCCTCCCTGTCGGCGTATAGGATCCTGGCCTGGGATCCCACGACGAGATCGTTCTCCCCGGCGGCCCGGATCCAGCGAAGGTTGTCCCGGTTCTGCTGTTCCACCCGGGGATCCGCCCGGGCCGCCGTCTCCTCCAGGATGTCCCCGGCGATCCTGTCGGTGACCTCCAGGTCGGCGGGATCGCAGGAAGTGCAGACCCACCGGAAGGGCCCGAAGCCGTAGTCGAAACACATGGGCCCCATGATGTCTTCCACATAGGAAGGATAGGCGAAGGACCCGTCCTCCCGGAGGATTCCCGGGGCCCCGGCCCTGGAGGCCTCCAGGAGAAAGGCGTTTCCGTAGTCCCAGAAATGCATCCCCCTCTCCGCGAGGGCGTTGACGGCCGCCACCTGCCGCCGGAGGGACTCGTGGACCTTTTCCCGGAAACCATCGGGGTCCTCCGACATCATGCGGTTGGACTCCTCCAGGGTCAGGCCCACCGGGTAGTATCCGCCCTGGTACGGATTGTGGAGGGAGGTCTGGTCCGAGCCCAGGTCCACCCGGATCCCCTCCTTCACCAGGCGTTCCCAGAGGTCCACCACGTTTCCCAGGTAGCCCAGGGAGAGGGCCTCCTTCCCCCGGCGGGCCTTCTCGATCCTGGAAAGGACCTTGTCCAGGTCGTCCTCCGCCTCCAGGAGCCAGCCCTGGTCCAGGCGCTTCTTCAAGGCCCTGGGATTGATCTCGGCGATCACACCCACGGCGCCGGCGATGACGGAAGCCTTGGCCTGGGCGCCGCTCATCCCTCCCAGGCCGGAGGTGACGAAGAGCTTCCCCGAGAGGTCCTCCCCCGGAGGAATCCCCAGGTATTTCCGTCCTGCATTCAAGAGGGTGATGGTCGTGCCGTGGACGATTCCCTGGGGGCCGATATACATGAAACTCCCGGCCGTCATCTGGCCGTAGGAAGTGACCCCCAGGGCGGCCATCCTGGAGTAATCCTCCAGGGAGCTGTAGTTGGGCACGACCATCCCGTTCGTGAGGACCACCCTGGGCGCGTCGGGATGGGAGGGAAAGAGGCCCAGGGGATGGCCCGAGTAGAGAACCAGGGTCTGGTCCTCCTCCATCTCGGAGAGGTACTTCATGGTGAGGAGGTACTGGGCCCAGTTCTGGAAGACCGTCCCGTTTCCGCCGTAGGTGATGAGCTCGCAGGGGAACTGGGCCACGGCCTTGTCCAGGTTGTTCTGGATCATGAGCATGATCGCCGCCGCCTGGGGAATCTTGGCGGGATATTCCCCGATGGGCCGGGCCTTCATCTCGTAGTGGGGGCGGAAGCGGCGCATGTAGATCCTCCCGTCCCGCTCGAGCTCCCGGGCGAACTCCTCGGCCAACAGGGGATGCCACTCCTTGCGGAAGTAACGGAGGGCGTTCTTCACCGCAAGGACCCGCTCCGCACGGTTCAGGAGAAGGGGACGCCGCGGGGCGTGATCCACCCCGGGATCCTCCGGAGGATAATCGGGGAGTTCCGCCGGGATTCCTTCCCGGACTGCTTCCTGGAATGACTTCATGGCGTTCCTCCTTCGCCGGCGCCGCGGCCGGCGGGTTTCCTCGCTATTTCTTTTCCCACCTGTGGTTCCACGCCTCGGGCTGATTCTTGAGATAGCGGTCGAACCACTCCAGGATCATTGTGCGATGGAGTGTCCGGTTCCGCCGGGAGCCGGAGATCCCGTGATCCTCCCCCTTGAAGGTGACGAGCTCCGCCTTTCTCCCAAGGACCTTCAGGGCCGTGAACATCTGCTGGGACTCCAGGCAGGGAACGTTCACGTCCGCCAGGCCGTGAAGGAGGAGAAGGGGGGTTCGAATCCGGTCAGCGTGAAACAAGGGGGAGCGGTCCACGAATATGTCCTTCCTGTTCCAGGGATAGCTCCTGGCCAGGGCCATGTCACCGTAAGTCCAGCCCCAGGTTCCTCCGCCCCAGTAGCTGGCGATGTTGGATATGCCGTACATGCTCACCGCCGCCGCCAGCTTCGTATCCTTCGTGACGAGATCCATCGTGGTGAATCCCCCGTAGGATCCCCCGAAGCATCCTACCTTGGCCGGGTCCAGCTCGGGATGGGCCTTCAGCACCCGGGCGATCCCTTCCAGGATGTCCGCGCTCGCCCGGGCCCCCCAGTCGTTCACGTGGGAATCGGCGAAGTACCTCCCGTAGGCCCCGGCACCCCGGGGATTCAGGACGTAGACGGCGTAGCCGTTCGCGGCGAGGAACTGGTGGGTCCAGTAGAAGACCTCCCTCGTCGCCGAGGCGCCGCCGTAATAGTAGACCACCAGGGGGATCTTGCCCGGAAGGGGATCCAAGGCCGGGTAGAGCCACCCGTCGATCCGCACCCCTTCCTTGTCGAGGAAGGCGAAGTCCACCGGGGTGGATAGTTTCCACTTCGCCAGGACCTTCTTGTTGGGATCGAAAACCTCCACGGGAGAACCTCCCTTTTCGAGCCAGGCGACATAGGGCAGGCGGGTGAATCCCCCTCCAAGGTAGGCCACCCGCGGAGGAACGGCCCCGGGAGCAGGGCAAAGGGAGCCCATCACGAGGGCCCCGCCCTTCCAGGCCTTGAAGGCCGGGGGATCGGTGGAGAAGTCCACCGTGTAGAGAGCCCTCCTCCGGCCGGCGGAAGCGAGAAAGAAAGCCTTCTTTCCGTCGGGGCTCCACCACGGCCGGGTTCCGGAAACGACTCCCGGGTCGAAGGAGGCCGTCAAGTTCTTCAGCGTGCCCTTCTCCAGGTCCAGGAGGTAGAGGTCCTCGTTGTCGAAGTTGTGCTCCCCGTGGGATTCGGAAAGCCATGAAGGCGCTCCTGGGGGGAGTTTCCGGGCCTTGGCCCTGGGATCACCGGGAGGCCAGACCTCCGAGGCGGGAGCGATGAACAGGACCTTCTTCCCGCCGGGGGAGAACCGCAGGTCCGAAGGCCAGCTCTCGAATCCGGTCCGCAAGGAGGCCACCTTCCGGGCCTCGAAGGTCCGGGTGTCCACCAACCAGAACTCGCTTGCGAACCAGGGCCGGCCCTGGACGGGGATCTTCTTCACGAGAAGGAGTCTCTCCCCCCGGGGATCCAGGTCGAAGGAGGTGACCTGGAAGTCCCCCGTGGCGGTGAGGGGCCTCTTCAGACCTTTCTTCAAGTCGGCCGTCCAGATCCGGCAGCCCGGGTTCCAATCCACCAGCTTCTGGCGGAGTTCGGTGAAGCGGGTCACCGGCCCGGGCTTGGGCTTGGGCGGGGACTGGAGCCAGAAGAGACGCTTCCCCCCCGGGGAGAAGCGGAAGTTCCCCCCGTGGTCCAGACCTTCCAGGAGAGGCTTCACCTCCCCTGTCTCCAGGTCCAGGGCCTTCATCTTGGAGCCCTCCAGGAAGGCCAGGCGGTTCCCCTCCAGGAAGGCCACGGGAGAGGCCTTGCCCACAGGGTAGATCCGCTCCCCCTTCCCGGGGGGGAGAGAGAGGATGTGGAGGTTTCCATCGAAGATGTAGACGAGCTTCTTTCCGTCGGGAGAAAGGAGAGGGGCCCCCACTCCCCGCCGCCTCCGGTAGATCTCTTCGTACCGGGCCGGGAGGTGCCTGGATTCGACCTGGAAGGTGGGAGGAAGGGGTGCTTTCACCCCGCCGGGAAGGGCCGAGAAGGAGAGGGCCGGCTTGGTCTTTCCCCCGGGAAGGACCAGGCGGAATACCAACGGCCAGTGCCCCCGGGCCAGGAAACGCCGGGCCTTCCCCTTGCCAGACTTGGTGCTTCCCAGGCTCTTCCCGTCCAGGAAGACCGCCGCCTCGCCGGGAAAAGACCAATGGAAGGAGAGGGACTGCCAGCGGGGATTCTCCAGGTAGGCCACGGCGTAGATCACCTGGCCGGCCGAGGCCGAAGGGAGGACGAGACTCCCCTTTTCTGCGGGCACGGCCTTCCAGGCATAGGTCTTTCCCAACCAGGCCAAGGAATCTCCCGCCTCGGGCTCCAGGCTGGCCGGGTCCAGGCCCTGCCCGCCGTCACCTTTCTTTCCAAAGACCGCCCTGGGCCTGGGAAGGGGCCCGAGAACCAGGAAAGCCCCGGGGGAAGCTTTCCGAACGGACATGGAGAGGGCGGGGAAGGCCGGAGAGGACAATAATAAAGGAAGAAAGAGAAGGATCCGGCGCCGCTTCTTCATAGATCACCTCCACGAAGCCTCTCTAGAGGACCACCTCCCAAGAGATCAGGAAACCCCTGGACTTGGGCCGGAAAAGGATGGTGGCCCCAAGGGCTCGGGAATTCCACCGGAACCCAGAAAAAGGCGGGCCCACCCCCTTCCGGGAGTGGGCCCTTGCGAGTCTCTTCTCTTCCTCGCCTGCTTAGGCCACTCGGAGCCGCTGGATAGGGTCTCGGGTGACCCGTCCCGAAAGAACCGGGGGACCGACGGACGTAACGAACATTTTAGCAAAAAACATACCTACTTACACTTCCTTCCCTTTTTTTCTACTTTAATTCTACGTAAAAACCTGCAAGTTCTTGGAATTGGTCAAGTTAGACCCCGGCAGGGCTGGCGGGCCACCTGGTTCTTCTCCCCTGCTCCCAGGGAAGGGTTTCTTCTCATTCTCGACAAGTGTGCGAATCGACACAAAGAGAGAAGGAGAGCGCACAGCCCGATCCCTTCGCCGGAGAGAACAGCCTTCCGCCCGTTCCCCCACTTTCCGCCGGGAAACCCGCCCCCCCCGGAAGGCCGCAGACCGAAAATCGAAACGAGTTATTAGCACCATATTACCAGGGAATTCAGGGGAACTCGGGGGAGGGGGAAGGACGGAGACCCCAGGCTACTCTATCGTAAGTACTTTACTATCAACATGTTTCGTCCATCCGCTCCGCCCGGGACCGGCCTACTTCCTGATTTTTTGGAAAATACAGAAGAAATGCTTGTCCGGTTTCCGGTCTTCCCCTTTAATGAAGTCCCCCAATGCCCTAGAATAGCGCCACGAATGGGGGGGCATCCTCCTCTTCTCAGCCCCCTGAAGGGAGATGGCAATGACCGAAAAACGATTCCTTCTTCGTTACCAGGAACAGGACGGAACGGCCAAGACCGTGCCCCTGGAAGGCACGGAATGGACCCTGGGGAGAGCCCCGGAAAACCGGATTCAGCTCTCTGAGCCTACCGTATCGAGGCACCACGCCCTCCTCAGAAGGCAGGGCGACCAATTCTTTCTCCGGGAACTCCAGCCCAGGAACCCCATTCTAGACGAAAACCTCCGCCCTCTGTTCCCCGAGACCGAGGAAGAGGATCCTGCGGTGAAGGAAATGGAGCTCCCCCTGGGGAAGCCTTTCCTGCTGGGAACGACCTGGGTCTGGGTGGAACCCGAGGAACAGGAAACCCAGGAGAACACCACCGTCCAGGGTGAGCCCTTCCAGGTACCCAGCCTGAACGGCCTGAAAGACCTCCGGGAATGGGCCGAGACCCTTTCCACGCCGGCGGACAACGAATCCAGGGCGGACGGGGCCCTTCGCTGCCTGGCCCGGCTGATCCCCTACCAGAGGGGCCTGGTCGGAATCTTCGAGGAGGGAAACCGTTTACGCTCCCTCGCTTACCTCCAGCCTCAAGGCCGGGGGAATCCCACCAAGCCGAAAATGGTTGTGAGCGACACCGTGGCCATGAAGGTCCGGAATTCCCGGAAGCCCCTCCTCGTGACCAACACCTTGGAGGATTCCACCCTCCAGGACCGGGAATCGGTGATCGCCCTGGGAATACGTTCCGTCATGGCCATTCCCCTGGCATGGGACGACGAAGTGAAGGGTCTCCTCTACCTGGACAGGGGGAAGCGGTCGAAAGCTTTCACCCAGAACGACCTGGACCTGGCCGTCCTGGGCGCCCAGATCCTCAGCTTCGCTCTGAAGATCCATGAGATGGAGAGCAGCGCCGTCCTCTGGGCGGCCCGGATGGAGAGGATCCCCGGACTCTCCCAGGGCGGTCCGGAAGTGCCCAAGGTGATCGATCCGGACCTGGAGGTCGTGGGAAGCTCCAAGGTCTTCCAGGACCACCTGCGGTTGCTCCGGGACGTGGCCGACCACGACGTCCCCCTCCTTGTGGTCGGCGAGGCCGGGTCGGGCAAGGAGACGGCGGCCCGCCTGATCCACAGCTGGTCCAGCAGGGCCGGCGGCCCCTTCGTTTCTCTCAAATGCGGGGCTCTGCAGGAGCACCTCCTGGAGATGGAACTCTTCGGGTATACGCCCCAGGCGGCCATCACCGGGATGAACCCCCAGGGCAAGAAGGGCAGGATCGAGCTCGCCCAGGGAGGGACTCTCTTTCTGGACGAAATCGGGGACTTGAGCCCCAGCGTCCAGGCCAAGCTCCTGGAAGTCCTGGAGAACCGGTCCCTCAAACCTTTGGGGTCGGAGGAATCCACACCCGTGGACGTCCGGATCATCGCCGCCACGGGAAGGGACCTCCAGGCCATGGCCGCCATGGGGGAATTCCTTCCCGAGCTCTACGAAAGGATCTCGGCCTTCACCGTGCGGGTCCCCTCTCTCCGGGAACGGGGCGAAGACATCCTGGCCCTGGCCAAGGCTTTCCTCGCCCAGAAGGCCAAGAGCCTCTCCATCTCCCCGCCCAGGATCAGCCCGGCGGCGGCGACCCTTCTTACTTCCTACTCCTGGCCCGGAAACGTGCGGGAACTCAAGCACATCATGGGGCAGGCAATCATCCTGGGGGCGAGGAAACTGGTCACCCCCGAGGAACTTCCACCGGAACTGCGCAGGGCCTCCCCCACCGTTCCCATCGTGCGCCTTCCCCTCTCCACGGTGGAGCGGGTGCACATCCAGAAGGTCCTGGCCTTCTGCAAGGGGAACGTTCGGATGGCCGCCCGCGTGCTGGGCATCGCCACATCCACCCTCTACGAGAAGATCAAGCGTTACGGCCTGGAAGGCGAGGTGAACCGCCGCAGGCGCGTGCGCCGGGAGCTGGCCAAGAAAGGCGCCGACGACGCCATCGGGGAGCAGGAGGTCTTCGACGAGGACGAGTTGGAAGAGGGCGACGAAGAAGAGGACGAGGAACTCCCCCGCAGGGAAGGAAAATCCTCCGAGGCCTGACGAGGAAAAGAGAAAAGAGGTCGAGGACCCCGTGCAAGAAGACGCCGGGAAGGGCAAGCCCTTCTGCTACCTGGACCACGCCGCAACCTCGCCCCTCAGGCCCGAAGCGGAGGAAGCGGTTCTCCGGGTTTTCCGGAAGGAGTGGGGCAACCCTTCCTCCCTCCACGCCCTGGGGGAAAGGGCCCGGCGGGTCCTGGATGAGGCCCGCTCCTTCCTGGAGGGAACCCTCGGGGCCGGGAGGGTGGTCTTCACCTCGGGGGCAACCGAGGCGAACAACCTGGCCGTGAGGGGGAGGATCCAGGGTAAGCGCCCCTGCCGGGTCCTGGCCCTCGCCACGGAGCACTCTTCCATCCTGGAGACCCTCAAGGCCATGGAGAGGGAGGGACACCAGGTGACCCTCCTTCCCGTGGACGAGGAGGGCGGTCTCAGGGTGGAAGAATTGGAACGGGCCCTGACACCGGCGGTGCGGCTTGTCTGCATCCTGGGAGCCAACAACGAAACCGGAACCCTGCAACCCCTGGAAGCGATCCCCCCCCTGGTGCGGGAGAAATCTCCCCAGGCCTGGATCCACGTGGACTGGGTCCAGGGCTTCGGGAGGACGAGATTCGACCTCCAGGACCTGGACGTGGACTCGGCCGCAGTCTCGGGGCACAAGATCGGGGCTCCCCAGGGCATCGGCGCATTGGCTTTGAAGCGTAAGGACGGCATCAAGCCCATCCTCACAGGAGGAGGCCAGGAAGGGGGGGTCCGCTCGGGAACGGAGAACCTGGCCGGCGCAGCCGGCCTGGCCCGGGCCGCCGAGGCTGCCTTCGGAGGGGCCCGGGAGGAGTGGGACCGCCTGGCCTCCCTGAAGGAGCGCCTCCTTTCCGGCCTGGAGGAGAAGGCCGGGGAAATCCGTCTCAACGGCCCGAGGAAGGGTGGGCTTCCACACATCCTGAACGTCTCCTTCCCCGGGGTCCCGGCCGAGGTGATCCTCCACCACCTCGAGGAAGAGAACATATACGTCGGCACAGGCGCGGCCTGTTCGGGGAGGCGCAAAGGGGGAAGCCACGTCCTGGCCGCCATGGGGACGCCCCCTTGGGCGGCCGAATCGGCCGTCCGGTTCTCCTTGGGCCACACCACGACGGAGGCCGACATCGACAGGGTCCTGGAGGTCCTCCCCCCTCTCCTGGAGAGGCTCCGCCGGGTCGGCGGCAGGCGGAAGCCATGAGACGATTCGTCCTGGTCCGCTACGGCGAGCTGGCCCTCAAGGGCGGGAACCGCTCCTTCTTCGAAAGGGCCCTGAAGGAAAACCTGAAACAAGCGGTTTCGGGCGTTCCCGGTGCCGGAGTAGAAAGGCTTCGGGGGAGATTCCTCGTAGGCCCCCTGGAGGAGACCGGGGCCGCCGCCCGGGCTCTCTCCCGTGTCTTCGGCGTCACCAGCGTGAGCCCCGTCCTCGCTCTTCCGCCGGGGTCCGGAATGGAAGACCTGGAGAAAGGGATCCTGGCCTCCCTGGAAGAGTGGCTTCGCGGCCGAAGGAAGGCCGAAAAGGTGACATTCAAAGTGGAAACACGGAGGGCCGACAAGGCCTTTCCCTCCACCTCGGCGGAGATCTCAGCCCACCTGGGGGCCGTTCTCCTGAAGCGTTACCCCTTCCTGGAGGCCAGGATGAAAGGCCCGGAACTCACCGTGGAGGTGGATATCCGGAGTGAGGGGATCTACATATCCACAGGAAGAATCGCCGGCCCCGGAGGGCTTCCCGTGGGGACCCAGGCACCTGGGGTCCTCCTTCTCTCGGGGGGGATCGATTCGCCCGTGGCCGGTTGGCTGGCCATGAAAAGAGGCATGCCCCTCTCGGCCGCCCACTTCGACTCCTTCCCCTACACGAGCCGGGACAGCCTGAAGAAGGTGAGGGACCTCGCCTCGGTCCTCGCCTCATGGGGAAAGGACTTCCGCCTCTTCGTCTTTCCCTTCACCAAGATCCAGGAGGCCGTGAAGGACTCATGCTCCCCCCGCTACCACACCGTCCTCTTCCGGAGGATGATGCACAGGATCTCGAGGGAGTTGGCCCGCCGGGTGGGCGCCCTGGCCCTGGTGACGGGAGAGAGCCTTGGCCAGGTGGCCAGCCAGACCTTGGAGAACCTGGCCGTCATCGACCAGGCCGTGGATCTTCCCGTGATCCGTCCCCTGGTGACCTTCGACAAGCAGGAGACCGTGGAGCTGGCCCGGAAGATCGGGACCTTCGAAATCTCGGCCCGCCCCTTTCCCGATTGTTGCACCGTCTTCACTCCCAGCCGGCCCGTCATCAAAGGCAGAATCGAAGCCGCCCTGGAAGAAGAAGCCAAGTACCCCTGGAAAGAACTCCTGGAAGAGTGCCTGGAAGGAGCCAAGGAAGAAACCCCGTTATAAAACTCCTCCCGGCAAAAAACGGCAGCATCTTCGTTATAAAACTACTCCCGGCAGGAAATGAGGAGGCGGGCGGTCTCCTGGTCCCAGGGCCGGACGGCCAGGGCTTTGCCCAGGAACCGGGCTGCTTCCTCCCGGCGTCCCTCGGATCGGGCAACGAGCCCCAAGTTGAAGAGGGCGAAGAAGTTCCGCGGATCGAGGGAAAGGACCTTGCCGTACTGGAGCCGAGTGAAGGGGAAAGAACGCCTTCCTCCCCGGCTCTCCTCCTGGTGGATCAGGAAGGCCCTCCACAGGTGGAGCCGGACCCTCTCCCGGAGCCCCAACCCCTCTTCCCCGACCTTGTCGAGCCACAAGGAGGCGAAATCGTAGCGCTCCATGTCCCAGGCGGCACGGACCGCCTCCAGGCAGGAGGCGAAGCCTTCGCCGGACCGGAAGGCCGCCCGGACGGCCGCGGCATAACGCATCTTCAGGGAGAGGTAGTCCAGCTTCCCAGGCATCGAATCCCCGCCGGGCACCCTTGGGCCGGACCTCTCCCGGGAGGGAACTTCCTCTCGAACGGCCAGGCAACACCGTTTCTCCTCGGGGTCCCAGGAGGCCAGCTCCAGGCCGAATTGCCTGGCGAACCGGCGCAGGACGGGAAAGAGCTGGAAGCCCTCCCGGCAGAATCGAATCACCAACTCCCCGCCAGAGAGGTCCGCCTCCACCGACTCCACATCCCGCCAGGGAAGAAAACCCTGCCGGGAGAGCTCCTCCAGGAGAAGCGCTCGGAGCCGCAGGAGTTCGGTATGGAGCTTCATGGAACCTCTGTCCGCACCCTTCCGGGCCCCCAAGCCTCTGGAGGCCCGAGAAGAACCCAGGAAATCGTCGCGTTTCGGACATTTGTAATAAGTTTCCTGCCATGGGTTGGTTACCGGTTGGGCCAGGTTTCTCTGGGAAAAGAGGGCTCCCAGGCGGGCATGGAAGAAAGGGACCGGGCCGCGTAGACTCGCCGGACCAACCGGACCCTCCCCTCTCCAAGGCGAAGAAGCCGTGAAGAAAGGCAAGGAAAAGACCCCCGACCTCACGCCGGTCATGGCCCAATACATGGAGGCCAAGGCCCAGAATCCAGAGGCGATCCTCTTCTTCCGGATGGGCGACTTCTACGAGATGTTCTATGAAGACGCCAAGCTCACCGCCCGCGTCCTTGGGATCGCCCTCACAAGCCGGAACAAGGGGGAGGGAGCCGTGCCCATGGCGGGGGTCCCCGTGCGGAGCGCCCATACCTACATCTTCCGCCTCCTCAAGGAGGGCTACCGGGTGGCCGTGTGCGAACAAGTTCAGGATCCCCGGGAGGCCAAGGGCCTGGTGGAACGAAAGGTGGTCCGGATCATCACCCCCGGCACCCTGACCGAGGAAGAGGCTCTGGACAGCAAGGCCCCGAACTACGTGGCCGCCCTGGCCCCGGGCAGGGAAAGGGTTGGCCTGGCCTGGCTGGACCTTTCGACAGGGCGCTTCCTGGTCCACGAGGTCCCCAGGAAGGCCCTGGCCGACGAACTCTCCCGGATCGAGCCGGCGGAGGTCCTCTTCCCGGAAGCCCCTCCCGGCGAAGAAGGCGGAGAAGAAGGCCGGGCCCTGGAGACCCTCCTGGGCAACCTGGAGGCGGCCCGAACCCCCTGGCGGGCCTGGGCCTTCACCCCGGAATCAGGCTTCCAGACCCTGACCTCCTTCTTCAAAGTGGCCGGCCTGGGGGGATTCGGCCTGGAAGAGAACCCCTTGGCGGTGGGTGCGGCAGGAGCCCTGGTGGACTACCTCCAGGAGACCCAGAAGACCGCCCTTCCCCACATCACCCGGGTGGAGCCCTTCCTGGAAGCAGGAATCATGCGCATGGACCGGGCCACCCGGGCCAGCCTGGAACTGACCCGCACCATGCGGGAAGGCTCCACCAAGGGATCCCTCCTCTCCGTGGTGGACCAGACCTTGACCCCCATGGGGGGCCGCCTCCTCCGGGAGTGGATCCTCTCTCCCTTGACCGACCCGGCCCGGATCCTGGAACGCCAGGAAGGGGTGGCCTTCTTCGTGGAACGGGGCAGGGAAAGGCGGGAGCTCCGGGAACTCTTCAAAGGCATGGCCGACCTGGAGCGGATCGGCGCCAAGGTCTCCACGGGCCGGGCCAACGCCAGGGACCTGGTCTCCCTGGCGGGGGCCCTGAAGAGGCTCCCCCCCCTCAAAGAGGCCCTGGGCACTCCCTACGCCGACATCCTGGCCCGAACCCTCGAAGAGATGGACACCCTGGAAGACCTGGTGGACCGCATCACCAACTGCCTGGTGGACGATCCGCCCCTCCAGCTCAAGGAGGGCGGCCTCATCCGGGAGGGATTCGACGCAGAGCTGGACGAGCTCCGGGCCATCGGAAGGGAAGGCAAGGACTGGATGGCCCGCTTCCAGGCCGAGGAGATCGAACGGACGGGTATCCAGAACCTCCGGGTGGGCTTCAACAAGGTCTTCGGATACTACATCGAGGTGAGCCGCTCCAACGCCGGCGCGGTCCCGGCCTCCTACATCCGCAAACAGACCCTCAAGAACGCCGAGCGCTACATCACGCCGGAACTCAAGGAATACGAGACCCGCGTCCTGAAGAGCGAGGAGATGGCGCGGGAGATGGAATACAACATGTTCCTGGCCCTGCGGGAGGAGGTGGCCCGGGCCGTTCCCAGGCTCCTGGCCACCGCCCGGGCCGTGGCGCTCCTGGACGTCCTCTCCTCCTTCGCCGAGCTGGCCCGCACCAGGGGATATACCAGGCCCCGGGTGGACGCATCCCGGGTCCTGACCATCCGGGGGGGGAGACACCCAGTCCTGGAGACCACCCTTCCCGGCGACGCCTTCGTGCCCAACGATACCGACCTGGCCCCGCCGGCCCGCCGGATCTCCCTCATCACCGGGCCCAACATGGCGGGAAAGTCCACCTATATCCGGCAGGTGGCCCTGATCGTCCTCCTGGCCCAGACGGGGTCCTTCGTGCCGGCCGAGGAGGCCCACATCGGCGTGGTGGACCGGATCTTCACCCGCGTGGGAGCCTCAGACGACATCGCCGCCGGCAACTCCACCTTCATGGTGGAGATGCTGGAGACGGCCAACATCCTGAACAACGCCACCGAATCCTCCCTGGTGATCCTGGACGAGGTCGGCCGGGGAACCTCCACCCACGACGGCCTCGCCCTGGCCTGGGCCATCTGCGAAGACCTGCACGACCGGATCGGCTGCCGAGCCCTCTTCGCCACCCACTTCCACCAACTGACGGGCCTGGCCGAGAATCTCCCGGGCCTCGGAAACCACCACGTGGCGGTCCGGGAATGGGGGGACCAGGTGGTATTCCTCCACCGGATCCTGGAAGGGGGGACGGACAAGTCCTACGGAATCCACGTGGCCAGGCTCGCCGGCGTCCCGGACAGGGTGATCCGAAGAGCCCGGGAGATCCTGGAGGACCTGGAGGTCGGGGCCGAACGGGTCCGGAAAGCCGTGGAGACACCCCGGGAAGGCCCGAGGCAGGCCCTCCTCTTCGACCTTCCCCCGGACCCGGTGGTGGAGAAGCTCAAGAAGCTCGACCTGGAGCGGATGAGCCCCCTGGACGCCCTCCTTGCTTTGAAGGAACTCCAGGAGGAGGCGGGGGGCCGCAGGAAGGTCCGAGGCGGGCGCAGGGGAGGGAACCGGGGCCGGAAAGAAAGGCCGGGAGAAGGAGAAAGGGGCCGGACCCTCTTCGAGTCCTGACCCCTTTCCGCCCGGCCCGGCAGCCTCCTCAGAAGCTCCAGCCGATGCTCAAGATGTAGGTGGTGTCCGAACGGCGCTGCCCCTGGGCGGGGGTGCTGTCCCAATCCCAGAGCAACTGGAACTGGAGAAACATGCTCTTGGTGAGAGAGGCGGTCATCCTCCCGTCGTAGTGGATCAGCATGTCGCTGAATTTCTCCGTGCTGGGATACCACTCGACGAGGTGGTTGTAGCCCAGGTCGGCCGTAAGCTTCCAGGCCAGGTTGGAGGCGGCCCTGAGGGTCACGTGGTCCTGGGAACTCTCGTTCCGGAATTTCTCATAGAAGTAACCCAGGCCGAGCTCACCGTTGAGGCTGAAATCCGGTTCCTCGTAGAACTGGTAACCGGCGCCGGCGCCGACGGTGTAACGCAGGTCCAGGTCGGAAGCCTTGCTGTTCTCCGCCTTGGTGTTGGCGTTCAGGTACCACCTCTTCGCCACGAAGTAGTCGTACTTGAGCCCCACGTAGGTGCGCCTCTCGGTAATGTCCTTCTTCTTGGTGGTCTGGTTCTTCTGCTCCGTGTAGAGCCAGCCCGCACCGAAGGTGAACCGGTCGATGGAACTCCTGCGGACGGCGTCCATCGTCGCCGAGACCGAGGTGTTGTTGGAGTTCCCGGCCGTCTTGGTGGCACCCAGGTTGACGTTCCCCGTCCACTTGACGGGAGGCTTGGGGGGAGGATTGATCCCCGTGACCAGGTTCATGGGCACCGAGGGAAGCCCGAGGGTCCCGCCCTCGAGCTTGAGGTTCCCTTCCGCTCCGGGAGCGACCTTACGCTTGAGCCTGGTGCCGTCCTGGAGGACGAGCTCGATGGGAGATGCCGAGTCCAGGCCCTTCACCTTGGTCCATTCCAGGGTCACCTTGCCGGCGGCGTCGGTCTGGACCACGAGCTTGCCGCCCTTGAGGTTCAGGATCTTGCCGGTGATCCGGTCGCCATTCTTCAGGAGCACCGTATCGGCCTTCTGGGCGGACGAGACGGCGCAAAGGCAGGCCAACGTCAGGGATAGAAACAGGGGGCGCATAGAAACTCCTCCACGAACGCAAAGAACCGGCGGGCGAGACCATCCAGTCCCCGCCCGGAAAGCCCCCGCCGGCCGGCGGCCTTCCGGGCGAAACGACCTCCCCCCGGAAAGGGGGAAAGGGCGGGGGATCTTAGGGTGTGGGTCGGGAAAAACAAGGGTTTTCCCTCCGGAAAAAGGAAAGTTTCCCTGCCGGAGGCAAAACAGGAAAAAAAACTCCTTCTTGGAATCCCGCCCCTGGAGCCTCGCACCGCTTCCCCGGCCTCCCGCGGAAAAATGCCCCCCGGCCCGAGTCCGGGAACGACCCGACCCAGGTCCGAAGCCCTGGAAGGAAAGAGGCGGCCCAGGAAAGAAGGTGCACGAAGGGCCGAATCTTCCGGAACACTGCTTTCACCCCGCCCCCCGGGAAAAGCCCCCATCCCGCCCGGATGTCACGCGTTTCCCGGGGAGAGCAAAAAGTTTTCTAGCATGTTCCGGAGAACCGATCCGGATCCTGGTGACTCCCTTTCTCCCCCCTCTCAGCCGGAATTTACCTGGAACCGTCACCCCGGCCCACCTCCCCGGCCTTGAAAAGGCCCGGCGGGGGGAGGGGAGCCGGTGTCTCATTCCGCCTCACCGGAGAAACGCCGGCCCTTCCCGCCTCCACGGGATTCCGCCTCCCGCCCCTTGCGGCCCGCCGCCTTCCGGGGGAACATGGGAGATCCTCCCCGGAGTCTTTCCCCGGACTTTCCCTCGAATTGTTTGAAAACAATATAATTCTCTCCTTTTCAACACAAGGACTGGAGGCATCCCATGAGAAAGGCATTCTTCCCGGCGGCCCTGCTCGGTCTCCTCCTGGGCGGGGCGCTCTCCGCCCAATCCCCATCGCTCCTGAAGGACGTCAACACGATCCCTTCGTCGAACCCTTCGTCCTATCCCTCCGGTTACACCCACAACACGGCCAAGGCGTGGGACAACAACAGGTACGCCAAGATCGGACCCTTCATCATTTTCAAAGCGAGGGAATCGACCCACGGAGCCGAACTCTGGAAGAGCCTCCCCGCCGCCAATTCGGCGACACTGATCAAGGACATCCGCCCCGGAAACGTCTCCTCCTCGCCGGGATACTTCACCAACTTCGGAAGCAAGGTCTTCTTCACGGCCGACGACGGCGTCCACGGGTACGAGCCCTGGATCACCGACGGAACGACCAACGGGACCTTCCTGCTGGCGGACTGCAATCCCGGAGGCCCCTCCGGGTACGCCTTCTACCCGACGGTGATGGGCAACGAGATCTACTGGTGCTCCAGGAACGGCAACAAATACGATCTCTGGAAGAGCGACGGAACCACCGCCGGCACCAAGAGGGTCCTGGCGGGACTCAAGTACCAATGGTACTATCCGGTGTGCTTCGGAAACAAAATCCTCTTTAGAGGATACGGTTCCAACTCCGGGTACGAACCTTGGGTGACCGACGGGACCCAATCCGGCACCAAGATGCTCCTGGACGCCTTACCAGGCACATCTTCGGGTGGCTGCTACTATCCCGTTCCGCTGGGCAACAAGTGTTACTTCTTCTCGAACACGGCTTCCCCTTCGAATTACGCCCTTTTCGAGACGGACGGCACCACGGCCGGAACCAAGCAGGTGAAGGCCGGATACAGGGGACCTTGGTATTACCCCATTCCCCTGGGAAACCGGATCGTCTTCAGCGGGTCCACTTCCGCCCTGGGCAGCGAACCCTGGGTGACCGACGGCACCGCGGGCGGGACCTTCAACCTGGCCGACATCCGGCCGGGAACGGCCTCGGGTTACTTCAGTTATCCCGCCGTCATGGGAGGCAAGGTCTACTTCCAGGCCTATACCAGCAACGGCAGGTCCCAGGCGATCTGGGTCACCGACGGCACCAAGGCCGGGACCAAGATGGTGAGCACCAAGTCCCGCTATTTCCACTTTCCCGTCACGGCCGGCAACGTCATCTTCTTCAGGGGATACTCTTCGACCCCCCTCCACGGCTACGAGCTCTGGAAGACCGACGGGACCGACGCCGGCACCGTGGAAGTGAAGGACATCAACTCCGGGAGTCGTTCCAGCTATCCCGCCTTCATCACTCCCGTCATCGCCAACAAGGTCGTCTTCTCCGCCGACGACGGCCTCAACGGCACGGAACTCTGGATCAGCGACGGGACGGCCTCGGGGACCAAGCTCCTCCAGGACATCTACCCGGGCATGGGCAAGACCCGGCCCTCCTACCCATCCCCCTTCCTCGACGTCGAAGGCACCACCTACTTCACCGCGAACGACGGCGTCCACGGGACGGAGCTCTGGAAATCCGACGGAACGCCCGGTGGAACGACCATGGTGAAGGACATCTATGCGGGCTCCTTCTCGGGGGCGAGCATCTACGACTCCTTCACGAATTCCTGGAGATCCGACGGTTCCCAGAAGGCCGTCGCCCTGGGCAGGATCCTGTTCTTCCGGGGGACCACGAAAGCCGCGGGATCCGAGATCTGGAAGACCGACGGCACCGCCGCCGGCACGGTTATGGTCAAGGACATCATGCCCGGGTCCAGTTCCGGCGGGTTCTACCACGGGTGCGTCCTGGGGAACCGGGTCTACTTCTTCGCCAGGGACGCTTCGGGTTACGGACTCTGGAAGACCGACGGCACCGCCGCCGGCACGGTCAAGGTGAAGGGCGGCTTCTCCAGCTTCTGGAACTACCCCTTCCCCTACCGCGGAAAGATCTACTTCCAGGGATACACCTCGGCCAACGGCCGGGAACCCTGGGTCACCGACGGCACGGCCGCCGGCACGATGATGCTCAAGGACATCAAGAGCGGGTCCGCCTCGGGTTACTTCTACGAACCCGTGGTCATGGGCGGAAAGGTCTACTTCCGCGCCTACAAGGCCACGGGCGTCGGGTACGCCGTCTTCGTCACCGACGGTACTCCCTCGGGGACGGCCCTGGCCTTCAACTTGAACGGGTACAACGGCTACGGTCTCACGGCCATGGGCAACAAGCTCTTCTTCCTCAACAGAGACTCCGCCCACGGCTCGGAAATCTGGGTCTCCGACGGAACCCAGGCCGGCACCAAGCTCTTCAAGGACATCAGCCCCGGGACCTCCAGCGGCTACTTCAGCTACCCCTGCGTGCTGGGGAACACCCTCTTCTTCCGGGCCAGGGAGACCAGTTCGGGTTATGAACTCTGGAAGACCGACGGCACCAAGGCCGGAACGGTCCTGGTGAAGGACATCAGGACGGGCATCACCTCGAGTTACCCCACCTACATCACGGCCGTCGGCAGCCGCCACGTCTTCTTCAAGGCCGACGACGGAACCCACGGCTCCGAGGTCTGGAAATCCGACGGAACGGCGGCAGGCACCATTCTCGTCTCCGACGTCCGCACCGGCCCCTGGAGTTCCTATCCGTCCAATCTCGCCCTTTCGGGAGGCCGTCTCTTCTTCAGGGCCGACGACGGCTTCAAGGGTTCCGAACCCTGGGTCTACTTCCCCGGCGGAACGGCGCAATCCTTCGGATACGGCACCAACGACCTCTATCCCTTCACGGCCACCGACCCGGCCCTGGGCGGAAACATGACTCTCACCGTCTCGGGCATGGGCTCAGGGAAGGGAGCCCTGATCCTCCTGGCCGCCCCGACCTCCGCCCCGGCGGCCTTCGGGGAGAGCTGGCTCCACTTCAACCCGCTCATCATCTACATGGGCCTGGTGGTGACCCCCGCCGGCGGCGGATCCACCACCCTTACCGTGCCCAACGACCCCGCCCTGGTGGGGGCCAAGATCGCCTCCCAGGCCTTCGTCTACCCCACAGCCACTCCGCCCATCGGCGTGGACTTCACCAACGGCGTGTTGCTCACCTTCGGCAATTGATTCCCCGGGAAGGAATCCTTTCTCCCGCTTCCAGCGGGCCCGGCGGGCCGTCCCGCCGGGCCCGCCTTCTTTCCCTCCCCCGAATCCGGGCCAGGGTCCGCCTAGGTCCGGATGGAGCCGAACAGGACCACCCCGGCCGAGCCGAAGACGATGGGTACGATCCAGGCCGAGACCACCGGGTTGAGGACCTTCGTGCCCCCCAGGTTTCGCATGGCGATGTCCAGCACCATGTAGAGACCGCATATTGCGATGGCCAGGATCACCCCCTCGAGGGTGGATTTCCGCTCGAAATTGAATCCGAAGGGAAGGGTGAGGAGGAGAAGCAGGATGTTCGCCAGGGGGAAGGTGATGTGGTAGTTGAGCAGAACCTGGTAATTCTTGAAGTCCGGCCTGAGGCGGGCCAGCTCGGCCAGCTCCGAGTAGGAGAAGTCGAAGAACTCCCGGGTCCTCTTGATCTCCTTTGCAAGGAAGTCCGGGTCCAGGGCGCTCCCCGGCAGGGTGTCGATCCTGGTGACCTCGATCTCCCCCGCAGGCCCTGGGCCCATCCTCCTTCCCTTCTCGAGCTTCCAGTGCCCCCGCCGGCGGCCCTCCTTCACCCACTTCGCCCCGGCGGCCACGATCCTCTCCCAGTCCCCGGACAGCCTTCCCAGGGTGAAGATGCTTAGCCCCTTCGCCCTGCGGCTGAGGGCGTAATACTTGTCGATGGAAACCAGCTTTCCCGCCGGATCCAGGAAGAAGAGGTTCTGCTTGACCCGCTCGGCCTCTCCCTCGAAGGCCACCTGGTGGAGCCTTTCCTTCAGGGGCCTGAGGGAGGGCAGGGCCAGTTCCCGGATCCCCACCATCAGGACCGTGGCGAGCCCCGCTCCCAGGAATACGGGAACCATGATCCTGTAGACGCTCGTGCCCGTCACGATCATGGGGACGATCTCGTTGTACTTCACCATCTTGGTCACGGTGAACATCGCGGCCGTCACCGTGATGAAGGGGGCGATCTGGAGGAAGACGAAGACCGAGTTGGCAAGGTAGTACTCCACCACCACCTTGGGGATGGAGATCCCGGGCAACTTCTCCGCCGCCTCGGCGAAGTCGTCCATGTGGGCGAAGAGATCGAAGATGATCATGAGGCCCACCATGAAGACGAGCCAGACGACCCAGGAAAAGACGAAATGCTTCCCTACGTACCTGTCCAGAAGGCGGACCTTCATATCCGCATCACCTTTATATTGAGCGCAAGGGCCAGGATCCCCAGGGCCATCCCCGGGAGCCAGCCCGTGAGGACCGGGTCTCCCCCGGAGACGGCCATCGCCTCCCCCAGGTAGGCCAGGGCGTAGTATCCCAGGATCGGAAAGAAGGAGAGACCGAAGGCGGCCATCCTCCCCCCCCGGCGGAAGAGGATGCCGATGGGAGCCCCAATGAGGGCGAAGAGGAGGGCCGCCAGGCTGTGGCACATCCGGAAGTGGATCCGCCTCCTGGCCTTGGCCGGGTTGAAGATCCTCCCGGTCCTGAGCTCCGCCACGAGTTGGGCCGTGGTCATGTCGTGGTACCGGACCCGGCGGCGGCGTCCCAGGAAGAGGGTTCCCACGTCGACCTGGACGTCCAGTTCCTCCGCTTCCGCCTGGAAGACCTGGGACTTCTCGTCGATCTCCACGCCTCCGCTCTGCCCCCGGAATCCCCGGAAGAAGACCCGGACCTTTCCCGCCTTGGGAGGTTCCATCCAGACCTCGTCGGCATGACCGCAGATCCCGGACTTCCTCAAGTCCACCCAGACGTCCTCGAAGCGCCCCCGGGCCTTCTTCCGCCAGAGCATGCGGAACCCGGAAAAGCTGATCAGGTTGTTCACCGGGTTGGTCTTGGAGAAGAACTGGGAGGCCACGTCGGCCACCATCCGGTGCTTCCGGTAGTACACCGTGGGGATCACGTTGTGGAGGAGCCAGCCGTTCAGGCAGGAGAGGACCAGGCCCATGAAGGCCGCCGGCAGGAGGACCTGGTAGAGGTGGACCCCTCCCATGCGCACCGCCAGGATCTCCCGGTCCGCCGCGGCCCGCCCGTAGGTGAGGACCACCGAGATCATGACCGCCACGGGAATCAGGTGGGGAAGGGGATCCACCGACCAGAGGAGCATGGCCTTCACAACCAGCAGGGGATCCAGGCCGGCCGAGTGGTAGGTCCACCTCGCCACGGCCACAAGGAGGGCCACGGCGAAGAGCACGCCGAAGGTGAGCAGGAAGTTGGCCGCCAGCTCCTTCAGGTAGTAGCGGTGAAGAATGCGCAAGAACCCCTCCGGGATCGTCGTCTGGGTGGGTTATCCTCGAAGGGGTGGAACCTGCGCGCAAGGGGATTCGATGGCGCTTCCTGGAAGAGGTCCCCCCCGGGGACCTCCTGGAGGCGGCCGCCCAGGCTCCCGGCGGAACGCTGATCCTCAAGAGCTCTCCCTTCCGGCTGGTCTGCCGCCTCCGGGGGGAAGGCGCCGGGGCGGTTGTGAAGATCCACCTGGCCCGGGGGCCCCTCCGGCGCGGAACGGCCCGGCTGGGCCTGGACCCGGCCTCCCGGGAGGCCCGGACCCTCCGGGCGGCCCGGAAGGCGGGTCTTCCCGCCCCCCGGCCCCTCGCCCTGGGCCGAACCCCCTCGGGGGAGACGCGCCTTCTCATGGAAGACCTGGGACCAGGGGCGACCCTGGCGGACCTCCTGGAGGAAGGGGATCCGGGCCGGAAAAGGATCCTGGCGGCGGCCCGCCTCACGGCGAAACTCCACCTGGCGGGTTTCCGTCACGCCGATCTCCACCCGGGGAACCTCTTCTTCCCCCGCCGGGGCGAAGAGCCCTTCCTCCTGGACCTCCAGGCCGCCCGGCCCGGCCTGGGCCCTCTGGGCAGACGGGGCCGGGAGAAGGCCCTGGCCTTCCTCTGGCTCTCGGGGAGGAGGAGCCTCCCGGCCCGCCGGGGCCTCCTCTTCCTCCGGGCCTACCTCCAGGTCTTTCCCTGGCCCCGACCCGAGTCCCCGGCCTCCCTGGGAGAGCGCTTGGAGAGGGCCGCCGCCCTCCTGGAGCGAAAGACTTGGATCCGCCGGGAGGACAGGCCCTTCCGCAATTGCTCGGAATTCCTCGAACTTCCCGGCCTGGAAGGCCCGGCCTTCCAGGCCCGGTCTCCCGGGGCCCCCTCTCCCGGGGAGGTGGAGGACCTCCTGGAAAGGAAGGAACTCCAATACCTGCGCAGGGGGAGGAGGGGCTTCGTAGCCCGGGGAGGAGGCTGGATCCTCAAGGAAAGGGATCTCTCCCACGCAAAGGCCCTGTGGCTTGCCCATTACAGGCTTCTCCAGCGGCAGATCCCCGCCCCCCGGGCCCTCCTCCTCCTCACCCGCCGGAGGAGGGGGCTCGTCGTCGTCCAGGACCTGGGGGAACTGCCCGACCTGGGCCGGGCCCTGGCCCAGGCAGGAGAAGAATCCCGCCGGCAGGCCCTCCTCGAGGCCGCCGCCCGCCTGGCGGCGGCCCTCCACGCAGGAGGCCTCCGGAACCGGGACCTGAAGGCCGCCAATCTCCTGGTCCAGGAGACCCCCCGGGGCCCCCTGGTCCTGCCGGTGGACCTGGACGGCCTGGACCGGCCCAGGCGCCTGGGCAGGCGCCACGTGGCCCGGGACCTGGCCCGTCTCTCGGCCTCCCTCCTCTCCCGGGAGATCCCCTGGCGCCCCTTCCTGGAGGCCTACCGCCGGGCCCTCCCGGAGGGGAACCCCTACCTTCCCCCCCTGGAGGCCCTGGAGGAAGACCTGGAGAAGCACCTGGCCCGCCTGGGTCCTAGACCTTGAATCCTGGAGCGCCCCCACCAGGATGGAGCCGTCATGAACCGTTTCGCCCTGAAGAACCGGGTCCGCCGGGTCAAACACGCACTCCTCTCGGGTGTGGTCCGCTCCTCCCTGGCCGCCTTCTCCCTCCTTCCCGAAAGAGTCCTCCTCGGGCCCGTCTCGGGCCTGGGAGCGATCCTCCTCCGGAAGGCCCTGGGCGGGCGGGCGAAGGAGCAACTGGCCCTGGCCTTCCCGGAGATGGGTCCCCGGGAGATCGAAGCCGCGGCCCGGGGAGTATGCCGGAACTTCGGGCGCCTTCCGGCCGAGCTGATCCTGGCCCGCAGACAGGGCTTCGCCTTCCTGGAGAAACGGGTCGTCACCGACGAAAGCCTGGAGTACATGGAGGAGGCCCGGGCCGCCGGGAAGGGCGTCATCGTCGTCTCCGCCCACATCGGCAACTGGGAACTCTTCGCCTGGTGGGGAGCCCACCACTATCCCGAGCCCCTCGCCGTGGTGGGCAAAAGAATCCGTAACCCCGGAATCAACAGGCTCGTCAATTCCTTCCGGACCCTCGGCGGCGCCCTGGTCATCGACAGGGACGATCCGCCCCGCCGGATGCTCCGCCACCTTGCCCGGCCCGGACTTCTCGGCGTCCTCCCCGACCAGGACGTGGACGTCCTGGCCGGGGAATTCCTCGAGTTCTTCGGCCGGCGGGCCTACACATCCACGGGCCCGGCGGCCCTCTCCCTCGCCTCGGGAGCCCCCATGATCCCCGGGTTCCTCCTCAGGGAGGGGGACCGGTTCCGGGTGAGGTTCATGCCGCCCATATTTCCTTCCAGAGAAAACCCCAGGAAGGAAGAGATCGTCCGCCTCACCCGGGCCTGGTCGGGAGCCGTGGAAGACACCGTCCGGGAATACACGGACCAGTGGGCCTGGTTCCACAAGCGCTGGGCCTCCACGCCGGAAACTGTCGCCCGGAAACGAAGACGATACCTGGAAAGCCGCAAGAGGAAGGCCCTGGCGGGCCAAGGAGGGGGAGGATGACCGATCCCACGAGGGTTCTCCTGGTCTGCCCCCCCCTGGACCTGAGAGGGACCACGGTTCACACCCGGAACCTGGTCAGGGCGCTCAAGGAGAGGAACTACGAATTCCACGTGGCCGCCGCCCCGGGGACCCTGTCCGGCATCCTTGAGGAGGAAGGAGCCGTCCTCCACCACCTCCCCCTGCGGCCGGGCCTCCACGCCTGGCTCCAGGTCCCCCGGCTCAGGAAGATCCTTGCAGAGGTGGGTCCGGACATCCTCCACGTGCGGCACCACAGCCTCCTCCGGGTCTCCTCGACCCTCCTCTGGAAGAACAAGCTCCCCCTGGTGGTCTCCGTCTCCACCCCCCCCGCCCCGGGCCCCTTACCCATCTCCGAAAGACATACGCGGGCGGTCTTCGCCGTGAACGACCCCCTGGCCGAGGAGCTCGTGGCCCGGCACGGAGTGCCCAGGACCCTGCTGACCATCATCCGGGACGCCACCTTCGTGGAAGACCCGCCGGCCCGCCCCGGGGAGAAAGAGGAGGTCCCTCCCGTCGTGGGCTTCATGGGGAGACTCGAGCCCGACAGGGGCATCCAGAGGATCCCCGGCGTGGCCCGCCGGGTCCTGGAAAGGTTTCCCGAGGCCTCCTTCCTCCTGGTGGGGGAAGGAAAAGGGGACACCCTGATCCGCAAATGGATCCGGACGGCCGGGCTTTCCCCCAAGGTCCACGTGGTGCCCCCCGCCATGGACTACAGGAAGATCCTGGCGGGCTTCCGGCTCCTCTTCTCCCCCGCCCGGAAGGAGGGCCTGGGGATCTTCTCCCTCGAGGCCATGGCAGTGGGAAGGCCCGTCGTGGCGGCCGCCGTGGAGGGAGTCCTTGCCAACATCAAGGACGGAGTGACGGGACTCCTTGCCGAGCCGGACAACGAGGACGACATGGCCGCCAAGATCCTGGAACTTCTGGAACGTCCGGGTATGGCCAGGGCCCTGGGGGAGAACGCCCGGGAACTGGTGCGGAGCGAGTTCTCCCTGGAGGAATTCGCCAAGGAAGTGGACCAGGCATACAAGCTGGCCCTGGCCCCGGTCTGAGAGCCCCTTCCGCCGGGCCGGCCGAGTACGAAAGGAAGGCCGCCGCCGGGGACGAAGGCGTCACCCGTGACGGCGGCCTTCCCCTTCCCTCACCGGCCTTCCAGCTCCCTGGCCACCTTGTCCCGGTATGCCAGGAGATCCTTCAGGGCCTGCTTCCCCCTCTCCACCCACTGGGGAACGCCCACGTGCTGGATCATCCAATTCAGGTCCTTGATCTCCTCGTTGATGACGGGAATGCTCTTCTCCCCGCCCTGGATGATCTTCTTGTAGCAGAAATCCTCCACCTCGCGGCGGCCGTACATATTGGCAAACCGCAAGGTCTCCGCTTCGAGCTTTCCCATCTGCTCGGCATTGTTGAACTGGGGATACTTGGCCTTCACCAGCTGTATCAGCCGGAAGGAGCGGTCGAACCGCTTGTGGTGCTGGGACTTCTCGTAGGGGTAGCGGACCATGGAGACGATCCAGGGCCACTCGGGGTTCTCCATGTCCACCTCGCCCCGATACTTGTCCATGATCCGCCGCACCTCGTCGGCGTAGGGGCTGTCGGGGTAGTCCTGGAGGAAGAGCTGGCACCGGATCATGAGATCGAAGATCCGGTATTTCAGCTTCTGGACCCGGACCGCCTTGGACTCCTCGAACTTCTTGATATGGACCAGGAAGTCGTTCTGCATCCTGGCCTGTTTCTGGCGCAGAGCGTCTTCCTGCTTGGCCTTCTCGATCTTGTCCTTCCATTCGGCGAGTTCCTCTTCGGAGAGGACGCCCCGTGCCTTGCCCAGGCGCTCGTAGGCCCTGTCGAAATCCCCCATCTGGATCGCCTCGGTAAGGGCCCTCCTCGCCAGGTCCGGCGCTGGACTCATGCTCCGGATCACAGCCAGGATCACCAGGACGGCCACGGCCGTCCCCGCCAGGACCAGGAGCCCCGTGGCCCATCCGGGAAGGCCCTGGGGCTGGCGGTACCGCCTCCCCCGGGGCCGCTCCTCCAGGTCCTCCTCTCCCCGGGAGGACCTGCGGGACCTACCCGCAGGGCGGGAACGCCGGGAGGAAGAGGCGGCCCCGCCCCCCCTGGAGCGGGCCCCGGCGGTCCCGGCCCTCCGCCGGGAAGGCGCCCTCCTGGAGGCCGCCGCAGGGCCGCCCTCCACCCCGGCCTCGACCTTGGGGGCGGGAGCTGCGGGAGCCCCTTCCAGCAGTTCGAAGTGGATCTCCGTGCCGCCGACCTTGATCACGTCCCCCTGGGCCAGGTAGTGCTCCGCCACAGGTTTCCCGTTCACCAGGATGGGGGCGTCCTCCGAGAGGAGACTCACCTTCCAGCCGTCGGGGGTCTTCTCGATCCGGCAGTGCCTGCCCGCCGCTTCCGGGTCATCCAGACGGATCTGGGCACCTTCGCCGCTTCCCACGTGGACCGGAGCTTCCGGAAGTTTCCAGACCTTTTTCTTACCGTCTACAGCAATCCAAACCCTGGCCACCTTGCCTCCTTGGGGCCTGAGCCCCTCATGCCGAAATCCACCGAAAAACGTTCCGTCATTCCTTCTCGAAAAGGGGGTCTTTAAGGTAATCCTGACCCTGGCCGAAGCACTGGGTCCAGTAGATTCCCCAGTTTCCCGTGGCGAACTCCGTGTGGCCCGGGTTCAGGATGTTCCTGTGGTGTCCCGAGGAGTGGAGCCAGGCGACATGGGCTCCCTCGGGCCCGGCGACCCTGGCGATGTTCTCGCTCACCCCCTTGGAGTAACCCTCCCTGGCCATGCGCATGAAGGGAGTCCGCAGTCCCTTGGTGGGGGAAAAGTGGGAGAAGTAGCCCAGGTCGGCCATCTCCTTGCTGTGTGCGCGGGCCGCCCGCAAGAGTTTCTGGTTTACCGCAAGCGCCCTGCGCCCCATCATCATGCGGTAATCGTTCGTGATGTTCATCTGAGCCATCTCTGCCTTGGTGGCGTCCACGTCGGCCACCATGTTGTAGCGCAGGATCCTCCTGTCCATGTCGAGCCTGCGGCGTTCCCGCATGGTCCAGGCGAAATTCCGGACCGTTACCACCCCCTCCTTCAGTGGAAGGCGCAGGGCGAAGACCAGGGACTCCTCGGCCCCCGGATCGGGGCTCCCCAGGGCCTCCATTTCCTTCAGGGCCCAGGAGGCCTCCAGGGCGAGACGCCTGACCGACGGCGGAATGGGGAGAGAGACTTTCTTGTCCCAGATCTCCCGCACCGCCGCGACCCGCTTGTCCACCTCCTGCTGGACGGGCCAGTATTTCTTGGCCTTCTCCGGCGGGCAGGCGGGGGGCTTGAAGGGATAGAAATACTTGTCCTTGTCGAAGATGAGATCCAGGGCGTACTTGCGGCGCTTGTCCAGTTCCTGGCGGAGGGCCGCCACCTTCTGGAGCCTGCCGAAGAAGGGGTCCTTCGAAAGCCTCCGGGCGTCCTTTTCGACGAGCCGCTCCAGCACCCGGAGGGCGGCCTCCTTCTCGATCTCCCCCCGGGCGGCAAGCTTCTCCAGGGCCGCCGCCTTCCCTTGGAAGTCCCTGGCCCCGAGGGCCCTCTCCGCCTCCTTTTCGGCGGCCCGGGTCTTGAGGATGGTCTCCTTCTCCGCCAGGGGGATCCACCGGCCCTCCATCCAGGCGAAGGGCCCCTTCTTTCCCGTGAACCGGGCCAGGATCTCCTGGATCTTCGGGCCCAGGGAGGGATCTTGCGCCGAGGCGGCCTTGAGGGAGCGGGCGAAGAGGTCCTTCAACCCAGCCGTCCAGGCGAGGAGGGCCCTTCCCAAGCGCGCCTCCGCCGCCATGGAGGACTGGAACCTGGAGCCCAACCGGACAAGGGTCGCCGGGCCGAGGAGGGGCCACCCCACCCGCTCCCGGTCCCCGTCCAGGAGGGCATCCACACCGTCCCGGTCCGCCCCCAGGAGATCCGCCCTGCCCCCGTCCTCCACCCGGATCCCGCGGAAGGCCGCCGGATTCTTACGGATTGCCGCAATCAAGGCGTCCATGTAGGCGGCGCGGAACCGGTCTTCCTCGGCCCTCTCGGCCACCCCCGGATCCAGGGCCGCCGCCCTGCCGAGCAGGTCCGCCGCCTCGTGGAAGCGCCACTTCCGCTCGACCTCGGCGGCGCGGGCCAGGAGCTTCGAAAGGGTAAGGGTCTCCCCTCCGGACCCTGGAGAGGGTCCGGTCCCCCGGGAGGTCTCTCCTTCCTTCTTCGCGGGCGATACCGCACGGCCCGGCCGGCTCTCTCCCGTCCCAAGGGAAGGCTTTCCCCCCGCCACGCTCCCCCAGCCCGGAAGGGCCCTCTCCCCGGGCTTCCCGGCGGTTGGCTTCGCCTCCCCTCCGGCGGAAGAACACAGGGGTAGGATCTCGCTCTCCGCACCCTTCAACTTCCACTTCAAACGGATCAGGGAAGGATCGGGAGGAAATGAGGAAAGGGTCTTCCTCAGGAGGGCCAGGGCATCGTCGGCCATGCCGGCGTCGGCCAGCCTGTAGGCCCGGGATAGGGCCGCCCAGGCCTTCTTCCTCAGCGTATTCAGGACGGCCCTCCTCTTGGAGGCGTAATCCTCGGCGACCCCCGGCGAAGATGCCTCGGCCCGGGCCTGGTCCAGGAGCTGCAGGGCGGCGGTGTAACGGTCCTCCGCAAGCAGGCGGTCCACCCTCTCCACCACTTCCGCCGTGGCCACCCGGGCCTTCTCCTCCTCCCTGAACCGGGCGGCCCGCTTCCCCGAAGGATCTCCCAGGTCGGCCAGGAGGGCCTCGTGAAGATTGGAGAGCTTCCAGCGAAGGGCCCGGGCGGTGAGGGTCTTTCCTTCGCTCAGGGCCTCGTCCTCAGCCTGCCGGAGGGCCTCGATCATCTTTCCTTCCGGCATGACCCTCCGCCTGTCCCAGATGGAGGCGTAGATCCTCTCCGCCTCCCGCCAGGCCGCCTTGTAGGCCTCGAGCTCTCGGCCGATCCTTTCGAGCCCCTTTCCTCCCTCTTTCCGCCGGAGCCCCTCCAGGAGCTCCCCGGCCCGGGCGAGGTCCCACTTCTCCAGGCAGGCCTCTACCCGACGCAACTCCAGGTCCGAAGGACCCCTGCCGTAATGGAGATAGGCCAAGGTTGCCGCCGTCAGACCAAGGAGGACCAGGGCGGCGGAGAGATAGGAGCCCAAGGACCACCGCCCCTTCCCCCGGGGAGTGGTTTCCGAGTGATCCTTCCCGGAAGAGCCCCCCCGGCCGGCCGACCCGGAGATCTCCAGGACCTTCAGGGTCCACCCCCCCGCCCGGAGGAGATCCCCCCGGCCCAGAGGACCTTCCTTGAAGGCGACGCCGTTCCTGGAGACCTCCCCCTCCAGGACCTTGCACTTCCAGGATCCCCGGCCCGAAGGCTTCAAGGCCAGGAACCTGGAGGGGATCTCCGGTCCCGGCAGGAGGATCTCGCAGGAAGGATCCGAACCTGCCAGGAGAGGGCGATCCTGGAATTCCAGGATCCTGGCACTCTCCCCGTCATGGAGTTCGATACGCAACATCCTTGAGCAATCCTTGCCTGGATCCCCCGGGGCGGAGGGGAAGGGGAAACTTCACCAGGGAAAAGCCCGGAGAAAAGGGCGAGTTTACACGAGACCCGCCGGGTCAGGAATCGCCGGAGGCCAACCCCAGGTCTTCTGCTTCGATCCGGCTCCCTCCGGCCAGGGCCACGGCCCGGCGCAGGGCGTTCTGGACTTCCCGGACGTTCCCCGGCCAGGAGTGGGCCCGAATGGCCCGGACGGCCCCCTCGGAGAGCTCCAGGCCTTTGCCGGGCGAATCCTTGGTGTACTCCTCGAGGAAGTAACGGGCCAGGAGGAGGGCGTCGTCCTCCCGTTCCCTGAGGGGAGGCAGGTGGATGGGAAAGACCTGGAGCCGGTAGAAGAGGTCCTCCCGGAACCGTCCCTCCCGGACCGCCCGGGCCAGGTCCCGGTTGGTGGCGGCCACGACACGGACGTCCACCTTCCGGACCTTGTTGGATCCCACCCTCCGGACCTCACCGTCCTGGAGGACCCGCAGGAGCTTACTCTGCATGGAAGGGCTCATCTCGCCGATCTCGTCCAGGAAGAGGGTCCCCCCGTGGGCCTCCTCGAACCTCCCGGGCCGGTCCTTGACCGCTCCCGTGAAGGCACCCCGGACGTGCCCGAAGAGCTCCCCTTCCAGGAGGGTCTCGGGTATGGCCGCACAGTTGGTGGCCACGAAGGGCTTCCCTTTCCTCGGACCGTAATCGTGGAGGGCCCGGGCCACGAGTTCCTTTCCGGTCCCGCTCTCCCCCGTGACCAGGACGGTGAGATCGCTGTCGATCACCTTCTCCAGGTCCGACCAGACCTTCTTCATGGCCTGGCTTGCGCCGATCATGCCGAATCGGCCGGGCCAGGACTTCCCTTCACCCTTCCGGCCCTCCGCCTCGATCCCCGCCAGGATCCTGGCCGCCCGGTCCAGTCCTTCCCTGCCCGCCTCGTCCCGGATCTTCTCCAGGAGGCGCTCCAGCTCCGCGAAAAGTTCTTCCCCCGTCACAGGAACTCCAGGTCCGAATACTCCAGAAGCAGGATCTTCGTGCCCGCCTCACCGAAATCCACGACCAGCCTCCGGTTCCGCTTGTCCCCCCGCACGGCCTTGACCACGCCTTCGCCGTAGTCGCCGTGGCGTACCCTCGTCCCGGGGGCGGGGCCCTCCCCGGGCGGAGCCGGCGGCAGGCCGGCGGCGGCCCCGAACACCCCTTCCTCTTCTTCGGCCCCGGCCGCCGCCGGGCCGACCGGGGAGAAACAGGAATCCGGGATCTCGCCGAGAAAGCGGGAAGGCTCCATCCGGCGCCACTCCCCGGCGGTGAGGATCTCCCCCGCCCAGGCCAGGGCGAGGTGCTTCCTGGCCCGGGTGACGCCCACGTAGAAGAGGCGCCTCTCCTCTTCGATCCCCTCCTCCGTATCTATGCTGAAGGAGTGGGGAAGGGTCCCCTCCTCCAGCCCCACGATGGCCACGGCGTCGAATTCCAGGCCCTTGGCCGTATGGAGGGTCATGAGCTGGACCGCCTCCCCCGAGGCGGCCAGGGCGTCCTGGTCGGAAACCAGGGAGATCCGTTCCAGGAAGGCCGCCAGCCCCCCCTCGGGGTCCCGCTCGTCCACCTGGGCCGCCGCCGAGAGCAACTCTTCCAGGTTGGCCTCCCGGTCCCGGGCCTCCAGGGGATCGGCCGACTCGTGGATCCAATCGAGGTAGCCCGTCTCCTCCAGGGCCCGCCGCACCACCGCCACGGCGGGAGCCCGGGCAGCCTCTTCCCTGAGAGCCGCCACGACCCGGGCCATGGAGGCCAGGCCCTCCCGGGCCTTGCCGGTGATCCTGGGGATCCCGGCAGGGTCGGCCGCAACCTCCAGGGGCGACACGCCCAGAGCCCTTGCCCGGGCCAGGATCCGCTCCAGGGACTTGCTCCCCACACCCCGGGGCGGGGCGGCCACGGCCCGGGAGAAACTGATCTCGTCGAAGGGATTCACCACCAGGCGGAGCCAGGCAAGGAGGTCCTTGATCTCCCGGCGCTGGTAGAAGGAGAGGGCCCCAACGACCCTGTAGTTCAGCCCCTCCGCACGGAAGGCCGCCTCCAGGAGGCGGGAGCGGGCGTTCACCCTGTAGAAGACGGCGATCTCCGACGGGGGGATTCCCGAGGCGAGCCAGGACCGCACCCGGTCCGCCACGCGGAGGGCCTCCTCCTCGGCGTCCCCCGCCTCCAGGAGGAGGATGGGGTCCCCCCCCTTGCGGTCGGTCCAGAGGTTCTTCTCCTTGCGCATCTGGTTGTTGGAGATGACCCCGCCGGCGGCTTCGAGAATGGTTTCGGTGGAACGGTAGTTCTGCTCCAGGCGGATCACCCTGGCGGAGGGAAAATCCCGCTCGAAGTCCAGGATGTTCCTGATGTCGGCCCCACGAAAGGCATAGATACTCTGATCCGGATCCCCCACGACCATGATGTTTCCGTGGGCCGAGGCGAGCTCCTTCGCCAGGTCGTACTGGATCTTGTTGGTGTCCTGGAACTCGTCCACGAGCACGTGAAGGAAGCGGCCGCTCCACCGGTCCCGGATGGAAGGAAACTTGTGGAAGAGATCCAGGGTGACCAGGAGGAGGTCGTCGAAGTCCAGGGCGTTGGCCTTCTTCATCCGCTCCTCGTAGCGGGGCCAGACCTTCTCGAGGATCACGTCGATCTCCGTCCCCATTCCCAGGTGCTCCCCCGGGCCCATCCGCCGGTTCTTGAACCAGGAGATCCGCCTGCCCAGGGCGGCGGGCTTCACGTCCCTGGGGGAGAAGCCCTCCTCCTCCATGAGCTTCTTGAGGAGGCGGTCCCTGTCGGCCGTGTCGTAGATGGTGAAGGAGGACTTGTAGCCCAGGGCCTCGATCTCGCGCCTCAAGATCCGGACGCAGGCGGAGTGGAAGGTGGAGACCCAGATCCCCTCCCCTTGAGGGACCAGGCGGAGGACCCGCTCCCGCATCTCGTCGGCGGCCTTGTTGGTGAAAGTGATGGCGATGACCCGCCAGGGAGGGACGCCTCGGCTCAGGAGCCAGGCGATCCGGTGGGTGATGACCCGGGTCTTCCCGCTTCCCGGCCCGGCTACGACCAGGACCGGACCGTCCCCGGCGGTGACGGCCTCCCGCTGGGGAGGGTTGAGTTCTTGGATCAGCGCTTCCATGGGACCGGAGAGAGTGGGAAGGTTCTCTCCGGATTGCAAGGCCCGGGCCCGAGGGCCCGGGCCGGCGGGTCGGCCTCCCGGAAGGAGCTTCTTCCTCCCGGGAGGGCGGGAGAACCCGGAAAGGGAGGGTTCCTCCCTACTTCCCGATGAAGACCTTTCCGGCCTGGCTGGTGATCAACCCGAGACCATTGGCCTTCTGGTCCACCAGGATCCACTGGAAGTAGAGAGAGGCCCCCAGCAGGTAGGTGGAATTGGGGAGGGTGAAAACCCCTGCGGCCTCACCGGAAAAAGTGGTCTTCGTAGCGTAGAGGAAGAGGATCTCCGCATTGAGGTAGCATCCCTTGGCCCCGAACTTGGTGAGGTCCAGAGGCAGGGTGAAGGGTCCCCACTTGGTCATGTTCCTGCCCAAGGAATAGAGGGCCGGTGCCAGGGCCGGACCGTTCTTCAACCCCAGCGTGAAGGTCCGGCCGATCCTGGGGGCCTCCTTTCCGGTGAGCAGGGGGGACTGTCCCGAAGAACCCGGGCAGGCCTTGCCGTAGTCGGCCAGGTAGGCCCCGGGAAGGAAGGAGAACCGCATGATGAGGCCGTATTTCATGCCCACGCTCCCCGTGAGGGCCGTGGGGTTCCCGGTGGCGAAGATCCTGCAGGTCCTGGCCACGCCGCTGGCGGAGCCCACCGCGTCGAGGGGATAGGTGAAGATCTTGTTCCCATTGGAATTGCCCCAGTTCACCACCTCCACGCAGAGGTTGTTCTTCCCGGACCAGGCCCAGGGCTTGTCGAAGGGGATGGTGACCTGCCAGTCCGTCGGATTGAAGGCCCGGAAATTGGGCATGAGGACCCACCTCTTGGCCAGGACCGTCGTGGGTGAGGGGTTGTTCACGGCGAAGGAGGTGGAGGGGGAGGACCAGTTCACTGTGGTGTTTCCGAGTTTCACCTCCAGGAGGACCATCTTCCCGCCGAAGGAAGGCTTGGCGAAGGACTTGTTCGGCCTGAGCTGGAGGACACGGAAGAGGTTGGGCTTCCCCACGTCCTTGTTGTCGAAGATCTGCTGATACCTCGTGGGATACCAAGAGAAGGGGATATTGTTGTTCCTGTCGCCGGCCTTCGCGGCCAGGGACTTGTCCGGAAGGACCACGGGGCTCGGCTGGGCCGCGACGGGCAGGGAGGCCGCGAAGAAGGCGGCGAGACCGGAGAGAAGGACCTGGATTTTCATGTTGCACCTCCACCGATGCCGGAGACCGTGAATTGCGAGGGAAACGAAAAAAACGGGGAAAAGCAGGCCGTCACAGAGTAACCGAAACCTTTCCCTGTGTAGGAAAGAGCATTGAAAACCTTTTGCAAGAAATCCCGCGGGAGGATGGGATCTTCCTACCTTCCCAGCCCCTGGTATTCCGGATCCAGGCAGTAACACCCTGCCGGTCTCCCCAGGCGTGCCATAGTGGTACACAGGCTGCAGGCCGTGCAGACCTCCCCGCCTGCGGGGAGATCCCCTTCCAAAACCCTGCCGGGCCAGTCCGGCCGGGCCAGGAGGGCCCGGCCCAGCCCCAGGAAGTCCATCCGGCCCGCTTCCAGGGCCGCCGCCCCCACCCAGGGAAGGGCCTCCCCCAGGGCGCTCATTCCCCCTGAGACGAGAGACATGCCCGGCCGGGCCGCCTTAAGGGCGCCTGCCGCCGCAAGGTGACGGGCCGCCCCCTCCCGCCAGGACTCGGGCGGCGGGGGGTCTCCCTGGGCGGGATGGAGGGCCGGCCGGACGAGGTGGGGTGTCGTGTAGGGACTCCCCAGGGAGGAGGCGAAGAAGGCCGTGCCCGCCCTTTCCGCCGCCTCGAGGAAGGCCAGAGGCTCCTCCAGGTCCATCGACCAAGGATCCTCCTTCGAAGCCCCGAAGGGGACAGGAGCCCCCTCCGTCCCCCGGGGGGCCCAGGAAGGTTCGAAGACCGAAACCCGGAAGGTCACCAGGAGCCCCGGGGCCTCCCGCCGGATCTCCTCCAGGACCTGGAAGAAGAACCGGGTCCGGTTCTCCAGGGGGCCTCCGTAAAGGCCGGGCCTGTCTTTGGCTGAGAGCAATTCATGGCCCAGGTAGCCGTGGCAGAGTTTCACGTCCACGAAATCGAATCCCGCCCCGGCAGCCCGGATGGCGGCGGCGGTGAAGTCCTCCACGATCCCTTCGATCTCCCCGTCGGTGAGGAGGGGTGCCGCAGGATCCAGGCCGGTCAGGCCGTCAAGCCAGGGATCGTGGAAGACCGGTGCCGGCCGCGGGCGGGCCAGGCGCCCTCCGTGGGCGAGCTGGATTCCTACCAGCCGGCCTTCCCCGCCGCTCCTCCCGCCTCCCTTCCGGGCCAGCCTCGCCAGTTCCTCGAACCCTCCCAGGTTCTCCTCGGAAAGGACCAATTGCTCCGGATGGGATCGGGCCTCGAGGGATACCGCCGCCGCCTCTCCCCACACCAGGGCGGCGCCGGAATCCCCATACCTTTTCCAACGCATTCTCGTCAGCTCGGTGGGAGCCCCCGACGGATCCCCGTCCCAACCCTCCATGGGAAGGGCGCAGATGCGGTTGGAAAGGGCCGTCCCGGCGATCACCGTGGGCCGGCCGAGGACCCGGCCGGGGTCTCCCGGAGGGACGAGGCCCAACCGGGCCGCCTCCTCCCGGAAATCCCCGAAGACCTCCTCCGGGCGGCCCATCTCAAAGCCTCTCCAGGTGAAGGCCGCCGTCCACGTGGATCACCGATCCCGTCGTGTAAGGGGCCTCTCCCTCCACCAGGGCCGCCACCAGGCGGCCCACGTCCTCCGGCCTGCCGAGCCTCCCTTCGGGAATCAGTCCCCTGCGGGCCCTCTCCCTGTAGTCCCCGATCACCGGGGCCGTCATGTCCGTCTCGATGACACCGGGCCGGATTTCCCAGACCGGTATCCCCTCGGGCGCAAGGCGCAGGGCCAGGAGGCGGGCGCCCATGGCCGCACCGGCCTTGGCCAGGCAATAGGACGCCCGGTTCAGGCTCGCCTGGACGGCGCTGACCGAGGTGATCCAAACCAGGCAACGCCGGCGGGGCGGACCGGCGAGCATCCGCCGCGCCGCCTCGCGGGCCAGGATCCAGGGGCCTTCAAGGTTCACGGCGAGCATCCGCTTTATCGAATCTTCTCCCTCGGCCAGGAGGTCCACCCTGGAGGAAGGGGCCGCCCCTGCGTTCTGGACCAGCACCGAAAGGGCGCCCAGTGCGTTCTCGGTCTCCTCCAGGATCCTGAGGCGGTCGCGCTCCTCCGCAAGATCTCCCCCCACGGGAAAGGCCTTGCCGCCCCGCTCCTCGACGAGCCGGGCCGTCTCCTCCGCGGCGTCCCGCCTGGCCCTGTAGTGGACCGCCACGGCGTACCCCCTCTCGCCGAGGGCCAGGGCCACCGCCCTTCCGATGCCCCTGCTTCCGCCCGTCACCAGGCAGACTTCCTTCATCGTCCTACTCTCCCTCCTTCAAAACCCTCCACGCCGCCTCCAGGAGGAAGTAGTCCCCCCAGGCGGTGCATTCGTCCACACCGAGGCCTTTCCTCCGGTGGTAGATCCCATGGAGCAGAATTCCTTCCGGCAGTGGCCCGGAAGGAGCGAGGGCTTCGGGAGAGCCCAGGCCTTCCAGGATTCTCCAGGCTTCCCGCGCGTAGCGCCCCTCCCCGGCTCCTTTGAGATGGTCCTCCAGGAGAAGGAGCCCTCCTGCGGCGATCGCCGCCGCCGAGCTGTCGCCGGGCACGTCTCCGGGTTCGTCGAAATCGTTGGGAGGGATCACCCGGTCTCCCAGGGCCTGGAGAAAATAGTCCGCCGCGTCCTGCGAGGCGGCCAGCATCCCCGGGTCTCCCGTGAGACCGTAGACATCGGCGAATCCGTGGAGAGCCCAGGCCTGGCCCCGGGCCCAGCAGGAGTCGGGCCTCCAGCCCTGCTGGGTGGAAGGCCGGAGGAATTCCCCCGTCTCGGGGTCGAAGATCCCCTCGTGGAGGGAAGAACCGTCCCCTCTCATGAGGTAGCGCCTCGTGGTGCGGCAGTGCTCCACGGCGGTCTTCCCGAGGGCCTCGTCGTTGGTTCGGTTTGCCGTATACAACACGATCCCGACGTTCATCATGATGTCGATGAAGAGGGAGTGGTCTCCCAGGAAGGAGCAGAGATACCGCCCTCCTCCCCTGGCCCGGCCCGCCAGGGTCCGCCCCGCCTCCAGGACGGGCCGCTCCAGGGCGGGATCACCGTCGTGTTCGAACCACTTCAACCAGGAAGAGCGGAAAAGAAAACCGTGGTCGTGGACGTCGGGGTCCCCGGCCCGGCCTTCCAGGGCCCTGCAACGAACGATCGCCTCCTCCCGGAAGAAGGCGTCCCCCGTGAAATCGTGGAGGATCCAGAGCTGGCCGGGAAGAAACCCCTGGCACCACTCCGTCCAGGTCTCTCCCTTCCGGATCCACCGCCCATCCTCGGTGTAGAAGGGCCAGACCTCCGGCCCTTCCCGGACAAGCCGCTCCACCTTCTCGGCTCCCCTTTCGAGAATCCTCCGGCAGGCCTCCCTTGTGGACTTGGGAACGGAATCTCTCACGACGGCCTCCTCGCCCTCCCCCCCCTTCGAGGCAAGGAATACCATCGGCAGGGGGTGGAGGCCAACGGGTTCCCCCGGGAAAACCCCAAAGGAGGAACCGCAACATTCCATGCGGGTCAGCCCCCGGGCGTCTCGGCTTCTCTTTCATGGTCAACCCCTGCCGGCGGGGAAAGACCGGGGAGGTCCTGGAGGACCTGCGCTCCCTCTGCACGTCAGCCCCTGCCGGCGGGGGAAGCATGGCCTTCGAAGCAAGTTGAAAGCCTCGATCGTGTCGCCACTCTCCGGGCCTCACCGGTCCGGGGCCTTCGACCCGGACTCCAGCCAGCTCAGGCCGGCGCATTCAGCGAGGGACGGTTCGAAAAAACCACCGCATTCCCAGCGTCGCCCCCCTACACACGTCAGCCCCTGCCGGCGGGGAAGACCGTTCGAAGAACGGGATTCCCCGACGTCAGGGGAAGCCGGGACGAAAAGCTTGGGACCTGTCTCCACGACCAGCCATTTTCGAGGCTTTCTCGTTCTTCTCCAGGAGCCGTTCCTTGCCCGGCCCCGGCCCACCGACAAAGCCGGCTGGCATTTCCTTCTCCCGGACACCCCTAATGTCTCGTTTTGTAACACCCTTGGAGCCCGCCACCCCCACCCAACCGCCCCACTCGTCCGGCCTCCAGTTCCATCGGTCACCTCCTTTCAGGGAGAGTTTCAGCGTTGGGGGGTGTTCCTGGTTTGGTTGATTTTCTTCGTGGCGTTATTGATTTTGTGCCCCCCCCGGACGCCTCGGACTTCTCTTTCGTCGTCAGCCCCTGCCGGCGGGTATGTGCGGCCCGAAGGGCCGCAACATGCCCGACGTCAGGGGGAGCAGGTGTTGCAGGTCGGAAACCACAACTCTTCTCAAGAGGTGGTTCTTCAGGGGCCGGGCCGAGCCCTGCCCCTGTACCTCGAGCGAGCCCTTCGTCGAGAAGAAAAAAACGGGAGGACGCAACGTATCGAAACGGGACACCCTTGGAGCCCGCCACCCCCACCCAACCGCCCCACTCGTTCGGCCCGGAGGGCCATGGGTCACCCCACCTTTCAGAAAAACCTTCCCTTCGAGGGAGGCCTTTCTCCTGCCTCCGTCGTGGTTCAAGCAGATCCGGTGGACTTTCGGAGGGCCGGGTTGGCCTTTCTACTTTCCCATCACAGCCCCCTGGAGAAAGCCTCTCCTGGAAGCTGAAAAGGAAAGAGAAGTTGCTGCCTTGCTATTGTCCGTATTGTCCCCGCCGGGCGACACCCGGGTCCCTTCCCCGGAACCCGACGGGAGATGAAAAGGAGCTCCGGATGGACCATGGACCCTCTCTCCGCCCCAGGCTTCCCCGAACGGACCTCCGGGAATCCTGCCCTTCGGTGGAAAGCTCCCCGCCTCCACTCGAGGCAGGACCGAGGGGGCGCGGTCATGGTCCCCGCACCCTCCTTGCCTGGTAGCCGTGATGGAGGACAATCCCAGGGGCCCGCCGCCGGAAAAAACTCGAGGAGCCGCCCATGGAAACGACCATCTCCTGCTTCCCAGGACACAAAACGATCCCTTTCCTTCTCGCCTGTGTCCTTTCTGCCCTTTCCCCGGAAGGACCGGCCCAGAGCGATCCCCGGGATCTTCGCCTGGCCGCGACCTTGCTCTGGAGCGAAAGCTATACCGTGGGAACGGCCCACGGGAGGAGCGGCCTTTGGATCACCCCCCCGGCCAAGTCCTCCTGGAAACCCCTCTCGGCGAAGAGCACCAAGGCTTTTCGGGTCCGCCCGGGACTCGGGTTCCAGGAGTCGCCCTGGCTCTGGCTGGCCGCAGGAAACCTTGCCTGGGCCGTCGGGTCACCCTGGGGAGCCCCCCCGGCCATGACCGGTCCGACCTGGGCCTCGGAGGTCATGGACGTTCTGGAAGAGGAGGGAGGCACCTGGCTTGCCTGGGCGGGGGGAACGGCCTTCCGGAAGAGGGGCGGGCATTCCTGGGAAGAAAGGGATCGTGGACTACCGTCCACTTTCGTCTCCCTCCTGGTCAGGTCGCCCGGCCCCAAGGGGGAGATCCTTGCCGGGACCGAGAAGGGTCTTGCCCTCTGGGACGGCCGGGCCGGGCGGTTCCGCCCGGCCGGTCTCAGAGGCGTTGCCGTCCGGTCCCTTCTCTTCCAGGGCGGAATCCTCTACGTAGGGACCTTACGGCATGGCGTCTTCCGCATGAAGGCCGGCCCCGAAGGGAAGGCCGAACCCTTCGGCCTCGAAGGATGTTCCGTCGAAGCCCTGGCCGCCTGGAAGGACCGCCTCTTCGCCGCCGCAGGGAAAAAGGGCGTATGCGTTCGGGGGATCCGGCCGGGACGGGCGGGAGAGGAGGAGCTCGGAGCGTGGGACACCTTGCGGGCATGGGAGGCCGAGGCCTCGGCCCTGGCTCTCCTTCCCCCGCCGCCGGGGAGGAGAGAGCCTGTCCTCTTCGCCGGCACCATGGGCCGGGGAGTCTGGAAGAGCGGCGACGGAGGAAGGACCTGGGAGCCTTTCGGCCTGGAGGGAGGACACGTGACCAGCCTTCTTCCCGTGACCCTCCCCCCCCGGGCCGCCCCCCCTCTCCCTCCCCTTCCGGAAGGAGGTTCTTTCGAATCCAGGAAAGCCGCCGTCCGGGCCTGGTTCCTGGCCAAGCGCAGGAGATCCGGGCCGGGGGCAAACCTATACACCCTTCCTTGGCTCCTGGAAGAAGAGGACCTGAGGGCCCCGGCCGAACGCGCCTTGGCCCGGATCCTGGCCGATCCCCGGGGGGACATGTTCTTCCAGTTCCCCGCCGTGGGAGCCTTTTACCGCTGCAAGAACCACCTTTCCCCCGGTCTCCAGGCCCTTTTCCGGCACGCCCTCCTCTCCTACCCGGGTTACAGGGGGGACACGATGAACCATCTCTGCATGTGGCACACCGCCCTATACCTGGCGGCGGCCGCCTTCCCCGAGGCAGGCCGGGAGGAGTGGTTCACCGGCCGGTCCTCCAGGGAGAACTTCGCTTTCGCAAGAGAGTATCTCTACCGGTGGATGGATCGGGTCTTCCGGAAGGGAATGATGGAGTTCGACTCCCCCCACTACATGGCCTTCTACGTAGGCCCCCTCCTCCTCCTCCACGATTTCGCACCAGAGAAGGAGATGCGCCTTGCAGCCGAGCAGACCCTGGATCTGATCCTGGTCGACTACGCTGGGGATTTCTTCGAAGGAATCTACGCCGGAGCACACTCGCGGGAGCCCAAGGGAAGGCCCTTCGACATGGAATGGGACTATGCGGCGGGTCTTGCCTACCTCTATTTCGGGGAGGGCGGCCGGGGCGAACCCCGCCTGGGGCCGGTGACCGCCTTGGCGGCCCAGAGCAGCTATCGCTGTCCGAAGGTGATCCAAGAAATCGCCCTGGACCGGTCCCGGCCCGTCCTGCGCTTCGAGCACAAGATCGTCCGAAACCGGTGGCGTTATCACGGTCCGGATCGGACTCCGCCGGTCTTCAAAGTCACCTACCTGGCCCCGGCCTTCGCCATGGGCTCCTGCCAGGGAGGCATCCTCCAGCCCATCCAGCAACACACCTGGGACGCCTCCTGGCGGGACGACCGGGGGAGGGCCCGCACCCTGTTCACCCTCCACCCCTACATCGGGGCCTATGAACTGGCCACCTTCTTTCCCGAAGGGCCCTTGCGGATGCTGGAGATCATCGCCCGCCAGAAAGGAAGCTACCTGGACGAGGACAAGTGGGTCTCCGCCTCCCCTTGGGAAAGGATCTTCCAAGACCGCTCCAGCCTGGCGGCCCTCTACAAGATCCCCGACGGAGAAAAGGCCTCCCATGCCGACGCCTACCTTCCCGTTCCTCCCCGGGACCTGAAGAAGGCCGGAGTCTGGCTGGCCCTGGAAAGCGGGCCTGTCTTCGCAGGCCTCTGGTGCTCCGGCCCCCTGGAACTCTCGCCGGCTCCCCGTGAGGGGGCCCGGGCCAGGTGCCGGGCCCGGCCTTGCGCCTTCGCCGTGGAAATCTCCCCCAGGGCGAAGTGGAAGAGCTTCCAGGCCTTCTTGGGGGCCCTGGAATCGCGAGCCCCCCGCTTCGACCCCCTCCGATGCTCCCTGGAGTTCAAGAACCTCCAGGGAAGGACCATGCAATTCACCTGGCCCGACGGCCGCTTCCTGGACGGAAAGCCCTGGGACTACCCCAGGAACGCCCTCTTTCAAGGACCCTGGATCCAGTCCGAACTGGACTCCCGCCGGATCCAGCTCCATCACGGAAAAAACACACTCCTCCTGAAACTCCCCAAAGCCTGGTTTTCGTTATAAAACTCCTCCCGGCAAGAAATGACAGGAAATGACCTATGGCGGAACAGGAATTCTCCACGGCTCTGGCCACTCTGGTGGAAGGAATGCAGTTCGTCGGCGAGGCCGGCTCGGGCCACGGCATCGTGATGGACGGCGGCCCCGGCTTCGGAAGGGACACGGGGACCCGTCCCATCGAGCTCCTCCTCGTCGGCCTCGCCGGGTGCACCGGCATGGACGTGGTCCATATCCTCCGCAAGCAAAGGGTGGAGATCCGCTCATTCCAGGTGGCGGTGAAGGCGAAGCGCGCCGAGAAGCACCCCAAGGTGTACACCTGGATCGAGGTGGAATACCGTGTGGCCGGCCCGGACATAAGGCTCAAGCACCTGGAGAAGGCGATCTCCCTCTCGGCGACCAAGTTCTGTTCCGCCTCGGTGATCCTGGGCAAGACGGCCGAGGTGGTCCACAAGTACCGCCTCGAAGGGGCCGAGGGCCTCCAGGAAGGCGTCCTGGACCTCCACGGCTGAGTCCTCCGCAGGAGCCGTCCCCCTAGCTCCTGGAACGCTCCCGCCCGAGCAGGAGGAGGCCGTAGACCGCCCAGGGCGCCAGGGCCGCCAGCCCGGCGACGAGCCCGGCCAGGAAGGAGGGACTTGGAAGCCCGGTCACCTTCTTGACGAGGAAACCCAACCCCACACTGGATGCCAGAAGAAGATCCTTGCTGAGGTCCTTCGGGAGGACCTTGAGGCCGTGCCTCCCCAGGCCGACCAGGGAGAACAAGTAACGGACGAAATCCGCGCCGGCCAGGCCGAGAACGGCCCCGGGAAAACCGCCGAACCTGAACCCCAAGGGAACCAGAACGACCAGCCCCACCACCTTGGACCCGTTGCACACGGCCAGCCACCTGGCGTCGCCGAAGGCGAGAAGGAGGTTTCCATTCGTATATTCCTTCACGGTGAACCACGCACCAAGGGCGAGGAACTGGACCATCCACCCTCCCTCGAGGTACCTGGGATCGTAGAGGACGGAGATGATATCCGCTCCCGAAACCAGGTAGACCCCCAGGATGGCGCCGCCGATGACCAGCAATGGGTTTCGGATCCGCCAGAAGGTCTCCTCCATTGCGGCCCCTTCCCGGACCTTTTCGCTGAGGGCCGGGAAAGCGACCTGGTCGCCGATCCTGCAAATCCCGGTGATGGGAAGGGAAGCCAGGTTGAAGGCCACCCAGTAGACCCCAAGAGTCTCCAAGCTGATCATCTTACCGAATATCAGCTTGTCCGACTGCTGGGCGAGGAAGGTGAGGACGGTGCTTATGAAGATCCACTTTCCGAACCGGATCAGCTCGAGAGCGTGAGCCTTGTCCCAGTGGAAGCGGTTGCGGTACCCGGGGATGATCCTGTGGCTGACGATCACGAAGAACAGGTCCCCTACGAGCCTCCCCCCGATCAGGGCCCATACGGTCTTCCATTTCATGGCCCACAACACCATGATGGTCACCCCGACGACCTGGTAGGCCAGCTGGAGGAGAGTGAGTCTCTTCAGGTCGAGTCGCCGGTTCAGGGTGAAGATGGCTGTTGAATTGAAGCCCGAGATCAGGGCGGAGAACCCCACGGCGGGAATGAAGAGGAACAGATCCCACTGGGTGTAGGCTTTCCAGCTGGCGTTGTAGTAGAACTTCGCCACGGGCCAGGCGATGAGGAAGGAGAGGAACCAGATCCCGGCTCCCCGGAGGACCTGGATCGTCCAGGCCGTATTGTAGAACTCGGGCTCTTCACCCTTGGGGTTCTGAATGAGGGAGGGACCGATCCCCAGGTCCGAGAACATGTGGATGCCGTTCACGAAGGTCTGGACCAGGGCCATGACCCCGAAGACCTCCCGGAAGAGCACCCTGGTGAGGATCATGTTCGAGCCAAGGCGGATCACCTGGGAGGCGGCGTAGCCCCCCATGCTCCAGATGCTCCCCGAGAGGACCCGCCCCTTGAGTTTTCCTCCGCCCGAGACCGCTCCCGTTCCCTCCCCCTTTCCCCCTTCCGGAGGGATCACCCCCTCGGAGCCCTCCACGGAGAAAGGAAAGTCCTGCCCCTCGAAGGCCTCCGGGGAAAGCTGGGAGGCACTGCCCTGGATGGACTCCAGAGGTCGAACAGGTTTCTCCTGGGGCGGCGGCAAAGGTCGGCGCTCCTTTTCTCCGGTCTCGCGGGCCCGCGGCAAGAGCCGAACCCGCCCGAAGTCTCATCCTAACCGGGCGGGCCCGGGTGCACCTACTCTTTCGGCTTCCGGCCCGGCCGGACCTGACCCGTGACTTCGAGAGGGCTCACTTGGGAACGATCCGGATCGCCTGGCCCCTGGAAGGGAGGAGCTCGGCCTTCAAGACCGCCCGGGAGTCCACCTCGACTTTCCGAACCCCCACGTGGGTCCGGCTGGGCACGGAGGGATCGTCGTAGTAGATCGTAGCCTCGTACTTCGAGCCTTCCTCCAGGAACCCCAGGTCCACCTCCAGGGTCCTGGCCCTCCCGGCGTTCATGCACCCGACGAACCACTCCCGGCCCTTCCTCCTGGCGACCACGGCGTACCGCCCGATCTTCCCCGCAAGGACCCGGGTCTCGTCCCAGGTAGTGGGAAGGGCCCGGAAGAACTCGAGCTCCGGCACCTCCGTGACGATCCTCTCGAGGTTTCCCGTCTTTCCTCCCAGGGAGCCCAGGGGTCTGTCGTACCAGAACAGGAACTGCCAGGGGCTGAATATACATACCGCCTTGGCCAGCTGGAAGGCGTGGAAGGGAAGGGATCCGCCCACCCGCTTGGAAAAATAGCAAACCGTGTTGTCAGCCGGCCCGCAAAGCATCCTGGTGAAGAGGACGGCCAGGGTGAGGGCGGCGGGGGGACGTTCCTCGTCGCCGCGGATCCCTTCCTGGGTCATGAGGTTGGGGTAGGTCCTGGAATACCCGGTCGGCCTGTATTCATCGTGGATATCCACCATGAGCCGGTTCTCCGCGGCCTTCCGCACGGCCATGTGAAGCCAGGAGGTGTACTCCATGGAACCCACGTGGACGAAGCCGTACTTGACTCCCGAGACCCCCCACTTCCTGTAGAGGGGAAGGATCGTGTCGAGCTGGCGTTCCAGGGCCCTCCTGTTCACGTAGAGGATCACGCCGATTCCCTTGGAGCGGGCGTAGCGGATCACCTCCGGAAGATCCAGCGGACCCCTGGAGCGGTGGGGATCCAAAGTGACCGTCGTGGCGTCCGACTCAGGACTGTTCTCGGGGCCGTACCATCCGGCGTCGAACTCCACGAACTGCAGGCCGTGGGAGACGCAGAAGTCCACGCACGCCTTGCCCCCCCTGGTCGTGAGGGTCATCTCCCGGATGGCCTTTCCGGGCCTGATCCAGGAGGTGTCTTCCAGGGCGCACGGATCGTTGAGGTTGTAGAAGACGTCGGTCCCTCTCTCCAGGAGCCGGGCCGCCGTCGGAGCGACGAGGATCACCCTCCAGGGCGTGGCCAGGGGAAGCTCCCCGCCGACGGGCCCGGAAAGCTCGGCCCCGATGGTGAGGGGCTCGTCCTCGAGCGAGGCCAGCTTGGTCCTGGCGTAGTCGATGCACGCCGCCTCCCCGAGGGCCACGACGGGACCGCCGGGAATCTCCACGGTGAGGGGCCGCTCGATGTGGTTCCCCGCCTTGCTCAAGGGAAGCCTGGAATACCGGCCCTGGGCGTGCCTGGTGACCCAGCAGGGATGATCCCCGTAGAAGCGGAAGCGGGTCAGCTCCCTCTCGATGGTGATCCTTCCCTTCCCCAGGATCCTGAACCGGAAGGCCGCCGCCGTATCGAAACATCGGAACTCGATCTCCAGGACCGGCCCGGGTCTTCCCAGGAGGACGGTCATCCAGTTGTACTGGTCCCGGATGCGGTTCCTCTCCCCCCACACGGGGGTCCAGGTCTCGTCCTTCCTTCCCCGCCGGACCGAAAGGACCCGGAACCCCTCCTCCAAGGTCCTCCCACCGGCCAGGCGGAAACCCAGGGCGGCAGGAGCCAGGATGGGCGTTCCCTTCCAGGAAAGGCTGTAGACCGGGCACGCCTTTCTCCCGCCCCGATCCTCCAGGTGGAAGGAGAGGACCAGGTCCCCTCCCGGGGAAGCCAGGTCCAGGGCGCGGACCGCGGGAAGAAGGAAGACAAGGGCCGGAAGGAAAAGGCGAACCGGAAAAATCGATTTCTTCACGAAGCCTCCCTGGTTCCGGGGACCGACCCCGGAAAAACGCCGCGGGCGTCCCGCACAGGCGGAAACGCCCCTTTCCTCTTCCGCCTTCCCCAGCGATTCCCCCGCCCGGTCATGGTAGCAGAGGCCCTTCCCGCCGGTCCAATCCTCCCCCTGGGATGCTCCCCAGGCGCATTCCCCGGCCCACCTCTCGAATCCCGGAGGAACCCTTCTCCCTCAACGCCGGACCAGGCGGGCCGCCTCCCGGAGCATGGATTCGAGCTTCGTTTCGTAACCCTCCACCCAGAGCAGGGGCCTGCCGCCCTTTCCGAGGAGGAGGACCGAGGGGAGCCGGTCCGAGGCCCCGGGCGGCCGGGGGATCCCCAAGGCCCGGGCCGCCTCCCAACCGGCCCGGCGGACCGGGAAGGGAAGATCCCGGACCTTCCCTCCTCCCGGCCCTGGAAGGGCCAGGCCCACCACCTTCACGCCGGCTCCCGCCAGGGCCGGATAGACCCGGAGGAACGCCGAGAGGGCCCTCGTGCTGGGTTCGTGGGAAGGGAGAAACACGAAGAGAAGGAGGGGGCCTTTCCGCGAGGCCCCGGCCAGGTCCAGGACGGATCCCCCGGCCTTCAACACGGGAAGGCGGTCCAACTTCCTGCAAACCGGCAACTTGTATATCCCCCCCAGGGAAGGGAAGTCCAGGGCCAGGCCCACCGCGGCGGGAGCGCCGGTCTCCAGGTGAAGGGCCACGCACTGGACCCAGGGGTCGCCGTTGGAGTTCCTCGTCCCCCCGGTGAAGAGGTAATCCCCCGGGGGGAGGTTCACCCAGGTCCTTCCCCCCGAGGCGTGGAAGGAAAGACGGCGTAGAGGATTCCACCTTCCACCGGTGAACCGGGAGAAGGCCACGGCCCGGGAGGAGAAGAAGGGTTTGCCTCCTTTGCGGAGAAAGAGGGTGACCGGCACGAGCCCGACCCCGCCGCCCGCCGGGACGGTCCGTCCCCCCGAAGAGAGGGCCTTCCACCTCCCGCCGGCCCAGTACTCCACCACGTCCTGGTTGGGCCGTTTCCTGGCAGGAACGCCCAGGCTCCTGAGGGCCCCCACCAGGAAGACGGCCCTCTCCCTCCCGGTAGCCCGCCGGGAGACCAGGACCTGGCCGGGATTCATGAAGGGCCCGAACCGGCCCCGGGCGTAGGGTGCGAGTTCCCTTCGACTCCATCGGGCCAGGGTCCGGGCGATGTCGTCGGCCTCCCAGGAGAGCATCCCCGCCCACTCGTCGAGGAGCCTCCTCCTCCAGGGCCCCAGGTTCTCCAGGTCGATCCTGCCGTTCAGCACCCAGCCGTCGAAGATCGGGTCGGGCGTATCCTTCCTGCGGACCTCCAGGGCCGAACGCACGTGGTCCTCCAGGATCTCAGGCGTCATCTCCACCCGGTCCAGGTGGGCCGTCCTCTCAAGGAAGGCCAGGGCCGGGCCGAGAAGATCCCTCCCCAGGGCCTTCAAGCCTTTTCCGATCTCCCGCCAATTGCCCCGCCCGTCGGCCAGGATCTTCTCCAGCTCCTTTCCGCCCGGGAAACCTTCGAGGAGAGCGTCCAGGGCGGGGTCCTTTCCCCTCTCGTAGAGGTCGAGGGCCGGCTTGGTGATCCTGGGGCGGAACCGGGAGGAACCGGTCTCCCTGCAGGAGTCCCGGGCGGCGGCGAGGCGGTCCGCTTCGGCCTGGGTGGGGTAGCGGAGCCGGAAGGCACCCGGCGGAACGGCTCCCTCCCTCAGGCGGAGTTCCACCTCCGTCGTCTTCCCCGGCCTCACCCTCACCACCCGAAAGGCCCGGAGGGAGTCCTTTCCGGCCGAGAGGAAGAACTCCCCCGGCCCGAGGACTACCGAGGCCCGGCCGCCCGGTCCGACCTTCCGGGTCGTAAGGGACCGGAGCCCGCCGAAATTGAACACGGACACGGCGAAGGGAAACCCGCCCAGGGCCTCGCCGTTCCTGTCGGCCAGGCGGACCTCCAGGAGGCCCGCCGAGGTGTAGACGGCCGTGGAATTGATCAGGGCCGCGTCGGGAAGGATCTTGTAGACCCGGTCACCCGGATCGAACTCCCGGGGCGATCCGTACATGACGCTCACCACCAGGCCGGCTCTGCGGGCGGGCTTGCGGAACCAGGTCCTGTCCAGGGGAGTGTCCTCGCACCCCCCGATGAAGTGCCACGCTCCGTCCACCCAGACCTCCACCCATGCGTGGTTGTTGTCGTGGACCACCCACCAGGGGGCCGAACAGGGCCGGGCCGGGATTCCCGCCGCCCTCAAGGCCGCCATGCTGACCTCCATCATCTCTTCGCACCGGCCGTACCCGGACTTCAGGGTGTCCAGGGGAGTCTGGTCGCGCCATTCCGTCTGGATGAATTTCACCCGCCGGGCGCACCAGGCGTTGGCCGCCCTGACGGCGTCCCTCATGGACGTGCACCCGGCGAGGAGCCTCTTCATGGAGGCGAAGAAGACGGGGCGCCAGCGCTGGAAGGCCTCCTGGGCGAAGCGATGGGGCAGGACGTAGTGGAGAAAGAGGGGGAAGGTGACCCTCTTCCCCCAGGGGAACTCCGACCGTGCCCGGAAGGCCAGGTCCAGGTTCTCCCTCAGGGAGGCCGCGTCCATGGACGCCAGGTCCACCACCGGCATATAGGCCACAAGGAATCTCCCGGCAAGGAGCCGCTCTCCCCGGAGCCCGTCCAGAAAGGCCCGGATCTCCCCGGCATTCCCGCCGGCCCTCTCCAGGGCGGAACGGACGGCCCTCTCCAGGGAGGGAGGATCCTCCCCGGCACGAAGAGCCCACGGGGAGAAAAGAAAAAGGAGGATCGCGGAAAAGGTGGGAAGGATCTTCATCATGAAGGACAGGATACCCCCCGCACCGGGGAGAAACACCCGGGAGGAAGGCCTCTCCCCCGCCCCAAGCCCCGTCCTTTTCCCCGGGCCCGGCGGAAAGGATCCGGCCTACTTCCCACCCCTTCTCTGCCTATCCTCATTTCCCCCGGGCCTCTCGGGGACGTAGACCACCTCTCCGGACTTCAACCTGTAGGCCGTCCCAAGCTTGACTCCTTCTCCGCCGATCTCCTGGGTGGTGAGCTTCAACCGCTCCAACCTGATCCCCTTCTTCCTGAGGATCACCATGTCCGGCCGCCCGGGGTTCTTCACGATCGTCACGTCCTGGTCCCTGGTGAGCAACTCGGGGAGACTCAGGTACCGCACCATGGCGATGAGGAGAGCCACGGCGAAGACCATGCCCAGGTCGAAGAGGTTGGCCACTCCTCCCAGAGGGTCGTCCTCGGCGGGCAAGGGTCGGCGAAGGCGGCGGCGCCCCCCTGGGCCCTCACGCAATCTCACGGTGCTCCTCCTCCTTTTTGAGAGCCAGGTCGTGGAGGAACTCGATGTCCGAGAGGTCCCGGGCGTACCACCTGCCACGGATTACGGTGATCATGTAACACGCTCCCCCGACGAGGAGTCCCAGCACGGTGGTGCTGAAGGCCACGACCAGGTTCCTCGACATGGCCTCCACGTTGCCCGAGGCCAGGCCCGTCAGGGCGGGCCCCATGGGTATGAGGGTTCCCATGAGCCCCAGCATGGGGCCCAGGCGGACTCCCGTACCCACCCTCCCCAGGCGACCCTCCATCTCGAGCTGCAAATCGTCCACGGCCTTTCCCAAGAGGACCGGGTCCCGGGCCTCCTCCTCTGCAAGGACACCCAGGAAGGCCCCGGGAAGGCCGCCCACCGCCGGGGCCTCTCCTGAAAGGAATCCCCCGGGCGCCAGGACATCCACTCCTCGGCCCGCCTTGAGCTCCTCCAGGATCTTCCCGAGGATTTTCCTTCCCCTTCGCCGCTCAAGGCCCTCCCGGACCAGCCCCCCCAGATGAAGGGCGGTCCATGCCAAAAGAAGGAGCAGGGCGGCGATCACCGGCACCATCAAGCTCGTAGAGACCAGGTAGAGGATCCGAACCAGGATTTCCATGGGTTCCTTCTCAGGGTCGGGGGACACCGAACTTCCAGGCCATTCCCGCCAGGACCAAGAGTCCCAGGCAGGCCAGGGCCGCTGCCTCCAGCCAGGATTCCAAGGGGCTCTTTCCCCGCGGCCCGGCCTCAGGGGCCTTCTTCTCCAGGGCCAGCTTCGGGCCGCGGACCTTCTCCTTCCTCCCCTCCCCGACGCCTCGGGAACGGGCCAGGGCCGCCCGGAAGGCCTCCGCCGCCGCCCTGTCCCCGGGAGCGTCCAAGTTCCGCTCCACGTAATCCTCGAGACGCCGGTTTCCTCCCGAGACCAGGCCGGCCGACGGCCCGAACCGGGCCACCGATTCGGCGTAGATCCGGGCCAGGCTGCGGACCACCTTCGGGTCGGCCTTCCAGAACCCCTTCCTGGCCGCTTCCAGCATCACCGCCGCGATATCCTGGAATGCGTGGGGGTTGACCTTGCGGAACCACTTTCTCAGACCCAGGCCGTAACGGTCCTTCACGTAGACCCGGTAGATCTCGTTCCAGACCCCGTCGGAAACGCTCTCCGGACGGGTGACTTCCCATCCGAAGGTGTTCTTGACGAGTTCAGCCATCATTCCCGCCCCTGCGTAACCATGGCCCTTCATCCCCTTGATCCACTTCCTGCCGAGGAGCTCCGTCCGGAAGCTCGTGTCCAGGACCTCGTGGAATTCCCTCAACCTGGGCCCCGCCGGGTCCCGGACGTCGGCGATGAAGGCCTCGGGCTCCCGCCCCGTCATCTCCCTGACGGCCATGCTCAATCCGCCCAGGTACTCGTAGGAGTGGTGGTTGGACAGCTGGCTGGTCATGTTGGAGGCCCAAACCCGGACCAAGGTATCCGTCCCCTGGATTGCGTCGTGGAAGAGGTCCTTCATCTTCTTCCCCCAGGCGCCCTTGGTGTAGACGAAACTCATGGTGTCCACGTAGACCGAGGTGATCTCCCCCTTCCGGCACCAGGCTCCCGACCTGGGGACGAGGTGGAGGATGTTGGTGCCGCTCATGTTCCCCTGCTTGGTCCCGAAGATCCTCGCCCGGGAAAGGAGGGCGGCCCTCTCCCGGGAGTACCCTCTCGCCAGGAGCATATCCATCAGCCGGTCCGAGCCCTCTCTCACCAGGTTGTCCTTCTCCCTGCAGGCGGCTGCCAACCGGACCGCCTTGTCCAGGAGCTTCACCCTGGTCGGGAAGTTCTCCTTGTACTGCCCGCCCATGGCGATGAAGACGTCCACCCTGGGCCGCCCCAGTTCCTTCCTCGGGATGACCTCCACGTCCTCCACGAGGCCGTTGGAGTCCCACACGGGTCGGACTCCCAGGAGGTAGAGGACCTGGGATTCCATGACACCGAAATCACGCATGGTGTTCATCCCGTTCAGGTCGATGCCGACCTTTCGGGGGTGCCTCCTTCGGAGCAACTCGTCCACGAGCTTCTTGCCGATCTCCCAGGAGGGCCGGGTCGGGATCTCTTCCGGGTTCAATGCGTAGAGGTTCCTCCCGCTCGGCAGGCAGGCCGGGTTGCGGATGGGGTCCGGACCTGGACCCGGAGGAACGTATCGACCCTCCAGGGCGTTCAGGAGGTTCCCGATCTCGTCTCCCGCCCTCTCGAGGCCGGCCAGGACCTTCCGGGCGAAGCGGATCTTCTCCGCCAGCCGGGGAGGAGGCGCCTCCTTCCCGAGGACGCACCTGCGGACCAGATCCTCGGCCAGGGCCCGAAGGCGCCTGTCCCGGGCCAGCCGCCCCTCCCCTTCCGGCCCCGGGTGCAGGGCGGCGACCGCCTTCAGGAAAGACCCGCCGAGGACGGCAGCCAGGTATGGCGCCAGTAATTTCCGGTCGGGAGGTTTCCCAAGGACGTGGAGGGTCGTGGGGGTGGTCTCGCTGAAAAGGCGATGGAGGTAGGAAGCGGCCTTTTCGATCTCGCCGTCGGTGAGAAGCCTCTCCTCAAGGCCGGAGATTCCCAGGGTCTCGTCGATCCTGGTGGATTTCACGAGTTCGGTGATCCTCTTGCGGAAGGCCTCTTTCAGGGCTCCCCTCTCGAGAGTCTCGAACTTCTCGATCTCCTCCCCCGCCTTCCTCAGGTCCCCCGACAGGCCGGCGCTCACCGCAGGAGGAACCAGGTGGTCCACGAGGACGCAATAGGAGCGCCGCCTCGAAAGGGTGGCCTCCCCGAGGTTGTCCATGATCCAGGGATTCACGACGGGCATGTCCCCCGTGAGAAGGTCGCTCCAATCCCCGGGGGCCAGTCCGGCCTCCTTGCCCGGAAGGAGTTCCAGGGAACCGTGGGTTCCCCAGTGGATCACGGCGTCGGCGTGGAACTCCTCCTGGAGCCACCAGTAGAAGGCCAGGTAGTTGTAAGGGGGAGGCACGTCCCGGGAGTGCAGGAGCCTCTCGTCCTCCCTTTCCCCCCTGAGGGGCTGGGGCGCCAGGATGATCCTCCCGAGCCTGACCATGGGAAGGACGATCTGCTTTTCCCCGTTTCTGGTGACCACCATGAGCCGTCCGGGGGGCGGTCCGAAGCGCTCCGCCAGGGCGGCCCTCTGTTCGAGGGTGAGTTTCTCCGCCATCCAGCCCTCGAGCTTCCTCGCCGGGACCAGGACGACGCCGGGCCTGTCGGCCATCCTCTCCAGGTCCCCTTGGGCCCAGGGGCCGATGTTCCTGCCCCTCTCGGCGATCCACCGGAGCAATTCCCCCTCGTCCCGGGGAAGGGGTCCCACATCGTAGCCCCTGGACTTCATGCGCGGGAGAAACCGCATCAGGCTCCTCGGCCCGTCCAGGAAGGCTCCCGTGGGACTCCCCCTGAGGAAATCGTCCTTTCCCAGGGACTTGTTGTAATAGACGATGACGATCCGCTTGAGAGAATTCGGTTTTTTCCGAAGGGAATACCAGTTCCAGGCTCTCCGGGCGAAGCGGTCCGCCCTCCCCGGAACGGGCACGTGAAGCTTGAATCCCCTCACGTCTTCCTTCAGCCCGCCCACGACGATGGGATCCACCGTTCCGTGCAGTTCCTGGAGAGTCATGAAGTTGGCCCTGTCCCTCGGGTGCAGACCCCGGGGGTCGGCGAGCCACTGGGGAATGGTGTAGGCCAGCATGGAGATGGGGCGGAGGTAGGGAACGTCCAGCCTCTCCAGGAGGGGCTTCCCCTCTCCTCCCCAGAAGGATCCGTGCCGGTCCTCCACGAGTATATCCGGTTTTACGGCCTCCAGCATGGAGGCCGTCCTGGTCCCGGTATCACCGAAAAGGGTCACCACGTTGAACCCGGCCCTCTCCAGGGCACGGATCTCGGCGTCGATGACAGCCGTGTCCCTGGTCACCCAGAAAGACTGCTGGATCAGGAGGGCGGCCCTGGGCCGCCCCTCCTTCCAGCCCGCCTTCTCCCGGAAGGACTTCAGGTCCGGAAGGGCCTCCGCAATGCCGGGGAGATAGTATCCGTAGTCAGGGATAGCCGCCGGGGGAAGGACGTTTCTCTTCTCGCCGAGGTATGCTTTTGCCACGTATACGAGCAATCTCCGCATGTTGACCAGGCCCGAGGCCCGCCAGTAGGGAGGAACCCTGGGATCCTTCTCCAGGAGGCCCTCCCGGACGAGGGGGGCCTGGGAAGCCCTTGCGTCCAGGGGGACGATCCGGGGGCGATCCTTCATCCCCCTAAAGAGACGGGACAGGGCCCGCCCGTCCTCCCGCTTCAAGTTCAGGACGAAGAGAACCCTCAGCCCCTCCGCCGCCTTCCCCCCTTTCTCCCCGAGAAGTTCCTTTTCTTCCAGGAAGACGACGGGAACCTTTTCGTCCCGTGAAGCCTGCTCGAGGAGGGGCTTGGCCCTGTCCCATACCCCGAGAAAACCGATCCGCGGCCGGCTTCGGGTCCCCCCGGCCACGCAGGGGGCAGGTCCGGCGGACAGCAGCAGGAGCATGGCCGCGAAAAACGCGGGCCGCCCGCCGCCCGCCGGCCGTCCCGAAGCCGGCGGAAGCCCCCCGGGACGAAAGAAATCACCCCAGCGCATCCCAAGAATCGGGGAGCTTCCCGCGGATCGATCCATGTCTATTTCTACCACTTCACTTCCAGGGACATGTTGAAGGAACGGCCGTCGCCCGGGAGGCGGGAACCGAAGGACTGGTACTCCCTGTCCAGGAGATTGGTCACCGAGAAGGTGATTCCCACGTTCTCGGTGGGTTCGAAACCTGCCCTCAAATGGACCAGCAACCAGCCCGGGAGCCTCCCGGGGCGCCCCGGAAACTGGGCCTTGTCCCGGAGATCCCCGGAAGCGAAATCCTTCTCCCTCTTCCGGAGCGACCAGGGGACGACCAGTTCGACCCAGCGCCTCGCGCCGGAAGCCTCGTCGGCCTCCTTGTCCCAGAGAAGCCCCACGAGTCCGTAGAGGGGCGGTATGAACCTCAGGGGCTCTCCCTCGGTCCGGTTCCTTCCCTTGGTGAACGTGGCGTTCCCCGTGAGGAAGATATCGCCCAGGTTCCCCCCCGCCAGGACCTTCCACCGCCCCTCCGCCTCCAGGCCCCAGATCCGGGCCTTCCCGACGTTCTTCTTCACGTAGACCTGCTCGTCGTCCTGCTTGATCCCGTCGCCGTTCAGATCGATGAAGTCCGAACCGCCGAAGGTCCCGGGCCTGGACTCGATCAAGTCACGCATGTCCGTGAAGAACCCCGTAAAACCCCCACGGAACCGCTCCGTCCGGCCCTTCAAACCCAATTCCCAGGTTACGGCCTTCTCCGGGTCCAGGCCCGTGCTCGGAACGCTCACCCCGTAGGTGAAGGCCCCGGTCCGGAGCATGTCCGAGACACTCGGAGAACGGAAACCGCTGGCGACGTTGCCCACCAGGTTCAACCAGTCGTTCAGGGTGTAGACCGAACCCAGGCTCCAGGTGACGGAGGAGAAGTCGTCGGAGACGTCCAACTGGTCGGGGGTGAGTGGGCTGGGAGTGGTCGAGGCCCGGGGATTCGACTCCAGGCGAGTATAGTTGACGCGGATACCTGCCGAGAGCACGAGGTCTTCGATTCCCTTGTACTCCTCCAGGAGGAAGAGGCCCAGGTCGTAGACCAGGGCGTCGGGGTTGCTCGGAATCCTGTCGACCTTGCTGATCCTCGCCCCGGTGGCCTTGTCGAAGGTTTCCCGCTGGGAACGACCCGAGTCCACGTCGTCCACCCTGGAATCAAGACCGTAGACCAGGCGGTTCTCTTCGCTCGTGCGGGTAGTGAACTGGAACCCCAGCCCGTAGACGTCCCTTTGCCTGGTGGTCACGTCCTTCCTTGTCGTCGTGGCCTGTTCGGAACCACGGAAGCGCTCTTCCCGTTCACCCCTCCAGTAGAACTTGGCCTTCATCTCGTCGCAGAAGGATCCCGGGCCCCTTCCCGAGTAGGAAAGCTCGCCGAGCTGGGTCGTGGAGTAAGGGGTCTTGGCCATCCTCTTCCTCAGGCCGCTCGAGGTCAGGTAGAGGGAGGTATGGGCCCTCCACCAGTCGTTCACGTGGGGATCGTCCCAAGGCTGGTCGAATCGGTATACGGCCAGACGGCATGTTCTCCAGTACGCCGCCTCCAGGAGATCGCCCCCTCCCAGGTCGAACCCGACCCGCACATCGAAGTTCTTCTCCCGCCACGAGGTGTTGGAGAGTTCCCCCAGGTCTCCGCCGCCCCGGGTGTCCCCCGTATCCATGAAGGTTCCGCCGAGGAGGAAGTTGACCGGACGCTGTCCGCCGGAAACCTCCACCCTCTGGGTGAACTGGTTCCCAGCCGACTCCCAGATGCTCCTCGTTCCCCCGTGGAGTTCCAACTTCTCCGGGAACCCGTGAAACCGCCTGGGGATCACGTTGATGGTCCCGCCCACGGCGTCGCTCCCGTAGAGGACCGACGCCGGTCCGCGGACGATCTCGACCCTGTCGACGGACATCCTGTCCACGTTGTTCATGAAAGCGTTCGGCCCGGCGAAGATGGTCCCGTCGGTGAGTCTCACCCCGTCGTACATGGGCAAGATGAATTTCCCGATCAGCCCGCGGATGATGGGTGCGCCGCCTCTCCGTCCCGTCTGCTGGACGAAGACCCCAGGCTCCCCCCGGAGGAGTTCGGCCATGGTGGGAGAGGAATTCATCCTCCGTTTCACCTCCTCCCGGTCCACTACCGCCACGGCCCGACTGGACTGGTCCGGGTCCTCGGGAACCCGGGAGGCAGTGACCACGGCCTCGGGAAGAGCCACGGCCTTCCCAGCCTTCCCACGCGACTTTCCCGAAGCAACCCGGGAGGACCGGCCCCCCCCGGTCGGGACGTTTCGAACTTCTCCTCCCCGGCCTCCGCCGGGGACGCCGCCTCCCTGGAGGAAAGCCGGGGGAGAAGACTCCTTTCCAGGGGAAACAGGGGCGGCGCAACTCCAAAGAACCACTCCCAGGGCCAGGAACCCCGGGATCCGGGCAAAGAATCTCACTCCATCCTTCATTCCGGAAGATCCCTTTCTCGAAATTGCAAAGGGCCGGTACGCACCCTCTCCACGCACCGGGACCGGCATACCTTCTCAAATGGAAACGCGCCTCCTCCGCCCGGGAGGCCGCCTTCCGAGCCTAGAAACTCCAGAGAGGCGGAAAAGAGACCGGCCCCGCCCTGGCAGGCGCTCCCGGCCGGTCGATTCCGGCCGGGCGGCTTGGAACCGCCCTCCTCGGCAGGTCCCTTCCGGGGGAAGTTTCCACGCTCCTCTCCGTTGCTGGCGGGCCGCCCGGCCGTTCACCGAATGCACCCATCTTCTCAGTCGCACCTTCCCGGCCCCCGGGCCGGGTGGAATGGCAATGTCCTTGGGCCCGGAGGAAAAGGAATCCTTCGCTCCGGTGGAAAGGGACCAACAACGGCCTCTTCCCGAGGGAGGTTCAGTAAGAGAAAAAAAATCCTCTCCCCGGGCCCCCGCAGGTCTGGAGCAGGAGATCTTTACTCCCTCTCGTTCCTGTGCGTCCTCTCCCGGCCGAGGTGGGCCAAACCGACACACTTCAAGGTGGGCTTGGAACGAGGCCGGATCGGCCGGCGAAAAGAGCCCCTCCTCTGAAAGGGCGCCGGCCCGGACCGAGCTTTTCCCTCCCAAAGGACCCGCCCCGGGGAGGAGGGAACACCCTGGTATCCTCCTTTTTCCGGAAGACCAGCTTGCCCTGAACCGGCTTCGTGTAACAATAAAGTTTCAGGAAGGTGAACTCTCCCAGGGGCACCTTCACTCCCGGTTCGACGACCGGGGGCCTCCTTCCTCGATAGACAAACCCATCCCTACCCAATCCCACGGAGGAAAAGACCATGAAGAAATCTCTCCTGGCATCGGCCTTGCTGGCCGTCCTTCTCCCTTCCGCCCCGGCCCAACTGGGCAAACTCATGGAGAAATCCTTCAACATCCAGAAGATCTGCAACAACAACAACGCCCTTCTCGGCATCGAATACGGCCCGGGCGCCGACCCCTCCAAACCGGGCGTGATCGTCAAAGACTATCTCTGGGTCTCGGGAAGGCGGGCCAACTCCAGTTCCCCCCACCAGCTCTACCAGATCGACATCCACGCCAAGGGCGGCCCCAAGCTGGTGAAAGCCTACAACGTTCCCGCCGCGGCCAACTCCTCGAGCTGGGGCCTCCGGGACCTGGCCTACGATTTCACCACCAATATTCTCTACGGCGGAACGGACACTTCCGCGAGCAAGGCCCTTTTCGCCTTCGACTGCAGGAACCTGAAGTTCGACCAGACCAAGTTCATTTCCACCAACACCAGCCTCAGGTGCCTGAGGGCCATCGCCGTCGACCCCATCAAGAAGGTCTTCTATGTAGCCAACTGGACGAGCAACATCGAGGTCATCGATTACACGGGGAAAGTGCTCAAGGCCTTCCCGGCGAGCAAGCACGGAGCGTCCTCGATCTACGGCCTGGCTTTCATCGAATTCGGACCCCAGCGCGGCTTCCTCTGGTCCTTCGGGCAGGGCGGAAGCTCAGGCTCCTCCAGCAAGGTTCCGGGCTCGCGCGTCGTCCTCAAGCAGCACGACCTCTCCAAGGGAGGCGCCTTCACGGGAGTGATGACCTTCTCCGATCCCTCTGTCCCTTATACGGGAAGCACTTATCCAAAGGGCGGCATCGCCGGAGGGCTCGCCTACGCCATGGACAGGCATTACGGGAAACCGGTGTTCTGGTGCCTCCACCAGGCCAGCCCCAACGACATGGCCGCCGTCATGGACCCGGTGTGGCTCATCGGAACGGGTTGCCCGGGTAGCTCCAAGACCGAGCCCCTTCCCACCATGTCCGGCGACGCTCCCTACCTTGGCAACAAGAACTGGCAACTCCAGGTCACGGGGATCGCCGGAGCCAACTCGGCCTTCCTGTGGATGGGCCGGAGCGACAAGTCCTGGAAGGGAATCCCCCTCCCCTTCGACCTCTCCCCCTTCGGAATGAAAGGGTGCAAGGTCTTCTCCTCCTGGGAATTCCTCATCGGCTCCTCGACGGTCCAGTCCGGAATCGGAGTGGTGAAGCTTCCCCTGCCTGCGACGCCCGCTCTCAGCGGCCTGGGCCTCTACTGGCAGTGGCTCGTCTACGACCCCAAGCTGGGCGGGCCGGGCCTGCCTTTCGTGGTGTCCCCCTCCTGCGGAGCGGCCCTGAAATAGGGGTTGAGACCTACTTTCCTCTTCACCCGGGGCCGGGGGAACCTCCCCCGGCCCCTCGGTCTTTTTCCGGGGAAAGAGGAAAAAATCGCCTTTCTTCTCCGGAAAAACCGAACTTTTTCCCCCTTACAAAGGTCTAACCGAGATCGAGCTCTCCCCTTCCCGGTTCGGTCCATCCCCCGGGAAGGGCCTGTTTCCCTTCCAAACCACACCAAGGAGGAAAAAATCATGAAAAGACTGCTGGCTCTCTCCCTCGGCCTGGCCCTCGTCTCCACGGGACTCCAGGCCCAGACCATCACGGTGAAGGCCCTCAAGGACATGAAAGCCTGCGCCACCGCCACGAAGACCCCCAAGTGCAAAGTCTTCAAGGCCGGAGCCGTCACCAGGCCGGTCTTTCTCGCCGCCCAGGACAGGAGCTTCTTTCCCCCCGCCTTCGCCACGGCGAGCCTGACCCTCATCCCCAAGAAGGTGGTCAAGTTCAAGCCCGGCTCCGAGCTGGCGGACAAGGTCAAGTGCATGGGCGCCTCTTCGGCCGGCGCCGCCGCCCCGGCGATCCAGTGGACCTACCTTCCCGGCAAGAAGGTCCAGGGCGTGATCCGGGTCTCCCTGACAGGCGTCATCTTCGGCCAGGGCAAGGTGGACGCCTACGTGAAGTTCAACGGCAAGGAGTACGGCAAGAAGATCCAGAAGGCCGGCCCCTTCCGTTACTTCTTCACCATCCCCGTGGCCGCCACGGAGAAGGTCTCCCTCACCTACGGAATCCGGGAAGCGGGCCTCAAGTCCGCCTCCAACATGAGCAGGGGCTCGCTGGAATGCCGGCTGGGCTTCTACTTCGAAGCCAAGGCCGTAACCCCGGGCCTCGCCTGGGTGAACCCCAAGCAGGCTCCCAACTGCGGAAAGGGACTCCTGGGGAAGGACGGAGACGTGGCCTTCGGTAAGTCCTTCAAAGTGACTCTCAAGGGCGCCACCGACACGGGCAAGGTGCGGATGCCCTACGCCCTCCTCCTCATCGGAAACTCCGACAAGAGGTTCTACTTCCTCAACCTGCCCCTGGACCTGTCCTCCTTCGGCGCCAAGGGTTGCACCCTCTACACCAACATCGTGGCCACCCGCTTCGCCAGGATCGACAAGAACGGCGACGCCGCCGTTCCCGTGGTGATCCCGGGTCACGGCTACTGGATCCGCTACTTCCGGCCCCTCTACTTCCAGTACGCCTACAGCACCACGGACAACGCCATGGGCTTCAAGTTCACCAACTACGCCGCCGTCGTGAAGAAGTAACCCTCTTCCCCGGCGGAAGCCCCCTCACCCGGCGGCCCGGAAAGGCCGCCGGGTGTTTTTTTCCCACCCCCTCCCTTACCGGGCTTCCCCGTCACGACCTCGGCCTACCGGGTCTCCATCTCGTCAGGGTCCAGGAGGCGGCAGGACCAGACGCCCCGCCCCTGGGTGGCCGCCACGATCCTCTTTCGCGGAACCTCCACCCTGAGATCCACCACGGGGGAGTTGGGAAGGTTCACCCCCAGGCGGTTCCACCGCCTTCCCATGTCGAGGGACCTCCAGACCCCCTGGTCCGTTCCCAGGTAGAGGACGGGAGGATCCGCCCTTTCGTCCAGGGCCACGCAGTGGGCCGGAATGTCGGGGAGGATCCCCGTGAGGTCGAACCAGCGGACCCCCGCATCGGGCGAATAGAACAACTTGGGTTTCCCGAACCAACCCTGGGCGAAGAAGACCCGCTTGGGGTCCCGGGAGCTCACGGCGAAGGGATGGGTGATTCTCGGCCAGGTCCCGATCCCCGTCTTCCGGAGGTACCAGTTCTTTCCCCCGTCGGGAGTGACCTGGATCCTCCCGTCGTTCGTGACGGCGTAGATGTAGTTCGGATTTCCCGGGGCGAAGGCCAGGCCCTGGATCGCCCCGGTTCCACCCGTCAGGTCGGGACTGATGGCCCTCCACCCGGAACCGTAGGCCGTGGAGAGAAAGACCCTCTCGGTCCCGTAGATCATTCTCGCGGGATTGCCGGGATCCAAGGCGAAAGGAGGAAGGAAACAGTTCCTGCCCCTTATCCCGGACCCGATCCAACGAAAATACCCTCCGTTCACGGACCGGTAGAGGTGTCCCGTCCCCTGGTACTCGGCGAAGGCGGTCCTACCGTCGGGGGTGATCCCCGTGCACCCCCCGTCGCCGCCCAGGATCCTGCGCCACGACTTCCCCGAGAGGCGGAGGCAGGTGCCGTTGTCCTGGAGGCCCGCGTAGATCCCCGCCGCCGAGGATGGATGGAGGGAGATCCCGGCGTAGCACTGAATCACCCCCAGGTCCCCGTTGATGGACACCCAGCTGTCTCCCAGGTTCGAGGACCGGAAGACCCCGCCGTCGCAACCCACGATCAGCCTGCCCGAGGCGTCCCAGGCGAAGGCGTGGTTGTCCACGTGGGGGGCCGTCCTGGTCCTCCACGTGCGGCCTCCGTCGGTGGATCGGCGGATGGAGAACCCGCCGAAGAAGACCGTATCGGGCTTCTTGGGGTGCACCACGGCCGTGCAGAGGTACCAGCCGTAGGTGGCCTGCATGTTGCCCGGGTGGACGGCGATCCAGCTCTTCCCGTAGTCGTCGGACCTCCAGGCCCCCAGGGTGGAACCACCCCCACCCGTCGAGGAGCAGGCATGGACCACGAGGGCGTAGATCCTCCCGGGCCGGGAAGGGGCCACGGCAAGGGCGATCCTGCCCACTCCCGAGGAGGGAAGTCCCCCGCCGAGCTTGACGAAGGAGGCTCCGCCGTCGGTGGATCTGTAAACCCCGTTCCCCGGGTCCCCGAAGATGTGCCCCACGGCGACGTACACGATCCTGGAATTTCCGGGATCCAGGCATACGTCGAAGGCGGAAAGGCTCGTGGGAAGCCCCTTCTTGAGTTGAACGAAAGACCTCCCCCCGTCTGCGGACTTGAAGAGTCCCAGGGGGCCGCGGGCACCCCGGTGCCCCCGGGCCGCCGCGAGGGGCGGAAACCCGCCTGCCGCCGCCAGGGAGACGTAGAGGACCGAGGTGTTGGAAGGATCCACGGCGATCGCCGAGATGCACCTCCCGGCGAAGGTCTCGCCGGCCAGCACCACCCAGTGGTCCCCGCCGTCGACGGACTTGTAGAGGCCCACTCCGTAACGGGAGTGGTTGGCGAAGTTCGCTTCCCCGCTTCCGGCGTAGAGGATTTTCTCGTTCGACGGGTCGAGGGCCAGGGCGCCGATCGCCGTCGTCGGGAGGGAGTCCGTGAGGGGAGTCCAATGGATCCCGCCGTCCCGGGTCCGCCAGACCCCGCCGTCGGCTCCCCCGGCGAAGAGAAGCCTGGGGTCCTTCCGGCTCGCCGCCAGGGCCGAGATCCTTCCCGTGAAAGGGCCGTTCACGATGGGTGCCGGGCCGAGCTCCTGCCAGCGGATCTGGGCCCGCGGAGAGGAAGCGAAGATCCACGAGAAGGCCCACAGCAAGAAGAAAATCCGCTTCATCCTCTTCCCTCGCATGTAAAGACCAGGCTCGCCGCCCATGTGAGCAGCCTTCCTCCTTCCCGGCGGGAGCAGGAGACCGTGACGATCCACCTCCCGGTTCCGGTGATCCTGAAACGGGCGGCTCCCTCCCCGTCGGTCTCCGCCGGGATGGGATCCCCGGCAGCCTCCCCCTCTCCCCGGATCCGGACCCGGGCCCCGGAGAGGGAATCCCCCCGGAAGATCACCCGGAAAGGAAAGTCGTCACCTGGTCCGAGGGCGGCCGGATCGGCCAGGGGAACGATCTCCAGGGGAAAGCCCGCCTTGGCCCCGGCGAAACCGGACATATCGCTCCGATTTTCCGGTGTGCGAGGTACAGGGGCCGAGATCGTCTTGGCGCAATAGATCACTTCGCCCGAGACACCGGGCACCGTGACGGGCCTGGTCAGGAGGGCCGCCATGACCGGCCCGGAAGAGAGATCCAGGGGAGCCCCCTTCTCCAGGATCCACTGCCTCCCCCCCTGCCTGGCGAAGAAGTAGTCCGCTTCCAGGGCGTCCCATGAGACCGGCAAACCCGGAAAGGCGTTCCCCGCCCGGAGATCCAGCCGGATCCGCACGGAACCAGCCGGCTCGGGGAGCAGGAAGAGAGGAAGAGGGGAAGCCTCTCCGGCCCGGGAAGCCGGAAGGGAGGAAAGGGGCTTCCCGCAGGGGGAAGTTCTTTCCCGGCGGCAGGCCGGCGGAAACACCGCCAGGAGGGCCGAAATACCCAAGGAAAAAAGAACGCGCGGGACCCAGCCTTGCATGGATTCCCCCAGAGGCTACGTGGAGATTTCCTCTCCCGGGCCGCCCTCCCGTCCGGAAAGGAAAGGAAGGAGGGCCCGGGAACCGTTTTTTCCGCCGCCGGAGCGACCCGATCCGGCCGAAGGGAGAATCCAGTCTAAACCCGAAAGGGGCCCTCCGTAAGGGCCGCACCCCGGGAATTCCAGGGGCTCCCCCTTTTAGGGAATCGTCTCGATCTGTACCATCCTTCCCATGAACGATTGTCCCGTCTGCAAGCGCCCCATGGTCACCTTCGAACTGGAGGGGATCGAGATCGACCGGTGCCTGGCCTGCAAGGGCACCTGGCTCGACGCGGGGGAACTGGAGGAGATCTCCCTCAGGGCCGGCGTTCCTCCCGCCCAGCTCCACAAGGCCCTGGAAGAAGCCCCCAGGGGGGAACCTTCGGATCGGCGTTGCCCCAGGTGCGGAAAGAAGCTCAGGGAATTCCCCTTGCGCTCCTCCTCGGGCAAGGAGGTCATCCTGGATCGCTGTCCAAGGGGACACGGGCTCTGGTTCGACAAGGGAGAGATCTACCGGGCCGTGGATCTCTTCGCGGGAGAAGGAGGGCACCAGGGCTCGGTGGCCCGCTTCTTCTCCGACCTCCTCAAGGACGAAATCCAGCATGGAACCGACGAAAAGGAGAATTCCAATGGGTAGTGGAACCATCATCCTCCTCGTGATCGCGGGGATCGTCCTGGTCCTGGTGATCTGGTTCGTGGCCATCTACAACGGGTTGGTGGGCCTGAAAAACCAGGTGAAGAACGCCTGGTCCCAGATCGACGTCCAGCTCAAACGCCGCCACGACCTGATCCCGAACCTCGTGGAGACCGTGAAGGGTTACGCCTCACACGAAAAGGACACCCTGGAGCGGGTGGTCCAGGCCAGGAGCAGGGCCATGAGCGCCCAGAGCATGGACGACAGGATCCAGGCCGAGGGGGAGCTGGGACAGGCCCTGGGAAGGTTGATGCTCCTCGTGGAGAGCTATCCCGACCTCAAGGCCAACCAGAACTTCCTGGCCCTCCAGGAGGAACTCACCTCCACGGAGAACAAGATCAGTTTCGCCCGGCAGTATTATAACGATTCCGTAATGACCTACAACAACAAGATCCAGATGTTCCCCTCCAACATCATCGCCGGGATGTTCAACTTCAAGGAGGCCACCTTCTTCAAGGTGGAGAACGAAGCGGAGAGGGAGGCCCCCAAGGTTCAGTTCTGATCCCCCGGAAAGGACCGGATCTCCATGTGGCAGGCCATCCGGGCGAACAAGCGCCGCTCCATCCTCCTGGCCGGGGCCATGGCCCTCATTCTCCTCGCCGTGGGCGCGGCCCTGGGCGCCTACCTGGGCGGAGGGAATCCCACGGCGATCCTTCTGGGAATCGGGGTGGCCCTCGTGATCTGGGGGGTCCAGCTCGCCGCCGCCCTGGCCGGAGGCGACAAGCTCCTCCTTTCCGTCGCCGGCGCCAGGAAGATCCACAAGCACGAGGCGCCGAGCCTCTGGAACGTGGTGGAGGAGATGACCATCGCCTCGGGGCTGAAGAAGATGCCCGAGATCTACGTCCTCGACGACCCGACCCCCAACGCCTTCGCCACGGGAAGGAAACCCGAGAAATCGGCCGTGGCCGTAACCATGGGCCTCCTGCGCCGCCTGAACCGGGACGAACTGCAGGGAGTGATCGGCCACGAGATCGGCCACATCAAGAACCAGGACGTCAAGTTCATGACCCTGGCGGCGGTCATGCTCGGGACCATCGTGATCCTCTCCGACATCCTCCTGCGCACCTTCATCTACGGCGGAGGCAGGCGGGGAGGAAGGCGTTCGGGAGGGGACTCCGGAGGCGGCTGGATCCTGCTGGCCGTCCTCCTCGTCGCCCTCCTGGGGCCGGTCTTCGCCCAGCTCCTCTACTTCGCCTGTTCCCGGAAGAGAGAATATCTGGCCGACGCATCTTCGGCCCTCTTCACACGGTATCCCGAGGGCCTGGCCTCGGCCCTGGAAAAGATCTCCATCTCCCACATCAAACGTAAGAGCGTCAATCGGGCCCTGGCCCCTCTCTACATCGTGAATCCCCTCCAGGGAAGGGCCGCCGCCGGCCTGAACTCCACCCATCCGCCCACGGAGGAGAGGATCCGGATCCTGAGAAGCATGGCCGGGGCGGGCTACGGGGACTACGAAAAGGCCTACAAGGCCGTCCACTCCGGCCGGACCCTCCTGGGCACACTCCTGGCGTCCCAGGTCCCCCACCTGAGCAAACGGGGACCCTCGGCGGAGGGGGAGGGAGCGGAAGACGACAAGGCCCGCAGGATCGAAGAGGTCCTGGAGACCCTGGACCGGACGGCCAACCTGCTGGTCATCGCCTGCCCCTGCGGGGTAAGGATCAAGGTCCCCCCGGATTTCGAGGAGGAGGAGATCACCTGCCCCCGGTGCGGAAGGGTCCACGAAATCCCCAAGGCCGTCATGGCCGGGGCCGTTGCGGGGGCCATGCTCGCCGGTGCTTTGAAAGGAAAGGCCGGGACCTCACCCCGCGGCGGCGCCCCCGCAGCGGAAGAACCCCTCGTCTTCAAGCGGAAGGGCAAGGGCTGGCAGGGATTCCAATGCACCTGCGGAGCCACGGTGAACGTGAGCCCCGCCTTCCAGGGCAACCAGGTGAACTGCCCCCGGTGCAAGAGGAAGATCCGGATCCTCGACGGGGACGAGCCTTCCTCCTAGGCTCCTCGCCGGGCAGCCCGGGAGCGGTCACATCTCGTAGAGCTTCGGGTCCTTGCGGATCCGCTTGAGCTGTTTCGCCTTCCGGATCAGCTCCTTCGGAGAGAGGTCGAAGGGGTCTTCCTCCTCGAGGCTGTCTCCCAGTTTCTCCTCCAGCTCCTCCGGGTCCTCGCCCGCCTCCATCCTGGCCAGGGCCTCCTCCATCGCCTTGCCGAGAGGCATCCCGGTCTTCTGCATGAAGGAGCGCATCCACCGGGCCGCCTCCTTGGGGTTCTCCTCGTCCAGCCCCTCGGCCTGGGAGGCCAGTTCCATCATGGCGCTCTCCAGGTTGTCCTCGTCCACGGGAAGGTCGGGCTCCTCCTTGGCCTTTCCCGTCACGGCGAAGAGGGAGACCTCCTTGACCAGCTTGTGCTCTCCGTTCCTCGGGCAGGCCGGGATCTTCTCCGGAGCCATGACCCGGCTGAAGAACTGGTAGACCAGGTTGCACTGGGGGCAGTAGAACTCGTAGATCGGCATGGGGCCTTCTCCTCTATCTTCCGCCTGCCTTCCCATCGGGGAAGGATAACGAAACGGTGAAGGGTATGGTAGCCCCGCCCGGCCGGGAAGGCCGCCTCCCCCCGGCTCCATCCGGAACGTTCCGGGCCGGCCGCCCCCGGCCGGCCCGCTCCGGGAAAGGCGGAAGACCCGCCGAGGCCTGCTCCTCCCCCTTCTTCCCTCCCTCTCCGCCGGCCCGCCCGGGGAGATCCCCCCTCCTCTCCAGCCCCACCCGGTCCAGCTCCAGGATCCCGCCCCTGGAAAAGGCGCTCCTCCCGAGGCTCCGGAACACGAAGGTGACCCGCCCCTCCTCCACGGAGAAGGATCCCAGGAAGATCCTCTCGGGCAGGCAGAGGGGCTCCGCCTTGTCCAGGTAGGCGTCGAAATCCAGGACCTCCCCCTTTCCGGCCCGGACCCGGAAACGGCCGCCCCGCCGGCCCCGCCTCAGGTCCGCCCAGGCGCGATAGACCCCGGGACGCAAATCGCCCACGGCCAGGGTCAGCTTGGCTCCCGGCCCGGCGGGCGTCCACCTGAGGAGGGCGCCACCCCCCCAGAGGAGGTGGTTCGCCGGGATCTCCCGGAGCCTCCCCTCGGCACGGAGGTCTTCCGCCCCCTCGGCCTCCACGGAGGGCCCCTTCACGAAACGTTTTTCAGGACGCACTTCGGGAAAGACCCGCGCCTTCACCTTGGGAAGGGGAAGTCCCGGGGGCCTGGCGGGCCTGTCCAGGTAGAAGAAGGCCACGCTGGAGTAGTGGTCCCGCCTCAAGCCGTTCCCGCGCAACTTCCCTTGCGCATCGTAGACCCGGCCCCTCTTTCCCAGGGTGACCCTGATGGACTTCCGGAAGAAGATCGGGTCCGCCAGGTGCCACCTGAGGGCCGTGTGTACCGAGCCCACTTCCTCTCCCGTGGAGAGGGGAACGGCGTAGAAGGGGGAAAAGGACCGGCGGAAGTCCCAGGCGTCCAGGAAGTAGTCCTCCAGCCCGGTGCCCTCCAGGGCCGGGAGAGTGTCCCCGTCGAGGTAGAACCGGTCGTTGCCCTCGCCCGGCCAGCCCGGCGTGGTCTGCTGGATGCAGAACAGGGTGCCCAGGTAACGACCCGAACCCTTCACGTCCAGGACCTCGTAGTCCAGGACGGAACACGCCGGGATCTCCTGCCTGTATACGGCGTGAAAATACATTGCGGCGGAGGTGGAATTCCCTCCCATGACCCCGTCGATGTTCCAGTAGACCAGGACATCCTTCTCCCCCTGGTTCTCCAGGGTCACCCGAGCCTCCTTCCGGAAAGGCATGGGAAGGAAACAGTTCATGGCCCTTCCCTCGGCGGAGACCCTGACCGGCAGGGTCCACAGGTCGTGCCGGATCCCGAGCCCCATGCCGAAGAAGTCCCCTACGGGGACCTCCACGGCGGGCTCCGCCTGATCCTCCCAGTAGATGCGGAAGACGATCTTCCTCGCCGAGAAGGGCATCGCCATTCCCGGGTCCACGGTCATCCAGATGTGGGTGATCGTTCCGGCCCCCTCGACGTCGCAAAGGGCCAGTTCCTCCTTCCGGTGGAGGATCCGGTAGTCCTTGTTGGCCCCTGTGGCGTCGGCGCTGGAGACCCGGAAGGGCCGGCCTCCCCTGGGGTAGGGGAGCCCGAAGGCGCCTCCCTGGGCGGCCCCGCCGGGCCCGGCGAAGGCCAGGATGGCCGGCAGGAACAACCTTCCCCAAGGAAAGCCGGGCGGTCTCCCCCGGCGGGATCGGGGGGATCGGAAAGGTTCGAAAGGGGTTCGGGCCATGGCGCAACTCCTCGTGTTTCTTCCTCTCTCCGATTCTTCCATTTTTCCCCCGGGCCGGAAGTGCCGCGAGGAAAAGCCCCTGGGGACCTTCTTGAGACCCCCCGGGGGAGGGGAAAAATTCCCGGCTTGCCCCGGCCGGGGTGGAAGGTCATGATCCCCGCCTGGCAGGGACCGACCGAGGAACTCATGGGCGGGAAGCGGAACTTTTTCGAACTCCACGCCGGACCGGGAGGATTGACCCTTTCCTTCCTCACGGCCGGCTACCAGTGGCTGGGCTCTCTCGAGTCCTCCACCGTCTCGGGAGCCACCCTGACCCTGAACGCCGCTTCCCGCTGGTCCCCCCTCCTCCTCGCCACGGGAAGGCGGGCCAACCTCAAACCCTCCACCGTAAGGAAACGCCTGGAAGGCAGGGAGGTGGACGTCCTGGTGGCCCAGCCCAGGTGGCCCGAGGCGGAGACGAAGAAGGGGAAACCCAGGAAGGCCGTCTACCTCCCCCCCCCCGAGGACTGGCTCGGCGACCCCAGGAACGCCCCCTTCTCCAAGATCCTGCCCTTCGTGGAGACCTTGAGGCCCAGGATCGTCCTCCTGAACCACATTCCCAAGGTGTCCAACAGGCAGGACCTGGCCCTCCTGGCCCTCCACTGCAGGGCCCTGCGCAAGAGGGGCTACACCGTCTCGCCCGCCCAGTTCCTGGATTCCTGGTTCGGCTCCCCCCGGGACCGGAGCAGGGTGGTGATCCTGGCCGTGAGGGGCATGGATTCCCGGAGGCTCGCCCTCTTCTGGCCTCCCGACCGCCTCTTTTCCTCCCGCGATCCCGAACCCTCCTGGGTGCGCACTTCCGTCAAGGTCTCCTCCCTCCTGGACGCCTGGTGGCCCTTGGCTCCGCCTCCCAGGAAGGGCCTTCCCCCCTGCCCGGGCCTGGAAGAGGTCTTCGAGGACCTTCCCCCTGCGGCCCTACCCTGGCCGGGCGGACCGGCGCCCCTGGACGAAGAGACCCCCTACGCCAGGCGGCCTTTCGGGTGGTACGCCTGGACCCTCAGGACCTGGGTGAAGTACTCCCGCAGGCTCACCATGCACATCTCCATCCCGGCCGACTGGATGGGGGCCAGGAAGGCTCCCACCCTCCACATCGGCTGGCTCGCCGACATCCTCTGGCGCAAGGCCTGCATCCAGGCCCGGGCCAAGGGGGAGGATCCCCCGCCAAGGGAGCTCAAGGTGCCTCTTCCCAGGGACTTTCCCGGCTTGGAGGAGTTCAGCCGGGATCCCTTCCCCCGGGTCCCCCTTCCCGATCCGCCTCTTCCCGGCACATCTCCCATCCTCTGGCAGGACCGGTTCCTGCGGATCTTCACCGAAGGGGGCGTGGAGCGGACCTTCTCCCTGCGGGAAGAGGCCCGGATGGCCACTTTCCCCGACTCCTGGTCCTTCGCCGGCGGATTCGTGGACCGGCACCGGCAGACCACCGAGAGCTTCCCCCCCCTGCCCGGCCTGGTCCTGGCCAGGACGGTGGCCCACATCCTGGAGGACCGGGCCCCCGTGGAGAGCCTCCTTCCCGAATGCCCCCTGGCACCGCCTCCCAGGCCCCCGGAAGAGAGACTCGCCTCCAAGGAGAGCCGCCCCCTCACGGGGGAACTCCCTTTTGCCTGGGATTGATCGCTTCGAGGGCATAGACTCTCCACCTGTTCTGAGTGTTCCGTTTCCAGGAGGAGCCCCCATGGAGGCCGAAGGCCCGCTCGTTCCCGTCCTCGATCACGGTGCCGTCAAGCTCATCCAGTACTACGGCGACGACTCCATGATCTGCCGCGCCGCCCGGGTCTCCGTGGACGGTGGGGTCCGGGAGGGGGAGCCGAGCGCAGAAAGGGACAGGGTCCTGATCCGGTACCTCGCCAAGGAGCGCCACACCTCCCCCTTCGAGCACTGCGGGGCCACCTTCTACGTGAAGGCCCCGATCTTCGTCTTCCGCCAGTGGCACCGCCACAGGACCCAGTCCTACAACGAGCTCTCCGGCCGCTACAGCACCACCTTCCGGGAGTTCTACCTTCCTACGGTAGAGCGCATGATCACCGAGCAATCCAAGGACAGCCGCCAGGGAAAGGGCCGGGTGGAGAGCCCCGAAGCCGCCGAGGAGGCCAGGGAGAAGATCCGGGTTCATTGCAGGAAGGCCCTGGAGGAATACCAGGCCCTCCTGGAGATGGGGGTGAGCAGGGAGCTCGCCAGGACGGTCCTTCCCCTCAACGTCTACTCCGAGATGTACGCCACGGCCAACCTCTGGAACTGGACGCGCTTCCTCAAGCTCCGCCTCGCCCCGGACGCACAGTACGAAATCCGGGCCTACGCAAAAGCCGTCCTGGGGATCCTGAAGGAGATCTTTCCCGTAGGAATGGGAGCCTTCGCCGACCTCGAAGGCTGGGAGGCCTAGAAAGAAGGGGACTCGTCCGGCTCTCGACGAGGAGGCCCGGGGCAACCCCTTCGCCCCCCCGGAGGATTCCCGGCTTCAGGCCTGGGCCTGGTGGGGCCAGATCCGCCGGACTTTCCGCTCCATCTCGGCCTCTTCCCGCACCAGGTCCGCCAGGCTCACCTGGTCCAGCATGTGGGTGATCTTTTCCTCGATGATGGCCCACACGGGCCTGAGGCCGCAGTCGTCCACGTGGGCGCAATCCACCTGGTTGGGGCTCCTCCCCCCTTTCTCCAGACATCCCCGGAAGAGGGCCGGCCCAAGGGAACGGACCACCTGGGCCACGGTGATCCCCTCGGGAGTGCCGGCGAGCTCGTATCCCCCCTTCCGGCCCCGTTCGGCCTTGACGATCCCTCCTTTCCTCAGCATTCCCAGCAACTTGGCGATGAGGGCCTCGGAGAGGCCTTCCTTCTCGGCAAGGTTGGAGATCGTCATCTGGCGGCCTTCCTTGGCCAGGGTCATGACCAGACGCAGGCCATGTTCCTCGGTCTTGCTGACCTTCATGATGTCATCCTTGGCTGGAAAAGGGGTGCGTCCTTGAAAGAAAACTGTTTAGGACAGGAAATCATTTTTTCCAAGTCCCAGCCCTGCAAGTTCCCTAAAAAAACCCTCTTTCTCCCGAGTATCATGGGGCCATGTGCGGCAGGTTCACCCTTACTCTTCCCCCGGAGAAGCTCCAGGAGGTGTTCCAGGTCGCCCAGGTCCTTCCCTTCAAGCCCCGCTTCAACATCGCCCCGACCCAGCCATCTTTGGTAGTGCGGGTGCGGGAAGGCCGAAGAGAGACGGCCCTACTCAGATGGGGCCTGGTCCCCTCCTGGGCCCGGGATCCTTCCATAGGGTCCCGCCTGATCAACGCCAGGGCCGAGACGGCCCGGGAGAAGCCCGCCTTCGCGGCGGCCTTCCGGGAAAGACGGTGCCTGGTGCCGGCCGACGGCTTCTACGAGTGGCGCAAGGGCCCGGGGGGGAGCAGGCCCTACCTGGTCCGGTTCCGCGACGGAAGGCCCTTCGCCTTCGCGGGCCTCTGGGAACGCTGGGAGAAGGAGGGCCCTCCCCTGGAGACCTTCACCATCCTCACCACCAGGCCCAACCAGGTGGTTGCCCCCATCCACGACAGGATGCCCGTCGTCCTGGATCCCGCCCGTTTCGAAGAGTGGCTGGACCCGGACCTCTCCGATCCTTCCCGCCTGGAGGCCGTTCTCGTTCCCCCTCCACCGGAAGAGATGGAGGCCTTTCCCGTGACGCCCAAGGTCAACAGGCCCGACTTCGACGATCCCTCCTGCCTCCGGCCCCTGCCCGAAACTCCCGGGCTCTGGTAGGATGGCAAAGCCGTCCGGGGAGAGGAGAGAGCTCCTCGGAAGGGAAAGGAAACGGAGAGGGAAGGAAGGTCCCGGGCGGCCGAACCCCGGAGGTTCTCATGGTGCTTTCCTACTCCTTCCTCGACCTCCACGCCGGACTCGGCTCCACCGCCCTGGGTTTCCTTCGCGCCGGATTCCGTTGTATCGGCCTCCTGGAGGAGAGCAAGCGGGCCGCCGTGGTTCTCAGGGAGAACTTCCCCCCCATGGCCGCCCCCCTTCTCGGCGCCGGCCCCAGGGAGGGGGACCCGGCCAAGCTTCCCCTCCAGAGGGGGCTCCTGGAGGAAAGGCCCGACGTTGTGGTCGGGGCCCCTCTCTGGAGGCGCCCCAAGGGGAAAAAGGTCCAGGGGAGGATCTTCGGAACCTACACGGCCCTTCGCCATCTCAGGCCCAAGGCGATCCTCCTCCACTTTCCCGGCGGCGGCGAAGGCCTGGAGGCCCTCAACTACTTGAGCGCCCTCCTCATGGAGGAAGGTTACCGGGTCCATCCGGCCAAGCTGGACGGCTCCTGGTACGGCCTCCCCAAAAAGCAGGAGATCCTGGTCCTCCTGGCTCTCTCCGAGGAGGTTCCCGACCCCATTCCCGGTTGCTGGCCTCCCCCCAGGCTCTTCCATTCCCCCGGGGAGAGGGAGAGGGAAGAGGATCTCCCCCCGGGGATCGAGGTTCCACCGCCTCCCAGGAAGCCTCCCTTCCGGCCCCTGACGGTGGAGGAGGCCCTGGAAGGCCTCACGCCGGAATCCTCCGGGCCCGGAGGAACCACCTGGTACGCCCGCCTCATGCAGGCCTGGATCCCCTGCGGAGGGGAAGCCCCCTCGGCCGGGGGAGCGGGATCCCGCGGAAAGCCCGCTCCCGGAAAAAGGATGGGCCCGCGGGAAGGGGCCCCTCCCGGGCAGGGTTCTCCTTCCAAGCTCCGGGAAAAGGCCCGCCTCCAATCCCTGCCCGACGGGTACCACTTCCGGGGGACTCCTTCCTGGGCCAGAGCCTTGGTGGAGGAAAGCCTCCCTCCCCTCATGGCCCTGGTCCTGGCCCGGGCGGTCCGTTCCATCCTGGACGGGGTCCTTCCTCCCAAGGGATTCCTCCCCGAAGCCCGGGGGGAGGCGGCACCCCTCCCGGAAATCCCTTTCCCCGCCTACAGGGAAACCAGGCGGCCCACCTGGTAGGATGACATCCGGCCTTCCCTTTCCGAGACCAAGGAGATCCGCCGGGTGACCCCCTTTCTCCCCCCCAGGAAGAGCGCCCTCTTCGTCAAGTGGGTCCTGCATCTCCTGGGAGGAGTCCTGATCGGCATGGGACTCCTTCTCTGGGGCCAGGCGGAATTCCTCTCCTACGTCCGCCACGAGGTGGAAGGGACCTTCTTCCTCTTCCGCTGGATCGGAAAGGTCTCCTTCGTCTTCATGTCCTCCCCCACCAAGGTGGCCCTGGCCCTTTCCGACATCCCTCCCGAGGCCGTCAGGGAATCGGTGGGCTGGGCCAAGTTCTTCCTCGCCGCCGGAGGCGCCCTGGTCCTCCTCTCCCTTTTCGCCTCCCCTTCGCGGGGAAGGAGGACGGGAAAGAAGGGAGGCCGCCGCAAGTGAAAGGCCCAAAGGAACGGGAACGGAGGGGCAAGCTCTCCTCCCTCCGAGGAAGAAGGCCCGGCACCCCTTGAGGAAAAGGATGGAAAGAGACGAAGGAACGCTAGGATCCCAGAGTTTCCCCTGCCGGGCCGAACCTCCCGCCCCCCCCTTCAAGGGAAGGAGCCGTCCCGGAAGGAAAGCCTTCCCCGGTGGGCCCCTCCCTCCGGGTCCAGGAAGTCGCCCGAGGTTTCCCCTGTGGAATCCCCCATGAAATCCCAGCGCCCCTTCCTCTCCTTCGTGGTGATCGGCCTGAACGAGGCGGAACACCTGGAGACCTGCCTCCGCTCCGCCCTGGAGGCCTCCTGGCCCGAAGAGGCCCGGGAGGTCCTCTACGTGGATTCGGGCTCCACCGACGGAAGCAGGGAGATCGCCCGGAGGCTGGGGGTCCGGGTCCTCCTCCTGGAAGATCCCGAGCCCAACGCCTCCAAGGGAAGGAACCTGGGCTGGCGGAACGCCCGGGGCGAGCTGGTCCAGTTCCTGGACGGCGACATGGAACTCCATCCCGACTGGCCCGAGAAGGGCTGGCGCTTTCTCGAGGCTCACCCCGAGGCCGCCCTGGTCTTCGGCCGGGTCGTGGAAAGACACCCGGAGAACCTGTTCTGCCGTCTCTTCGAACTGGACTGGGGAACCGAGGGGGAAGAAGACGACGGAAGGGGAAAAGAAGTCGAAGTCGTGGGGGGAGCCGCTCTCTACCGGACAGATGCCCTCGCAAAGGCCGGCGGTTTCGACCCCACTTTGGGAGGAGGGGAAGAACCCGAGCTCTGCTGGAGGCTCCGGAACGAACTCGGTTTGAAGGCATGGAGACTCCCCTCCCCCATGGTCACCCACGACCTCGCCATGACCCGCCTCCGCCAGTGGTGGAAACGGGCGGAAAGGGATGGAAGGAGCTTCGCCGCCGTGGCCCTTCGTTTCTGGAAGACGGAGGACCCCCTCTGGAGGAGGCACCTGGTCAATCTTCTCCTGGTCGGGTCCAGCCTCCCTGCAGCCACCCTTCTCTCCATCCTTCTCGGATCCCTCCTTCCCCTCCTGGTCTTCCTCCTCCTGTTCACCCTCCTGGTGGCCAGGAAGACCCTCCAGTGGTGGAGGAGGACGGGGGATCTTCGACTCGGCTTCCTCTACGCTCTTCACGTATACGTTGGAAAGTTCCCTCTGGCTCTTGGAGCAGTGAAGTACATCCTGGGCCGCCTCACCCGGCCGTCCCCTTGAATCCTCTCTTCACGAAGCTCCTCACGGGAGGTGGTCTTATGCCAGGGATCTTCGGTTTCATCTCCTCCGAACCGGTCGAAGACGGAGAAGCTCTTCTCCGCCGGATGGGATCCGCCCTCTGCACGGGAAGGACGACCCGGTCCTCCTGCACGGTTGGACGGAACTGGGGGATCGGTTCCTCCTGGATACCCGGTCTCCAGGAAGACCCGGAGCCTTGGAAGGACCCTGCCGGCGGCAAGTGGATCGTCGCCGCGGGGGAGATCTACCCCGGAGATCCGGAGAGTCCGCCCCTCCCCCCCAGGCAGATCCTCCTCCGGGCCTTGGACCGGGAGGGCCCCGGAGGCCTGTCGGGCCTGGACGGACAGTACGCCGCCGCCCTCTACGACCCGGAAAGAGGGAAGATCACCGTCCTCACCGACCGCCACGGCCTCCATCTCGTCTACTTCGCCTTTTTCCGGGGAACTTTCTTCTTCGCCTCGGAGATGAAGGCCATCTCCGTCCTCCCGGGCGCCCCCCGTTCCCTGGACCCCGGGGGACTCGCCGCCTTCCTCCTCCTGGGGGAACACTTCGACGCCTCCACCCTCCTGGAAGGAATCGAGGCCGGCCCTTCCGCCGCCTGGATCGAATCTTCCGGCGGCCCACCTGCGGCGGGCTCCTGGTGGAAGATGAAATTCACCTCCGAGCTGGAAGGCACGGATCCCGGGGAAGCGGCCCGGGAAGCGGGCCGCCTGTTCAAGCAGGCCGTCCGCCGCCAGGCGGCCGGCGAGGCTGCGCTCGGAATCCCTCTCTCCGGGGGCCTGGACTCCCGGATCTGCCTGGCCGCTCTTCCCGGGAAAAAGGCCGGAGTCTCCACATTCACATGGGGGGACCCGGGATGCCTGGACAGGAAGATCGCCTCCCGCTTGTCCGCCCTCTTCGGAACGAAGCACTTCGATTACGATTATAGGTATGAATCCCTGGCCCGCCTCGGCCCCATGGGAGTCTGGTGGTCCGACGGGCAGGCGGGATGCGCCGACTACCACTTCCTGCCCTACCTGGACGACCTGGCCGAACATTGCCGGGTCGTCCTGAACGGATTCGCCGGAGACGTGGTCCTGGGAGGAAACTTCCACAAGAGACCCATCCTGGGCCTTCCTGTTTCCCGGGCGGCCCGGGTTCTCTTCCGGCTCAAGAACGGAGGTGTCCCCGCCGGAGAAGCGGGAGAGGTGATCCTCGGGGAAGCGGGAAAAGAAGCCCGGGAATTGGAGGAACGTTACGCCGGACGGATCCGTGAATTCTACGACGGCGACCTCCTGGCGGCGGTGGATTCCTTTCTCCTGGAGACGCGGGTGCGCAGATGGACCAGTTTCGGAACGCAGATGCTCCGGACACGGGTCGTCTCCAGGGCACCTTTCTACGACAGGGATTTCTTTTCTTTTCTCTTGAAGATCCCCCCTTCCTGGAGGACCCGCCACAAGTTCTACAGGAAAGTCCTTCTCCTGCATTTCAAGGAGGCGGCTTCCCTCCCTTGGGAGACTACGGGCTTCCCCGCCTCCTGGCCCCCCGGGATCTTCCGCCCCGCCGGCCGCCTGGCCCGGTCGGCCATGGACCGCCTGGAGCGGTTCACCCGGGGGAGGATCCGGAGCCCTTATCCTGTAGCAAGGATCTCTGCCGCCTACAGGGGCGTCCTGGCCCCTCTCTTCCAGGAAACGATCCTGGATCCCGGAAGCCCCGTCCGGGGCATCGTCCGTCCCGCCTTCATCGACCGGATCTGGAAGGAGACCTCGGCGGGATCGGACCGGTGGGCCAACACGCTGGGACTCCTCCTGGCTCTCCACTGGTTCCACGATCTCTTCCTCGGCACACCACCAAAGCCCACTCTCGAGGAGAAGGACGTGGAAGTGGAAAGGGCCGGGCCGGAACGGGAAAGGGATAGGGGCTGACCGGCCCGGCGGGGGAATCCCCCGAAACCGCTTCCCCGGGCCGGGAGATCACATGCTCGGCCCCGGAGGGCCGGAAAGGAACCTCTCCCGGGCCCAGCGCACCGCCTCCAGGAGGGCCTCTCGATTCTCCTTCCAGAGCTCCTCGGCCGTCCCCCGGCGAAGCTCCAGGGTGATGACGGCCACGTCCTTGTCCTTTCCAAGCCAGGAGCCGAGGGAGCCCGGCGTGGGGTAGCCCACGGTGGACTCCAGGCGGTAGTGGTTCGCCGCGGCCATCCGTTCCGCCAGGTCCCGGCAGGGTCCGTCCCAGTTCACGCTCCGCCTGGCGGCGTGGAGGGTGACCACCAGGGAAGGAGGCCAGCGGGAGAAGAGCTCGGCGATGGCCCGGGTCTCGGGCTCGGAAAGAGGGGCTCCGCCGGCCCGGCCCCGGGGGAGGGGCTTCCAGTTCCGGGCGGGGAAATTGCGGTTCAGGTCCACACCGTTTGCGTTGTAACGTGTGTGCATGGCGAGGCCGTCGGGATTGATCCTCTTCACCATGACGATCCTCAAGCCACGGACCAGGTCGGGCCGGGAGAGGAGGAGGGACTCGAGCCTCTCCAGGAGGTCCACCCCTTCGGGTTCGTTCCCGTGGATCCCGGCGTGGAAATGGATGTTCACCGGGCCCTCGCCCAGGACGTCCGTCTCGATGGGCCTCCCCCGGAAGGAGGTGAAGGAAGGCCCCGCCCGCAGGGGGACCCACCGGGCCCTGGGCAGGGAGGCGTCTTCCTTCCAGGCGGGGAGACTCCCGCAACCCGGAAAGAGGAGGAAGGGGGGAAGGAGAAGGAGGGAAAGGAGGGGAGAAAGCCCCCTCCTTCTCCCGGCGGCTTCGGATGGGTACTGCATCTCCCCATCCAAGGGGGAACGGGGCCGCCGGGCAAGGGCCGGCTCCCTGTTTTTCCTCCCCCTGCCGGGGCCGGAATCTTCAAGGCCGGCGGCGACCCGGGTCTTTCCTTTTCCCCCGCCCCGGGGTAGGACCACCTTCCTGGAGGAAACCATGAAACGATTCGGCCTCTCCACCGCCCTGCTCTCCGCCCTCTTCCTCGTCCCCTTCCTGGGATCCTGCCGCCAGGGTCCGCCCTCACTGCGGCCCCAGGCCCCCAGGACCGGGGAAGCATCCCCGAAGGACCAGGCACCGGGAAAGCTGGTTCTCCTCCACATCAACGACTTCCACGGCCAGTTCCGGCCCCTCCGGGCCTTCTGGGCCCCCCGGAGGGAGTGGAAGGGAGGAAAACCGCCCCTCCAGGGAGGGGCGGCGGCCCTGGCGGCCTACGTGGAGAGGGTCCGGGCCCGGGCGGCCCTCACGGGAGCGACGGTCCTCTTCGTGGACACGGGAGACTGGTTCCAGGGGACTCCCGAGGGCAACGAAACGAAGGGCAGACTCGTGATGGAATGGTTCGCCCGGATGGGCCTGGCCGTCACCATCCCGGGAAACCACGACTTCGACTACGGCTGGACCAACCTGGTCTCCCTGGTCCATTCCGTTCCCTTTCCCGTCCTCTGCGCGAACATCCTCCCTCCCGGAACCGCCCCCGAGAAGGCCCTCGAAGCCCCCGAGCCTCCCCGGCCCGCGGACGATCTCAAGCCCTACTGGGTGAAGAAAGTCAAGGGTGTCCGGATCCTCTTCTTCGGCCTCATCCTCCAGGGAACCCCCGCTGTCACCGCCGGCCCCCTGGGAGGGGTGGAATTCGCCGACGAGGAAAAGACCTTCCGGGCCTGGCTTCCAAGACTCCGGGCCGAGGGGGACCAGTTCGTCATCCTTTCCCATTGCGGCATCCAGGAAGACAAAAAACTCGCCAAGGCCCTGCAGGACGTGAAGCGCCTGAAGATCATCCTGGGAGGCCACTCCCACACCAGGCTCACCAGGCCCTGGGTGGAAGGCCACGTCCGGGTCTTCCAGACCCACGGAAAGGGGACGGAGATCGACCACATCGAATACCAGGTTCTCCCGGCGGAGAAGAAGATCGTCTTCACCCGCTCCCGGGTCGTGGACCTGCGACTGGACTCGGTGGGAGAGGATCCGGCCACCAAGGCCTGGCTGGAAGAGAAGACCCGTGCCATCCGGGAGAAGTGGGACAAGCCCGTAGGGATCCTCTCGGCGGACCTCAGGCGCACCAGGGCCCGCCGGTCCTCCAGCGCGGGAAACCTGGCTGCCGACGTGACCCGCCTTGCCGCAGGAGCGGACATCGGTTTCGCCAACAAGGGAGGCCTGCGGTGCAACCTTTCCAAGGGTCGGGTGACGAGGCGGGACATCTTCCAGTTCATCCCCTTCGACAATACCATCGTGGTCATGCCCTTGAAGGGATCGGAGATCCGGAAGGCCCTGGACATCTTCTTCAAGACGGGGCGTTCCGCCCTGGAGGTCTCGGGAATCCGGGTCCATTACCGGGGAAGGAAGGTGACGGGGGTCACCCTGGAGGACGGGACGCCCCTGGATCCGAGAGCCGTCTACAAAGTGGCCATGAACTCCTACCTGGCCGGCGCCGGGGACAAATCCGGGATCTTCCGGCGCAATCCGAAGAAGCGGGACACGGGGATCAAGCTCAGGACGGCCCTCCTGAAATACATCAAAAAGCACCGGGTCACTCCGGTGCCCCGGGAAAACCGGTACGTCCGGGATTGACCCCGACCCGCCGGGAGGTGCCCTACTTCCTCCGGGTCTCCAGGAGGGAATCCTGGTGGAGGATCAGCTCCAAGGGGGTTCCGTCCTCTCCCCGGACGGAGATCCTGAAGGTCCACCCGCCCCCCACCCTCTCGAAGCGGAGAGGCCCGAGCACGCCGGGGAGGTCGACGGATTCCGAAACCCGGGCCGTCCCGCTTTCGGACTTCCCGCCCTTCCGCTTCTCCCGGTAGTAACGCTCCATGAGCAGATCCCTGGCCGGAAGGGTCGGGTCGGGCCGGAAGGAGACCGTACCCGGTTCCCCCCGTGAGAACTGGACGTACCCCCAGCGCTCGGGCCTGTGCATGTCGATCACCCCCGTGGGGGACCAGACCCAGTTGTCCTCGGGCCGCATCTTCCGGGGGATCTTCCTGTACTTCCCGTCGATGATGTCGTAGAGCCATTCCACCCGGGAGAAATCGATCCTCCAGCGGTCTCCCTCCTCCGGAGGACACGGAACATGCCTGGCGTATTTCTTCAAGCCCGACCAGGGAAAGGCGATCTCCACGGTCCAAGCCCGGTCCGTGTCGGAGGGGTCGTTCAAGGTCCCTTCCAGGTGTACCGCCGATTCGAGCCCCGGCATGTTGTCCCCAGACCGGACGGGTCCCCCGTCCCTGTAGGGACGTTCCAGGGTCAGCTCCCAGATCGTGTTCAGGGCGTTCATTTCGAACTCGTAGTAGAAGTGGTTGTCCCCGTCGGGATCCAGGAAGACTTCGAAGTCCGGGTCGTGGAAGATGACGGCGTTCTTCCTGGTGATCGTCGCCACCAGGTGGGGCTCCTCCAGCCGGGCCGCCACGTAGAAGAAACGGTCGTCCCAGAGCATCTTCGCCCTCGTCCGGAAACGGGGAGCCGGCCTGGCCGGACCCTGGATGTCCGAGAAATCCTCTGTCCAGGGAACGGCCTCCCAGGACGGCTCGTCCAGCCTTCCATCGATATGGATCGGCCCATCGGCCCTGTAACAGACATATCCCCTGGGCGTAATCTTTTTCATGGCCTCCCACCCGCCGGGAGCCTTCCCGGGGGACCGGGGAGGACACCCGCAGGACCCGAGAAAGAGGACCGGGGCGAAAAGGGCCGAAACCAGGGGGGCGGGGCGCATGGACAACCTCCTCGGGCGAACGCGGCGGGGGCGTCCCACATTCTCCCTTCCACCCGCCCTTCCCGGCAAGGAAGGCCCGGAGACCCCCGAAAAAATCCCTCCTTGACAACCCGGTCGGTCTCCCTTTCTGTTAACTTCCGGACCCCTTGGCGAAACAGGAAACCCCGGCTCCCCCGACCCGAAAGAAGACCATGCTCGAAGTCCGTCCAAAAGTCCTTCCTCCCCTGGACAAAGATTTTCAGCCTGCCTCCCTGTGGAACAGGGCCTACCGGGAAAAGGTCCGGTCCTCGGGAGGGGCCATCCCCATGGTGGTGGCCCTGGAGAGGAACCAGGGCCGGATCTCCACGTTCCCCTTGGAGATCCTTCCCCACGAAGGAGAAAAGGCCGCCCTGAACCTCCGCTACGTGGAGCGCCTGGTGAAGACCCTCCTCTGGATCAAGGGAGGTTTCAAGGTCACCCTGGCGGGAGGACCCCCCGAGCTGGCCGAGGAGATCCGAAAGGCCTACTCCCCGGGCGGCCCCCGGGCCTTCGACGTGGAGATGATGGGGGGAGGGGGCTTCTACGATCCTCCCTTCCAGGTGGAACACCTTCCCCTGGAGAAGGCTCCCGCGGCCAGGGAGGAGCCCCTCCCGATCGGGGGCAACCTGGAGGGTTGCCGGATCGGTTTCGACCTGGGAGGTTCGGACCGCAAAGGGGCCGCCCTGGTGGACGGAGAGGTGGTCTTCTCCGAAGAGATTCCCTGGGACCCCTACTTCCAGGCCGACCCGGAATACCACCGCCGGGGCATCCTGGACACCCTGAGGCGTTGCGCCTCCCACCTCCCCCGGGTGGACGCCATCGGGGGAAGCGCCGCCGGGATCTACATGGAGAACAAGGTCCGGGTGGCCTCCCTCTTCCGGGGCGTGCCCAAGGACCTCTTCGAGAAGAAGGTGCGGAACCTCTTCCTGGAGATCCAGGCCGAGTGGGGCGTTCCCTTCGCCGTGATCAACGACGGAGAGGTGGCCGCCCTTGCGGGTGCCATGGCCCTGGAAAGGGGGGACGTCCTGGGCATCTCCATGGGTACCAGCATGGCCGCAGGCTACGTCAACCAGGACCGGCGGATCATGGGCTGGCTCGACGAGACGGCCTTCGTTCCCGTGGACTACCGGGCCGATGCGCCGGCGGACGAATGGTCCGGCGACCTCGGTTGCGGCGTCCAATATTTCTCCCAGCAGGCCGTGGGGAGGCTGGGGCCCCGGGCCGGGATCGAGCGCCCGGCCGAGATGAAACTCCCCGAATACCTGGTCCGGGTCCAGGAACTCATGGCCAAGGGGGACGAGCGGGCGGCCCTGGTCTACAGGACCATCGGGATCTGCTTCGGCTACGCCCTGGCCCACCTCCGTGAGTTCATACCCTTCCGGAACGTCCTGGTCATGGGAAGGGTCACGAGCGGCGAAGGCGGCACGATCATCCTGGAAAGCGCCGCCGAGGCCTTGAGGGCCGAGTTCCCCGAGCTCCTCGAAGGCACCACGTTCCACGTTCCCGACGAGAAGACCAAGCGCCACGGCCAGGCCGTGGCAGCCGCAAGCCTTCCGGCGGTTAAAAAAAAAGCGGATGACCCTCGAGAAGGAAGGATGAAATGGTCCGACTGAACCATCCCGGGGCGGACGTCTACGTCCCCGACGGCGTATCCGAGGAAGAAGCCCTGGCCAGGACCACCCACCTCTGCGTGGGAGCCCACCAGGACGACATCGAGATCATGGCCTACCAGGGCATCGCCCAGTGCTACCAGAAGAAGGATCTCTGGTTCACCGGCGTGACCGTGACCAACGGCTCGGGAAGCCCCCGGGCGGGGATCTACGGCGACTTCTCCGACGAGGAGATGATGGCCGTCCGCAGGGAAGAACAGAGGAAGGCCGCCTTCGTCGGGGGGTATTCCATCCAGTACCAGCTGGGCTATCCCTCCTCGGCGGTGAAGACTCCACCGGCCGGGGAGGTCGTGGAGGATCTCTTCCGGATCTTCCAGGCCGCCAGGCCGGCGACGGTCTACCTTCACAACCCGGCGGACAAGCACCTGACCCACGTGGCCTGCCTGGCCCGGGCCCTGGAGGCCCTCAGGCGGCTCCCCGGGGAGGACCGGCCGGCCAAGGTTCTTGGCGTGGAGATCTGGCGGGACCTGGACTGGCTCCCCGACGACGAGAAGGTCACCCTGGACGTCTCGGCCAGGCAGAACCTGGCGGCCGCCCTGCTGGGGATCTTCGATTCCCAGGTGGCCGGAGGAAAGCGTTACGACCTGGCCGCCCAGGGGAGGCGCCTGGCCAACGCGACCTTCTTCGCCTCCCACGACGTGGACGAGACGGAGGCCCTGACCTTCGCCTTGGACCTCACGCCCCTCGTGAAGGACCCGGAACTCTCCCTGGTGGACTTCACCCTGGCAGCCGTGGACCGGTTCAAGGCCCAGGTAGAATCGGTTTTGCGCAAACTCCTCTGAGTCCTCCCGGGAGTTCCGCCCCCATTTACTCGGTCACGGCCTTGTCGATGTAGTCCGGCCCGGGTGTTGTCCACCTGGTTATGGATTTCGTCCTCATCCACGCTTTCCGAGGCGCGCCCGCCGCTTCGCTTCCATCCATTCCACGTAGCGCCTCACCCCTTCCTCGAGGGAAGTGGGGCTTCCCCGGAAGCCTGCCTTCCGGATCTTCTCCATCTCGGCCCGGGTGAAGTTCTGGTAGCGGCCGGCCAGGTCGGGAGGCATGTCGAAATACTCGATCACAGGCTCTCTGCCAAGGGCGGCGAAGACCGCCGCCGCCAGGTCGTTGAAGGTTCGGGCCGTCCCGGTGCCGCTGTTGAAGAGACCCTGCGTGCCGGGCCTCTTCCAGAGCCAGAGCATGTGGTCCAGGCAATCCTCGACGTAGACGAAGTCCCGCATCTGGCCTCCGTCCGGCAGATCGGGCCTGGTGGACCTGAACAAGCGCACCTTTCCCGTGGCCAGGACCTGGTTGTAGGCGTGGAAGACCACGCTGGCCATCCGGCCCTTGTGGGACTCCCTGGGACCGTAGACGTTGAAGAACTTGACCCCCGCCCAGGCAGGAGGCCGGGGCCGTCCGGCCTCGGCTTCCCTCAAGGCCCAGGCGTCGAACTCGTTCTTGCTCTTTCCGTAGAGATTGAGAGGTTGCAGGTCCCAGGGGGGCGTCTCGTCGCTGAAGCCCCGGGAGCCGTCACCGTAGGTGGCGGCGCTGGAGGCGTAGATCAGGGGCCGCCCTTCCCTGGCGCACCAGTTCCACAAGGACCGGGTGTATTCCAGGTTGTTCCGTTTCAGGAAATCCCAGTCCTGCATGGTCGTGTCGCTGCAGGCCCCCAGGTGGAAGATCGCTTCGGGCTTCACCCTCCCCGCTTCCAGGGCCTCCAGGAAGGCCCGGTGACCCAGGAACCGGAAGGAGGCCAGGCCCGCCAGGTGGATCACTTTGGACTCCGGAAGGTCCCGGTCCACGAGGAGGAGGTCCTCCACCCCCTCCCCGGCCAGCCTGTGGGCCAGGTTGGACCCAATGAATCCTGCTGCTCCCGTGACGGCGATCATCCAATCCAAGTTAATTCCCCCTCCTTGGGGTTACACTTGGAAAATCCCCATGAGCAAGAAGCCCGGTCCTCGCAGGCCCTGGAAGGGCCTCATTCTGGTCCTCCTCAACGTCCTGGCCGCCCTGGCCACGGCGGAAGTAGGCCTCCGCCTGGCCGGACCGGTCTTCCTGGCCAGGAGGATGAGCATCGACACCTTCAACCGGGAGCTGGTCCTCCCTCCGCCCCGCCGGCCCGGCGACGCCCTTCGCCCCAACGCCCGGGGGAGGACCTACGCCTTCCCCGTCCGGACCAACTCCCTGGGCTTCCGGGGCCCCGAGATCCACCCACCTCCGCCGGGGGCGGTGCGGATCGCCGTCCTGGGGAGGTCCGTGGCCTTCGGCTGGGGAGCCGCCGAGAAGGACGCCTGGCCCTACGTGCTGGAGCGCCTCCTGGCCCGCAAGGGCCTGAAGGCCCAGGTCCTGGATCTCTCCGTGCCGGCCTGGACCCTGGCGGACATCTACGTTGCGGCCCACAAGCTCCTTCCCATGCTCGAGCCCCGGATTCTCATCCTCCCCGTCCACCCCGAGGATTTCTCCTTCCTGGACGCCCTGCTGGAGGGAATCCGGAAGAACCTCCAAGCCTCCTCCCATGCGCCAGGCCGGCTCGGGAAGTGGAAGGAGCGGATCCAGTCCTTCCTCGCCTCCCCCGCCGGGAGCGGGCTCTTCCTCAAGGAATTCCTTTCCGCCGCATGGCTTCGCCTCCAGGTGGCCCTGGAAGAAAAGAAGGGACAATACGGAGGCGAGGCCCCGGCCGGCCTGGGTCGGGGCGCCCTGCTCCTGGCGAGGGTCCTGGAGGACATCCGGGGCCTGGCGGAGAAGACCGGAACGAAGCTGGTCGTCCTGGACATGGGCGGGTCCGATCCGCTTGGCAGTTTTTGCCGCCTGAAGGGAATCGCCTACGTCCAGGCCCGCTTGAAGGACGCTCCCTTCAAGAGGCCCGTCACCCTTGGAAGGGGAGACCCCCACCCCAATCCCCTGGGCCACAAGTGGATCGCCGGAAAAGTCGCCCGGGCCATCCTGGCCCTCCAGGGCAAGTAGAAAGGGAAGAGCCCCGGTCCGCCTTCCCCTCAGCCCCGGCCGGCTCCCCCTGACGTCGGGCATGTTGCGGCCCTTCGGGCCGCACATCCCCGACGGCAGGGGCTGACGACTTTTTTTGTACGTCAGCCCCGGCCGGCTCGGGCATGGAACAAAGTGACATGCCCGAGACGCCCGGGGAGTGGCGACAACATGGAAAGCGTCACAACCCACGTCGGTGCCGGCGCAGGGGAAGTCTTCCTTTCGGATGCCTCCTGCCTCCATTAAGATCCCCCCTCTCCCGGCTTTCCGGAAGGTCGCCTTCCAGGTTCCGCCGGAGACCGCTTCGGTTCCCTTCCGTCCCAGCCCACCCTTCGAAGGTTCGATCCCATGAAAAACCGGATCCTCTCGATCCTCTTCCTCCTCTTGGCCTCTCCACCGGCGGCTCGGGCCACCTGGTTCGGAGAGAACGTGGAAAAGGGCGCAGACATCATGATGATGGACCTGCGCTATCCCTTCTGGGCGGAGAGCACCTACAACGCCCACTGGAACTTCTCCCTCCTGGCTCCCGACCATTTCTCCGGATACGGAGGATTCTCCTTCGGAATCGAGTCCCTCCCGCCGGACCACAGGCCCAATCTCAATCCCCGGATCCAGGACGCCTTCAGGCCGGGGTCGGTCTGGTCCTTCTGGGGGGCCGACAAGAAAGGGGAACCCGTCAGGGTGGTCATGAGCTCCAGGTTCAACTACCCCCGCCAGTACATCGGGGAGGGCGCAAGCGGAGCCCTCGGGGGGCCCGTCTGGCCCATCGTCCGGAACAGGTGGTACACCATGCTGATGCGCCTGTGGAGACCCCTGGGCCCGGAGAGGGAAAAAGTCTCCTACATCGGACGCTGGGTGAAAGATACAGTCACCCGCCGCTGGTATCTCTACGGCGTGGTCCGCGTCCCCACACCGGCCACTGGATTCAGGGGGAACGCCGGCTTCCTCGAGGACTTCTGGTTCAACGGCCGTTCCGTCAGGTCCCTCCACCGGCGCCTTGGTTACTACAGGAAGGACGGGACCTGGCGGCGGTCCGACACAGTGACCTACAAGGTTCCCGAGCGGGGCACGTACTGGGTGGTGAACAAGATCGAAGGGGGCACGGTCCTGGCCATGGAGCTGAGCTCCAATCCCTCCCTCCTCCCCTTCCGCTTGAAGGGCAAGATCCTGGAACCCGGAAAGACCCACTCCTTCACCATCGCCGAACCCCCGAAGCCCAAACTCGACGAGCCCGGAGTCGATTCTGTGGAGGCCTTCTCCAACGGCCGCCAGGTCCTGGTCACATGGAAGATCCCCTCCTCGTCCTCTCCGCCCTTCCAATACAAGGTGGAGATCTTCCGGGATCCTTCCTGCAAAGGCAAGCCCGTGGCCTCCAGGGAGGAGCGAATGCCTTTCGTCAGGGAAGTCCTTCTCCCGGCGGAGCTGGAGAACCCGGTGGTCCGCCTCACCCTGACGGACGTCTTCGACCAGACCCTTCCTCCCGTAATCGTCCGGGCCGCCCGGCTCCCCGAGGCGGAACCGGCCCCTCCCGCCCGCTTCGCCCCGGGCCTGGGTTACGCCCTCTTCGTCAAGGACCGGCCGCGAAGGGTCAACGTCTTCCTTCCGCCCTGCGAGGAGTGCAGGAAGAACCGGGAGGAAAAGCACTACTGGGTCTCCCTCTCCGAACTGAAGGAGGGCCGCCTCCTCCGCCGGGGAATCACGAACGGCTTCAACCTGGGTTTGCGGGAATCCAGGCATTCCGGGTTCGGCTTCGAGTTCAAGGGCCTCCTCCGGGTCCCGAAGACGGGGATCTACCTCTTCCACATGCGCGGGACGGACGGTTACCGCATCCGGATCGACGGAAGGGAAGCTCTCCTCTTCGACGGACTGCACGGCCCCGAGCCCAGGACCTTCTGGAAAAACCTTTCCGCAGGAGCTCATCGCCTGGAAGTGGACTACTTCTTCGACGCCCAGAAACCCTTCTTCGAACTGGAATGGGAAGGCCCCGGCCTTTCCCGCCGGAAGATCCCCCACTCCGCCCTCGGGCACGAACCCGCCGAACCTATCCCCTCGACGGAGATCGTCTCGGCCAAACCCCGCAAGGACGGCTTCGTTGAGATCGACCTCCGCCCCGTCCCGGGAACCGCCCGCGCGGACAAGGTGCAGCTCTTCCTCGACAAAATGCGGATCGCCGAACTCGATCCTTCGTCCCTTCACTATTCGGGACTCCTCCCCGCAGGGCGCCACCGCCTCTGGACCAGGACCTGGTTCCGGGGAAACCACACGGCCGACTCCGAACCTATCGCCCTGGATGTCCCCCAGGCCCCCGTCTCGGGCTGGAAGCTGGGCGTCGCCGGGGAGGCCCGGGCGACCCACAACCTCGCCCGGACCGGGCCGGGATCCTTCACCTTCATCGGCGAGGGTGAGTTCGTCCTCTACCGCCAGGTGAAGGGCGATTTCACTCTCACCTGCCGAGTGGACCGTTGCCTGGGCAGGAAGGGGGAACCCGTGAATCCATCCTCCTCTGTGGGGCTCACCATCTGCGAAAGGTCAGGGAAAGGCGACTTCCGCCGGGGAAGGAGTTTCGGCGTCTTTCTGACGGCCCGCCACGGGCTCAGGACGACCCCAGACTTCGACGACCTGGGAGGAACGCGCATCTCCAAGCAAAAACTCCCCGACAACCACCGCTGGATCCGGGTGGTCCGCCGCGGAAACGTCTGGTCCGCCTGGACCTCCGCGGATGGGAAGACCTGGAGATTCGGGACGAGCAGCTTCATACACGCCCGCCCTGAAGTGGGGGCGGGAATCTTCTTCCGCGCCCTTCCCCAGAACGCCCTGGTCTTCTTCCAGGCCGCCGTCTCCCACCTCTCCCTGGAGCCGGGCCTCCCCCCGGGAGAGGCCCGCGTGGAGGCCATCCCCGCAGGAAACACCAAGGATCTCCCCTGGACCGGGGTCGTCGTCGCGCCCTCCGACCCACGGGTCGTGGTTCTCCGCTCCCCGGGGCGGGGCCTCCTTCGCTCGACAGACGGGGGAAAGACGTGGAAGCACGCCGACGGAGGCCTCTCCGGGCCGGCCCTCGCCGTGCGGAGCGTGGCCGTCCATCCCTCCAGGCCGGAGGTCATGCTCCGGGCCTCGGGCACAGGGAAGGGTCCCGGGCAGAGCGGCCTCTACCTCACGGAAGACGGCGGCGCCCACTGGAAGAAGCTGGACTTCCCCGGCGACTTCGACGGCCTGGGCCCTTCCTCAATATGCGGTGAAATAATCGCTTTCCACCCCGCCGCGCCGGACTGCATCCTCGTGGGAACGGAGTCGTCCGGCCTCTTCCGGAGCACCGACGGCGGCCTCACATGGCGGAGGGTCCTTCCCGGAGGGCAGAGATTCACGGCCCTGGCCCTGAACACCTACAGCGCCAGGAAGGACGGCAGAGCCATGATCCACGCCGTGACCTGTCCCGACGCGGCCATGTCACTCCTGGGACGGGGAAGCCCCTCCACTTCCACCTCCGCCCGCGAGGGCCGGGACTACTTCTCCGGTGACGGGGGACGCCGCTTCTCCCTCCAGTGCGCCAGGCCCGACCTGGGCTACCTCAACCTCCTCTTCCCCGCACCCCAGCGGCACGGTTACCTGCTCTACGGAACTACCCAGGGCCTTCTCTTCACCTACAGGAACGGCCGGATGACCCACCTCTACTCCAGCCATCCCGCCGTGGAGCGGCTCCGCCCCATGACCGCCCTGGCCTCGGGTTACGTGAAGGACCAATCCTGGCCCCGAACCTACGTCCAGGTACTGGACCCCGCCGTCCCGGGCCGGGTCTCCTGTTCCTTCTACCACGGAAACGTAAACTTCCAGTGGATCCGTTTCTCCCCGAAGGATGGGAGAGGGGTTGTCGCCATCTCCCCCTGCGACATGAGAAAGTCCGCCAAGGGCGACCTCTGGTGGTTCCTCACCCCCGACGGACTCCACCGCCTGGACGACGAGGCCCTGACCTTCGTCAAGGTCCTCTAGGAGGACGCCCTCCTTTCCGCCCCGTGCGGAGAGGAGGGAATCACTCCTTCAGGGGGGACCATTCGCCGTATTTCTCCACAACGATGTCGGAGCGGCCCGCCGTTCTGGAAGCGGTCTGGGAGTTGTACTCCCACTTGAGGACCCGGCTCAGGCCCCCGCCCAGGGTGGTCACCAGGTAGCGGTCGCCCCTGACGCAGAGGCTCTCGGCGAACCTGCCCGCAACCGGGGAGTCCGCCGCCTGGACGTCCCAGTCCACCCAGCCGAAGGGCGGAAGGTAGACCTGGGCCCACCGGTGGAACACGTCGTCGAAGGAACCGTCCTCGCCGCGGACAACGACGGAGCCGGCGAACCGTGCGGGCAGGCCGGCCTCGCGGCAGAGGGCGATGAAAGCGAAGGTATACTCGGAACAGGATCCGGACCCCCTCTTCAAGACGACGGGGGCCGGCTCCCATCCCCCCGAAAGCTCGTAGCTGGTCCTCTCCCCCACGGCACGGGCGAGCTTCCTGGCGATCCACCAGGGGTTCTTCTCCCCGCCGGCCGCCTCCCCGGCGAGTTTCTTCAGGAAAGGGTCGCCAAGCTGGAACTTGGTCCCGTCGGCCAGGTACTTGTCCTTCACTTCTTGGGGGATCTGCTCCAGGCCTTCCACCTGCTCTGGATAGATGCACCTCCTCAAGTTGCGCAACTCCAGGTCCACGTCCATCCGGGCCTCCACGCTCTTCCCCGGGGCCACCCGGGCGAACTCGAAGCGGGCGAACCGGTTACCCCACTCGTCCCGGTCGAACCCGGCCGGGGCGGGAGTCCACCGGATGGGGGAGAGGATCTTCTGGCGGGGATCTTCCCGGGGAAGGGCGATCCAGGTGGTCAGGAGCTCCGCCGGCCGGTCCCCCCGGTTGTGCTGGACCACCCGGTAGCACAGGTGCACCCGCCTTCCCCCCCAGGTCCACCAGGCCCGCTCGCCCCGGGTCCGGACCTGGTAGACCCGGCGATCCTGGTAGTCCAGGACGTAGAGGATGCCCTCCCGAAAGGAGAGGCCCGAAACCCGGGGCCCCGGGGCGGGAAAGGAGAAGATCACTTCCCCCGATGCCCGATCGACCAGGTAGATCGAATCGGATCTCCTGTCTCCCGACCAGAGCCGGGTGCCGTCGAAGGTGAGGGCCGAGACCGAGTTGGAAGGAGGCGGGGAGGTCTTCAGGACCGAGCCGTCCACAGGGTCCACCTCGACCAGGGTCTTCCTGCGGGTGCCCACCCAGAGGGCCTTCCCGTCCCAGGCCAGGGACCTCAGGCCGTCCACGGGGGAGGGAATCACCCTGTCCACGACTCCCGTGGAGGGATCCAGCCTGTAGATGTGGTCGTCCGAACTCTCGGGAAAGTCCGATCCCACCCAAAGGCGGCCCTCCTCGTCCCGGGCCAGGCCGAAGGGCTGGAGGCAGGGTGCCTCCAGGGAGGCCAGGACCTTCCCGGTCTCCAGGTCCACCTGGAAGATCTTCCTCTCCACCCTGTCCAGGACCCAGAATGAGGTCTTCCCCACGACCAGGCCTGTCGGGCCCGCCGCAGGGACGGGGAAGGAGCCCACCACCTGGCCGGGATGGGTGCCTGCAGCAAGGGAGGGGGAGGAAAGGACCAGGAGCCAACCCAGGAGAAGAAGGGGAGAAGAATGTCTCACGGCGCACCTCCATGGAAGCAAGGGGGGGGATTCAAGGGTAGAATCGGGGACCTACCCGTTCCACAAGGGAAAGAGATGCGCCCCTTTCTCACCACGATCCTCCTCTTCTTTTCGGCCGCCCCCGTCCCTCTGGCCTCCCAGGGGGTTCCCGCCCTCTCGGGATTCCCCCCCCCGGGCCGGCCCGTCGAACGGGGGGGATGGATCCTCCTCCAAGTCCGGGGAAGGCCCTTCGAAAGGGGCCTCCAGCAAGGCCGGGCCCTGGGGCCCTACATGGCCCGCCAGATCGAGGGGATGAAGGTCCAGGTCCGCCTGGAGACCGAGAAGGGCTGGGACTTCTTCAAGAAAGCCGCTCTCCGCATACAGGGCCCCCGCCTCCCCGCCGGCATCAGGAAGGAAATGGAAGGCATCGTGAAGGGCGCCCGGGAGCGGGGAGTCCGGGTGGACTTCGGCGACGTCCTCCTCTGGAACGGCTGGATCGAACTCGTGGACGACTGGTTTCCCCAGTGGAGGAGGCGGCGGAAACTCAAGGGACCCAAGCTCCGCCGCCACGGGGGATGCAGCGCTTTCATGGCCACAGGGTCATGGACTTCCGACGGGAGGATCGTGGCGGGCCACAACACCTGGTCCCTCATGACCCTTCCAAACCATTGCAACGTAATCCTTCTCGTGGTCCCCGAAAGGGGAAACGCCTTCCTCATGCAGACCTTCCCGGGAGGCGTCCACTCCAACACCGACTTCTACATCAGCTCCGCCGGGTTGATCGTGACGGAGACGACGATTTCGCGCTACCGCGGGGAGTTCCGGGAACTCCTGCTTCCCGAGTTCGTGAGGATCCGGCTGGCCGTCCAGTTCGCCCGATCCATCGACGGCTTCGCCCGCACCATGGTGGAAGCCAACAACGGGGGCTACGCCAACATCTGGCTGGTGGGAAACATCCGGACCGGGGAGATCGCCCGCCTGGAGCTGGGATTCCGGCACCATCCCCTCACCCGCACGAAGGACGGCTTCCTGGGCTCCTCCAACCTGGCCCTGGACCCGGACCTCCTCCGGGAGGAGACCCGCGACCGGGGCGGCCCCCGGTCCAGCAACCGGGCCAGGATGGCCCGCTGGAAGGAGCTGGCCTCCCTCTGGAAGGGCCGGATCACCGTGGAGGCGGGCAAGCTCTTCCTCTCGGACCACTACGACGCCTACGAGAAGCGGTACCACCCCTCTTCCCGGACCCTTTGCGGCCACTACGACCTTGGAAAGCACGGGGCTCCCTTCGGCGCCCTGGACGGCCTCGTGACGGACAGCGTCCTGGCCCGCGGGCTCCGGGCCTGGGGACGCTGGGGCCACCCTTGCGGAATGGACTTCCACGCCCGGGACTTCCTTGCCTCGAACCCCCGCTTCGCCTGGGCCAAGGACTGGCTCCTGGACCTGCCCCGGAGACCCTGGGTGCTCCTTGGAACCGAAAGGAAAAGAAAGGACGGCGGCAAGTGAGGCTCCCTCTCTTCCGGATTCTCCTCTTGTTCCTCCCCTTCCTTCTCCCTGCCCCCCTCCTTCGGGCCGGAGGAGGCCCCTGGAACGTCCTCCTCCTGGTGAACGACCGTTCCGACGCCTCGAAGAAGGTGGGGGAACACTACGCCCGGGCCCGGGGCCTCCCTCCCAAGAACGTTCTCCACCTCTCCTTCCGGCCCGGCCTGGAGATGCCCTATTGGGATTACGATCGCCTGATCCGGAGACCCGTCCTGGACTACCTGGAAAGGTCGGGCCTGAAGAACCAAGTGGACTACCTGGTCGCCACCATGGGCTTTCCTCTCAGGCTCACCCACGCCCCCTGGGGCATGCGCTACGTCTCCCTCACGGCCGCTCTCCAGGCGTTGGACCTCAGGCCCGGCGCCCTTCCCAGGGGGAAAATGGGGATGCCCAACCCCTACTTCGGCGTCCACCGGGCCTTCAGCCACCGCCTCGCCCTGCGGGAGGAGAAGGTGCACATCTACCTCTCCACCATGCTGGCCGGCTTCACCGTGGAAGACGCGAACTCCCTGGTGGACCACGCCCTCCAGGCCGAGGGCAACCCGCCGCCCAAGGGGCTCTTCCTCTTCCAGGACGCCCGAGGGAATGCCAATGTGCGCAATCCTCAGTACGACCAGGCCGTCTCCGTCCTGGAGGGCAACGGCTTCCAGGCCCGGCACGCAGGCCCGGGAACGGCCGTCCTGAAGAAGCTCCCCCCCCTCATGAGCTGGTTCTCCGGCGGGAGCTACAGCGGCCTCACCAGGGAGGCGATCCGGTCGGTCAAGTTCCGCCCGGGCGCCATCGTGGACATGCTCGAATCCTTCGGAGCCGTCCCGGAGAACTTCGACCCAAAGGGCAAACCCCGGCAAGTCCCGGTCACCTGGATGATCGAGGCCGGAGCCACGGCCGTCCACGGCGCCGTGGCCGAACCCTTCAACGCGGCCTTTCCCGACTCCCGGGTCCCCCTTCTCTACGCCAAGGGATTCAACGTGGCCGAGGCCTTCTTCCAGTGCATACCCACCTTCTTCTGGCAGAACGTCCTCTTCGCCGATCCCCTCTGCGCCCCCTACGCGGCCCCCCCGGTCTTCCAGGCCGGCCTGGACAAGCTCCTTCCCGGGCCCGTGGGAGGAAAGGTGGAATTCCCCGTGACCGGAAAGAAGGTGGCCGTCTACGAACTCTACGTGGACGGCGTCCTGGCCGTCCGGACAACCGCCGGGGCCCCCCTGGTCTGGGACACCCTCTCCCTTCCCGACGGACCCGTCAGGGTGCGGGTCGTGGCGGTCTCCTCCGATCCCACGGGAGCCATCTCCTCGGTGGAGGTGGAAATCCCGGTATACAATCCATCCTTCCGGGTGCTCTCGGCGGGGCTGGAAGGGGACAAGAAGGTGGCCGGCCCGCTGGACGCCTTCCGCCTGGAATTCTCCCGGCCCCCCGCCTGGCCCGTCGATCCCCGGGCCCTCCGGGTCCTGGACCCCCAGGGCAAGGCCGTACCCTGCGACGTCCTCCAGGGCAAGGTTCCCCGGGTCCTCCGGGTCGTGCCCATCCGTCCCTTGACCTCCTCCACCGAATACACCGTGGAGGTGACGTCCAAGCTCCGGGACGCTTCGGGCAAGGGTCTCTCCGCGCCCTTCCGGACCACCTTCAGGACCACCGCCGCCGCCCTGACCCTGGAAGCCCCGGCCCGGGTCCAGGCTGGAGAGAAGGCCCTCTTCACGGCCCGGGCCATGACCGCGGCCGGAAAAGATGGGGAGATCGACCGGGGTTTCACCGGCGCCCTTCGGATCCGCACCGATTCCAAGGGAGCGGATTGTCCCTCCACGGTGCTCCTCGAGCAGGGGGAGGGGAAGTTCGAAGCGGTCTTCCGACGGGCGGGAACGGCCGTGGTCGGCCTGGAGGATCCCGAGAGCGGCCTTCGGACCGAGGCCTCCTTCCAGGTCCTCCCCGGTCCATTCGCCGAGGTGGAGGTCCAGGCCCCCAAGGAGTGGCCCGCAGGCCACGCCCTGGCGGTGACCCTCCTGGGGAGGGACCCCTTCGGAAACCAGACCCCCGCCCCGTCGCCTCCCCTCCAGGTCTTCCTGGAGGACGGGGAATTCCTCATGACGGCCCTGCAAGAGGCGGATCAGGGGAAGAAGGCCGTGTACCTTCCCTGCCCCTGGAAAGAAGGGGCCGTGAAGGTGGTGGTCCAGGCCGGCAGCAAGGAAGTGGGCACGGCCGAGGTGAAACTCCTGGCGGGAGGGATCCGCCGTTGGCTCGGCCTGGGTCCCTTCAGGCCCAGGAGGGGCGCCCTGCCCGAACCTCCATCGCCTCCCAAGGCCTTCCCCGAGCCGGGAGCCCTCCAGGACGGGAAGATCTGGGTACCCCGGGTGGCCGAGAAGGAGCCCTACCTGCTGAATTGGCTCTCCAGCAACACCGCCGCCTGGCTCGCCGCCCCACTCTCCGTGGCGGAACGCACCACCCTCAAGGTCCAGGTGGGCCTCTCGGACCTGAAGGGAGCCCTCTACCTGGACGGGAGGAAGCTGGCGGAAGCCTTTTCGGAGCACGAATTCCAGAGCCGGGCGATCGAGAAGAAGGTCCTCCTCACCCCCGGAGTCCACTGGCTCGGCCTGGCCCTCTCCCGGGGGAGGAGAGGCGATCCCCGCGTCTCGGTGAGCCTCTCAGGGAAGGGAGGGGAGCCTCCCGACCCGGTCTGCGTCTGGCCCTACAACCCCGACAAGCGGCCGGGGAAATTCTTCCTCTCCGGCCGGGTCCAGGTCCGCTGGCACGGCATCCCGGGAGTCAAGGTGGAGATCCTGGACGCCAAGGGAAGGAAGCGCACGGCCCGGACGAACAAGGCCGGCGTCTACGTCTTCTCCCGCCTCGCCCCGGGCTCCTACCTGGTGAGACCCGTTTTGAAAAACCGCAAATGGAGTCCCCCGGAGCGGAAGGTCTTCCTCCACTCCGGCCACGCCTGGGACCGGAACTTCGACCTGGAGGACAAGACCCCTCCCCGCCTGGAGGTCCTCTCCCCCAGGCCGGGCCCGGTCCACAGGGTGGTCCACGTCCGGGCCAAGGCCTCGGACGACCTGGGGATCCAGTATCTCGAGTGGCGCATCGACGGCAAGAGAAGAGGGGACAGGGATTACTCCCCCCCCTACATCGGGGACATCTACCTGGAGAAGAAGGACCGGGGATGGCGGGTCCTCACCGTAGTGGCCCGGGACTACGCGGGAAACGAAACGAAGAAGGACGTCAAGATCCGCGTAAGGTAGAGGGGGCCCGGCCGCCGGGAAGGGCGCGGGAGAGCCCGGGCACTACCTCCTCTTGCCCCGCCGCCGGGCGGACCTTCCCGTGACCACCGGGAGCTGGGCCTTCTTCAGGAAGAGCACGGCGAAACAGGTGTCGGTGATCCCCTCCCAGCCGCCGCGCCTCCTGGCCCGGTCGCAGAGGAGCTGGATGGCCCCCTCCCAGTACCAATCCCGGGGCCCGAGCCTGGCGATCCCTGCCAGTTCCATGGCCCGTTCCAGGCCGTAGAGGTAGTAGTAGTGCCAGCGGAACCCCCGGCCGGGGTTCTCCCTTACGGTGAAATTCATGTAGAGCCAGGTATATCCCGAGTTGAGGGCCGACCGCATTCCCCTGATGCCCACCCTCCCCATGTGGCTCTCCGAGCGGGCGATGGTCAGGGTGGCCAGGCCCGCCGTGGTCATGCTTCCGGCCACACCACTGTTCCCCAAATAGGGGAAACCCCGGGCCTGGGTCTTGGCGGTGCTCCGGAAGCCGTAGCTCTTGCCCTCCTTCTTCAGGCGGGGCAGGTCGGTGTAGTGGATGATGGCCGGCATGGGCCAGTAGGGCCCGGACTTCTCCTGGTCCTTTATGTAGTGGGCCGCGGCGCCCCGGAAATAATTGAGGGGGACCTTGATCCCGCAAAGGGTCGCGGAGTGGAGGCCCAGGACGGCGTACTGGGAGTTGGAGTTGTCGTAGCTCCGCTCCCCCACGTACCGCCACCGGGCGATGTAGCCCTTGTCCACCCTGGGATCGACGTAGTTCTCCAGGCGCCTGGTCCAGCGTTCCATGATCTTGAGGTCCGCCGGGGGAACGTGCCGCAGGTAGGGCTTGGAGATCCTCCCCGCGATCAGGTCGTCCCGCTCCCCCGGAGGGGCGTAATAGGCCTCGAAGGCCATGAGAGCGATCCCCAGGGAGTAGGTGTTCAGGACGGGGTTCTTCCGCAGGTAGTTCAGGCACTTCAAGACCAGGGGGTCCCGGCGGTTCACCTCAGCCTTGACCAGGGTGAGCAAGGCCAGGGCCACGTAACCCGGCTCGTAGTCCCTCTTGTTCCGGGGGTTCACCCGGTGGAAGCGCCCGCGGCGCTTCATGTCCCCCCGGATCTCCCTGACGCCGCCCCGTATGGCGTCGATCACGTCCTTCTCGAAACCCTGGTAACGATGGGGGAAAATCTTCCGGAAGGTATAGGTATCTTCCACCTTGTAGGCCCGCTCCGGGCCCTGCCATCCCCGCTGCCCTCCCGAGAGGGATCCCTCCAGGACGGCGTGGATCTTCTCGATCACCCCCCGCCGGGCGTCGAAGGTCCGCCGGACGGTCAGCTTCATCCCCGCCAGGGACCCCCGGCCGCCCTTCTTGGGAAAAATCCTCCTGCCCAGCCGCACGGGCCTGTCGGGCTGGTAGAACTTGAAGGTTCCCTCCTGGACGGCCTTGCCGTCCTCCACGGACAGGGTCTTCCACTTGCCCCTCAGCTCCACCAGGCCGTAGTTCACCAGGTTTCCGTAAACGAAGCGAACCCTCTTCTCCCCCACCTTCACACGGTCCAGGTCCCTCAGGCTGGTTCCCACGGAGAAGGGCACCAGGGAGAGTTCCCAGGTCTGGAAATATCCCGGGTCCCCCGTGACCTCCCACCCGAAGACGCCGTGGGTTCCCACCCTCCTGGGAAACCTCCCCGTGGTCCGGTCGTTCTTTATGGTCACCCTGCCGTTCTGCTTCCTGTCCACCCGAAACCAGGCGAAGTCCTCGGGCCCGAGTTTCCACGTGAAAACCGCCTTTTCCCGGGGTTGGCCTGGACGCTGGGCCGGAGAGGGGGTGAACCCTGCGAGCAGAAGGAGAGCCGCCGCCGGAGCGTAGCGTGGATACATGGTCACCTTGGGAGATCTCGGGTTGGACCGGGGGCCGGATTTCACGCCAGGGTCTCCCTATGCAAAAGGGGGCCGGGGGGAAAGTCAACCCTTCCCCCGGCCCCCAGGCGGTCCCGCAGGGGGAGGAGTGTCTCAGTCCGCCTTGTGGAGATGGATGTCCTGCTGGGGGAAAGGAATGGAGATCCCCTCGGCGTCGAACCGCTCCTTGACGGCCCGGGTCACGTCCCAGTAGACGTCCCAGTAGTCCGACGTCTTGACCCAGGGCCGGACCACGAAGTTCACCGAGGAATCGGCCAGTTCGTGGAGTTTCACCACAGGAGCCGGGTCCTTCAGGACCTTGGGATGCTTGGCAAGGATGTCCTCCAGGACCTTCTGGGCCTTGGGGATGTCGTCGCTGTAGTCGATGCCGAAGGTCATGTCCACCCGGCGGGTGTCGTTGCCCGTGATGTTGGTGATCACCCCGCCCCAGATGGAGTTGTTGGGGACGATGATGGTCTGGTTGTCCGGGGTCTTGATGGTCGTGGAGACCAGGCTCATGGCGGAGACCGTCCCGGAGACGCCCGCCACGTTCACGAAGTCCCCGATGTCGTAGGGCCTATACAGCAGGATCATGATCCCGCTCGCAAAGTTGCTGAGCGTGCCCTGGAGAGCGAAACCTACGACGAAGCCGACGGCGCCTATGGCGGCCACCAGGGGGCCGATATTGATGCCCAGCACAGAGAGGGCCACGACGATACCGATGAGGATGGTGACCCTCCGGACGGTGTTGACGAAGAAGTCCCGCAGAAGATCGGAACTCGTCTTGAAGGCCCTCACGGTCCTGTCGGTGATCTTGGCCAGGACGGCCGCCAGGATGCGGAAGGCGAGCAGGAGGAGCAGGAAGACAACGATACTCGTAGCGTATTTGAGGCCCTTCTCCGGGGACTTGACCCAGGCCAGGATCTTGGTCCAGGTGTTGGACACGCTCGTGACGGGATTCTCCACGAGCCCCAGCCCCCTCGATACGGTGTCCACGTAGGCGTGGAGGTCCTTCACGGCGTCCTTCCCCGCCTTGGCCTCCAGGGCGGCCACGGCCGCCTCCACCCGGTCCAGGAGGGAGATACACTCTTTACGTAACTGCTCCTCCTGCTTCTGGAGGGGCGCCTTGGCCTCGGCCTGGGCCTTGCGGATCTTGTTCTTCAGCTCGGCGTAGGCCGCGGCCTTCGCCTTGAAAAGGTCCACCCAGGCCTTCACCTCCTTCTCCAGGTCCTCCTTGGTCAAGGGAAGGAGTTGATTCTCCAGGTCGTCCAGGGAAACCTGGGGGTTCACCGTGACGGAGGTCTTCCCCGCCCCGGGCTTCTCCTGGGCGGCGGCGGAAGAGAAGGGAAGGAGGAAGAGGAGGGCGACAGTCGCCCAGAGAGTCCAGAGGGGCTTCTTCATCGGAAAGAATCTCCTGAAAAGAACCTGATGGAAACACGAAGTCCGGCTGGCTTCGGCCACGAAAAGCCAGCCGTCCCAGCGAAAAGTAAGACACCTTGAGCGAAAAAATTCCTGTTTCAAGGCTTTTTCCGGGTTTCCCGCCCCTCTTTCCCGGGCGAACCTGCAAACTCCGTTCCCTAACCTCGTCCATGAGCCGAAGATTCCTCCCCCTCCTCCTCGTCCTGGTCCCGGCGGCCTGCAAGGCCCCGGGTCCCACCCGGTGGGAAGACCTGCCTCCCCGGGCCTTCGACCCTCCACCCTACGCCCGATTCCTGAAGGGCCTTACGGTCTGCCTGGATCCGGGCCACGGGGGCCACGCCGACTGGAAGGGCTACAAGCGGGGCCCCACGGGTTTCCGGGAGGCGGTGATGAACTGGCGGGTCGCCCTCTTCCTCCAAGAATTCCTGGAGCGGGCCGGGGCGAAGGTGGTCCTGACCAGGCACGGCGACCAGGCCGTCTCCCTGGCCGACAGGTCCAGGATCGCCCTGGAGGCCGGGGCCGATCTCTTCCTCTCCCTCCACCACAACGCCATCTCCTCCAAGCCGAAGGTGAACTATACGACGATCTGGTATCACGGCGATCCGGACTTCTCCCCCGCCAGCCTGGACGTGGCCCGGTGCCTCTACTGGGGAATCACCCACGAATTGCGCCTTTCCCAGATCGCCGAGGTGCCTCTCCACTCGGATTACCTCATGTATCCCGGGGCCGGGTTCGGAGTGCTCCGCCACATCGGAGGGAAGATTCCGGCCGTCCTGTGCGAATCCTCCTTCTTCACCAACCCGGCCGAGGAGGCCCGCCTCAAGGACCCCGAATACAACCGGCGCGAGGCCTGGGGGATCTTCCTGGGCCTGGCCCGGTGGGCCGCCGGGGGGCTTCCCGCCGCCCGGCTCCAGGTTCCGGGGCCCCTGGCACCCTCGGAGCCCCTCCGGGTCAGGCTCTTCTCGGGCCTGGAAAAGAGGAAATCCTGGGCCCTGAAGCGCCCCCTCCTCCTGGTCTCCTCCATCCAACCCTTCCTGGACGGAAAAAGGCTGGAGAAGTGGAGTTTCGACCCCAAGACGGGGATCCTGGTCCTTCCCCCTCCCCAGGGGGGATGGAAACCGGGAAGGCACCTGCTGCGGGTGGAATTCAACAATCTCTTCAAGAACAGCCCGCCCAGGCCCTTCCTGGCCTGGACATGCCGCCTCCCCACCTGAAGGCCATCCAGGAAAAGAAGTTCAGGGAACCGGCCGGGGCCGGGGAACGTCCATCTACTGCATCTCTTCCCCACGTTCCCTGACCGGGACGAGTCCGCCCGGAGCCTTTCCCTCCGGGGCGGGCCGTATCCACCGACCCTAGAAGGAGGAACGCCATGAGAAACCTGCTTTCCCTCGCCTTGGCCGGAGCTCTCCTCGCGGGAGGCTCGACGGCCCAAACCACCCTGGTCGGGCTGGGCGAAACATCCTGCCCCAGCCCCTACCTCGGCCTGGCGACCCAGAAGGTCTGCGCCAAGCCCACCTGGTGCATGACCCTCCTCAAGCCGAACCCGGCCCTCTGGGCCGGCGCCACGACCTGGGACGACACCCTCAACGCCGCCTGGGTCAGCAACGGGTCCGCTTACGGCGTGGTCCGGCCCTCCGCCTGCATCAACCCCTGCAAGTGCAAGTGCCAGGTCCTCTGCCTCAAGATGTGGCCCATCAAGAACTACATCACCGGAATGGCCATGAATTCTGCCAAGCGGATCCTCTACATCAGCGACTCCAACAACACCATCCGGACCTACCGGGTCTCGGGGCCCTGCAAGATCACCCAGGCCGCGGCCTGCAGGTTCCGGCTTCCCTACAAGTGGTACGTCACGGGCCTGGCCTACGACAAAGTCCATGACTACCTCTTCATCGTCACCTCGAGCTTCAACCCCCTGACCGTTCCGGTTACGGTCGTCTACGTCTCCAAGGCCTCCTCGCCCTGCAACCCCTTCTGCAAGTGGCAACTTCCCAAGTGCCCCAAGGGCGTCCCCGCCCCGGCCACGGGTCTCGCCTTCGATCCGGGGACGAACACCCTCTTCGTCTCCGACACCAAGGGATGGACCCACGTGGTCAAGTGGGACGGAAAGTGCGCTTTCAAGGCCGTCTCCTGCTGCCCCTCGTCGCCGGTCAAGCGTTACTACGGCCTCGGCCTGAAGGCGATGGAGTGCCCCCCCCGGTTCGACGTCTCCCTGAAACCCTCCTGGGCGTCCTCGCCCTGCCCGAACGTGGAATGCCAGAAGTGTGATCCCGTCCCCGGGTATGCAGGAGGCGCTCCCGTCGTGGGGAACCTCAATTTCCGCCTCACCCTGGCGAAGGGCCCCAACCCGCGGAAGTACAAGCACTTCGCATTCATCCTTCTCAATTTCGCCGACCACTGCAAGATCCAGAGACTCCTCTTCCCCTGCGGGCCGATCTACCTCTATCCCGTTCCCGATCCCTGGTTCCACTCCGCCCTGGCGCCCACCATGTCCACTCCCTTCAAGTGCGGCCTCTCGGCGGCCTACAAGCTCCCCATCCCGCGGAACCCGGCCCTGAAGTGCCTCAAGTTCTGCGGCCAGTGGATGGTCTTCAACCTCAGGACGGGTATGCCTCCGAGCCCCTGGTGCCTAACGGCGACGAGGAAGTTCGAGGTCCGGATCGGAGGTTGATTCCCTCCCGCAAGAAGGGAACCCCCGGGTTCCGGTGAAAAGGCGGGGCGCCGGACGAAGCCGGCGTCCCGCTCTCTTTTCGCCCCGGCGGAAGGAGCGACCCCTTCCGGCGGGCCGACCCCGCCCGACCTCCCCGGCCGGCCCCCTCCTCCCGCAGATCCTCTATTGAAAGGCTCCCCGGAAACGGGTGACCGGCCCCACGGGGGTCCGCATGATCGATCCCCGGGCGGCAGAACTGGAAGAAGCGAAGACCGAGTTCAGCCGAGTCGGGGGCCTCCTGTCGGGCCACACCAGCCCCCGGACCCCCCGGGTGAGGAGGAGGCCCGCCGGGTTGGCCCCGGGAACCAGGGCCGCCGCCTGAAGATGGAGCCGGGCGAAGGCCAGGGCCGGGTTCTTCGGGATGGGAATCCGCCAAGAAGGAAACCCACCCCCCGATCCCCGGATTCCCTTCCACACCTGGATGGAGGCGTAGAGGCGGCAGCCATTGGCCCCAAGGAAGGAGAGATCCAGGGGAAGGCGGATTCCGCCGAATCTCTCCTCGCTCGAACCGATCCAGGCCAGGAGAGTTCCGGGCCGGGAAAGGTTGGTGGGGAAGGACAGGGAAAGGGACCCTCCGAGCTTCAGGGAATAGGCCCCGACTTTGAGGTCCACCCACTCGCCCTTGTTCCCCTTGCACCCGGGCCCGATGGGCGAAGTCATTCCTGAAGTTCCGTAGCTCTGGGCGTGGGCGTCTGCGATCCATTCCGACCAGGCCGAAGGTTTTCCCTTCCCCAGGATGTCCAGCAGGAGATTTCCCTTCCTGCGTTCGTAGAGAAAGGGTTTCGAGAAGGGAAAGACCGCCGTGAAGGGCCGGGGACCCGGAAGGATGGGAGAGGGAGGAAAGACCACCCGGGAGGATTCGAAGACCTTCACCGCCCCCGAAGGAAGGTTGGCCGCGAAGGTCCCGGAGAGGGCGTCGGGCCCCTTGGGGCAATGGGCCGCAAGGATCCTCCTGTGGACCGTTCGTGCCAGGAAGGCCTTTCCTCTCTCGGAGTCGGGACGGAAGGCCACGGCCGTGATCACCGCCCGGACCCGGGCGATCTCAGAGCCGTCGTAGAGGATCTGCTCGTGCATGTCCTCCCAGCCCGCCAGGTAACGGTCCCCGCCGCGCCCTTCGAAACGGGCCGTATAAGAGGGACAAACCCGGAAAGAACTCTGGCTCCTGGCCTGGAGAGGCAAGAGAAGGGGGAGAAGAAAAGGAATCGATACAGCGTTCCCGGGTCTCATGCCATCCTCCTCGCCGGCGGATCCGGCTTCGATGAAGAAAGATCCGAAACAACCCAGAAGGAGAACTTCATTCTACCCTGGATCCGGGATTTCGTGGGGGGAGTCCCGGCCTGCCGGCCGGGACCGGCGGAGAAAAGACCCTCAGCCCCGGCCGGGATGGCGGCCTCCAGGCCCGGGACGCCGAAGGGGCCAGAGAGGAACCTCGGGGGGAAGGACCGAATCCACCTTTCCTGCAGGAGCCTTCCCCTCGAAACGGACGGGAAGGACCATGGGGGTGTTCCTCCATGCCCACCTGCCCTTGGCCGTATTCACGGCCTCCCCGCCCCGAAAGGCCAGGTAACCGTATTTTCCGTAGTGGGGGAGCTTCCGTGCCAGGGCCGCGCCGGCCGACGGGTCGGCGAGAGAGAGGAAGACCAGGAACCGTCCGGGCGCTCCCGGCAGGGGGAGGGCCGCCGCCAGGCTCTCCCGGTCCGGGGAGAGGCTCCTTCCCCCCTTGGAGAAGACCACCCTCCCCTCTTCCCAGCGCCCCCCCGCCCGGCGGAGCATCTCCTTCACAAGGCCGAAGAGGGGATTGTCCCTTCCAAGGATCCAAAGGGCCTTTCCCGGCGGGAGCGAGGCCGGCGAGAAGGTCTTCCCCGGGGAGAGGATCTCCACCTTCCCCTTTCCTCCCTTCCCGAGGAGGTCCAGGAAGGGCTTGTAGCCCGATTCATGGCCCGGCGCATACCCCCTCGGAGGGACGACCAGGGCCTCCCTCGCCCCGAGCACGGCGCCGATGGTGGGAGGGATCTCTTCGGGAAGAAGCCGCCGGAAGACATCGAAACGGGGATCCACCTCCACCCGGAGGGGAAGGGAGAGGAACCGGCTGGTCACGGTCTCTTCCTTCTCGTCCAGGACGGCCCAGCGGATGACGGCCCGCTTGCGTCCCGCCAGGTGGACCGCATAGGGAAGGCGCACCCTCCGGGCCTCTCCTTTCTGCTCCTGCCGGACCCGGAAGGTCAGCTCGTAGCCCTCCCCTTTCTGGACCGCCCGGGCCTGGAGGGGCCGGAGGGTAGGAGCGCCCCTCTTTCCGATCCACTGGGCGAACCAGGGCGTGAGGTCCAGGTCCCCCACGGCCTCGAAGTACCGCCTGAGGTCCTCCCAGGATGCCTTCTTGAAGCGCATCCCAAGGTAGAAGGCCCTCAGGGCCTCGAGGAACTTCCCGTCTCCCAGCATGCGCCGGACCATGTGGAAGACCATGAGGGCCTTGCCGTATCCCACGGCCTCCGTGGCCGGATCGTGACGCTCCCGGAAATCCGAAAGAGGAAAATCCCTGCCTTCACCGGCGGCGAAGTTCGTGTACTTCTCCAGGACGCGGCGGCGGTACGCCCGCCCGCCGCCTCTCTGCTCCTGCAGGAGGTGGTCCGCCAGGTAGGCCGTCAGGCCCTCGCACCAATTCCCCTTGCTGTAGTCCACATAGACGCCGTTCCCCCACCAGTCGTGGAGGATCTCGTGGGGGAACGAGGAGTGGAGGATCCAGGGAAACCGGATGACCGAAGGGCCGAGGAGCGTGAAGGAGGGCATCCCGTAACCGGTCTCCCAAAAATTCTCGACCGTGGCGAACTTGGTCCACGGGTAGGGCCCGAGCATACGGGAATACATCCCCAGGTAGCGGGCCGAGGCCCCCAGGTAGCGCCCCGCAAGTCCCGGGTCTTCCTTGCGGAGAAAGACCATGGTCTCCACCGGGCCGGCGTTGCCGTCGTACTCGTGGAGGGGGCCGCCTACGAGGTAGACCTCCTCCTGGGGCTTGCCGGCGGAGAACCGGGTCTCAGTCTTCCCCCTCCCCTTCACCCGGCCCACCCGCCGGCCCTGGCTGATCACCTCCCACGAGGCAGGGGCCCGGACCAGGAGGTCGTAGGTGAAGAGACCGCCCCCTTCGAAGGCCGGGACCCACCCGGTCCCTCCCGAAAGGAAGACCCCTCTCTCCTCCAGGGTCCCCCGGGTGACCTGGAAGCCCCGGGCGTATTCCTCCCCCCCGGAAGCGGGGGGAGCGAAGACCTTCCCCGCAGCGGCCAGTTCCACCTTCCTGGGACCCCCGAAGGGCGGGGAGAAGAGAAGTTCCCAGGAGTCCCCGCCCTTCTTCCCCCCCGGCGAGGGCCGAAGCACTACTCCTTCGCCCCCCTTCCCCAGGACGGGCCGGAAGGAAGGAGAGAGATGGAAGACGATCCTCCCCTGGCGCCTTCCCAGGAGGGCCGCCGGGATGGTCACCCTGTCCCGCCATTTCACCAGGTGAGTCGCCGGGTCCAGTTCCACCTCCAGGCTGTGGTGGAGACCGACGAACTTGGGCCCCCTTCCCGTCCCGGTCTTTCCTGCCTCACCGCCGGGTCTCCTGAGCCTCACCGCCACGGTGAAGACCTTCTTCTTTCCCCGGGCGGCCCGGACTTCCAGGAGGTCCCCCCAGTCCAAGGCCATGAGGCGCACCATCTCCTCGGCAGGGGAGCGGCAGGGCCGGCCCCCGATGGAAAGAACCCGGTCCCCTCTCCTGAGGCCCGCCTTCTCCAGGGCCCCGCCCCTCGGAAGGGAGAGGACCACCACCTTCCCCCCCCTGAGACCGAGCCGCATGGGGAGAGGGGGAAATTCCTTTCCCGCCGGCGCCGTCCCGACCAGGAAGGTCCCCAGGGACCGGGAGACGATCCTGCCCGGCCGGAGGGACCCCATCCCCATGGCCGGATGCCCCATGGGCCTGCGGGCCTTGGCCTCGGCACCCTTGGGGGAAGGGCCCTTTCCGGCCTTGCCGGGCTTTCCCTTGGAGTGGGGCCTGGAGGAGGTCTTCTTCCCCCCCTGCCGGGTGGTGCCGGCCTTGCCGGACCCCTTCTTCTTCCCCTTGGAGGCCCTGGCCCTTCCCGCCGTGGGGTGGCCCATCCCCCTGGGCGCCTTCCGGGCCTCCACGGGAAGGAGGACCACCTCCGCCACGGGAACTTCGGGCCTGAGCATCCGGATCCGCCTGCCGATCCCCAGGCCGTACATCACGTGTCCCGCTCCCACGATCACCACCACCTTCGACCGGGGACCGGCCCGGTCCATGGCGGCCAAGGCGTTGGCGGCCATGGCCGTATCCCAGATGGCCTGGGCCGCATAGAACTTCTCGAAGAAGGCCGGGCTCGTCACGGCGGGCCGCCCGAAGAAGCAGCGGATCAAGTAGCGGTGCTCCGTGAGGGAGAGGTCAAGAGGAGGGAAAAGGGAGCGTTGCTCCGCCGTCAAGGCCTCCACCCCTTTCCGGGCCACCGTCCGGACCACATCCCGGGGCACGTTGAGCCCCACGATGCGGGCCCCTCCGGCCCGGGCCGCCTCCAGGATGGGCTGGTAGTAACGGTAGTTGAAGCCGCCCTTGGCGGGCCAGTCGGCGGCGGTGAGAAGGGAGACCAACCCCCGCCGGCCCCGGACGTATTCCTCCAGGAAGAGGTCGTCCGTGGGGGCGAAGAACTCCATGCCCACCACGAGAGGCCTCTTCCGGGAGGCCAGGGCCTCCACGACCCGGGCCTGGAACCTGTGGATGGCCAGGTTGTCGTGGTCCTCCCCCAAAAGGATCACCCTGTAGGGCTCCAGGGCCTCCAGGAACTCCCGGAAGGAGAGGTTCCTGTCCTCCCGGGCGGAGTAGATCCGATCTCTCACAAGAAGGCGAAGATCGTATTTATAGACCGGGTGGCCCAGGGGAAGGCGGTGGAGATCCAAACCGCCGTCCTGGGCCTGGAGAGCCCCTGCGGAGGGCGGAAGAAGACACAAGGCCCAAAGGGCCGAGGACCGAAGAAAGGTCATGGGAAGAGCCTCCTGGAATGATCGGGGAAGGCTTCCCATTGTCCCCGATTCCGGGAGGTACGCCAGGGAGAGCGTCTCTCCCGGGTCCCCGAAAAGAGAGGGGGCCGGGTCTTGACATTGAAGTTTCTTGCCCTATTTTTTCGATGCTCCCGGGGGCCCTCGGGCCCTTGGGGACGGGCTGGGAGATAGTCCAATTGGTAGGGCACACGGCTCTGGACCGTGGAATCTGGGTTCGAGTCCCGGTCTCCCAGCCATTTTTTTTGTACCCCTCCCCCCTCCCCTCCAGGTCTATCAGCCTCCTTTCTTCTGGATCTTGGCCCAGGAGTCCTTCAGGGGAACGGTTCGATTGAAGACAGGGGCGCCGGGCCGGGAGTCCGGGTCGGCGCAGAAGTAGCCCTGCCTCAGGAACTGGAAGCGTGCTCCCGGCTCCACCTGGGCCAGGGAGGGCTCCAGGCGGCACCCCTCCAGGACCACGAGGGACTCCGGGTCCAGGTAGTCCATGAAGTCCTCTCCCTCTTCCAGGTCCAGGGGATTCTCCTTGGTGAAGAGCCTCCCGTAGAGCCGGACCTGGGCTTCCACCGAGTGGGGCGCCGAAACCCAGTGAAGGGTGCCCTTCACCCTCCGCCCGTCCTTGGGGGTCCCACCCCGGCTGTCCGGGTCGTGGGTGCAGTGGACGGCCAGGATCTCTCCCGTTGCAGGATCCTTCTCCACTTCCCTGCAGGTCACCAGGTAGGCGTGCTTGAGACGGACCTCCCTACCCGGGGCGAGGCGGAAGAACTTCCTGGGCGGGTCCTCCATGAAGTCCTCCCGCTCGATGTAGATCTCCCGGGAGAAGGGGACCTTCCGGGTCCCCGCCGAGGGATCCTCCGGGTTGTTCTCCGCCTCGAACTCCTCCACCTTCCCTTCGGGGTAGTCGTCCAGGACCAGCTTGAGGGGACGGAGGACCGCCATGGCCCGGGGAGCCCGCTTGTTCAGGTCCTCCCTGAGGATGTGCTCCAGGTAGGCGATGTCCGAGACGGTGCCCCTCTTCCGGGCGAGTCCGATGCGGTCGCAGAAGTCCCGGATAGCCTCCGGCGTATATCCACGCCGCCTCAGGCCCGACAGCGTGGGCATCCTGGGATCGTCCCACCCGGCGACCACGCCCTCCTCCACGAGGCGAAGGAGCTTTCGCTTGCTCATGACGGTATAGGTCAGGTCGAGCCGGGCGAACTCGATCTGCCTGGGGTGGCACTCCACCTGGAGGACGTCCAGGAACCAGTCGTAGAGGGGCCGGTGATCCTCGAATTCCAGGGTGCAGAGCGAATGGGTGATCCCTTCTATGGAATCGGAGAGGCAGTGGGCGAAGTCGTACATCGGGTAGATGCACCACTCGTCCCCCGTCCTCGGGTGGCTCACCTTCCGGATGCGGTAGATGACGGGATCCCGCATGTTCAGGTTGGGATGGGCCATGTCGATCTTCGCCCTGAGGACCCTGGAACCCTCCTCGAACTCGCCGGCCCGCATCCTCTGGAACAGGTCCAGGTTCTCCTCGACGGAGCGGTTCCGGTAGGGGCTCTCCTTCCCGGGTTCCGTCAGGGTCCCCCTGTAGAGGCGGATCTCCTCCGGGCCGAGATCGCAGACGAAGGCCTTCCCCATCCGGATGAGCCGGAGGGCGTACTGGTAGAGCTTCTCGTAGTAGTCCGAGGCGTAGTAGAGGTGCTCCCCCCAGTCGAATCCCAGCCACCGGACGTCCCTCTTGATGGCCTCTTCGTACTCCACGTCCTCCTTGGTGGGGTTGGTGTCGTCGAACCTGAGGTGACACCTGCCGCCGTAGTCCCGGGCGATCCCGAAGTTGAGGCAGACCGCCTTGGCGTGCCCGATGTGGAGGTAGCCGTTGGGTTCGGGGGGGAAGCGGGTGACGATGGTCTTGTGCTTCCCCTCCGCCAGGTCCCGCTCCACGATCTCCCGGATGAAGTTCTTCGGCCTGGGGGCTTGTCCTTCGGCCATGGTGGGCCCTCCCTTGTCCTGGATCGATCTCCTCTTTCCTCGTCCACCTTTCCGCCGGCCTTCCGCCGGGGAGAGGCCAGGAACTTAGCCTCCCGGCGCCCCCCTTTCCAGGGAGGGCCCCCTCCAGGCCTTTGCGATCCTGTCCCGGCCGGTGCAGACTCGAACCCCCTCCCCCCCAGCCGCGCCGGGGGAGGCCCCTCCCGGAAGGCGCGGCCCAGAAAAGGAGCGACTCATGAAGAGATCCCTTCTTCTCCTTGCGGCCATCCTCTTCTCCACCGCCTGGCTTCCTTCCGCCGCAACGGCACGGGACCGGTTCACCGTGAAGGACTTCGTCTCCCTTCCCATGGTGGGGGGAGAGGCCCTCTCCCCCGGAGGGAGGCGCCTGGCCTTCCACAGGACCGTGCGGGACTTGAAGAAGGACACCTACCGGCGCCAGGTCTTCCTGGCCGACCTCGAGACCGGCAAGGTCCTCCAGGTCACCAGGGAGCCCGGGTTCTCCTGGGGCCCCATGTGGACCCCCGACGGAAAGGGCCTGGCCTTCTACTCCACCAGGTCGGGAAAGCCCGCTCTCTGGCTCACGAAACTGGACGGCGCCGACCCCAGGAAGATCTGCGACGCCCCCGTCTCGGCGGCGAAGTTTTCGCCCGACGGCAAGATGCTCGCCTTCCTGGCACCGCCGAAGAAATCCAAGAAGATCCGGGGAAGGGGCAAGGACCCCGAGATCTGGACCTGGGTGGAGGACAAGACCACCTGGCCCCAGCTCTGGGTCCTGGACCTGTCCACGGGCAAGCGGACCCAGCTCACGGCCGGGGACACCTACGTCTACCACTTCGCCTGGCGGCCCGACGGGAAGGCCCTGGCCTACACCTTCGATCCCCTGGGAAGCGAAGGAGTGAGCGAGGACCACCACCTGGGCCTCATCGACCTGGAGGGGAAGACCCGCCTCCTCGAAGGAGGCCCGGTGAAACACACCTGGCCCGCCTGGAGCCCCGACGGGCGGCTTCTCGCCTGTTTCCGGGACCGCTCGGAGGAGTACGACGTCTACCTGACCGTCAAGGACATCTGGATCTACGATCCCGCCTCGGGCAAGAGGTTGCGGAACTTGACGGAAGGCTGGAAGGGGAATCCCACGGGGATGCTCTCCAGCCCCATCGAGCCCCTCCACTGGAGTCCCGACGGGAAGTGGATCTGGTTCTCCGGGGCCGAAGGAGCCGATCTCAACATCTACAGGGTGCCTTCCGACGGCTCGGGTCCCGTTGAGGCCGTGACCTCCGTGAAAGGAGAGATCCGGGGCCTGACCTTCGACAAGGCCTTCCGGAGGGTGGCCTTCCTCTGGAGCGACTTCGCCCACCCGGCCGACGTCTTCCACGCTCCCGCCCTTCCCGCTCCCGGCGGAATCCCGAAGGCCGTCCGGGTCACGGGAATCCGGAAGCTCGTGGAAAAATACGGTTTCCAGCAGGCCAGGACCGTCCACTGGAAGAGTTTCGACGGGACCGTCATCGAGGGGTTCCTCTTCCTTCCCAGAGGTTTCAGGAAGGGGCGGCCCGTGCCGGTGATCTTCCACGCCCACGGGGGCCCGGCCTTCCGCTGGGGCAGGTCCTACTCCTACCGTTACATGTACCACGTCTGGGCCGACCACGGCTACGGGATGCTCCTGGTGAATCCCAGGGGGTCCACGGGGTACGGCCTCCGGTTCCGGCGGGGCAACTACAAGTCCTTCGGCCACGGGGATTTCAAGGACCTGATGGCCGGGGTCGACTACCTGGTCTCGGAAGGGATCGCCGACCCGGAGAAGCTCGGGATGACGGGTTATTCCTACGGCGGATACATGACCAACATGGCCGTGAGCAGGACCACGAGGTTCAAGGCGGCCGTCTCCATCGCGGGGGGCTTCAATTTCCCCTCGGCCATGGGCCAGGCCAACTCCATCCTTCCCAGGGCATACTACCATCCCCTGGAATCCCCCGCCGCAATGCTACGCATGTTCCGCGACAGCCCCGTGGCGCGGGTGATGGAGGTGAAGACACCGACCCTGCTCATCCACGGGAAGAAGGACCAGGCCGTCCACTACATGCAGGGCGTGGAGATGTTCACTTTCCTCCAGCTCTGCGAGGTCCCCTCCAAGCTGATCCTCTATCCAGGCGAAGGCCACGGAATCAACAGGCCCTCCCACATGGTGCACTACCTCACGGCCTCCCTGAAGTGGTTCCGCAAATACATGCCGGCGGAACCGGCCCGCTGAGAAGCCGGCCGGTCCCGCCGGAGGGAACCACCCCGGAGCCCGGCCGGGGCGGGCCGCCGAAACCGCGGCCGGCCCCGGCACATCCCGCCGTCAATAGACGACAGGATCGGTGAACCAGGTGAACCTGAGAGAGTTGGGATCGATGCCCAGGGCCACGGCGTTGAAGATCCCCAGGCCGTTCGGGGCGGCCGGGAAGAGGGCCTTCCCGTTCTTCACCACCGAGAGGTAGGCGCCGGTGAAACCGGCGAAGATCCCCGTGTATTTGCCCACCACGAAGTTGATGGAGAAGCCCGTATACCCCAGGCCGTCCAGGTTCAGGGGAGGGCTCGTCCCGGCCTCGGTCACCAGGATCAGGGCGATGTTCCCCTCCTGGGCCGGAGTGAAGTAGCCGATCTGGAAGCCCTTCCCTCCCCCCAGGTAGGTCAGTTCGGGGAGCTTCAGGCCCGAGATGTAGAGGTCGTTCACGCTGAGCCTGTCGTCGGCCCAGTAGGCGATCACGTCCCCGTTCAGGGTCATGGCCACGCGGGGATCGTCCACGTCGCTGTTGCCGCCGGCCACAGCACCGAACCAGGTGCCCATCCGCCGGGGGTGGAAGGTCTTCCCTCCGTCGGTGCTGACGTTGTACTGCACGTCCTCGCCACCGCCGGTGGCGAGCTTCACCTCGTGCATGACCACGATCCGGTTCCCCCGGACGACGGCGTTCTCCGTGTTGTCGATGCACTCCACGGCGGGTTTCGGGTTGCCCAGGCGGATCTCATTGATTCCCTTCAGGAATCCAAGCCCGCCGTTCCGATCACACGCGGCAAAAAGCATATTGGCGCTGTTGCCCTTGCCGTCCCGGTCGTCCACCCAGGTGACGCAGACCACCTTTCCGTCGGCGGCCACGTGGGGCACGTCGGAATCGAACCCCTTGCCTCCCGGGTTCATGATGATGGGCCCCTTGAAGGTCTGCCCCATGTCGTTGGAGAAGACGAAAGAGACGTTGTTCGGCCAGGAGCCGCCGTAGGTGTCCCCGTAGACCAGGTAGATGTTGGTTCCCGTCACGGCGAGGTCGGGCTCCCACCATTTGTCGTTCCTGGGGAGCGTGCTGGAGTACTTGGAGATCTGGATCTCCTTGAAGGTCCGCCCCATGTCCCGCGAGAAGGCGAGGTAGAGGTTTCCCTTGATGCTCCCCTTCACCCGGGCGTCGTCGTAGGCCATGGCCACCAGGGGGCCGTCCGCGTCGATCCGGAGAAAGTGCACATCCGCCGATCCGGGAGGGGCGGAGAGATTGTTGATCCGCTTCTCGGGCTGGAGCACGGTGATCTTGCCGTTGCGGATGGCCACAGACGTGAAGTGGACGTCGTTGGGGCCCTGGGTCGAAGGAGGTGTCACCTTGGCCACCTTGAAGGCCAGGTAGGCCGCCCCGTGGTTGCAGGACATCCTGAGGGTGTCGCAGTCGTAGCCTGTTCCCGCCGACTTGGTGTTCACCAGGGTGGGACCGAGCCAGGTCTTGCCCTCGTCGGGCGAGGCCAGGACGTAGATGTCGTTCGGCCAGGCCGAGGACTTCTTGGGGTCCCACTTCCCCACACACATGGCCAGGAAGACCTGGTTGTACGTGGCCCCCAGGGCCATGTTCTCCAGGTCTCCTCCCCCGCCGATCGGGGTGGAGAAGATGGTCTTGGCCTGGCTCCAGGTGAAACCTCCGTCGGTGGATCGCCGGAAGCGGACGTAGACCTTGCCGCCGTACTGCTCGACCCAGGCCGTATAGGCCAAAAGCGGCGTTGCGTGGAGACCCGGGGCGGAGGGTCCCGCCTTCTCGTCCGGGCAGGCCACACGGATGTTGCCGACGGTCTCCCTGAGACCCGTCCTGGGAAGGAGGGAGTTCTGGTTCACGTGGAGCGCCTTCCTTGGGAAGGCGATCTTGGGGGTCTGGGCGGGCACCCCCGAAAGGAGGAGGCCCCCGAACAGGAGGGCCGGGACCGGAAGGATTCTTGCTCTCATCGTTTCACCTCCTTGGGTGGATTTCACAGGGCTCCCGGAACCGGGGTGAGGGCGCCGGCGGGAAGCTGAAGGACGGAGATTCCCGGCGCTCCGGGAATCGAGGGAAGAAATCGGACAGACCCGTCGAAGCGGACCGTTTCACGGTACGCCCTTGCCGGGTTGGTTTACGCTTTCCAGGAAAAAACCGTCTTCCGGTTCCTCCCGGGAGGTCCGCCCTCTCCGCGGCTTCGGCCGGAGAGGAATCCTTTCGACGGCCCGCCGGGCCGGCCGCCGGAATGCTGGAGCGGCGGAACCTCGGGAGGGTTGGGCTCATGAAGAGGCCCTTTCTTTTCTGCCCCGAGGAAGGAACGGGGGCAGGAGTGAGGCGGAAGACCGGGCCTTCCGGCCGGGTCCCGCCGGATGAACACGACGATACAAAGTTACCTCCCCCGCAAGGAGAAGTCAAGGAAGCCGCCGGGAGGGGAGAAAGGCCCGCTGTATACTTATTCACACATTCCTGGGCCCGGGACCTCGCAGGGGAAGGAAAGGGCCCGGGGCCGAAAAGGAGCCCCGGGCCCTGCAAGCCTCAGTAGACCACCGGGTCGGTGAACCAGGTGAACCTGAGAGAGCTGGGATCGATGCCCAGGGCCACGGCGTTGAAGATCCCCAGGCCGTTCGGGGCGGCCGGGAAGAGGGCCTTCCCGTTCTTCACCACCGAGAGGTAGGCGCCGGTGAAACCGGCGAAGACGGGCGTATATTTACCTACCACGAAGTTGATGGAAAAGCCCGTATACCCCAGGCCGTCCAGGTTCAGGGGAGGGCTCGTCCCGGCCTCGGTCACCAGGATCAGGGCCACGTTGCCCTCGAGAACCGGCGTGAGATGGCCAACGGTGAAGCCCTTCCCTCCTCCCAGGTAGGTCAGCTCGGGAAGCTTCAGGCCCGAGACATAGAGGTCGTTGGCGCTCATCCTGTCGTCGGCCCAGTAAACGATGACGTCCCCGTTCAGGGTCATGTACACCCTGGGATCGTCCACGTCGTTCGTTCCGCCGAAAAGGCCCCCAATCCTCGTTCCGGGGAACCTCCCGAAGGTCTTTCCCCCGTCGTCGCTCACGTTGTACTCGACGTCCTCGCCTCCGCCCGAGGCCTTTCTCACTTCATGGGCGATCACGATCCGCTTTCCCCGGACGAGAAGATCGAAGGTGTAGTCGATCCCCTCCACGGCCGCCTGGGGATTCCCTAGACGGATCTCGTTCACCTTCTTCAGGAAACCGTTTCCTGCCTTGTCGTCCACGGCGCAATAGAGCATGTTGGCCGAATTCCCCTTGCCGTCCCTGTCGTCCACCCAGGCCACGCACACAAGGTTCCCCTCGGCGGCGACTTGGGGCCGGTCCACGTCGAAGCCCTTTGCACCTACGCTGAGAAGGACGGGGCCCTTGAAATTCCGGCCCATGTCGTTTGAAAAGAAGAGGGATGCATTGTTGGGCCAGGCACCCCCCGTGGTTCCTCCGAAAGCGATGAAGACGTTCGTCCTGGTGACGGCCACGCTGGGCTCCCAATAGGAATCGCTCCTGGGCGCGGACGAGGAATAATTGGTGAGCCTGGTTTCCTGGAAGGTCCTCCCCATGTCCCGGGAAATGGAAACATAGAGGTTTCCCTTGTTGCTCCCCGAAACCCGGGCGTCGTTGTAGGCGCAGGCCACCAGGGGACCCTCGGCGTCGACGGAAACATAGCCGACCCCTGCCGAACCGGCCGGAGCTCCCGGATTGTTGATCCTCTTCTCGGGCTGGATGGTCGTGATCTTGCCCGACTTGATCCCGACGGACGTATAATATACGTCGTTCGGTTGCTGAGATCCGTTCACGATGGCCGCCACCTTGTAGAAGAGGTGGGCCGTCCCGAAGGTGCAGACCATGTGGAGATCGTCCACATCATAGTTGCCCCCTGTCTTTGTGTTCACCAGGGTAGGCCCGATCCAGGTCTTGCCCTCGTCCGGGGAAGCCAGGACGTATACGTGGTTGGGCCAAGCCTTGCTGGCCGTCGGGTCCCATTTTCCCGCCGCAATGCCCACGTAGACCTGGTTGAAGGTGGCGCCGAGAACCATGTTCTCGAAATCCCATGACCCGGAAACCTTGTAGGAGACGATTTCTCTGGCCGGGCTCCAGGTGAAACCGCCGTCGGTGGAACGGCTGAAGAGAACGTGGGCCTTGCCGCCGTATTTCTCCACCCAGGATGCATATGCCAACAAGGGCGTCGCATGGAGACCCGGAGCCGAGGGCCCGGCCGTCTCCTCGGGACAGGCCACTTGGAGGTTTCCCTGCGAGCTGTACCGGGATCCGGCCGACCGCCTGCCCAGGATGGAACTCTTGTTGAGCTTGAACACATTCCTGGGGAAGGCGATTGGCTGGCTCTGGGCCTCGAGGAAGGAGCCTGTGAGGAAGGGAAGTAGGAAGATCCAAAGGGTCCGTCTCATGGCGATCGCTCCTTTCCCGCCTGGATCTCCAGGCGAAAACACAAGGTCTTACACCCTTGAGGAGATGTGGGGATTCCAAAGAACGGGGACGAAGAGGCGTCCCGCGGGAAAGACAGGAAGGTTTTTTCCATTTTAGAAAAAGAGGCTCCCCGGTCAAGGGCCGAACCAGGGGAGAGGGCCGCTGCGGATCCGGCAGGAGAGGCCCTAAAAAAAACGGGGCCACTTGGGCCCCGTTTCCACCGGCCATTCGGGCTCCGGCGGGCCGGGAAGGTCCCGGCGGGCCGGCCCGAAGACCGGTCTACCGACTCTCAGCCGTCAATAGACGACAGGGTCGGTGAACCAGGTGAACCTGAGAGAGGTGGGATCGATGCCCAGGGCCACGGCGTTGAAGATCCCCAGGCCGTTCGGGGCGGCCGGGAAGAGGGCCTTCCCGTTCTTCACCACCGAGAGGTAGGCGCCGGTGAAGCCGGCGAAGATCCCCGTGTATTTGCCCACCACGAAGTTGATGGAGAAGCCCGTATACCCCAGGCCGTCCAGGTTCAGGGGAGGGCTCGTCCCGGCCTCGGTCACCAGGATCAGGGCGATGTTCCCCTCCTCGGCGGCGGTGAAGTTCCCGATGGTGAAGCCCTTTCCTCCGCCCAGGTAGGTCAGCTCGGGAAGCTTCAGGCCCGAGACATAGAGGTCGTTGGCGCTCATCCTGTCGTCGGCCCAGTAGGCGATCACGTCCCCGTTCAGGGTCATGGCCACGCGGGGATCGTCCACGTCGTTGGTCCCGCCGTAGACGCCGCCCATATGGGTTCCCGCATACTTGACGAAGGTTTTTCCCGCGTCGTTGCTGATGTTGTACTGGATGTCCTCGCCGCCGCCGGAAGCCTTGGCCACTTCGTGCATGACCACGATGCGCTTGCCCTGGACGGCGATGTTGAAGGAGGAATCCAGGCGCTCCACTCCCGGTTTGGTGTTCCCCAGGCGGATCTCGTTTACCTTTGTAAGGAACCCCTTGCCTCCCTTGTCGTCCACGGCGCAGTAGAGCATGTTGGCCTTGTTGCCCTGGCCGTCCCGGTCGTCCACCCAGGCCACGCAGACTACGTTTCCGTCAGCCGCGATATGGGGTCCGTCCACGTCGAAACTCTTGGCGCCCACGCTGAGGAGAACGGGGCCCTTGAAGGTCTGGCCCAGGTCGTTGGAGAAGAAGAAGGAGGTGTTGTTGGGCCACTTCCCGCCGACCACGCCGCCGTAGGCCAGGTAGACGTTGGTCTTGGTGACCGCCAAGGCGGGCTCCCAGTAGGAATCGGTCCGGGGGTTGGTCTTGGTGTAGTTGGTGAGCTGGATCTCCTTGAAGTTCCTGCCCATGTCGCGGGAGACGGTGATGTAGAGGTTTCCCCTGTTGCTTCCCGCCACCCGGGCGTCGTTGTAGGCCACGGCCACCAGCGGGCCGTCGGCGCCGATAGTGACGTAGCCCACGTTGGCCGTCCCCACCGGGTTGCCCAGGTTGTTCAGGCGTTTCTCGGGCTGGAGGATGGTGATCTTCCCGTTTCTGAGGCCCACGGCGGTGTAGTAGATGTCGTTCAGTCCCTGGGAGCCGTTGGTGATCTTCGCGACCTTGTAGGCCAGGTGGGCCGTGCCGTAGGAAACGGCCATGACCATCCGGTCCGCGTCGTAACCCGTGCCGGCGGTCTGGGTGTTCACCAGCTTGGGCCCGATCCAGGTCGTCCCCTCGTCGGCCGAGGCCATGACGAAGACGTCGTTGGGCCAGGCCTTCTTGGCGGTGTTGTCCCAGGTCCCCATGCAGATCCCGATGTAGACCTGGTTGAAGGTGGCTCCGACCATGATGTTCTCGAAGTCCCAACGACTGGACCCGGTCCGGAACTGGGCCGAATAGATCATCTTGGGCTTGCTCCAGGTGAAGCCCCCGTCGGTGGAGCGGCTGAAGAGGATATGTTCCTTTCCACCATATTCCTCCACCCAGGCGGCGTAGGCCAGGAGCGGAGTGGCGTGTAGGCCGGGCGCGGAGGGCGCGGCCTTCTCCTTGGGACAGGCGATCATCAAGTTACCCTGAGACGTTACGCCGAAGGCCGTCCTCCCGAGGATGGAACTCTGGTTCAGCTTCACGGTCTTCCTGGGGAAGGCCACCGGGGGAGTCTGTGCCCAGGCAGCCCCCGCCCCGAGAAGGAAGAACGCCAGGATCAAGTGCTTTTTTCTCATGTTCTCACGGTCTCCTTTTTCAAATTCCAGAAAAACCGCCCTCCCCCGGCGGGGAAGGGCGGCTTCGCTTCTTTCAGTAGGTGACAGGGTCGGTGAACCAGGTGAGCCGCATCGTCTTGGCGTCGATGCCGAGGGCGGCGGCGTGGAAGATCCCCAGGCCGTTCGGAGCGTTGGGGAAGAGGGCGACGCCGTTCTTCACCACGCTCACGTAGGCCGAGGTGAACATGGCGAAGATCGGGGTGTAGGTTCCGACGGCGAAGTTCATGGAAAAGCCCACGTAGCCCAGGCCGTCCAGGTTGAGGGGCGGAGCCGTTCCCGCCTCGGTCACAAGGATGATGGCCGCCTGGCCTTCCTCCGCGGCGGTGAAGTGGGTGATCTTGAAGCCCTGCCCGCCTCCGAGGTAGGTGAGCTCGGGGAGCTTGAAGCCGGAGACGTAGATGTCGTTCACGCCGGACCGATTGTCCGCCCAGTAGTAGATCACGTCGCCGTTGCCCGTGAGGGTCACCCTGGGGTCGTCCACGTCCTTGGTTCCGCCGAAGAGTCCCCCGATCTTGGTGACGTGGCGCAGCTTGTGGAAGGTCTTGCCGCCGTCGTCGCTGATGACCACGTAGCAGTCCTCGCCTCCGCCGGAGGTCTTCATCTCCTCGCCGGAGATGACGATCTGCTTCCCTTTCACGGCGATCTGCATGTTTCCGTCGTACTTGACGGTCTTGAGCTGGGTCGTGCCGAGGCGGATCTCCGTGACCTTCGTCAGGAAGCCCTTGCCGCCCTGGTCGTCGCAGGCGCAGAAGGCGGAGTTGTACTTGTTCGAAGGACCGTCCCTGTCGTCAACCCAGGTGACGCAGACCAGGTCCCCGTCGGCGGCGAGCTTCGGGCTGTCCGTATCGAATCCCTTGCCCTTGGGGTTCAGGATCACCGGGCCCTGGAAGGTGGTGCCCATGTCGTTCGAGAAGACGAAAGACGTGTTGTTGGGCCACTTCGCGACGCCGCCGATGGTATAGACGCCACCGTATGCGATGTAGATGTTCTTGCCGGAGACCACGGTGGTGCACTCCCAGTACTTGTCCGTCCGGGGGGTGGTGGCGTCGTAGTGGGTCAACTGGGTCTCCTTGAAGGTCATGCCTCCGTCCTTGGAGACCGCCACGTAGAGATTGCCGTACTTGCTTCCCGACACTCTTCCGTCGGACCAGACGCAGGACACCAGGGACCCGTCGGCCGAGATGTTGCAGTAGTTGACGTAGGGAACCTTCCCCGGGGCCAGGGAAGGAGCATTGATCTTCTTCTCGGTGGAGAAGATGTTGATATTCCCGTTCTTGATCTCCACACCCGCATAGTAGTAATCGTTGTTACCCTGGGTCGTCCCCGAAGTGAAGTGGGCGAACTTGTAGCCGATGTGGGCCTTTCCGGCGGAACAGGCCATCACGGCCGTGTCGGCGTCGCCCTTTCCGGAGGTGAGTGTGTTCACCTTCACCGGTCCCAGCCAGGTCTTCCCCTCGTCGGGGGAGGCCATGACGTAGACGTCGTTGGGCCAGGCCTTCCCCACTGTGGAGTTCCAGGTCCCCGTGCAGAGGGTCACATAGACCTGGTGGCCCGTGGCGCCGGCCACCATGTTCTCGAAGTCGTAGCCCTTGCGGATCTGGGTGGAAGTGTAGATCTCCTTGGCCTTCCCCCAGGTAAAGCCCCCGTCGGTGGAGACGCTGAACATGACGTGGGCCTTGAGGGGCGTACCATATTGCTCCACCCAGACGGCGTAGGCCAAGAGCGGCGTCGCATGGAGCCCCTGGCCGGAAGCGGGAAGGACTTCCTTGGGGCGGACGATCTGCAGGTTGCCCTGGGAAGCCGTCCAGAAAGCCCGGGGCAGGAGGGCATTCCCGTTGAGCTTCACGACCTTCCTGGGCAGGGTGACAGGCGGCGTCTGGGCCGCAAGGGTCCCCGCCAGGACCAGGCCGAGGGAAAGGTACCATCGTTTGGCGCGCATGTGTGTTCCTCCTATGGAAGTTGTAGAACGATGCGGAAGGAAAGGCTGAACGCTGTCCGTAAAAAAGACTTGAAGACGAGCGAAAAAAACGGAATTGAATACATATTCTCCCTCGAATAGATTTTCGAGGAATGCGGGGGTTTGCCGAAGAAGGATTTTCCAACTCCACTTTAACACGGTCAAGTCCTGCAGGATGGGAAACTTGTCCTCAACGTGCTGAAAGAACACAATTTTTCCCCATGGACACCTTAGTGGAAGCGGCCAAGTGGGTCCTCCTCGTCCTGGCGGCGGGTTTCATCGGCCAGTTCGGAAAGTCCCTGGCCCAGGCCCTCCTGGCACGAAGGAAGGCCCGGAAGGCGAAGGAAGCCTCCCTTTCCCGGGATCCGGCCCCCTCTCCGCCTCCGTCCCCCCCTCCCCAGGCCGATCCCAAACTCCTGAAGAAGCAGGCCAAGCTGGAAAAAAAGCGCCTCAAAGCCGAGGCCAAGCGGGCCAAGAAAGCCGGGAAGAACGGCTCGAAATGAACCGGTCCCTTCCCCCACCCCGTCTCGATACCCTGCTTTTTCTCTTCTTCCTTCCTCCCGCCTTCCCCCAGGCGACCCCTTCCGGTGCTCCTGCCCTCACGGAAGTAGTCGTCTCGAGCCCCACGATTTGGACCTTGGCCGACACAAGAGGAGAAATCCGGGAAATCTGGACGGGGCCGCCGGCCCGGATCGCCTCCCACGGAGCCGAACCCCCCAAGGTCCTGAAAGTCTGCGCCTTCGCAAGGGTCCGGGAAGGAAAGGGGTGGCTGGACCTGCGGGCCTTGGCCTGGGACACCAAAGGCACCCGTCCGGGGAGGATGCGTCTCGTCTCACCGGGAGGGTTCCGCCTGGAAGTCCGGGCTCCCAGGGGCGCTCCTTTCGGCCCGGTCGTCCTTTCCTACACCTTCCCCGAACCGGAGGACTTCCAGTTCCTCCTCCTCCCTCGGGGCGCAGCGGGCTTCGGCCCTTGCAGGCAGGGCCCCTCACCGGGGGAGTGGACCCTGGAGACCCGGGAGGTCGGCCCCCTCCGCGTCGGAACCTCTCCCGCCGGCCGGGGAATTCCCATGGGCCGGGGATTCCTCCTCCAGGTCCGGGGCGTCCGGCTGGTCCGTGTATGCCTCCACGCCGGCCCGGGCGACCTCCCTCCCTCCCGCGGGATGACCTGGACCGAGGCCTGGATGAAAACTCTCGAAGGGAAATGGTCCGTCCCCGGCCGGGTCCGGATCCGGACGGGACTTCCCGACCTGGACACACTCTTCGACGCCTCGGTGGACGCCGTCGAGGCGAACAGGTTCCGGTCGGGGGTCATCGTAGCCGGGTCGGACGGCTGGTACAAGAACGCCTGGATCCGGGACGGGACCTACGCCGTCCTGGGCCTGGACCTGGCGGGCCGCCACAGGGAGGCGGCGGAGTTCTTCCGGTTCTGGATCCGGGAAGGGGGCTTCTCCTGGGGAGGGGCGAACGAGGCCCAGCAACCGGCCATAGGCATCGCGGGCATGTGGTTCCACTCCAGGATCGCCCGGAACGGGAAGGCCTTTCTCTCCGAGGTCTACCCCTACGTCCGGAAATACGCCGACTACTACGCCCGGAGGACGGCGGAGGAGGGAATGATCCGGACGGCCGAGGAGTGGATCTGCCAGGTTCCCACCAGGACGGCCTGGCCCAACGCCGAGATCTACGGGGGACTCCGGGCGGCGGCCTGCATCGCCCGGACATTGGACCGGCCCGGCGAGGCCGACAGGTGGGAAGAGGCCGCCGCATCCCTGAAAGAAGCATTGCTGAAGACCGCCTACGATCCGACTCTCTCACGCTTCATCCCCCTGGCCGGCCCCCCCGGCGAGGTCTTCCGCTCCAGGGCCTACCCGAGGAGCCGCCACAGGAACGGCCCCGTGAGGGACGAACGGGTGGACTCGGGGATGTTCATGCTGGCCCGGATGGAGGTCTTCGGGGGAGGCCTGGGAGCCGTGGCCGTGGACGACCCCCGTTTCGCCGCAACCCAGGCCTGGATCCACAGGGTCCTCTTCCAGCCCGACGGATCCATCTCCAGGTTCGACGGAAACCCGGCGGTGCCCTACTACCCCAAGGGCCAATGGCCCGTCTGGCCCATCACGGCCTGCTGGGCCGCCCAGGTGGAGTGGCTCCGGGGCAGACCGGGCCGCTCCTGGCGCCACCTCCTGGGTGGGGTGGTCCGCAAGAAGGGCTTCGACCCCGAAAGGGACGCCTGGAAACTTCCGGAGCAATGGCACCTGGACGGCACCCCCGTCGGGACCACCCGCTTCCTCACCTGGTCCCACGGGGAATTCCTCTTCACCACCCTGCTCCTCCTGGCGGGATTGGAGCCGGGCCCTCCGGGAAAGGCCGGGCTCGCCCTCTCGCCGAGCCTTCCGCCTGGTTCGGGGGAATTTCGGGTCACCGGTCTCACCCTCCGGGGCTGGCGGTTGGACCTGGAGGTGAGAAGAGAAGGCCCCCGCCTCCAATGCCGCCTCACAGGATCCCCCCTTCCAGCCGGAAGGGAGGGGAGGCCCGCCGGGTTCCTCCGGATCTTCGCCGGAGGAAAGAGCCTGGTCCTCAGGCCCGGCGGAGTCCTCCTCTTCACGGTCCCGCCCCGGGGCCTGGTCCGCTTCGCCCACGCCCTGGAGCGGGCCCGCCTCGTCCACAGCATCCTCCTGGGATCCCCCCTGCCTCGAGTCCTGGAAGGGGGAAGTCCCGCCGCCCTGGAAACGGCCCTGGCGGCGGCGGAAGAGCGCTTCGACCGGACCCTCCTGGAAGAAGTCCGGGCGCGGCGATGGAAGGAACTGGGCATCCGGCCCAGGTAGAAGGCTGTATCGTTCCGGGATCCGGTCCCCGCCGGCCAAGGCTCTTCCTATTCCCGCAGGAAGGAATAGAATATCCTCCCGTTCTGCTCATCTATTCCCCGGTCGAGGGGAAAGTCCAGGAGAACGGCCCCTTTCCCCTGCGATAGATTCATTGTCCGCGGGAGCCTTTGCTCAACAACAGGAGGAACCTATGCGTTTCAAGAACGTCCTTCTCGCCGCCGCACTTCTGGCGCCGGCGGCAACGAGCCAGACCGTCCTATACGAATCCCTCACAGGCTGGACCCACGCCGGCGGCGCTCCCAACTGGAGCGACGACGTCACGGCAAGCGGCTCGGAGTTCCCCAAGGTGGATCAGCTCAATTCCACCACGACCCTCCAGTACTCTTCCAAGGCCGTCTCCCTCAAGAAGGGTTCCTACGTGATCACCTTCAGGGTGATGAAGTTCAAGGACAACACCGGCGTCGCTCCCCTGACCAGCGAGGCCATCGTGGGGGGCAAGAAGTACTCCATCGAAACCCCGGCAAAGAGGATCCAGATCCCGGTGGATCCCAAGACCGGCAAGCTCAAGAGCCCCAGGTGGGTATGGACGGACCCCCTCACCTTCTACGTGGACCAGCCCGTGGTGAACGTGGTCTTCTTCCTGAAGAACACCGACACCAAGATCACCAAGCAGAATTTCTACTTCGACGCAGTGATCCTCGGCAGGGTCAGGGACGACAAGATCGTGGCCTGTTACAGCATGACCCTCCACTGTTCCACGACCTGGGGAATGCCCTATACTCTCAGGGGCAAGAAGGAGAAGACCTCTCCCTTCGGCAGGATCGACCACGTCCAGAACCAGGGCGGCGGAACAGGCCTCTGGTGGTTCCACTGGAACACCAGGCCCATCCTTCTCCAGCCCGGCGTCTACACGGCCAATGTCCGGGCCATGAAGGACACGACCCCGGCGACCCAGGCCATCGACCTCTTCACCAAGGTCAACGGCGTCAAGTACAAGGTCACCTGGGGAACCTCGGACCAACCCTTGAACAAGTGGGTTCTCACCCCGGGGCTCACCTTCAAGGTCACCCAGCCCAACACCCCCGTCACCCTGGTCTTCCAGTCGCTCAGCGGCTCCAAGAACAACTACAGCCTGGACTACTTCCTGATCCGCAAAGGCGGGTTCCGCACCTTCGGCAGGGGAGGGATCACCACGCCGGGCTTCCTCACCCTCAAGGGGGATATCCCCAAGCTGGGCCAGACCCTGAAGATCGAAGTGCACTACGCCCTGAAGACGGCCTTCCTCCTCTTCGGAAGGAAGGAGCTCAATCCCCCCATGGACCTCACCCCCCTCGGGATGGGCCGGTGCTACCTCTACACCATGCCCTTCTCCATCACCCCGGGTGTGAATCCGAACAAGAACAACGTCGCCGTCTTCGCCTTCAACATCCCCAACAGCACCGCCCTGATCGGGGCGAGCTGGATCAACCAGGCCCTGGCGGTGGACAAGCCCATGTTCATCAACAGGGTGGGCATCGTCACCTCCAACGCGGCCGAAGTGACCATCGAAGACTGATCCCGAGGAGAATTCCCTCGAACCTCTTCCGGGGGGCCGGGTCCTGGTGGATCCGGCCCCCCTCTCCTTCCCCCGGAGCCCCCCTCACAGTCCCGGCTTCACAAGGAGTCCCCGGGAGACCGCCGGCCCGGCTCCCCAAAGCCAGGCCTGGAGCAGGAGGGGCCGGCCCGCAAGGAGTGGATCGGCGGGAACGGGCACCCGGATCCATCCCTTCCCAGAAGAAGGAAATCCAATCCAAGGGCTCGAGAGATCCAGGTGTACCGGAAACCCGGGGAAAAGACGTCGAGGAGCCGCCGCGGGAAGCCCAAGGACGTAGATCGCCGGCAAGCCCGAAGGAAAGGACCTCTCCCGGATCTCCATCCAGCCCCCAAGGACCGGGTCCGTCCCTTCCAGGGCGGGTTCGCCCCGGGAAAGGAGACTTCCCTCCCCGAAGGTCTGGGTCGTTGCTCCCGGGTCGGAGAGCCAAAGCTCCTGGCCGTGCAGAACGTCGGCCGCACGGAAGAAGAGAACCCCCCTGCAAAGAGCCACCTTGCTGCAATAGGAGGAGGCCTCTCCCGGGAGGACATCCTTCACCAGGAAGGTTCCTGCTGCCGTGCCGTCGGTCCGCCAGAGCTCCCTTCCGTGAATCCCGTCGTCGGCGGAAAAGTAGACGAACCTGGAGCCCACCCGGGCGAAGTTCCAGGGAAAAGAGCCTTTTTTCCCGGGGCGGATATCTTTCACGAGGAAAGTCCCTTCCGCAGTGCCGTCGGTCCGCCAAAGCTCGAAATCGCTCCCACCGCCCCCGTTACACCGGAATACACAGATATTTCCCAAAGGAGTAAAGAGGTCGGGGCCCGACCACCCTCCTCCGGGATTCACGTCTTTGACGAGGACCGTTCCCTTCGACGACCCATCGCTCCTCCAGACCTCCCTTCCGTGAACACCGTCGTTCCCGGCGAAGTAGAGAAAATCCCCGGCGCGGTAGAGATTCCAAGCCCCCTTGGCTTTCCCTGGATTCACATCCAACACGAGCCGTGTTCCCTTTTCGGTTCCGTCGGAAACCCAGATCTCTTCCCCGTGGACGCCGTCGTCGGCTATGAAAAACACCTTTCCGCCCAATTCCACCAGCCAGGCCGGCGAGGATCCCGCCGGCCCGGGGCGGATGTCCTTCACCATCCTCGTTCCCGCGGCCGTTCCATCGGTCACCCAAAGCTCTCCACCACCTTTCCCGTCGTTGCAGGAGAAGAAGACCCTCCTTCCGGCACGTACCAAGAAGGACGGCGCCGAACCCGCCGGCCCGGGACGAATGTCCTTCACAAGAGAAGTGCCCGCCTCGGTTCCGTCGGTCCTCCAGAGCTCCCTCCCTTCGGGTCCCGCCGCGGAAAACAAAAGGATGCCCCCCAATTCCGCCGCCGACCCCAGAGGCTCCGAGGAGAGAGGCCGCCCCCGGGAATCCGAGCCCGGACGGATGTCTTTGACCAGGACCGTTCCCGCTTCCGTCCCGTCGCTCTTCCAGAGCTCCCTTCCGTGCTTTCCGTCGTCGCACCGAAAGAGGAGGAGTCCCCCCAAGGGTGTGAAGCAGGTCATGTAGGTGCCCTGCACCCCCGTTTTCGTGTTCTTCCGGATGTCCTTGACCAGGACCGTTCCCGCTTCCGTCCCGTCGCTCTTCCAGAGCTCCCTGCCGTGGATCCCGTCGTTCGCCGAAAAGTAGAGGGTCCCATGGACATCCGCAAGCTGGGAAGGTATCGATCCGAATGTCGGCAAGGGAGGGGTGAATATATCTGCGACAAGGGACGTTCCCTCCTTGGTTCCATCGGTCCGCCATGGCTCGATCCCCTCAGAGTCGGTAAGGGCCGAGAAAAGGACGGTCCCCTTCCCGTTGGAACAGTATTCACTTGGAAACGAAGAATCCTTCCCCGGCCGGATATCCACAAGAAGCCGTGTATAGTAGGAACTCTTCGAGTTCGCCTTCCACAGCTCCACCCCCGTCTCTTTCCTGTAATCCTGGGCCGTGAAAACGATGGATCCCGGGCCGGTTGGATTCCCAACCCGCTCGATCCCGGCGATCCAGCGGACCATTCCCCCCCGCATCCATTTCTTTACTTCGAATTCACCGGGGTGCCTGCCTGGAACCAACCTCCAGAGCTCCCTCACGTCTTTCAGGGGGCCCGTCCTTCTTGCGACCGCCGAAAGGAAGATGCCCTCGTCCAGGTAGGTGAATTCCCGTGGAGCACTCCCGAACCTCCCTTCACAGATCTCCTCGATCATCCGGGTTCCACCGGGAGTTCCGTCGCTTTGCCAAAGCTCCTCGCCGTGGACTCCGTCGTTGCAGGTATAGATCAGGACCCCCTTGAGCTCCTTTCCGCATTCCAGGGGACGACACCCACCAACCCCTTTCACGACGTCCTTCACAAGGACCGTTCCATTCGAAGTTCCGTCGGTCTTCCAGAGCTCCTCGCCATGCTTCTTGTCCACACCTGGAAAGAAGAGTACTCCGCCGGCGGGAACCAACCGCCCACGCCCGACTCCGGAGGAGGCCCCCGGGAAGAGATCGGAAAACAGGGTCGTCCCGGCAGTCGTCCCATCGGTCTTCCAGAGTTCCTTGCCGTGGATCCCGTCGTCGGCCTTGAAGAAGAGCCTCCCCCCGAAAGGGGTGAAACCCTCCAGGGCGGAGCCGGCGGCTCCTGGCCGAATGTCCTTCAGAAGCTTCGTTCCGGCAGACGTCCCGTCACTGACCCAGAGTTCCTCTCCCTCCCGGGAAGTACATGCGGCGAAATAGAGTTTCCCTCTCCAGGCGAAAAGCCTCCTGGGTCTGAGTGGAAGCCTACCGGATGTTTTCACCTGGTGTGTTCCTTTCCGGCTTCCGTCGGTCACCCAGAGGGTCTCGGGACTGCCTGCCTTCTTGCCCACGAAGAAAAGGAGGGCGCCGCAAGGAGTAAGCCTGGAAATGCTCCCCCCCGAAGGTCCGGGCTGGAATTCGTAGAAGATTTCCGTCGAGGCGGCCGTTCCGCGGGAACGCCAGAGCTCCCGGCCGTGGGTCCCGTCCGTGGCGGCGAAATACCACCAACCTTGGAACCAGGCCGTCCATCTAGGGAAGGAATGTGCCTGAGAGGAGGGCTTTGCACAGATGTCCCGGACCAGCCGGGTCGATTGGGCCTTCACAGCCGGCGGAAAAGTAAGGCAGAGAAGGGAAAAGGCCAGAAAGCATCGAAAACGAGACATGACCGTCCTCCAGGAATACAGGGAGAATCTTCAAGTTCAATCCTGTCCGCCTCCGGCGTTCCCGCCGGAAGGGTGACTACCCCCCGCTCCCGCGCACCGGCCGGGACGGCCCGAAAGCTTCTCGTCCCGCCGGCGCAGGAAGCGGAGGAAAGGTCGGGACCCCCCTTGGATCACCAGCGGCAGCCCGGGTAGCCCGCCCAGGGGCCGCCCCACACGCCCATGTTTCTAGGCTGGTAGAGGGGATTCCCCGTGCCCAGGCAGGGAGACCCCTGCTTCAGGGAATAAGCGGGGAGAACCAGGAGGGGGTCCTTGTTCAGGAGGATCCCCGGCCCGAACCGGAACCCGTTTCCACGGAAACCCTGGGAAACCTTCCAGACGCAAGAGTAGCTCACCTGCTGGGTGCCGCTGGAAACCGTTGCGGCGGCACAAGAATGGACCCCCACCACGGGCCCCAGGCGGAAGTCGGCGAAGATGTTGTTGGTGAACTCCATCCCCCTCCCACCCTTGTAGAAACGCACCCCTTCCACCTGCTTGACGTTGCACTTGTAGGCCGACAGGTCGAACCGGTGGAAGACGTTGTTCCGGATCGACCCCCGGGAGAAGGTCCAGATCCCGTAGAGGTCCGTGTCCGGGCCGGTGCTTCCCCCGGTGGCGGGGAGGATCATGGGGCCCAGGACGCAGTTGGCCACGACGAGTTTCCCCGAGCCGGCGTCCCAGATCCCGGCCACCGCACGGAACCCCTCTCCCTGGACGGGGAGGAAACAGAGGTCCCGGATCCGGGTGTTCCGGATCACGATCTCCCCGGCGCCCTGGACGATCTTGATCCCCATGACGTGGACGTTGCCCGGACCAGGAGCTTTGCCGGAGCAACTCAGCTTCGAGACCGTGCAGTGCTCCACCAGGGCCGAGACCTTCCAGCCCAGGTTGATCCCCGTGACCGTCTGGAGACCGGGCGCACCCACCCCCTCGAAGCGGCAATCCCGGAAGACCAGGCCCTTGACGTAGTCCGCCCGGACGCACCGGGCGCCCCTGTAGGTCGCCTTGTATCCGCTTGGCAGGATCCTAAGGCCTTCCACGGTTATCCCAGAGAGGAAGGAGGAGGCGGTTCCCCTGATATTGAGGGTCCCCCTCTTCTTGTCGGGCGTCATGTCCATGAGGCCTTCCACGGTGGGCCGGCCCTGGCCCGCGCCAGTCCAGTCCCGCCCCGCCAGGGTCGTACCGGAAGAGCGGATGAAGAGCACCTCCCGGTAGTTCTTTCCTCCCTGGAGGCCGTCCACGTAGACCGTTCCTCCTCCGGAGGCCGCGGCGGCGGAAAGAGCGGAAGAAATCTTCCGGAAGGGCGCGAAAGGAGTTCCCGCCTCCTTTCCGGCATTGGTGTCTCCATCCACGTAGAATGTCTTCACGCCGGGCAAAGCGGCCGCCTCCAAGGCCCGAGTGAGCCTGAAAGTCCAAGGCTCTTTCGGGGTGAGGACGAGACCCTGGAAGTGGAGGACCCTCCAGAAAGGAATGCCCGCCGGAACGGGGATCTGGATCCGCCCCCTCCCTTGGGAATCCAGGGAGAGCAACCAGGCCGCCGCAAGCCCCCTGGGATCCAGTTCGAACTTGTCCGGACCGACCGGGATGGGATGGGAGGCGCGCATCGTCCCAAGGAGGACCGCCGCGGCCGCCCCGGCCCTGGCCTTGCCGGCCCGGATCTCGAGAGTCAGCTTGTCCGGGGCGGAAAAGTAGCCCCTGGCGGGAGCCTGTACGGAACCGGAAAAGGCCCGGCTCCCCTGGAAGAGGAGAGGCCGGCCCTGGCAGGGAATGGAAGAGGCCAGCGATCCCAGGAGGAAGGGCAGGAAGAGTGGGCGAAGAGACATGTTCCTTCTCCTTTCGAAAGAGAGATGTGCCTTCACCCCCTGGTGGCGGCGAAGGAGGGGAGGGCAACAGGAAAAATCCCTTCTTTTCCTCTCCTCCTCAAGGAGCCCCGATGAGCTGGAAAGAAGCCCAAAAGAAGGGGGACCGGAAGACCGGATCCCTCCTGAGGGCCCTCCGGGCTTCCAGGAGGGCCCGGCCGGCCCCCCTGCCCAGGTTCCGGTAGAAGACGGAATTGAAACGGGCCGCCCCTTCGTCCTGGACCTCCCAGGCCGACACCAGGATCCGCCTGGAGCCGCAGGCCAGAAAGGCCCTGGCGAAGCCGGCCCGGCCCTCCAGGGGAAGGGACCGGCCCAGTGCGGTCCGGCAGGCCGCCAGGTTCACCAGCTTCGGGCCCAGCCCCCAGACCAGGATCCTCGCCGGGGAAATCTCCTCTCCGGCTATACGGAGAAAAGGAGACTTCCCGTCCTCCCCGATCCAGGCATGGCCTCCGAGGTGGAGGATACCGGCCTTCCGGCCCACCGTTCCCAGGACGCGGAGAGCATCCCTTCCCTTCAAAAGGAAGACCTTTCTTCCCTCCAGGGCCTTCTCCACGGACTTCAACTCGGCCCTCAGCCAGGGCAGGGGAGAGGGATGGTCGGCCTCCACCAGGATGGCCCCGCCCCCGTTCCCCATGGGGGGGGACCGGAGAAAATGCACCAGCAGGGAAGCCGAGGGAAGGAAGAGGAAGCTCACCCCCTCGTCGGGACCGAGATAACGGATTCCTTCGGGCCCGGAAGGCCCTTTCCCGGAAGGACGGACCAGGGCGGAGAAGGGAAAGTCCTCCAGGCCCGGTCCGGGGATCACCACCGCCGTGTCCCCCCCTCGCAGGAAGGCGGCGCTCCCCCCGAGAAGGAGCTCGGCCGCCCGCCGGCCCTCCCGCCGAAGGACCCGCCAGGATCCGTAGCCCGGAAGGGACGACACGGCTCTCCGGAACCCATCCAAACGGGCCAGGAGTTCCCTTCTTCCGGGAAGGAGGCGGAAACGGATCCCTTCCCGCCGGACCGCCCAAAGGGCGGAAACTCTCCTCCCCGTATGAAAGAAGAGCACCACCATGGAGGGAGGGAGGGCCTGCCGGAGCTCTTCCAGGCCCACCGGCTCCGGAGGACCCTCACCTCCCGGTTCGGGGAGAGAGTAAACCCGGAGAAGCTCGGCCCGCCGCCTTTCCAGGGCGAGGACCGCCTCCCGCGGAGAGCCCGCCTCCTTCCGGATCCGGATGCCCTCTTCCAATGCCGCCAGGAGATGGAAGGGCCTGGGACCGGAACTCTTTCTCCTCTCCAGTGCCAGGATCCGGTCGTAGAGCCCTCCCGCCTTGAGCCGCTCCGCCAGGGAGAAGGCGAAGGACCTCCGGGAATCTCCGGCCTTTCCCTCCAGGATTCCCTCGATGAGATCGTCGAAGACCGGCGCCTTCCGCCCCAGGACCCGAAGGCCCAGGTCCCATCGACCCTTGCTCCGCCTGGCCCGGGGAAGCATTTCCAGGGCCTCCAAGGCGAACTTCATTCCTTCCCGGCCCTTTCCGGCGGCAAAGAAACAGCCCGCCGCCTTGGCCAGGAGGTTGGCCCTCCGGAAGGGATCCTTGCCCCCGCCCTCGAGCCCCGCCGCCTCCAGGTAGAACCGGGCCGCCCTCTCCGGCTTCCCCTCCCGGAGGGCCAGGGAGCCCAGGCCCGCAAGTGCCGGCGAACGGATGGAGACGGGGACCCCCTTCTTCCCGGGCCGGGCGAGACCCTCGAAAATCCGTTTCGCCGCTTCCAAGTCCCCGGTCTTCTTCAACAGCCTGGCCCGGGCCAACTCGGCCCTGCGGAGGGCCCAGACCCCTCCGATCCGCCGGGCCGTCTCCTCCACGTCCAGGAGGATCCTGGAGGCCCTGGAAAGGTCCTTCCTCCTCCTGGCCGCCTGCAGGAGGGAGAGAAGGAACCCGAACTTGTATTCCAGCTTGCCCGCCTCCCCCGCCCGGCGGGCCAGCTCCGCCAGCCTCTCCTCCCAGGCCCCTCCCGTGGAACCCAGGAGGGAGACCAAGAGGGAGGCGGCGGCGACCCGGGTGCCCATCTCCTTGCGGGCCAAGGGGGAGGAAAGCAGTTTCTCCGCCTCCGCCACGGCGGAACGCCGCCTCCCGGCCTGGAAGAGAAGGCGGATCCTTTCGGCGGCGGCATCGAAGGCATTCTCGAGGCGGCCCGCCCGGCGGAAGAGCTCCCTCGATCGTTCCAGGGCTTCCAGGCACTCCCCGGTCCTCCCGAGCCCGGCCAGGGCCGCCGCCCTGTGGTGCTCAGCCAAGGCACCGAGGTAAGGATCCTCTCCGGCCGGTCTTCCCGGAAGGCGGTCCAGGTATTCCAGGGCCTTCCGGTAATCCGCGAGGAACAGGGCCTGCCTGGCGAGATTCACCAGGACCGCCGCCTCCAGGAGAGCCAGGTCCCAGGTGCGGGCCGCCTCAAGGGCGCGGAAGTAGAAGGCCCGGGCCCGGTCGAAACGAAAGGTATCGGTGCAGAGGACGCCCGCCAGGTTGGCCGCCTCGGCCCGGAGGACCGGGTCCTCCAGCCTCTCGGCCCGGGCCACGACCCTTTCCGCCCGAGCCGAGAGATCCGCCTTTCCTCCTCCCTCCTTGCCGCCCAGGCTTCGAACCAAAAGATCGTATTCCTTCCATGCCGCCCCGAGGCAAGGGCCCTTCTCACCGGCGAGACGGACGTACCGTTTCACAAGGACGATCCAACCCGAAGGAGCCCCGGGCACGAGGGCCAGCCTCCGGGCTTCCCGGAAGGCTTCCTCCGGGGAAGGTCCCTCCTCCCGGGCCTGGAGGAACACACCCTCCCGCAGGGCCTGGAGAAAGACCTTCTCCCCCGGGGGGGAGGGAGAAAGGATAAGGGGGGCCAGGGCGATCAGGAGCCGGAGCAAAGGAGCTTCTCCAGGTAGGCAAGCCACTTCCGGGCCCTTTCGGAGGCCTTCAGGACGGGCGGGTCCATTCCCTTCAGGACGAGGAAGGCCTCCCCCAGGAACCCCCGGGACAAGCAAAACCGGATCCTTGCGACTTTACGCAAAAAAGGATCTTCCGTACCCTTCCGGATCTCCCCCCATTCCCGTTCCAATGCGGCGACCTTCCCCCGCGGCAACACCCGGAACCAGTAGACCCTGGAAATCCTCCCGCTTCGGATCTGAAGGCCGTAATCACCCGGCTCGAGGGAAGGACGATTCTCCGGGAAAGGGATTGTCCCCCTACCGGGAGGAGCCTCCAGGGTGAAGACCGAATCCTTTCCCCTGTTCTCGAGGGGCCAGACCGTCAGGTGCACACTCTCGCCTCGAGGCCGAAAATGGAAGGCCGGCCGGTCCTCGAGCACCACACCAAGGGGGTAGAAGACCCGGGGCGGGGACTGGGAGGCGCCCCGAAAGAGGGGAGCCGGCCTCACCGCCGGGAGTTCCCCCCGCGGAAGGGGAGGGAGGAGGAGAGACAGGAACCGCCCTCGGGCGGCCTTCCCCCCCGGGGCTCCCCCCTTCCCGAGCGAGTCCAACACCCGGACGGCCCGGGCCACCTCTCCCCCGGCGAGAAGGGCCTTCACCCGGGAGAGACTCGGGGAGCCGAGGGCGAAGAACCAAACCCCTCCCCCCAGAAGGACCGCGAGGAGAGCGGCGGCGGCCCATCGGGTCCTGAAGGAAGACCTTGCCGGGGAAGGCCCGCCGGCGGCCCGGACCTCGCGCAGGCAGAGGGGGCATTGCTCCAGGTGTTCCTCCAGGGCCCTCCTTGCCCGGCGGGAGAGGCCTCCTTCCAGGTAGGCGGCGAGGACTTCCTCGGAAGGACATCCTCGATGCCCGCCGAAGGCCTTCAGGAGAAAGGCGAGATCTTCATCCATGGCTGTCCAGCCCCTCCGTTCCGGAAGCACGCCCCGGTCCCCCTCCTCCCTGGTGTCCTTTCCAGGGCCTGTGCAACGGTTCTTTTCCCAGGAGACCCTCGATCTCCCGGCTGTCCAGGCCGTAGACCCGCCTGGCCCGCTCCAGGAGGGCCGCCCGGAAAGCCTTCATGGCCTTGGCGTGGATCCTGGAGGCACGGGTCCGAAGGTGGGGGGTCCCTTCCGGGAGGAGACCCGTCTCCACGGCGGCCTTTGTGGAGGGGAGGCCCTCCCTGTGGACGGCCAGGAGAAAGGTCCTCCAAGTCGGTGGAAGGCGATCAAGGGCCCCTCCCACCAGGTCCCGGAAGAGGGCCTCCAGCTCCCGGACCTCCGCCAGGGATCCCGGGTCCGGACCTCCCCCCGGGAGGAGTTCCTCCCCTTCCAGGGGAGCCAGTCGGGATCGGGCCGCTTCCCGGCGGATCAGCTTCCTGAGAAAGACCGTCTTGAGGAAACCGAAGAGGGAACCCCTTCCCAGGTATCCATCCAGGAGGGAAGAGCCCTTTTTCCCAGGCCCTCTCCAGATCTCCCCCAGGACCTCCTGGTAGGCGTCCCTGGCCTCTTCCCCAGGGAAGCCCGCGCCGGCGGCGGCCCGGAAGAAACGCAGGGCATACTCCTTCTCGAAGTAACGGAAGGCCCTCTCCGAGCCCAGGAGCAACCCCAGGCAAAGATAGAGATCCTCCAGGCGTTCCCTGGAAAAGGGACGTTCCTCCTTCCGCCCGCCTGGGGGGAGGAGCGCTTCCAGGTATTCCTGGAACCGGCCCGGCCCGAAACCAAGGTCCCCGAGCCTCTCCCGGATCTCAAGGAAGGCCCGAAAGATCTCCTCCGCAGGCGGGAAAGGCCCATCTCGGCCTCTCTTTGCTGACCCTCGTGCCAGGGGATCCTCCTCGAGAGATGAGCACGAAATGAGTCTCCATTCTAGCACGGCTGGGGGAAGGGGAATCCAGGCCCCCCGGCCTCCCCCTCCCATGGTCCGCGGGCCGCCGCCTGTCTCGAAGAGAACCAGGCCGCCCCGGCCCTCCGGGCGGGTCCACCCGGGAGGAAAGGGCCAAAACGTGCGGAAAAGGTGTATATTCAGGCCGCCATCCCGCCTCGCTCCCGGGTCGAAGCCCTGCACACCTTGAAACCGAGGAGGTCGTCATGAACCGAAACGTCCTGAAAGCCGGAATCCTTCCGGCGGCGCTCTTTCTCACCGTCCCGTTCTCACCCGCCCAGGGGCTTCCCTCCAGATTCGATCTTCGAAATTACAACGGGCACAACTACGTCACGGGCGTCAGGAGCCAGCGGGGAGGAACGTGCTGGACCCACGGCACCATGGCGGCCGTCGAGGGAAACCTCCTCATGACGGGCAACTGGGCCTTCGCCGGGGAGACCGGTGAGCCCAACCTGGCCGAATACCACCTGGATTGGTGGAACGGATTCAACAAGCACTACAACGCCGACCGCACTCCTCACTCGGGTGCGGGCCTCACGGTCCACCAGGGAGGGGACTACCTGGTAGCCTCGGCTTACATCGTCCGTGGCGACGGATGCGTCCGCGACGTGGACGGCCAGTCCTACAGCTACCCTCCGACCTACAGGAAGTCCTCGTACCACTACTTCTACCCCAGGGAGATCGAGTGGTTCACGATGGACGGCAACTTGTCGGGGATCGACAGGATCAAGAGAATCATCATGGAACAAGGAGTCCTGGGGACCTGCATGTGCTATTCCGGATCCTATATCCGCAACTACGTGCACTACCAGCCTCCCTCCAGCACCAAGCCGCCGAACCACGCCGTGGCCATCGTGGGTTGGGACGACAACAAGTACACCCAGGCTCCCAAGCGGGGCGCCTGGCTCGTGAAGAACAGCTGGGGATCCTGGTGGGGCAACAGGGGGTACTTCTGGATCTCCTACTACGACAAGTGGGCCTGCCGTGAGCCCTTCATGGGAGCCGTCTCCTTCCAGGACGTGGAGCCCATGCGTTACGACCGCGTCTACTACCACGACTACCACGGCTGGAGGGACACGAAGAAGGACGCATCCGAGGCCTTCAACGCCTTCAAGGTCCGGGGAACCCTGGAGACCATCCACGCCGTCAGCTTCTACACCGCCGCCGACGGCGTGACCTACACGGTGGCCGTGTACGACCGGTTCACCGGCGGTAGACTGGAAGGCCTGCTCTCCACGAAGACCGGTTTCATCCCCTATAGAGGATTTCATACGGTGGACCTGGAAAGGACGGTCACCCTCGCCAAGGGAGACGACTTCTTTGTCTACCTCAAACTCTCCCACGGCGGCCAGGCCTTCGACAGGACATCCGACGTGCCCGTCCTCCTGGGAGCGCCCCCCCAGGACGTGATCGTCGTCTCCAAGGCGAACCCGGGCGAGAGCTACTACAAGAAGAACGGCTCATGGGTGGACCTGACCACCTTCGACAAGACGGCCAATTTCTGCATCAAGGCTCTTTCCTCCGTCTATGCGACAGGAAGGAACCCGGCCCTCTTCAACGGTTCCCTCTCACCGGTCCCATCCTACGGAGGAGACACCACGGCACTTGCCTGGGTCGACGTGGACGGCGACGGCGACCTGGACCTCCTGGCCGCCAGGAAGGGGGAGCGGAACCTCCTCTTCCTGAACGACGGCAAGGGCGGCCTCTCCGCGGCTCCATCCAACCTCCCCTCCGTGAAGGATCCGGCCCTGGCCCTGGCGACGGGCGACTTCGACGGTGACGGCGATCCGGACGTCCTGGTCGGGGAAGACGGGGCCCCGGACGTGATCCTCCTGAACGACGGCAAAGGAAGGTTCACCTCCCGGACCCTGCCGGGGGGATCGGGCACGACCCGGGCCTTCGCCGCGGCCGACTTCGACGGCGACGGCGACCTGGACGTAGCGGCAGCCCGGTACGGCCTGGCGAATCTCCTCCTGAAGAACGACGGGAAGGGCAACTTCTCCGCCTCCCTCCTCCCCGGAGGATCGGGGAAGACCACGTCCCTCGCCGCGGCCGACTTCGACGGCGACGGCGACATCGATCTCGTCACCGGCGAAGAGGGCGCCCGGAACAGGCTCCTCCTGAACGGGGGAAAGGCGGCCTTCACCGACGCGACCCAGGGGAGGATCCCTCCCATGATATACTCCACCACAGCACTGGCCGCAGGCGACGTGGACGGGGACGGCGACACCGACCTGGTCACGGGCAACGACGGCGGCGAGAACTGGCTCTTGCGCAACAACGGAAAGGCGACCTTCACGGGGGGGAGTCCCTTCGTGAAATACATCCCCAGGATCGAGGACGGCACGAGGGCCCTGGTCCTGGCCGACTTCGACGGCGACGGCGACCTCGACCTGGCGGTGGGAAACACCTCGCGCTACTACCGGACCGGCCTGGACAGGCTCTACCTGAACGACGGGAAGGGAACCTTCAAGAGGGCGACCTTCCACAACCTCCCCGGAATCGGCCGGTCCACCCTGGCCCTGGCCGCCGGGGACGCCGACGGCGACGGGGACACGGACCTGGTCGCCGCCGGGGAAGGAAGCCCGGCCGCCCTCTTGCTGAACCTGACCCGCCAGATCGAGGCCCCCTTCGAGGCGGTTCCGGGCAAACCCTACAGGCTCGAGATCTACTCCAGGCCGCCCAAGGCCCCGGCCTCCCTGGCGGTCATCCCCCTCTTCGCCGTCCGGGAGAAGAAGACCCCCCTGCCGCCCTTCGGCACCCTGGGGTTGGACGTGAAGGCCTCCTTCCTGGGCCTCCCCCTGGTGAAGACCGATCCGGCCCGGGGCAAGGCCGTCCTGGACTTCACCCTGCCCAACTCGGCCGCCCTGAGAGGGATCCCTCTCTGCTGGCAGGCCCTGGTGGAATCCAGGATCGCCGGCAAGCGGACCTGGAGGTTCACCGGCGTGGTGACGGGCAAGGTCCGCTGATCCCCGGCGGAAATCCTCCCGGGAGGCGGCCCTCCGCCGGGCCGCCTCCCCCGCCTTCCCTTACAGGTATTCCCTGTCCTCCTCGACCTTGTAGTTCCAGAGGAAGAGCATCAGGATCCCTGCGATGACAGCGCCGGAGATCCAGAGGAGGAAGGCTCCGTCCCATCCCCAGAGTTCCTTCGCCTTGGCCGTGCCGATGCCGGTCACGGCCGCCCCCAGATACCCCATGGCGTCGATGATCCCCGAGGCCGTGGCCGAGGCCTTCCGGCTCCCCAGGTCCATGGCGATGGTGGCGCCCATCATGAGGTGGGGCCCGTAGAGGAAGAAACCGATTCCGGCCAGGGTGATGAGAGGGAGCCAGAAGTTGCCCTCCCCGGCGGGCAGGAGGCGGAAGACCCAGGCCAGGCCGGCAACGATGAAGAGCATAACCGCCGTCACGGGAGCCCGCCTTCCCCCGATCTTGTCGGAGAGCCAGCCCGAGAGGATGATCCCCACCGCCCCGAAAGCCGGCACCATGACCACCTTGATCACACCCTTCCCCACGGGTGCCCCCTGGGAGACGATGTAGTCGAAAGACCAGCCCAGGAAGCCGTACCGGAAGAGGTCCACGCCGAAGTAGGCGAAGGCGACGATCCAGACCTTGGGGTTGAGGAAGGTCTGCTTGAACACGAAGGACCACCCGGCGTGGTCGTCCCCGCCCGCACCCTCCGGTTTCTCCGAAGAGGAAGCCTTCTTCTTCCCCTCCAGTTCCTCCAGGGTCGGAAGGCCGACGTCCTCGGGGGCGTTCCGGACCCTGAAGAAGAAGTGGGCCGCCGAGGCGAAGAAGATGAAGGCCGGGACGATGAATACGTATCGCCAGCCGTAATTCTGAAGGAGCCAGCCGGCCAGGAGCCAGCACACGGCGTTCCCCACGACGTAATCGGTTCCCAGGAAACCCATCATCTTCCCCCTCTCCTTGGGGGGGAACCAGTTGGAGAGGACCTTGATCCTCGAGGGGGCGCCCGTGGCCTGGAAGAAGCCGTTCACCGCCCAGATCGCCAGGAAAGCCGGATAGGAACCGACCAGGCCGAAGAGGAGGTTCATCGTGGCGGAGACCAGCATGCCGATGGTCCCCACCTTCCTGGGGCCGAAGCGGTCTCCCAGAAGGCCGTTCACCACCTGGCCCAGGGCGTAGGCCAGAAAGAGGGCCGTCATGATGGTCCCCACCATCATCTCCGACTCCTCCGTGGCCACCCCCCCGCCGAGGAACTTCTTCAGGGCCGGAACGGCGATGGAGAAATTGACCTTACAGAGGTAGTAGGTGGCGTACATCGTCCAGGCGGCGATGAAGACCCGTACCCTCCATTTCCGCACGGTTCTCCGGGTCTCCTCCGGGAGAGAACTTCCTGGCTCGCTTACCATGGGATCCTCCTGGAAACGGCATGGGGAAAGGTCCGATTGTGGGGCACCGGCCCCGGAAGGCGAATAGAATATCTATTCTGCCCCGGGGCGCCGTCCTACCCCGTTCCCGTCTCAGAACCCCAGCAAGCCTTCCAGGAGTCGCCGGACCCTCTCCTTGGCGGCCGCCCCGGCCTCCACGACGGGCCCCACGCATGACGGGCATCCGTATAGACAGGGGCAACGGCGCACCACCTCCAGGGCCGCCTCCAGGACCTCCCGGTGCATTCCGAAGAGGGTCTCCGAGAGCCCCACTCCCCCGGGCGCCCGGTCGTAGGCCGTGATCGCCGGCCCCTCCCAATGGCCGCTCTTGAGTTCGGACTTGACCAGCAGGTCCGCCGGGTCGCACCGCACGAACAGGGGAGCCAGTCTCCGGATCAGGCCGGCGAGCCCGCCCAGGGCGGCCCCTCCGGCCGCTCCTTCCAAGCCGGCCGCCCTTACGGCCTCCCCGCCGGGAGTGAGGACGAAAGCCTCCGTGTCCATCTCTTCCGGCGGCAGGTGGATCTCGCCCGCCCCGACGTTCTCGTGGGTGTAGAACTTGATCTTCTTGAAGACCGTGGCGAGCGTGGAAACGTGGACCTCCACCCGGTGGATCGAATATTCGCCGAAATCGAGCCTCTCGTCCTCGCAGAGGACCCGCACGTCCGTCTCGGTCTCGGCGTCGGTGTAGTAGTCGAAGTTCACCTTCCGGACGATCGCCCGGCGCTGGTGGTAGTCGAAACGCTCCACCAGGTATTGCTCCCCCTGGTGGCCGTAGATCGCCCCCTCGTAGACCTCCTCGATCGAGCTTGGCCGGTCCACTTCGCCCAGGATCTTTCCCGTGTCCCCGTCCAGGACGACCACGTTGTCGATCCCAGTGGCGTCCAGGGAGACGTCCTCCGCCGGGTAGGAAGGGGCGGCCCAGTAGTAACGCTCCCCGTCGAAATGAAGGATGCCCGCATCCCTGGAGAGGACGTCCAGGATCTCCCCCACGGCCGGGGCCTTCCCGAAGGAATCCCCCTTGCGGAAAGGAAGCTCGAAGGCGGCGCACTTCACCTGGTTCGCCAGGATCACCAGGTTGTCCGGGTCGACGGCGGCCTTCTCCCGGTGGTCCCCGAAGAGGAAGGGCGGGGACTGGACCACGAACTGGTCCAGGGCGGAAGCCCCGGCCACGAGGATCACCAGGCTCGGCCGGCCCCGGCGGCCCGCCCGGCCGGCCCTTTGCCAGGTCGAGGAGATGGAACCCGGGTATCCCACCAGGACCACCGCGTCCAGCCCCCCGATGTCCACGCCGAGCTCCAGGGCGTTGGTGGCCACCACGGCGTCGATCCGCCCCTCCCTCAGGCCCGTCTCGACGGACCGCCTGAGCTTGGGGAGATAGCCGCCCCTGTAGCCGGCCACCCGCCCGGGATCGATCTTCAGCTCCCGGGCCAGGTCCTTGAGGTACTTGGTCACCACCTCAACGGTGACCCGGCTCCGGCAGAAGAAGACCGTCTGGATCCCCGCCGGCAGAAGCCGGCGGGCGATCTCCACGGCCGACTCCACCGAGGACTTCCGCAATCCCGCATTCGGGTTCACGAGCGGGGGGTTGTAGAAGAGGAAGTGCTTCTCCCCCCTGGGGCTCGACTCCCGGTCCACCAGGGCCACCGGCTCCTCCAGGATCCTCTCTGCGTGCTCCGAGGGATTGCCGATGGTTGCGCTGCAACAAATGAAGACCGGCCTGGCCCCGTAGTGGGAGCAGACCCGCTTCAATCGCCGGATCACGTTGGCCACGTTGGATCCGTAGATCCCCGTGAGGGTATGGAGCTCGTCCAGGACCACGTATCGCAGGGCCGCGAAAAACCCGTGCCACTTGGGGTGGTTGGGCAGAATCCCCAGGTGGAGCATGGTGGGATTGGTGATGAGGACGTGGGCCCCCTCCCGCAGCCTGGCCCGGACCGAGGCCGGCGTATCCCCGTCGTAGACGGCCACGTTGAGGTCCTCCCGGCCCATGGAGAGGAGGAGGTCCGAGAGGGAGGCCTCCTGGTCCCGGGAGAGGGCCTTCGTGGGAAAGAGGTAGAGGGCCCGGCTTCCCTCCCTGTCCGACAGGATCCGGTCCAGGACGGGAAGGTTGTAGCAAAGGCTCTTGCCCGAGGCCGTGGCCGTGGCCACGGCGGTGTGCTTCCCCTCCCGGACCAGGCGGACCGCCTCGGCCTGGTGGAGGTAGAGCCGCTCGATCCCCCTCTTCCGCAAGGCCGCCTTCAAGTCCCCCCGGACCCACTCGGGGAACTCGGCGAAACGCCCTTCCCCGGCCTCCACCACCCGGTGGGCCGCAATGTGGGGACCGATCTCACGGTCTTTCTTCAGGCGGTCCAGAACCTCGAGGACGGGATCCATCTTCTACCTTCTGAACATCCAGGTCTTCACGGGGCTCCCCGTCGATTCGGCCCGGTAGAAGCCGCCCCCAAGGTCGACGAGCCTTCCCTTCGCCACCGAGGGCCTCCCTCCGCCGGACCAGATCACCACGGAGCCGGGCTCTCTCAGGGTAACCACCAGGGAGGAAGGACCGAAGGCCGCTTCCCGCAGCGCCGCCGGGGAAAGATACTTCTCCGGGTCGCCCACGGCGGCCCACCCTTCCCTTACGGGACAGAGGATCAGGAGCCGGTCCGAGAATCCTTTGAGCTCAAAGGTATACTCCCGATCCAGCTTCCGCCCGGTCCGGGCGTACCAGTCCCAGACCACGAGCCCCTCCTCCGGGACTTTCCAGGGGGCCCCGGGGCCGCCCCGGAGAGGCTGGACCAGGCACCCTGCCCAGGCGTAGTCGGAAGGGGTCACCCGGCCCACGACGGAAGAACCAAGGGCCCCGGCGGCCAGGTCGTAGACCCCCACGGCGGCGGCACCGAAAGGAAGGGGAGCGACGACCCGGTAGGGCCTTCCCGCGCGGATCGGGTCCAGGAAGATGGAATCCGGCAGGGGAGCGGCCGGAGCCAGGGGCCTGAGAAGGAGTCCGTCGGAAAGGCAAAGGGGAAGGATGAACTCCTTCACGAACCGGTCCGGTGCGTCGGACAGGTAGATCGGGCCGCCCGACAAGGCCTTGGACACGGCCATCAGCCTCCCGCAGGCCGGGTCGGAAGAGTGGAACATGTCGTGATCGGGCCAGACGGTCTGGCCCAACCAGAGGGTATTGTGGAAAGACTGGAAGATGTGCCTCCTTCCCCGGGCGGCCGACCCCTTGCTGTAGTCGATGCTGCACCGGGTCACTGCGCTGTAGCGGGTATTGAAGAGGCAGACCGCGTTCTGGGCCATACAATTGATCAGGCCCTTCAGGTGCTTCCGCGCCGCTTCCTCCAAGGCCTGGGAACAGAGGGCCGCCGCCCTGACGGCTCGAGGGGTGCCCCGGTATTCCCTGAGAAGGTAGGATTGGACGTCGATCTTGGCGAAATCGAAGCCGAAGCCCGCCATGGAGCCGAGGAACGCGTCGTAGAAGGCCCGGGCCGAGGCGGGATCGGCCTTGGGCAGGAGGGATCCCCCCTTTCCCAGGGGCGCCAGGAACCGGTTCAAGTCTCCCAGCTCGTTCCGGGGGGAGATGTTGTGCCAGAGCCCGATGAAGGCGTTCCACAATCCCATCCAGCGGATCTTCCCGGGCTTCCGCATCGCAAGGAGGGGGGCCCATCCCCGGGGGAACTTCTTCTTGTCCGGGGCGAAGCTCACGAGCATCCCGTCCTCCATGGTCTGGAAGCCGTCGTCCACCAGGAGCCAGCGGACAGGAATGCCGGACGCCTCGATTCCCCGGGCCGCCGATAGGAGGACCTTTTCGTCGATCCTTTTCTTGTATTGCTCCCAGGAGCACCAGCCCAGGTAGCGGAAAGGGACCGGGTAGGTCTTCTCCGAACGGAACCGGACCCGCCCCCGGACGGGAGGCGCCAGGAGAGCCCTCTTCCAGGCCAGGGCGCAGGCTTCGTAGGGGTTCCCGGAACGGCCCCAGGCCAGGAGAGGGGCGTCGCAGGAAACCGGGGAGGTCCCCAGGTTTCCCAGGAGGAGATCCACCCTTCCGCCCCGCCGGAGTTCGAGCCAGCTCATGGTCTCCGGCCCGGCCAAGGGGAGGAGGGCCAGGACCTCTCCCGAAGGAAGTTTCAGAAGGAGGAAGAGCCCGTGAGGTTCCACCCTCCGTCTCCTCCTCTTTCCCTTCCCTGGAAGGAGGGAGCCCAAGTCCTTCGCCATCCAGGGGTAGATCCTGTTGGCGTCTCCCGGCCATCGCCGGCCGTCGGAACTGAAGAAGCAGGCCGCCTCGAAGGCGGGAAGTTCCAGGGGAAACCGGGCCAGGATCCCCCGGGAATCGGGTTTCCCCGTGAATCCCTCCAGGACCTTCACCCCCGAAGGAGGCAGGTCTTCCACTGGGACGGGTCTCCCCCCCCGCCAGGCCGAAGGACCGGCGCAGGAAAGGACCAGCAGGACCGGCGCAAGGAGGAAGGAAGCGGTTCCCCTCGGAAAGACTGTTTCGTTTCGGGACATGGGCCGCCCTTCGAATGGATCCATCCCCCTCCCTCCCGCCGACCCGGGGGGAGTCGAAAGGATCCCCCCGGCCCCTCCCTTCCTCAAGGGGAATCAAGGGGATTTCTCTACCCCCTCCCCCCCAAATCCCCAGCCGGGAACCCTGGAGCCGGGACCGAAGGAAACCCCGCCCACCCCTCCGGCGGGGTCCTGGGCGGAAAGGGAATTCGGCCTGCGGAATGAAAAAAAGGAGGGCCGGGAGCGGCTTCGCTCCCGGCCCTCCGTGCCGGTGGTGGATCTCCGCCGTTATTTCTTCACGACGGCGGCGTAGTTGGTGAAGACCATGCCAAGCTTGTTCTTCTTGGAGGGGTAGGCGTACTGGAAGTAGATGGGCTTGAAGAACCTGGGGAACCAGCTGTGGCCGGGGATCATGAAGGGTACCGCGGCGGCGCCCTTCACGACGCGGGCCATCCGCACACCCACGATGTTGGTGTAGAGGGTGCAACCCGGCGCCCCGGCGGAGGTCAGGTTCAGGGGCAGGTTCAGGAAGAAGAACTTCTTGTTGTTGTCACCGAAGAAGAGGAAGGCGAAGTGCTTGGCGGGATCGATGTCCGTGGCGCCCGTGAGGGTCACGTAGAACTTCTTGCCGAAGCCCACATCTCCCTTGTGGCCGAGCTTGCCGGCGGCGCAGTTCTTCCGCTGGGGCGGATCCACCCACTTGAGGCCCGGCTGGACCACCATGGGATAGAACTGGAAGGAGATCATCCCGTTGAAGTAGCCCTTTCCGCGGGTCGAACCGGAGACCAGGCTTCCGTTGAGGCCGTAGCTGAGGGAGATGGACCTCATGTTCTTCACCGGGATGGTCAGGGTGAAGCTGTACTTGCCGGGCTTCTTCCAGCCGAAGGACTTCTTTCCGATGAAGCCCCCGAGAATCGCCGGACCGGAGATGAACCCGTGGAAGTAGGCCCTCACGATCCCGTTCAGGGGCTTGCCCGTCCGGTAGTACCAGGTGAACCTGGGGCCCTTGGCGCCGGCCTGGCCCTTTCCGTAGACCTTCCCGTAGATGCTCAGATACGCGCCGGCCCGGGTATAATGACCCATTCTCCGGTGGAGCCCGGCGGCCAGTTTGGCGTAGGCGTAATTGTAGCGGGAGGTGCCCTTCTCGAAGGCACGCACGAAGATGGGCTTCACCACGTCGCCTGCCTTGTAGGCCTGGCTGACTCCCTTGACGACCTTGACGGCCACTCCGCCGGGCTTGTCGGCTCTGAGTTTCTGCACCGGCGTCTGGGCGGTGAGGCCCGCGGCGAGAAGGCCGAGAGCGAGGGGAAGAAGAACCTTTCTCATGACTTTGCCTCCTTTGGCTTTCCAGGAACCACCCCTCCCCGGGAAGGGGCAGGGGATTCGAGAACGAGGCGGCCCGAACGGGCCGCCGAGCTGGGAACTACGTTCTAAGACGGATCAAGGCCTCTCCAGGTGCGGTCTCTTTCAGTCAATATTCCCCCGGAAAGGGCCTTTCTCCCCGGTGACACACATTTGTTACGGATGACAGCCTTCTTCGTCGGGCCTTGCACTTTCCCCACGGCCGGGACAGGATCGCCCCTTCCCCGCCCTTTGGAGCAGCCGGGGAGGAAGCCGATCTAGAAATCAAGGAAAGAAGCCGGGAAGGCCCTCCCGGAGCATGTGACTCTCTTCGAGCCGGTGCCCCGGGGCTCCGGGCCCGGAAAAACCCCGCCCTGTCCGAGAACGAACCGCCCCATGGAGAACGCAGTCGAAATCCGGAATCTCGGCAAGGAATACCGTCTCTACGGGAATCCCTACAACCGCCTCCTGGAAGCCCTCACCCTGGGCAAGAAGAACTACCACCGCTCCATCTGGGCCCTCAAGGACATCACCCTGGACGTCCCCCGGGGGGAGACCCTGGGCATCGTGGGCGAGAACGGGGCCGGCAAGTCCACACTCCTGAAGATCCTCTCGGGCACCACCTTTCCCACCGTGGGGGGCTACAGGATCGTCGGGAAGGTGGCGAGTCTCCTGGAGCTCGGAGCGGGCTTCCACAAAGACTTCAGCGGCCGGGCCAACATCTTCATGAACGCCGCCATGATGGGCTTCTCCCGGAGGGAGATGGAGCGGAAGTTCGACGAGATCCTGGAGTTCTCGGGCCTGGAGGATTTCATCGACGCTCCCCTGCGGACCTACAGTTCGGGCATGGTCTGCCGCCTCGGCTTCTCCACGGCCATCTCGGTCGATCCGGACGTCCTCATCCTGGACGAGATCCTCTCGGTGGGGGACATGGAGTTCCAGAAGCGGTGCGTGGACAAGGTCTGGAGCTTCAAGAAACAGGGGAAGACCATCCTGTTCTGCTCCCACTCGCTCTACGACATCCGCCAGCTCTGCGACGAGGCGGTCTGGCTCAAGGGCGGGCGTATCCGGGAGATCGGCAACGCCATGATGGTCACCAACGACTACGCCACCTACGAGAAGCAGCTCATCGGGAGCGAGATGGACGTCCTTTCCCAGCTCCCGGGACGCCCCTTCGAAGGAGAGAATCCCCCGAGAATCGAAAGGATCCGGACCCTGGACCCGGCCACGGGGGAGCCCTTGAGGGAAGTCCGCCCCAGGGACCCGGTCCAGGTGGCGGTGGACTTCTTCAATCCCGGTCCTCCCAGGAAGGTCTCCCTGGGAATCGGCTTCACCCGGACCGACACGACCCTCTGCTTCGCCTTCGCCACGGCCTGGGAGGGCCTGGATGTGGACCGCACCTCGGGGAGGATCCTCCTGGACATCCCCCGGCTGGACCTCCTTGCCGGTGAATTCGTGATCTTCGCCTGGCTCGTGGATCCCGAGGAGACCATCCGGTACGACCAGGCCGTCCAGGAAGAGACTCTGGTGGTCAAGAACGAAGGCAAGGAGGTGGGGCTCATTCTCCAGGAACACTCCTGGGAGGTGGAGCCCCTGGCCTGACGCCGAAGGGCCTTCCCCCGGCCCGGTTCCCTCTGGCCCCCCCCTTCTCCCCCCCTTAGAATTCTCCTTTTCCCCCCTTTCCCGGGGAAAACCGGGAAAGAGCCCCCTTGCAGGAAAGGTTTCGAAGCAAGTCGGGCCCGGCCTCGTTCCCTGACTTTCCCGGGGGGCGCCCAGGGCGGCCCGTTTCCGCGGCGAAAGAACCTCGAACGAAGTCCCAACAGAAACGGGTGGAGGACATGGCCACGCTCATCGTCATCCTCGTCATCCTGGCGTTGCTCGGCAGCATCGCCTTCTTGGCCTCCAAGAACTACAAGAAGGTCGGGCCCAACCAGGTCCTCATCATCTACGGCCTGAAGAAACGGACCCTGACCAAGCCCGACGGCACGACCGTCTCGGTGGGATACCGGACCTGCGTGGGGGGCGGCACCCTGGTCCTGCCCTTCCTGGAGCGGGCCGAAACCCTCAGCCTGGAGGTGGTCACCGTCCCGGTCCGGACCCCCGAGGTCCTCACCGCCCGGGGCGTGCCCCTCATCGCCGAGGCCCTGGCCCAGGTGAAGATCCAGACCGACGAAGGCTCCATCCACGCAGCAGCGGAGCAGTTCCTGGGCAAAGGCCCCGATTACATCGGGGAAGTGGCCCACACCGTCCTGGAAGGCTACATGCGGGCCGCCATCGGCAAGATGACCGTGGAGGAGATCTACCAGCACCGGGACGAGTTCGCCCGGAAGGTCCTGGAGCCCGCCGCCGAGGACCTGAAGCGGATGGGCCTTACGATTCTCTCCTTCGCCCTCAAGGACCTTACGGACAGCCAGGGCTACCTGGACGCCCTGGGAAGGCCCGAAGTCGCCCGGGTCAAGGCCGAGGCCGAAGTGGCCCAGGCCGAGGCCGACCGGGACGCCACGATCAAGGCCTCCGAGGCCCGCAAGCAGGGAGACAAGGCCCGGATCCAGGCCGAGGCCGAGATCGCCGCCTTCCGGCTGGAGATCGAGGGCAAGAAGGCCGAGAACCAGGCCAAGGTGAACCGGATCAAGGCCCAGACCGACCTGGCCTACGACCTGGAGCGCTACAACCTGGAGCTCAAGGTCCGCCAGGCCGAATACGACGTCCGGATCGCCGAGAAGCAGAAGGCCATCGAGCTGGAGGAGAAGGAGATCCTCCGCAAGGAGAAGGAGCTGGAGGCCACGATCAAGAAGATCGCCGACGCCCGGAAATACCAGGCCCAGGCCGAGGCCCAGGCCGAAGCGGCCCGGATCGTCCAGGAGGCCAAGGCCCGGGCCGAGGCCAGGAAACTGGAGGGCGAGTCCGAGGCCCAGAAAGTCGAGTCCCTGGGCAAGGCCGAGGCCAAGGCCACGGCGGAGAAGCTCAAGGCCCTGGCCTCCCAGCACGAAACGGCCCTGGCCCAGATGCTCTTCCAGGCCATGCCCGAGTTGGCCCGCTCCGTTTCGGAGCCCCTCTCCAAGGTGGACAAGATCGTCATGGTGGGAGGCTCGGGCGAGAACGGTCCCTCCCGGCTCACCGGGCAGGTGGCCTCGGTCCTGGCCCAGCTCCCCGAGGTGGTCAAGGCCCTGGCGGGAGTGGACCTGAAGGACCTCCTCCAGAGGAAGTTCGGCACCAAGGAAGAAGAGGATCGGGAGTAGGGCCGCCGGTTCCTGAACCCCCCGGGAGAGGAAGGCGAAGGTGTTTTCCGAGCGAGTCAAACGAGTCGGCGCCTCGGCGACCCTGAAGATCTCCGCCAAGGCCAAGGCCATGCGGGCCCAGGGTATCGACGTCATCGACCTCAGCGTGGGAGAGCCCGACTTCTCCACGCCCCGCAACGTGCGGGAGGCGGGCAAGCGGGCCATCGACGCCGGCAGGACCAAGTACACCCTCAACCAGGGAACGGTGGAACTCCGCCGGGCCGCCGCCGACTGGCTCCGCCGGGAGCAGGGCCTTCACTACGACATCCGGGAGATCCTGGTCTCCACGGGGGCCAAGCAGTCCCTCTTCAACCTGGTCATGGCCCTTGTGGACGAAGGGGACGAGGTGATCATCCCGGCCCCCTACTGGGTCTCCTACCCGGAGATGGTGGAGCTCGCCGGGGGAACGCCGGTGATCCTCTCCACCCGGGAGGAGGACGGCTTCCGGGTCACCCCCGAAAGGCTCCGGGCCGCGATCACCCCCTCGACCAAGCTCTTCCTGCTCAACAGCCCCTCCAACCCCACGGGCGCCGCCTACACCCGGGATCAGCTCGAGGCCCTGGCGCGGGTCGTCGTGGAGGAAGACATCCTCGTCGCCGCCGACGAGATCTACAGCCAGCTCGTATACGACGATTTCCGGTTCACCAGCTTCGCCTCCCTCGGGGAGGAGGTCCGGCGGCGGACGATCGTGATCAACGGCGTCTCCAAGGCCTTCGCCATGACGGGATGGAGGCTCGGCTTCGCCGCGGGCCCCGAGGCGGTGATCTCGGCCATGGCCAAGATCCAGGGGCACGTGACATCCAACGCCTGCTCCGTCTCCCAGGAGGCCGCCCGGGAGGCCCTCTCGGGGCCCCAGTTCGAAGTCCACAAGATGGCCATGGAGTTTTCCCGCCGCCGAAACTACCTGTACCAGCGGGTCTCCTCTCTCCCTGGAGTCTCCTGCCACCGCCCGGAGGGGGCCTTCTACCTCTTCCCCAACGTCTCGGCCTACTACGACCTGGAATACCAGGGCATGGCCATGCGCAACTCCTACGGCCTGGCCTACTTCCTCCTCAAGGAGGCCGCCGTGGCGGTCGTCCCGGGAGACGCCTTCGGCGCCGACGACCACATCCGGCTCTCCTACGCCACATCCATGGAGAACCTGGCCGCCGCCATGGACAGGATCTCCGCCGCCCTGGGCAAGCTCAAACCACCCAAGCGGATTCGGAAGGCCGCTCTCCGCAACCTCCGCACCAGGTCCCGCAAACCCGTCCCCCTGGAGACATCCCCCGGGGCCGAGAGGCGGAACGCCCTCGTGGCCGAAGTGGAGACCTTCCTTCCCTTCGACCACTACCGCGAGTGGAACGCCAACGTGGCGGGCCTGGTGATCCAGCTCAGGACCAATGCCCCCCACCTTTACGAGCTCTTCGTGGAGAACTTCTTCCCCGCCGAGCTCGAGGCCGACATCGAGCCCCACGCCGTGCTCTACGCCGTGGAAGGAGTCAAGGGCCGCGAACCCCACGCCTACTACGACCCGGAGACCCGAACGGCCCTCCTGGTCAACTGCGACGACTATCGCCGGCTGCGGACCCTGGCCCTGGGGACGGCGGCCGACATCTCCGAGCGCATCGGGGATGCCCACACGGTCCGTGGCATGAGCCTGGACTGCCGTGGCTCGGGCCTCCTTCTCCTGGGGCCCGCCGGGACCATGAAGACGGAACTCACCTTCGGCCTCCTGAAGGAGAAAGGCGTGAAGCTCCACGGCATCGACCTCACCTTCCTGCGCTACGGCGGGGGCCAGGCCGTGGCGGACATGCCCGAAAGGAAGTTCTTCTTCCCCACCCGGAACGTGACGGTGGAGCCCGCCCTGGAGGACGCCCTGGCCCGGAGCCTCTGCCTGGACGTGGTGACCCGCAGAGAGGACTGCAGGAACACCTCCTGCGAACTCGCCGGAGGGGAGTGTCTCCTGGAGAAGGGCGCGCCCTGGTGCCTCTTCGCCTCGAAGGACTCCCACGCCCTCCTGGACCCCTTCTGGATCGGCGGGAGGGAGAAGCACGCCCGCCGGACCGTCCTGGACCGGGTGGTGATCCTCTCCCCGGAGACCGGCTCCGGTCATCCCGAGAGCCTCGCGCCCGACGAGGCCGTCCGGACCCTGGAGTCCCTCTCCACCACTACCGGCGCGGGAGGACACCCCTTCCTCAACCCCTTCCTCCTGGACGATTCGGAGGACCGTCTCTCCTTCCAGAGGCGGAGTTTCCTCCGCCTCTTCGACCTGGCCGGGGCCTACCTCTTCCGCGTGGGCGGCATGGGGCTCCCCGCCGCCCTTGACCAGTTGAAACAGCTCACGGGAATATCCTAGAGGTGCGAACCCGATGAGGACCGACATCTACGACCTGGCCGCCTACGACAGATTCGCCGCGGCACTCCGGGGCCTGGAGAAGCGCCGGAACATCCGCTCCATGACCCTGGGCGAGATCGAACCCCTTGCGGCGGCCACGGCCTTCCATACCAAGAACGGATCCATGGTCTGGCGCTCCTGCGTTTCCAGCCGGATCGCCCCCAAGACGGTCTATCTCGGCCCGGAGAAGGTGCGCCTCCCCAACCCGACCCCCCTCCAGGAGTCCATCATCGCCGGCGCTCCCAAGACCTTCGAGAAGGTCCTCCACCTCCTCGAGACCCTCCCCTTCATCCACCTGAAGCGGCGGATGGGCGACAACGACCGGTTCAACCCGGAATGCAACCTCTTCGTCTCCACAGCCGATCCGAAGAACGCCCGCCTGGCCTACATGTGGGGCAACACCATGGCCCCCCCCTCCCGGCGCAGGCCCGGCCCCTCCTTCACCCTGATCCACATCCCCGAGGAGCACCACATGGACCAGAAGGTCCTCATGCTCCCCGAGCACGGGATCACCGTGGTGCTGGGAAGCGACTACATGGGGGAGGACAAGAAGGGCTTCCTCCGCCAGGCGATGTATACGGCAGGAGGGATGGGAATGCTCGGCCTCCACGCCGGCTCCAAGGTGGTCACCGCCAAGGACGCCGCCACGGGCGGGCTCAAACGCTGGGGATGCCTCATCTTCGGCCTCACCGCCACGGGCAAGTCCACCTGGTCCTGCCACCAGCTCCACATGGACTACGCCGCCGGCGAGCGGACCGAGGTCTCCCAGGACGACATCGTCTTCCTCTCCCCCGACGGCTCGGCCCTGGGATCGGAGTCGGGGTTCTACGTGAAGACCGACGTGGTCCCCGAGCAACAGGAGGCCATGTACCACGCCCTGAGCCACCGTTCCGCCCTCCTGGAGAACGTGATGGTGAACCACAAGGGGGAGATCCTCTTCCTGGACGAGAGCCTCTGCAAGAACGGCCGGGGGATCGTCCAGAGGGACCAGCTCAAGATCAGGCGGGGCCACAGGAAGATCTGCATCAGCGCAAAGAGCATCAACCTCCCCTCCCTGGAGGAGCTGGACGGACTCATGTTCGCCTTCATCACCAGGAGGCACACCATCATGAGTTTCGCCCAGGAGCTGACACCGGAGGAGGCCGTCCTGGCCTACCTGTGGGGGGAATCCACCCACAGCTACGCCTCCAACCCGGCCAAGGCGGGCGAGTCCGTGCGGATCGTGGGCACCGACCCCTTCATCGTGGGCTCCCGGGCCGCCAAGGTGAACCAGTTCTACGACATCGTCATGGGCCTGGTCTCCCGCTACCCGGGGAAGGTCAAGTTCATGCAATACAACACGGGCGGAATGGGAGAGATCATCGAGACCACCCAGGAGGGGGGAAAGACGGTCAAGAGGATGGTCCGCAAGGTGGAGCGGGTGCCCCTGGAACTCATGGCGGCCATCCAGCGGGGGGACTTCCGGGGCACCAACCGTTACGCCCCGGGCATCCTGGGCACCAGGAGCATCGTCTCCTGCGAGGGAGGAGATCTCTCCCACTGGAACCCCAGGAACTTCTATTCCGAGGAGCAGATCCGGGCCTACATCGAGGACCTGGTTGAAGGCAGGCGGAAGTTCACCGAGGAGGTCGCCCGGGAAGGGCTGAAGCCGGAGATCGTCGAGGCGGCGGAGAAGACCTTCGCCATCGCCGCGAAAGGACGGTCCTTCACGGGATACACCCCGCCTCCCCGGAAGGCCGCCTCCGGCGACGAATCCCCCCGGGATCCCTTGAAGCGGCCCTCCCGGAGGCCCGGCTGGAGGTACCTGTAGGCATGGCGAAAGAGACGACCCTGGCCATCATCAAGCCCGACGCCGTGGCGGCCAAGCTGACGGGCGAGATCCTCCGCCGCATCGAGGCGTCCGGCCTGGAGATCGCGGCGATCCGCATGGAACGCCTGAGCTGGTCCCGGGCGAGGAATTTCTACTACGTCCACAGGGACAAGCCCTTCTTCGACTCCCTGGTGGACTTCATGACCTCCGGACCGGTGGTGCTCCTGGCCCTCAGGGGGGAAGACGCCGTGGCCCGCTGGAGGAGCCTCATGGGCCCCACCGATCCCCGCAAGGCGCCCAAGGGGACCATCCGGGGGGACATGGGGACCTCCATCGAGAAGAACGCCGTCCACGGCTCCGACTCGCAGGGAAACGCCGTAACGGAGGTGCACTTCTTCTTCGGTGGGGGCGACCTGCACGAGGTCGACGCCGAGGAGGTCTGGAGATCCGGGAGCGATCGGCCCCAATGAACCGAGAGAAACGATCCAGGAGGACCAAGTGACCGAGACCCAAGGATTCCGTCTTCCAGAAAACGCGAAGACCCCCCTGAAGCCGGGGGAAGTCTACACACCCTTGATCCCGGCCGGCGCATCCCTCCCGGAGGTGACGATCCGGTCCGTTCTCATGGGCCTGTCCATGACGGTGATCTTCTCCCTCGTGGCGGCCTACCTGGCCCTCAAGGTGGGACAGGGGATCGAAGCGGCCATCCCGATCTCCATCCTTGCCATCGGCATGGGCAAGCTCTTCACCAGGAAGAGCACCATCCTGGAGAACGTGATCATCCAGTCCATCGGGGCCAACTCCTCCCACGTCGTCGCGGGGGCGGTCTTCACCATCCCGGCCCTCTACATGATGGGCATTCCTCCCGCCTGGTACACGACGGCCCTGACGGCCTTCATCGGCGGTTCCTACGGGATCCTCTTCTTCACGCCGCTCCGCCACTACTTCATGGCCGAACAGCACGGCCTCCTTCCCTGGCCCGAGGCCACGGCCACCACGGAGATCCTTGTCTCCAGTGAAGGGACGGGCGGCCAGGCCCTGGTCCTGGTGATCTCCACCCTCTTGGGCGGCATCTACGAGTTCTGCGGCCAGACTCTCCACGCCTTCAAGGACATGATCGACTTCAAGAGCGTGGTCGTCCCCTTCCTCCACGACGCCCAGGGCAAGCTCCAGACCATCGGGGGATTCCTGGAATCCCACTTCATGACCCTCCGGATCAACAACCTGGCGGCCATCGTGGGCGTGGGCTACATCATCGGCCTCAAATACGCCGCAATCATATGTGCCGGGAGCTTCGTCAGCTATTTCGTGCTGATCCCCCTCTTCCACGCCTTCGCCCCCTACGTTACGGAGGTCATCCCGCCGGGGAAGGCCCTCCTCTCGACCATGTCCATCGACCAGGTCTTCAGCACCTACGTCCGGATGATCGGAATCGGGGGCATCGCCGGGGCCGGCGTCATCGGGATCATCGCCGCCTTTCCCTCCATGATCCGCTCCATCGCCTTCGGCATGAAGGGCCTCGGCCACCACGGGGATGAGGGCGGCGGCGTCCCCCGGACCATGAAGTCCCTCTCCATGAAGGAGGTCGGCCTGGGCCTGGTCGTTCTCTCCGCCGTAGCCCTGGCCTTCTTCTGGACCATCCTGGGCACCAGCCTTCCCCAGGCTCTGGTGGGACTGGCGATCGTCCTGGTCATCGCCTTCCTCTTCGCCCCCGTGGCGGCGAGAGCCATCGCGCTGGTGGGCACCAACCCGGTCTCGGGCATGACCCTCATGACCCTGATCATCACGGCCCTGGTCTTCCTCTCCCTGGGCCTCACCGGCCCCAAGGGAATGACCGTGGCCCTGATCGTGGGAGGCGTGGTCTGCACGGCCCTGGCCGCCGCAGGGGCCCTGAGTTCGGATCTGAAGATCGGCTACTGGATCGGCGCAACCCCGAGGAACCAGCTTCTCTGGAAATTCGTGGGAACCGCCGCGGCGGCCCTCTCCTGCGCCCTCGCCATGTGGCTCCTTTCCAAGTCCTACAAGTTCGGCTCCTCCGACTTCCCGGCTCCCCAGGCGAGCGCGATGAAGGAGATCATCGAAGGGATCATGGGGAAGAACCCGGAGCAGGGAATCCGCTGGATCCTCTTCGGCCTCGGGGTGATCTTCGCCCTGATCCTGAGAATGGTGGGGATCCCGGCCCTGGCCTTCGCCCTCGGCATGTATCTCCCCATCCAGCTCAACGTGCCCGTCATGATCGGCGGCTTCGTGGCCTATCTCGTCGGCCGCAAACGGGAAGGCGAAGACCCCAAGGCCACCAAGGCGGGCCACGACAAGGGGATCCTCATCGCTTCGGGCCTCATCGCCGGGGGAGGCCTGGTCGGGATCCTGGACGCCGTCCTGGCCTCCATCCGGTCCTCCGTGCCCCGTATCCAGGGAGCCGCCGAAGAGGGCTATCTCTCCGTGAAGGAGACCCTCTTCCTCCTCAAGGGCGACCGGCTCGACCACCTGGGCGAATGGATCTCCATCGGCGCCATGCTCCTCCTTTGCGCCATGATCTACTTCTACGCCCGCACGGGCCGCAAGAACCACGTGGACGCCGTGGAGACCGAAAACATCGACATCTAGGCCTTCCCTGGGAAAACCCGCCGGAGAGGCCGAAAGACCTTTCCGGCGGGAATGCCCTCCCCCGGCCTCGGGCCCGGCATCATCACAAAGAGGGCTGGGCCGGAACCGCCTAACGGACGGCCACGGCGGCGCCGGCCTTTCTCATGGGGACCGACTGGATCACCTTTCCCGTGGCCACGTCCCAGGCGTAGAGGCCCATGTTCATGGTCATGGCCCAGGCCGTGCGGCCGTCGGGTGTGAGGGCTACGGAGAAAGGTTTGGCTCCTCCCGGTGCGGCCTGGAAGACGAGGGGCCGGAAATATCCCGTCCCGGGTGTGAGATCGATCTTCACCAGGTTGGAGGAATTGGGACAGGACACGATGAGGAACCGCCCCCTGGGGTCCAGGTCGATGTCCGTCGGGAAGAGGGCGTTGGCGCCGAGTTGCACCTTGTTGAGGACCTGCCCCGTCGGGAGGAGGACCTTGGCATACCAACTGGTCTTGCTCAAAGACGAAAAACAAAGATAGGCCACGACTCCATGGGGCCCAACGTCCACGTCGGCGGCATAACCGGGAATTCCGGGAATCAGGACGGACCGTTTCACACGATCTCGGGTGGACGACGCCGGATCCACGTCGATCACGTGGAGCCAGCGCTTCCCCCCCAGGCCGAGATCGCACACGCAGAGCACCCTGCCGTCGGCCGACACGGATCCCCCTTCGAAAGCCAGGTTTCCCGGGGGCAGGCCCTTGATCTTGCCGATCACAGTCCCGAAGGAGGCCGATCCTCGATCAACGTCAACGATATAGATCGCCGGCGTCGTCCGGCTCGCCACGGACACGTAGGCCCTCTTCCCTCCCGGGTGGACCACCACATGGTTGGCCAGGCCGCCCGGTACGGAGACCGTCTTGACGAGCCTGAATGGGACGCTCCCGGCATCGAAGATCCTCATGACTTTCCGGTCCGCGAGAAAGAGCAATTCGCCCTTGCGGTCGAACTGGGCGTCCACGGGCCCCAGGATCCCCCCCATCGTGGTGAGCACTTTGGTGGCAGGGTGATACGCCACAAGGGTTTTATACCCGGCGCCCACGACCAAGGGTCCTCTCTGCAAGGTCACCCTGAGGCCGTCGCTGGCGCTCAACCCACCAGGAGCCGTCCCGTCCCCACCGAGAAACTGGAAGAAAACCTCCAGCCCTACGAGGTTCGGATCGGCCGGAAGGGGAAGGGGGGCCCTGGCGGATCCGGCACCCCCCTGTCCTTGTGAACCGGACAAGATCCCATTCCAGGGAACGAAGAAGGCCGACGCCAGAGGATCCACGAGCAGTTCCATCCCCAGGATCTTCAAAGAGGCGGAACGGTTGGACATGAGCAGGAAGGCCGCCCCACCCCCCAGGCCCCGGTCCAGGAGCAACTTGAAAGAGCGGTTCCCCGGGGCGGGGTGTCCTTCCGCCCAGATCACGGGGGTGAAGCCTCCCTTGCCGGGAGTGCCCCTTCCGAAAGGCTCGATCACCGTGCCCCCGCTGGCGGTCCAGGCATGTGGAAGAAGGACGAAGGAAAAGAGGAATAAAAAGGATGAGATGTTCCTGTTCATGGATGACCTCCGGGATGGTGAGGGAGTGCCCGGGCCGGAAAGGCCGGAAATGGGATGCAAGATTGATTCTCGACGCCTTTCTTTATCGCCGCAAGGCCCCCTGGTTTCCCTCACCCCGGAAAGGAGCATTTCTTTCCCCCCCCGACGGCAGTCGTACCCTTTCCCGGAGGTCTGGATTCCAGAGCGAAACCCTGGATGGAAGGGGGATGAACGAAAAGAAAAGGACCCTGCCTTCACGAGCGTCCGGGCCCATGGAGGAGGACGCCGCCAGGTCGCGCCAAGGGCGACACCTGGTTTTCCGGCTTTGGAGAGAGTCGGTGGCGGGGTTCTTCGGTGGGGTTGGGGGAAAATCCCGCCTCAAGCCTGGGAGAGGGCCGCCCCTTCGGCCTCTTCCTTCTTCTCCCCAGCTTTCTCGAGGCGCCGGAAGAGCCCGGCCAGGATCTCCTCCTCCTCGCGGGCCACCTCACCCATGACCTTACCGATCAGGTTTCCCAGAAAGACCTTGCTCATCAGCCCGATGTTCATCTTGGCCAGGACCACCTTTCCGTCGGTCTTCTCGTAGAGGGACCAGGAGCAAGGCATCATGGCCGACATGAAGGGAAACCGCCTGACGATCCGGTTGGCGTGGCTCGGCTTGCATACGAAGAAGATCTTCAGGTTCTTCAGGTTGTCGTAGGTCAGCCCCTTGGAGACCTGGGACTGGTAGAACTCCCAGGCCGGAATGGGTTGGCCCCACCCCTGGGCCTCCTGGATCGCCTCTTCCAGGGCCCGGCAGGCCGAGGCGAAGTCCCCGGGAATGGGGATCTCCTTGACCATGTAGTTCCGCATGAGATAGGCGAAGAGGACTCCCGAAAGAACCAAACCGACCAGAAGGCCCACGATCCACATGGCTCCTCCTTTCTGGACTTTTTACTCCAGTTTATAGAAACCCGAATCGTAAGGCGAAAGTTCGGTCGTTTCAAGCACGCCCCCCTCCATCCTGTCATTTTTCTCCCGGCAAAAAAGTGCAGGATCATCCTGTCATTTTTCTCCCGGCAGGAAAGTGCAGGATCCTTTGTTGTTTCGTTTCGAAACTGTCCATTGCTATGGATGGGCCAGCTTTGAAAGGCAGGGAACCTTTTGCAATCCAGGATTGTCTAATGTAAACCAATGGTTAGCCTGGACACATCCGGCACCATTGGGTCTCACGTCGAGTCTCACGTCACACTGGTAGGTTCAACTCTTTTCGAACTGGAGGTCAATGATGCGAAAAGCAACGTTCCTGGCCCTCTCCCTCTGGAGCCTTTCCGGATTCGCCCTCTCCCAGGGAATCCTGGACACGGCTCCTCCCCAGGCCAAGTACATCGAAGGCCGGTCCTGGCACTTCAAGCCCTACTACGACACCAACATGCTCTTCCAGCAGGTGATCGACAAGAAGGGCATGGGGGTGCCTGCCGGCAAGGTGATCCTGGCCGTCGCCTTCCGCCACGAGGCCTTCTACTCGGCCACCTATTCCGCCAAGAAGCTCGTCACCCAGATCGAGATGAGCAACACCAAGGTGAGCTCCGCCACCATGGGCAAGACCCCCAAGCTCAACAGGGGCGCCGATCACGCCGTAGTCTACAAGAAGAGAACCATCTCCCTTCCCTCCGTCACCGTTCCCCTCTATCCCTGGAAGCCCATCCTGGTCCACAGGTTGGACCGTCCTTTCCTTTACAAGGGCGGCAACTTCCTCGTGGAAATGAAGAGCTACGACAAGACGGGCAACAAGACCAAGCCCTACTACAGTGACCGGTTCTACGCAGCCACCTCCGGCGGCCTCTACGGATACCTGGGCCAGTCCTGCCCGGCCAAGAAGAACTACATCTACGGGTATGCCTCCCAGTTGAAGGTTGGAGGGGCTTTCTACACCCGGGTCTCCTCCTTGAGTCCCGCCGGGGGAACGGCCCTGGCCTGGCTGGGGTCGAGCCTCAAGACCTACATGGGCATCCCCCTGCCCTTCGACCTCACTCCCCTGGGATTCAAAGGTTGCAAGATCTACTGCAGCATGGACATGACCCAGGTCATTCCCGCCACGGGATCCGCCGTCACTGCCCAGTGGCCCATCCCGAACCAGCCCTTCTTCGCCGGAATTCCCGTATACGCCCAGTTCGCTCTGGTGAAGGTCACGGGCGGAAACCTCCAGCTCGGCGTCTCTCCCTGCTTCACGGGAATCGTGGGCCCCGCCACGGGCGGAATCCCCATTCCGATCTCCTATGCCTACTACACGGGCAACACCGACCCGGACACCGATCCCGCCCTCAACAGCGGCCCCTGGAGGAACAGGGCCGACACCGTGATGTTCTGGCACAATTGACAGGCAGACTTTCCTCTCTCTGAATCGAGGAGCGGGCGCGGCGGAAGAACTTCGCCGCGCCCGTTTTTTTTCTTCCAACCGGAACTCAAGGCATTCGGAGAAAGGCCCTGCGCCGGATTTCCCCTGAGAGGGCCCCCTCTCCCAAAGGGCTGGTCGGGGAAAGGCCCCCTCCGTTCCCCCAAGCCCCAGACACCCCAGATTCCCCCGCCCCGAAGGGCCTTCCCCGCCGGCGGGAACCGGCGGGAAAGAACGACTCCCCCCGGGCGGCTCCTACAGGGCGGCGGCGGAGAGGCTCGCCAGGTTCTCCAGGGCCGATGGGAAGACCCCGAAGAAGAGAGTCAAAAGGCCCAGGATCACGAGCACCACGGCCATGACAGCCGCCGGACGGGCCGTCAGGCCTTCACTCTCCTCCACGGGCTTCAGGAAGAGCACCTTGGCGATCCGGAAGTAGTAGAAGAGAGAGAAGACCGTGTTGACCGCCGCCACCACGGCGAGCCAGAGGAACCCTCCGTCGATGGCCGTCCGGAAGAGGAGCCACTTCCCGTAGAACCCCACCGTCGGCGGGATCCCCGTGAGGGAGAGGAGGAAGATCACCAGAACCCCCGAGACCACGGGGAGCTTCCACCCCAGGCCCCACCAGTCGTCCATGTCTTCGGAGCCCGCGCTCTTGGCGATGTAGATGACGGCACCGAAGGCCCCGAGGTTCATGATCAGGTACGCCCCGAGGTAATAGAGAATGGAGGTCACCGCCTGGGGATCGACCAGGTGGATCCCCTTCCCCGATGTCCCGGCGGCGCCGAAGAGGGCCGCCACGGCCATGAGGATATAGCCCACGTGGGCGATGGAGGAGTAGGCCAGGAGCCTCTTCACGTTGGTCTGGTGGATGGCCCCCAGGTTGCCGTAGGTCATGCTCAGGGCGGAGGCCACGGCCATGAGGGAGGTCACCTTCTCGAGCCAGCCCGGGCCCTGCCCCAGGACGGCCACGAGCCGGACGATCACGGCGAAGCCCGCCGCCTTGCTGGCCACGGCCAGGAAAGTCGTCACCGGCGTCGGAGCGCCTTCGTATACGTCGGGACACCAGAAATGGAAGGGAACGGCGGCGATCTTGTAGGAGATCCCTCCCAGGGTGCAGGCCATGCCCAGGCCAACCAGGACCCGGTTGGCCCCCTGGGCCGTTCCGGCCAGGTTCCGGCCGATCTCCACCAGGTCGAAGGAACCGCCCAGGCCGAAGAGGAGGGAGAACCCGAAGAGCATGATGGCGCTGGCCACACCGCCGTAGATCACGTACTTCACCGCCGCTTCGGCCGACCTGGGGTCTTCCTTGCGGAAACCCGCCAGCAGGTAGGAGCTGAGGGAAAGGAGCTCCAGGCCCAGGTAGATGAGAAGCAGGTGATTGCTGCTCACCAAGAAGAGAATCCCCAGGTGGGCGCCGACGAGGCACAGGTAGTATTCGCCGAAACCCCACTTGAGATCCCTGTAGTTGATCGTGAAGAGGGTGACCACGAAGAGGGAGAACAGTGCCAGGAGCTTGAAGTAGACCGAGAAGGAATCCACCAATTGGAGGCCGAAGACCGTCACTCCCTTTGGATCGGTCGAGACCCTCTCCAGGAGGCCCACTGCGTAATAACCGGCCAAAAGGGTTCCAATCAGGACCACCAGCCCCGGCACGAGGCGGTCCCACTTCTCTCCCTTGAACCAGACGTCCCCCATGGTCACCAGGACGTACACCAGGCCAAGGACGGCCACGTCCAGCCTCAAGTCCACGGGCCTCCCCAGGGCGGCTGAGAAGGTCCGGCCCATCCAGGAGAGGCCGAAGCCGGCCAGGAGGGTCACCACCAGGGCCAGCCCCAGGGACCAGCCGGACTTGCGGCCCCGCCGGTAGAGCTCCACCAGCAGAACCACCAGGGCGGTCGCGGCCAGAACGAGTTCAGGCCCGATCCAACCCAGATCCTTCACGTATGCCTGAAGCTGACTCATGGACTCTCCCACCCGTCACTTGAGCCCGAGAACGCCCATGAGCCCCTCGAGGGAGGGCCTCATCGTGTCCAGCAGGAGGAAGGGCAAAACGCCGAAGAGGATACATAGCAGGCCCAGGGGCGCCTGGCAGAAGGCCTCCCTGAGGCTGATGTCGGGGAACTTCTTGTACTCCTCGTTCTTCATGGGCCCCAGGAAGACCCTCTGGATGGTCCAGAGGATGTAGGCCGCCGTGATCACCACGCCCACGATGGCGATCAGCACCATCCACCGGGTGTGGTTTCCTTCATAGGCTCCCACCAGGGTGAGGAACTCCGCCACGAACCCGGACATGCTGGGAAGACCCAGGGCGGCGAAGAAGCCCACGGCGGCGAGACCTGCGTAGTAGGGCATCTGGACGCCCAGCCCGCCGAACCGGTTCAGGTCCCTGTGGTGGGCCCGGTCGTAGATGACGCCCACGATCAAGAACATCATGGCCGACGAGGTCCCGTGGGCGAACATCTGGAAGGCGCCACCGGCGAAGCCGAGCAGGGCGAGCGACCCGAACCCCAGGAGGACGTATCCCATGTGGCTCACCGAGCTGTAGGCCACGAGCTTCTTGAAGTCCTTCTGGGCCATGGCCACGAAGGCCCCGTAGACGATGCTCACCAGCCCGATCACGGCCAGCACGATGGCGAACCTCCGGAAGGCCTCGGGTGCCAGGGGGAAGTTGATCCTGAGCATCCCGTAGCCCCCGAGCTTCAGGAGGATCCCCGCCAGGATCACGGAGATCGGCGTGGGAGCCTCAACGTGGGCGTCGGGCAACCACGTGTGGAAGGGCACGATGGGGACCTTGATGGCGAAGGCGATGAAGAGGAACCAGAAGAGCCAGGTCTTGAATCCCATGCCCAGGACGCTCCAGTCGGCGCCGAGCTTGCCGCTCCTGGCCATCTCCGCCAGGGCCATGAGGTCGAAGGTGGGGTTCCCGTCCCGGGCCGAGATCAGGTAGACCGCCACGAGGCCCACCAGCATGAGGACCGAACCGGCCAGGGTGTAGAGGAAGAACTTGATGGCCGCATATTCCCGCCTGGGGCCGCCCCAGATCCCGATGAGGAAATACATGGGGAGGAGCATGAGCTCCCAGAAGATGTAGAAGAGGAAGAAGTCCAGGGCCACGAAGCACCCGGTGATCCCCGTCTCCAGGAGGAGGAGAAGCATGAAGTAGCCCTTGACGCCCTTCTCGATCTTCCAGGAGGAGAAGACGGCGATGAACAAAAGGAGGCAGTTGAGGAAGATCAGGGGGACGCTGAGGCCGTCCACGCCCAGGTAGTACTGGATGTGGAAGGTGGGGATCCAGGCGTGGCGCTCCACGAACTGCATGGCCTCCGCCGTGGCCCCCCCCTTGGAGGGATCGAAGAGGAACCAGAGCAGGATCGAGAGGGCCAAGGGCACCCCCGTGAAGACCGCCGCGATGGTCCTGATGACGTCGTGCTGTTTCTTGGGGACGAAGAGGATCACGAGCATCCCCAGGATGGGCACGAAGGTGATCAGCGAGAGAAGGAGGCTCCCTTCTCCTCCCGCCACCTGGTTCAAGATTCCTCCAAGCATTCCGGTCAGCTCCTGCCGATGCTCTCGGTTGTTCCGTTTACCGTTCCCACCCTTTCCTCACGTCAGAGGAAGAAGAAGAAGAGAACCGCCCCCACGGCGATCGCCGCCGCCGTGAAGGCAAGATACTGGTCAAGGAAACCCGTCTGGAAGAGCCGCGCGATCCCGCCGAAGACCTGGACGGTGAACCCCACGGCGTTGACGAGTCCGTCGATCACATACTTGTCGAACCACCCCGACCCCTCGGCGGCCTCCCGGCCGCCCCGGCCCACGGCGTTCACGATACCGTCGATCACATACTTGTCGAAGGCCGCGCAGGCCGCGTTCCAGTAGAAGACCACGGGGCGGACGATGAACTTCATCACGAACTCGTCCACGTAGAACTTGTTGTATACCGCCCGGTAGAACCACCCGAGCCTGCGGGCCCACTCCTCGGCGCTGAGCCACTTCTTGTAGTAGAAGACCCAGGCCAGGAAGATCCCCGTCAGGGCGACCACGATGGAGATCACCAGGGGGAGGATGCCGTGCTCCTCGGCGGCGTGCTCCACCACGAGCCTTCCCGCCTCGATCTTCTCCGGGTGGGCCACTACCTGGGGGAACCAGAGGTGGTGCCCCAGCACGTCCCCGTTGAAGATCCAGGGCGAAGCACTGAAGACGGCCAGGCCGGCCAGCACCATCAAGGGCACCGTCATGGTCCAGGGCGTCTCGTGGGCGTGCTCGGCGTGCTCCGATTTCGGCTCACCGAAGAAGGTGAGGAAGATCAGACGGAACATGTAGAAGGAGGTGAGGCCGGCGGCCACCACGAGGGCCACGGCCGGGAAGTACCAGAGCACCAGGCTCGGCCCGCCGTGCCGGGCGGCGTGCATGGCGCCCGCGATGATGGCGTCCTTGCTGTAGAACCCGGCGAAGAGGGGGATCCCGCACAGTGCCAGGGTGCAGATCAGCATGGTCCAGAAGGTGATGGGCATCTTCGTCCGGAGTCCGCCCATCTTGCGCATGTCCTGCTCGTGATGCATGCCGATGATCACCGACCCGGACTGGAGGAAGAGGCCGGCCTTGAACCAGGCGTGGGTCATGAGGTGCATGAGCCCGGCCGAGAAGGCTCCGCAACCCAGGGCGGCGATCATGTAGCCGAGCTGGCTCACCGTGGAATAGGCCAGGACCCTCTTGATGTCCCACTGGCAGATCCCGATCACCGCGGCGAACAGCGCCGTGAAGGCCCCCACCATGGCGATCACCAGGAGGGCCGTGGGAGAGAAGAAGAGGTAGAAACGGCCCACCAGGTAGACACCGGCCGCCACCATCGTGGCGGCGTGGATCAGGGCCGACACGGGCGTGGGACCCTCCATGGCGTCGGGCAACCAGATGTGCAGGGGGAACTGGGCCGACTTGCCCACGGCGCCGCAGAAGACCAGCAGGCCCGCCGCCGTCACCCAGGCGGGCCAATGCTGGAAGTCGCCCGTCGTCTCCCCGAGCTTCCGGAAGATCTCGACGATGTCCAGGGTCTGGAAATGTTTGAAGATGATGAGGAAACCGAGAAGCATCCCCACGTCGCCGATCCGGGTGGTGATGAAGGCCTTGAACCCGGCGTGGGCCGCCGAGGGCTTCTCGAACCAGAACCCGATGAGCAGGTAGGAGGTCAGCCCCACGAGCTCCCAGAAGACCATGAGGAAAAGCAGGTTCCCCGAGAGCACGAGCCCCAGCATGGAGAAGGAGAACAGGGCCAGGTAGGCGAAGAACCTGCCGTACCGCTTGTCTCCCTCCATGTACCCGATGGAGTATACATGGACCAGGAAGGAGACCCCGGTCACGACGACGAGCATCACCGCCGTGAGGTTGTCGAAGAGAACGTTGAAGACGATGTTGGGCGTTCCCTCGGGGACCCCGTGGAAGAGCCATCCCAGGGAGAGGCCCGCCTCGCCCGGAGGGGGAGTGGAGCTCTTCAGGTAGAGGGTGGGATCGAAGATCCCCATGGCCTTGAGGAAGAACCCAAGGGCCAGGACCAGGGCGAAACCCATGGCCGTCGTGGGGACCCAGTCACCCTTCCTGGGAAGCCAGCGCCCGATGAAGACCTGGACGAGGAAGGCCGTCAAGGGCAGGGCCGGGATGGCCAGCATCCAGTAGAAATCGGCCGTCGTGAAGGTATGCCAGTCCATCCCTATCCCCGTCTCCTTGCCGCGTTCCGGTTCCGAATCCCTTCCACGGCGTCACTCCCTCAACATGTTGGGGTCCTCGGGCCGGATCGATCCGAAGTGCCCGAAGACGTGGAGCACGATGGCGAGAGCCACGGCGGCCTCCGCCGCGGCCAGGACGATCACGAAGATGGAAAAGATGTTCCCCGCAACGGGGTATTCTCCACCCAGGGCCCTGGCGAAGGCGATGAAGTTGATGTTCGCCCCGTTGAGGATCAACTCCACGCCCATCAGGGTGTAGATCAGGTTGTGCCTGGAGACGATCACCACCAGGCCGATGGTGAAGAGGATCAGGGCGAGCAGAACGTACCAGACGAGGGGAACGGTCACGCCTTTCCTCCTTCCGTTGGTTCCTGGATCTTCTTCCTCTCCCGGCGCGCCAGGTGGACCGCCCCGACCAGGACCACCAGGAGGAGGACCGAGGCGATCTCGAAGGGGAGCAGGTAGGCGTCCCTGGTGAGCAGGGCCTCGCCGATCCCGGCGGCGTCTCCCATGGGTCTCCCCGAAGACGAAGGCAGCTTCGTGGAGAAGAGGCTGATCGCGAAGAGCACCAGGGAGATCGAGCCGAGGACGGCCCAGAAGGTGACCCGGGAGGCTCTCCTCTCCTCCAGGTCCGGTGGAGTGAGCATCACGCCGAACAGGTAGAGCACCACAACGCCGCCCACGTAGACCACGAGCTGGGTGATGGCCAGGAAGGCGCATCCCAGAAGGGCGTAGACGCCGGCCACGCCCAGGAAGGCCAGGATCAGGCCGAAGGCGGAGCGGACGATGGAGCGGCTCCAAAGGGTGATCAGGGCCCCGCTGACGGCGGCGGCCGCCACGACCAGGAAGGCGAGGAACTCGGCGGTCATCCTTCCCCCTCCTTCTTCTTCTTCTCGGCGGCCTTCTTTTCGGCCTCCCGTATGGTTTCCAGGTCCTTCTCCCTCAGCCCCTTCCAGGCCAGCAGGTCCAGGGAGAGATCCGTTCCGTCGAAGCGGACCAGGCTGTATTCGTTGCCCATGTCCAGGCAGGACTTGGGGCAGGCCTCCACGCAGAGCCCGCAGAAGAGGCATAGCCCGTAGTCGATCCGGAAGGCCTTCCACTCCAGGACCTTTCCGGGCTTGCGGGCCGCCTCGAGCTCGATGCAGTCCACAGGGCAGGCCCGCTTGCAACTCATGCAGAAGATGCAGAGGTCCTGCTCCAGCCTGTGGATCCCCCGGTAACGCCGGGCCACGCCGAAGGAGGGGGGACCCGCCGGGAGATCGTCGCCGAAGGCGGCCTGCTCCCGGGTCTCGGGGTATTCATAGGTCACGGGCTTCTTCCAGAAGTATTTCCACGTGATCCCCATGCCGGACAGGCTTCCGCGGAAAGCCGTCCAGATCCTCTTCAGGTAACCCGAAAGCCCTGTATCGACGGTGGTCGTCATGGGGTTACATCCCGAAGGCGTATTTCCAGAGACAAGTCCCCAGGAGGCAAACGAAGGCCAGGGGGGTGAGGTACTTGTAACAAAGCGCCGTAACCTGGTCGACGCGGAGCCTCGGCCAGGTCCAGCGGATCCAGATCATCACCAGCACCAGGGCGAGGGACTTCCCGAACATCACCCCCGCTGCGACGAGCTGGCCCAGGAAGGAGCCCGTGAGCCACTCGCCCGGAACGAAGGGGAGATTCCAGCCCCCCAGGAAGATCAGCACGGCCACGGCGCTGGTGATGAACATGGCGCCGTACTCCTCCATGAAGAAGAAGGACCAGCGCATGCCCGAATATTCCGTCATGAACCCGGCAACGAGCTCCGACTCCCCCTCGGGCAGGTCGAAGGGGAGGCGCTTGGTCATGGCCAGGATGGAGACGAAGAAGACGATGAACCCGGGGATCGCGAAGACCGGGTTGCGGAAGACGAACCAGTGGCCCACGTTCAACCAGCCACCGGCCTGCTTCTCCGCCATAACCCCGAGATTCAAGGAGCCGTACCAGACCACCGCCGAGAGGACCAGGAGCCCCAGGGGGATCTCGTAGGCGATCATCTGGGCGGCCTCCCTCATGGCCCCGAGAACGGACCACTTGTTGTTGGAGGCCCAGCCGGCCATGACCACGCCGATCACGGAGAAGGCCAGCATGGCCATGATCAGGTAGACCCCGAGAGGCATGTCGGCCGCCACGCCGTCCCGCGAGAAGGGGAGGGCCGTGAAGCAACCCAGGGCGGAGGCCATGACCACCGCCGGGGCCAGGACGAAGAGGATCGAATCCGCCGCCTTGGGTATCAGGTCCTCCTTGGAGAGGAGCTTCAAGGTGTCGGCCAGGGACTGGAGGAGGCCCCAGGGTCCCACCCGGTTGGGGCCGCGCCTGTGCTGGATCCTCCCGGCGCCCCTCCGCTCGGCCCAGACCAGGATGTAGGCCAGTCCCCCGATGATGGAGAAGGCGATCCCCCCGGCCACGAGGGCGAAGAAGATCCAGCCGATCCAGCTTCCGCCCGCCCAGGGGGCGAAGAGTCCGCCAGCGTTTCCCAGGAGCGCCGTCACCGGTCCACCTCCCCGAGAACGATGTCCAAAGAGCCGATGATGGCCACGGCATCGGCGATCATGGCCCCCTCCAGGAGCTTTCCCAGGATGGTCAGGTTCGCGAAGGACGGCCCCCGGACGCGCATCCGGTAGGCCGCCTTCTTTCCGTCACCCACGATGTAGTGGCCCAGCTCCCCCCGGGGATTCTCCACACCCAGGTAGACCTCTTTCTCGGGAGCCTTGAGGGCCTTCGAGACCTTCGCCCTCACCTCGCCGCCGGGAAGGACGTCCAGGCACTGGCGGACGATCTTGATGGACTCCAGGATCTCCAGCATCCGGACGTAATACCTGTCCCAGCAATCCCCCTGGACTCCGGCCTCGCCTTTCCCGGTGGGGATCTCGAAGTCCAGCTTGTCGTAGACCAGGTAGGGCCTGGCCCGCCTCAAGTCGTAGGCCACCCCCGATCCCCTGAGGCAGGGGCCGGTGAAGCCCCAGGCCCTGGCCTCGCCGGGGGAGACCACGCCGATTCCCGCTGTTCGCTGGAGGAAGATGGGGTTGCGGGTGAGGAGGGTGTCGTATTCCTTCCAGGTCTTCTCCATGTGGTCGCAGAAGTTCCTGGTGCCCTCGGCGAAGCCCTCGGGAAGATCGTGGCGCACCCCGCCGATGCAGACGTAGTTGTAGGTGAGCCTGGCGCCGCAGAGACGCTCGAAGAGGGAAAGGATCCACTCCCTGTCCCGGAAGGCGTAACAGAAGGGAGTGAAGGCCCCCAGGTCGAGGCCGTAGGTCCCGAAGGCCACCAGGTGGGAGGCGATCCTGTTGAGCTCCGCCACGATCACCCGGATGTACTGGGCCCGCTCGGGGACCTCGATCCCGCAGAGCTTCTCCACGGCCAAGCAATAGCCCAGGTTGTTGTTCATGGCCGACAGGTAGTCGTACCTGTCCGTGTAGGGTGTGAACTGCTCCAGGGGCAGGACCTCGCCGATCTTCTCGGCGCACCTGTGGATGTAGCCCACGTAGGGCCTGGCGGCGGCGATCACCTCGCCGTCGGCCTTGAGGAGGACCCGGAGCACCCCGTGGGTCGAGGGGTGCTGGGGCCCCATGTTGATGAACATCTCCTGGGTCCGGACGTCGGTGACGCCCTCGGTCCCGGCGGCATCGAATGTTTCAAAGCCTTCCATGGCGATCACTTCGCGGAGATCCCGCCGTACTCCTCGGGGTATTCGTAGTCCTTGCGGAGGGGATGGCCCACCCAGTCCTCGGGGCAGAGAATCCTGCGAAGGTCGGGGTGTCCCGTAAATTCCACGCCCAGCATGTCGTAGGTCTCCCTTTCGTGCCAGAGCGCCCCGGGGTGGACACCGGTGACGGTCGGGCAGAGAGGCTTCTCCCTGGGAAGGCGCACCTTGAGGACCAGCTCGCCCCCCTGGGTGGTGGACGCCAGGTGGTAGACCACCTCGATCTCCCCTCCCCCTTCACCGTCCGGCCGGTCCACGCCCGTGACCATGAGGAGGAGGTCGAACTCCAGGCCACCCTCTTCCTTCAAGAAGGCCAGGACCTCCACGATCCCCCCGGGGGAAACCTCGATCCAGGGATCGCCCTTGTCCGTCACGGCCCCCTTCACGGCCTGGGGAAAGCGGCCTTCCAGGAGCTTGGCGATCACGGGGAACTCCATGGCCATCTTCTCAGGCCTCCTTTCCCCCCTCCCCAGCCTTGCCGGCGGAGAAGGTCTTCATCCGGTCCACCTTGGCCTGGAGGGCCATGATCGCGTCCAGGAGGGCCTCCGGCCTGGGAGGACAGCCTGGGAGATAGACGTCCACCGGGATGACCCGGTCCACGCCCTTCACCACGTGGTATCCGTGGTGGTAATAGGGACCGCCCCGGCAGGCGCAGGCCCCCATGGCGATGACCCACTTGGGATCGGGCACCTGTTCGTAGAGGCGCCGGATCACGGGGGCCATCTTGAAGGTCACCGTGCCGGCAACGATCATCAGGTCCGCCTGGCGGGGACTGGGGCGGAAGGCCCCGGCCCCGTAGCGGTCCAGGTCGAAGTGAGGCCCACCGGCGCTCATCATCTCGATGGCGCAACAGGCCAGCCCGAAGGTCATGGGCCAGAAACTCCCCCGCCGGGCCCAGTCCAGGGCCTCGTCCAGGGTGGTGAGCAGGACACCCGGCGCGGCGGGCTGCACGATTCCGCCCTTCTCCCCTTCCATCAGGCCCCCTCCTTCCCGGCGGATCCCGGGCGGGCCCCGCCTTCTTCCTTGTCCACCGTCTTCACCCAGGCCAGGTCGCCGGCGGCCCAGACGTAGAAGAGCCCCAGGAGGAGGATCAGGACGAAGACGAAGCCCTCCACCAGGGCCACGGCGCCGAGCTTCTCGAAGACCCGGGCCCAGGGAAAGAGGAAGGCGATCTCGATGTCGAAGACCAGGAAGATCAGGGCGACCGTGTAGAAACGCATGTCGAAGCGGATCCACCCCTCACCCTCGGGGAGGATGCCGCACTCGTAGGTCTCCTCCTTCACCTTCCCGGGGCGCTTGGGCCTGAGGAACGCCCCCACCAGGAGCATGGCGAAGACCGCCACGGCCCCCAGCAACAGAAAGACCCCCAGGTTGAAGAAGTGGAAATACATCAGCCTGCCTCGAGGGAACGAAAACTCTCAGGCCCGCCGGAAGCCGCCCCGCGGGTCTCCGCCCCCGCGCCTGGACGCCGCCTCCGCCGGAGATGAACCGGTCCGGGTAACCGCTAACAACTAAAAGGCCTGGAAAAGCCGAATCTTTCCAAATGCCCCCCTAACGGGGCAAGGTTTTTTTCCCTCACGGCGGGAGGAGAGCGCCTTCCCGGCCGGACCTTAGGGGAAATAGAGGTCTACATTCATTTCCTCGCCTCCAGGGCCCGGGGGTTCACCAGGTCGGGCGGAACCCTCCCCTCCAACCCGGCCAGGAGGTTCTCCGCCGCCATCCGGGCCATTCGGGTCCGGGTCTCGACGGTGGCGCTCCCGATGTGGGGGAGGCAGACCACGTTGGGAAGGTCCGTCAATCCCGGCGCCGGGCGGGGCTCCTCTTCGTACACGTCCAGGCCCGCCGCACCCGGACGGCCCTCCTTCAAGGCCCGGACCAGGGCCTTCTCGTCCACCACGGGCCCCCTTGCCGTATTGATCAGGACGGCCGAAGGCTTCATGAGGGCCAGCTCCCCGGCCCCGATCATGCCCCGGGTGGCCGGCGTCAGGGGAACGTGGAGAGAGACGAAGTCCGATTCCCGGAGCAACTCCTCCAGGGTCACCCTCCTGGCGCCGAGCTCTTCCTCCAGCACCGGGTTGGCCCGGGGATGGACGTAGAGGATCTCCATCCCGAAGCCCCTGGACTTCCCGGCGAAGGCCGTGCCGATCCTCCCGGCTCCCACGACTCCCAAGGTGCGCCCCGAAATGCCGGCCCCGAGAAATTGCATGGGCCCCCAGCCGGTCCACCGGCCGGAACGAAAGAACCGGTCCGCTTCCACGATCCGCCTGGCGGCGGCGAAGAGGAGGGCCCAGGCCAGCTCGGCCGTGGCGTCCGTCAGGACCCCCGGCGTGTTGGTCACCAGGATCCCCCGGCGGGTCGCCTCGTCCAGGTCCACCTTGTCGTAACCCACGGCGTAGAGAGAGATCACCTCCAGGCCCGGAGCAGCATCCATCACTTCCCGGTCCACCCGGTCCGTGAGGAGACAAAGGAGGCCCTCCTTCCCTCTCACCCCCCGGAGGAGCTCCTCCCGGGTCGGGGGCCGATCTTCTGGAAACACATCCAACTCCAGGCCGGCCCGCCGGAGCAGGTCCAGGCCGGCCCGGGGAATCCGCCGTGTGACGAAGACGCTTTTTCTTTCCATACCCCTATTCCACCCTCTCGGGGAAAGGGGACCAACCCGGAGGCCCCCTTTTCCCTCCTTCCAGGGAGGACCTTTCCTCCCTCCCCCCCTGGCCGACCCGCCCCGAACCCCTTACAATTCCTGTTTTCGCTCGCTTTTTCGCCCGCTTTCTTCCGAAAAACGGCCCCTGGGCCGTCTTTTCCGGATTTCTTCCGGGAAAAAACACCCTTCCGCCTCTTTCCGCACCAGGGCAATCGAGGGACAGGTACCGCCATGAACGCCTCTCCTTTTTTCCCCGAAGGCCCTCCCCGGCCCGCCCCCCCTTCCATCATCTTCCTCCTGTCCCTGGCTTTCTCCCTGGGAGCCTCGGTGTTCACCTTCCTCCTCCTGGCCCCCTCCCTCGCCTTCACCTTCTCCCCCTCCCGGGAGATCGTCCTGAAGCCGAAGCCCCGCTCCTGGGAGAAGGCCCGGGGGAAGACCATCGTCTCCCAGGTCTTCCTCGACGGGGTTCATACCCGTTGGAACGAATTGCCTCGTCGCGGGAAATGGCGCACCACCGACTCCTCCTCCTGGTTGTATCCGAAACTGGTCTGTCCGGCTTCCCCGGAAAACCGGATCACCTGCCGGGCCGGAGTCGCCCAGTTCGTCCTGCCAGTGTCGGGTGAGCAGGTCCGCCTGGAGATTTCGTCCCCCGGGACGCCGCCACTGGTATTCGACCCTCTCCAAAAAAAAGACGCCGGATTCCTTCGCTGGTCTCATTTCCTGGAATACCCGCCGGCAAGAATCGACCTCCGGGTCTTTCCCCTCTTTCTCCTCTTCTTCCTGGGACTCCTGGTTTCCTTCCGCCCGTGGAAAACCCTGAAGCGGAGGATCCTCTTCCTGGGCGCCTTCCTCGCTTCCGTCCACCTCGCCGTCTGGTTGGCCTCGCCCATCGGGGCCTTCAACGACAGCCCCTGGTACTTCCGGACATTCCCTCTCTTTCTCTCCAAGGAACCGATCTACTTTCCGCCGGGTTATCCCGCCTTCATACGGCTCGCCACCCTGATCCCCTTCCTTCCGCCCGGCCTGTCCCTCACCCTGGTCCAGCACGCCCTCTTCACGGCGGCGGCCGTCATCCTCTTCCTCCTCTTCCGGACCTTCCTGTCCGAGACAGGGGCCTTCGCGGCGGCCCTCTTCGCCGCCCTCCTTCCATCCTCCCTCTATTTCCCTCAATGCGTCCTCTCCGAGAACCTCGCCTTCCTGGGAATCCTGGGATTCGTCTGGTTCCTGTCGAAGGGATTCCGTGCCGGGCGCACCCCCCTCTTCGTCCTGGCCGGCTTCCTGGGAGGATGGGCCGTAACCGCCCGTGTCTCCCCCCTGGGAAGCCTCTTCCTGTTCACCCTTGTCCTCCTCTTCGGAGCAGGGTTCACCAAGGAGCGGGTCGCCAAGTCGGGCCTGGCCCTGGGCACCCTCCTCCTCGTGGTGTTCGTCCCCATGTTCTGGTCCCTCCTGAGGAAAGGCCGCTTCGAGCTCACCGCCTCCACGGGTCTCCATCTCTACAACGGGGTGGTGAAACAGCAGGGAATCCTCGATCCCGGCGCCCCTTGCACCCGGAAACTCCTGGAACTGACAGGGATGCCCCATCCCGAGGAACACTTCCATTGGGAAATTGCGGCGGTCCTGAAGAAAAAAGGCCTGGACACCCTCCGGATCAACGACCTCCTCAAAGGTGTCGCCCTGGAGAGCATCCGGTCCTCCCCGGGCCGCTACCTCCTGGGTTCCCTCGCCCAGGCCTGGAAACAGGTCAACATGCCTGTGGGCGGAGACATTCCGATCTGGCCCCAGAACACCGAGCCGGACGACAGGATCGAGACTTGCCCCCCCCTCGTCCCGTCGAGCCGCGGTTTCCAGGCGAGAAGGACCCTCTTCGACGCCGCCGAAGGCCTTTGGCCCTGGCTGATCTGCGCCTTTCTCGCCGGAGCGGTCCTTTCCCTCTTCCGGAGGGAGAGGACCTATCCCCTGGGCTTCTTTCTCATCGTCGCCGGTTACATCGGGATCCAGGCCATGGTGGAAATCCTGACACCCCGCTACTCGATGTGCGCCGTCCCCTTCCTGGCGGGGCTCGCTTTCCTTCCCTTGGATTTCCTCCTGGGAGGTATATCACGGGTCTTCCCGGGCAACCCCCTCCTCCGGACTTTCCGGCGGTGAAGGGGAGGGGGAACGGCCCCTCTAGGGGGACAGGACGAAGACAAGGCCGAAATTCTTCCTCACCTTGCCCTGCACCGCCGTGAGGGCGCCCGCCCCCGAGGCGGTGACCGTGGACGTCGCGGGACCCTTTCCCTTGGCCCAAAGGACGGGAACCTGCATGTGCACCCCGTTGGTGACGTAGATCCCCCGGTTCCAGGGATCCCCACCGACGGCGGCGAATTGGCCGTAGAAACGGGCCCCCGAAAACATCGGATCGGCCGGGAGGAAGCCCAGGGGATCCCCGGCCCCTTTCACGAGCCCCCCCGTGTGGTCCAGGCTCCAGGGCCCCAGGGCGACCATGGAGGAAGGATCCAGGAGGAGCCCGCAGGAGGCCGGGTGGAGGGGAATCGGGTTCAGGAGTCGCTTCGTCCCGAGGAAGGCGAAGGCCGGGCTCCCCCACATGGGACCGCCCGAACAGGCCCCTTCGAGGCGGAAGCCCGCCCTGCCCGAGGCGGACCAGACGAACTTCATGGCCCCCCGGAAGGACCCGTGCCGCCTGGGAGCGACACACCCTGCACCGAATTCCACCGACGGCGACTCCGGTCTGGGAGAGACGGCGTCGAAGAAGAGAGGACCACCATTGCGCGTGTAGGCGTCGTTGTCGAAAACCTTGAAATCGACTGTGAGGGACCGGCCTCCGGCCAGCGTGAAGCTCTTGCCTCAGCCGCAGGGCAGGAAGTATTCCGCCGGTTCGGGAAGGGTCCCGTTCTGGAAGCTGGCCGGGAAGAAGACCTTGGTCCTGGAAAGGAGGACCACCGCATCCTTCCCGGTGTTCTTGGCGAAGACCGGGCTCACCGCCCGGGCCGAGACGGGAGAGGTGGAGACGGTGATCTCCATCTCCACGGAGTACCACCTCCAATCGTATGGCGCGGTTCCGTCCCTCCGGATCCCGATGTTCCGGAAGGTGAAGGTCTTGGGGGAGACCTTGTCCAGGACCTGTTGCCAGCGGAAGATCCGTCCCGCCCTGGAAGCCGAACGAAGGCCGAAGGGAGCCGCGGACTTCTCGGGGCCCTCGACGTTCCTGTAGACCTCGGGGTGGTAGACGTCCTGGACCTGGGCGGCGGCGGAAGGAAGAAGGATTCCCAGGAGAAGGAGAAGGCGTGGGACCATGGGACCTCCCGGAACGGGCTTGAAAGGAAGAAGAAAAGGTCCGAAAATCCCCGTCACGAAAACGGAGGTTACGAAAAAAATGTTATGGGCCCGGGCACGTTCCCGCAAGGCCCGGACCGGCCCGGCCGGGACCTCCCCCGCCCCGGTGTCCCGCCCTGAACCCCCCTTCCCGGAAAGGAGGCGAAATTGATCCTGGCGGCCCCCGATTCCTTCAAAGGCTCCCTGTCCGCCGCCCGGGCGGCCCGGGCCCTGGCCGAAGGGGTCGGCCGGGTCCTTCCCGGGGAAGAGGTCCTCCAGGTCCCCCTGGCCGACGGCGGAGAGGGAACGGCGGACGCCCTCCTTGCGGCCCTGGGGGGGAGGAAGGTCCCCGCCCGGGTCCAGGACCCCCTGGGCCGCCCCGTGGAGGCCTTCTTCGCCCTCCTGGAAGGAGGAAAGAGGGCCGTCGTGGAGATGGCCGCCGCCTCGGGATTGACCCTGGTCCCCCGGGAAGAGAGGGACATCCTGAGGGCCTCCACCTTCGGGACGGGGGAACTGATCCGCCTCGCCCTGGAGGCCGGGGCCGAGGAGATCCTGGTGGGGCTGGGAGGGAGCGCCACCTGCGACGGCGGGGCCGGAATGGCCCGGGCCCTGGGCTTCTCCCTCCTGGACGGGGAAGGAAAAGAGCTTCCCCCCGGCGGCGGCCCCCTGGTGCGACTCGCCGGGATCGAAACCTCGGGCAGGCATCCCGCCCTCGACGGCGCCCGGATCGTCGGGATCTGCGACGTGGACAACCCCCTTCTCGGACCCCGGGGGGCCGCCGCCGTCTTCGCCCCCCAGAAAGGAGCAGGCCCGAAGGAGGTGGAAGTGCTGGAAGAAGGGCTGCGCCGCCTGGCGGAAGCCTTGAAGAGACGTTTCGGCCGGGAGGTGGCGGACCTTCCCGGCGCCGGAGCGGCCGGCGGCCTCGGCGCAGGTCTCGCCGGTTTCCTCGGTGCCGAATTGGAAAGGGGATTCGACCTGGTGGCCCGGGTCCTCTCCCTGGAAGAGAAGATCTCCCGGGCCCGGCTGGTCCTGACGGGCGAGGGCCGCCTGGACGGCCAGACCGCCATGGGGAAAGCGCCCTTCGGGGTGATCCGGCTCTGCCGCAGAAAGGGCGTCCCCGTGATCGCCCTCGCGGGGGAACTGGGCCCCGGCCTGGATGCCCTCTACGAAGAAGGTCTCTCCTCGGCCTTCTCCCTCTGCCCGGGCCCCGTATCCCCTGAAGAAGCCCGAACCAGGGCGGCGGAATTCCTGGCCGGCGCCGCCGAAAGGGCCCTCCGGGCCTTCCTCGCCCGGCCCTGAAGGGAAATTTCCGCTCCCCGGAAAAAAAGCCGGCTCCACCTAAAGCGGTTCTCCGGCGCCGGTCGAAGATCCACCCATGAGAACCAGGGGCAACGAAACGGCGGCTCTTCTCCTCCTCCTGGCCTGGGCGGTCCTTCTCCCGGCCGGTGTCTTCGCGGAAAACCCATTCCTGCGTAAGCGAAAGGGACCTTGCGTCGTCTGGGCCGTCACCGTCGTGAAGGCCCGGGGGCTGAGAGACCTGGATCCTCTTCCCGGGCGGGGGACATCCGACCCCTTCGTCAAAATCATCCGAAGGGAATCGATATACCGGGACGGCCCCTTCCGCGTCCTCTTCCTCCCTGTGGGCCAGACACCCGTCGTGGAAAACGACGCCGACCCGGTCTGGAACTACACGGCGAGAATAAAACGCACCCGGAAGGGAAGCCTCATCCTCGTCTTCCGGGTCCTGGACAAGGATCCCCACGGCTCCTTCCCCCTGGGGGTGGCCCGCCTCGTCACCGACAAGGGGGGCGTCTTCCGGCTCCGGCTGAAGAGGAACCTGGTCGGCTCCCGTAACGTCCCGGGGGTCCTCACTGTGAGGGTGGAGAAGATCCTTCCCATGGTCCGGGTCCCCGACTTGATCGGGCTCTCCCTCCGGGATGCCGAAAACCGTCTTGCCGAAAACGGACTCCACCCCGCCCTCAAACCGGTCTACAAGCCGATCCTCTACCACAGGGGCATGAATTACACGGTCAACAGACAATACCCGGCCCCGGGAAGCCGGATCCCCTCCCACTCCATGGTCCGCCTGGTCTACACCAGGCCTTTCACCATGACAATGCCCAACCTGAAGGGGCTCACGAGAAAGGAGGCGGAAAAAAAGTTCCCCGCGATCTTCCGGAAGGGAGTCCGCTTCGGGGAGGAAAAGGCCGGGAGTTCCGACAGGAGCCGCTGGTTCAGGGTGACCGCCCAGTCCGTCCCGCCCGGGACCACGATCGGTGCGACCACCCCGGTCATGGTCCTTCTCCTCGTCCCCGCGCCGGGGACCCTGGTGGAAGTCCCCGACGTGAAGGGAAAGCGCTTCTACCGTGCCAGGTGGATCCTCTCCAAGGAATACCTCCGGAACGTAAAGATCCGGAAAGTGGAACACCCGACCCTTCGGGACGTGGTCCTCTCCCAGGACCCTCCGGCCGGGAGGAAGATCCCCTTCGATTCGCCCCGGGGAGTCACCCTGAGCGTGGCCGTCCTGGCCGACGGCAGGTCCCTGCTCACGGCCAAGAGCTTGGAGCCCGGCCCTCCCTTCACATGCTTCTTCTCCAGGAAGAAACACCACGAATTCCGCAAGATCCGCGTCCCCCGCCCGGGTTACCTCGTCGCCCGGTCCTTGAAGATCACCAGGGGCGCCGACGTGGAGATCCGCTTCTTCTCCCCCGACTTCAAAGTCACCGGCGTCCCTCCCGTCGCCCGGGTCGCCCCCGGCACCTGGTACGTGGACTTCGCCTCCGGTTACCGGGGGCCCTCACGGAGGCCCGCCAGGCTCCAGGTGGAGTTCGTGCCGGAGTTCGACCCGGGGGAGCCCAACGACACGAGGGAGACGGCCCGACTCCTGGAGTTTCCCACCAGGATCACCTTCGGCATATGCGGCCCCAAGGATCGGGATCACTACCGGTTCGAGCTGAAGAAGTCGTCCTACCTGGAGATCCGGGGCGGAAAGGCGATGGAGAGCGACGAGTGTCACGTGGGGATCCGGGTCACCCTGACCGACGGGGAGGGAGAGAAGTTCTACAGCGGCCCCCTGGATTGCCTGAGATGGCTTCCCCCCGGAACCTACGACCTGGAGTTCTGGGGCGAGGAGGACGGTTTCGACACCAGGCCCTACACGGTGGATCTCCGCCTCCAGGAGGACCTGGACCGGACCGAGCCCAACGACACCATCTCCGAGGCCACCCTGGTCCGGGTCCCGGCCTACGTGGCCACACGCTTCGAGAACCGTGGGTCCGATTACTTCCACCTCGTATCGAAGGAGCCGGGCTTCGTGATCGTCTCCACCGGTGGAACGCCCCTGCCCTCGGCGGTCATCTGCAACGTCACCGACTCCCGGGACAGGCGGATCCTACCCCACGGCCAGCTCCCCAGGGCCATCAGGATCGACAAGGATGCCTTCGTGAACCTGGGCCTGGAGTGCGGAAAGGACGACGAGCGCCGGGCCCCGGTGGTGGTCCACTTCGCCTTCATCCCCCTGAAGGCCGACCCCCTCGAGCCGAACGACTCCCCCGGCGGTGCCCGCACCGTGCCCGCCGACACCCCCTTGAAGGCCCTCCTCCTTCCCGCCGAGGACCGGGACTTCTACAAGTTCACCCTGGACAGGGAGCAGGAAGTGACCTTCGAGATCCTCCAGCGCCCCAAGGAGCACTTCTCCTGCGTGGGGCACCTCTTCGATTCCCGGGGGAAGGAAATCACAAAGGGGCAATTCTTCCCGCCCTTCAAGAAGAAGCTCCCTGCCGGCACCTATATCCTGGAGTGGAAGATGGAAGGAGGGATGGGGTTCCTCCAGACCGAGCCCTACGTCTTCAGGATCACGACGGCCACAGGAAGGAAACCGGCCGAAAAGAAGACCTCCGGCGGGAAGGCCCGGGACCGCTACCGGGTCCCGGGAGGACCCGGGACCGGGAAGGACGCGGAGGATGCCGTCGCCCTTGCGGCCCGGGCCTACATGCTCCTCCAGAAAGGCCGTCCCGCCCAGGCCCTGGCCCTCTACGTCCGGGCGGCCGGGAAGATCCCCCGCTCGCCGGCCCTCTGGAACGACATGGGGGTGTGTTCCTACAAGCTGGGCAAATTCCCTGTAGCGGAAAAACTCTTCAAGAAGGCCCTCGCACTGAAGGGGGACTACACCCTGGCACTCCGGAACCTGGGCGTCCTGGCGAACAGGCTGGGGGATCCCGCCGGGGCCGCTTCCTGGTGCGCCAAGGCCGTCCGGACCGAGCCCTCGGCGGTGAACCTGAGCTTCCTCGGCCACTTCCAGCTCCTTGCGGCGGCCAAGGCCGGGAACACGGAAAAGAAGAAGGAACTCCTCCGGCAGGCCTTGAAGAACCTCAGGCGGAGCTACGACCTGAAGAAGGACCCCAAGGTGGGAGGCCAGATCCGCATCATCGAGAAGGCCCTGGGATCCTGAGGAGGACCGGGGCCCTCTCCCCCGGCCTTCCCCGGGGAACCCTCCTCCCGCCCCCACTGGATCGGCCCCTTCCGGCCTGCTAGAATCCCTAGCGCCTTGGAATTCCAGGAAAGGCCGGGAGAAGAGAAAGGGACCCCCCCGATGAAACCAGAGGAAGAAGTAGAGCTCCTGCTCAATCAGGGCATCCCCTTCGCCGTGGAGATGCTGGAAAAGTACGGCGAGTTCTACCCCTTCGCCCTGGCCCTTTCCCAGGACGGCACGCCTACCCAGATCGGGATCGATCCCGGCTCGGAACACCCCGAAAGCACCCATGTCCTGGCCCTCCTCCAGGAGGCCATGGTGAAGGGCGCCGCCGAGGGAGAGTACAAGGCCACGGCCCTGGTGGTGGACGTCTCCCTGGAAGGCGCCCAGGGAGTGGAGAACACCGACGCCATCCAGGTCGGCCTGGAACACAGCTCCGGGTATTGCGTCAACGTATTTCTTCCCTACTCCAAGACGGAAGGGGGAGAATTCTCCTTCGGGGAACTCCTTGCCTCCCCCAGGGAGAGCACGGTCTTCGACGCCCCCTAGGGAGTGCCCCCCCGCCCGGAGGTCCTCCCCTCAGGTGACGGCCTCGGGGCTGAACTGGAGATCGTAGAGGCGCTTGTAGAGACCGCCCCGGGAGAGAAGCTCCTCGTGGGTCCCCTGCTCCACCAGGCGGCCCTCGTTCAGGACCAGGATCCAGTCCGCCCCCCTGACGGTGGAGAGCCTGTGGGCGATGACGAAACTGGTCTTGCCCCGCATCAGGTTGTCCAGGGCCTGCTGGAGGGCCCGCTCCGATTCCGAATCGAGGGAACTGGTGGCTTCGTCCAGGAGAAGGATGGAGGCCTTCTTCAGGATGGCCCGGGCCACGGTGATCCTCTGGAGCTGCCCCCCCGAGAGCCGGGCCCCCCGTTCGCCCACGATGGTCTCGTAGCCGTCGGGAAGCTGGGTGATGAAGTCGTGGATCTGGGCCGCCTTGGCCGCTTCGATCACCTCCTCCTCGGTGGCGTCGGGCCTGGCGTAGCGGATGTTCTCCAGGATGGTGGTGTTGAAGAGGAAGGGAACCTGGCTCACCAGGGCGATCTTGGCGCGGTAGGACTCCAGGTCGATCCTGGTCAGAGGAATCCCGTCCACCAGGATCCGACCCTCCGTGGGGTCGTAGAACCGGGCGATCAGGTCCATCAGGGTGGTCTTGCCCGCTCCCGAAGGTCCCACCACGGCGGTCATCCTTCCGGCGGGGGCCTTGAAGCTCACGTCCTTGAGAACCAGCTCCTCCTCGTAGGCGAAGGAGACGTGTTCGAACTCCACGTCCCCCCGGATCTCGTCGACCCGGACCGCGTCGGGGGAGGTCTCCACCTCGGGCTTCAAGGAGAGCATCTCGTGGATCCTCTCCGTGGCGGCCAGGGATTCCATGATGATCGTATAGGAACGGGTCACCCTCTTGACGTGGGTGTAGGAGGTGGTGAGGGCCAGAGTCAGGATCGCCATGTCCCCCGGGTCCATGAAACGGCTCGCCGGATCCACCGAGTACCACCCGAGGACGAGGATCAGGAGGGCGAAGGCCCCCTGGTAGATGAAGCTCATGGTCCCGTGGGAGGCGGCCTTGGCCCGGATCATGGACATGTAGCGCTTGAGGAAGCGCTCGTTGATCTCCCGGAAGGCCTGGATCTCCCTCTCTTCCGCCTGGAAGGCCTGAACCGTCCGGATCCCGCCGAACATCTGGGACATGGACTCGATGGAGTCCGCCATGGCCTCCAGGCTCTTGCCCGATCCTTTCCGCACCCGCCGGCCGAAGCGGTAGATGGGGACGGCCATCACGGGAAGGGCCAGGATCACCAGCAAGGCCAGCCAGAAACTGTGGAGGGCGATGGCCGCCAGCGCGAAGTTTCCCAGGAGCTGCAGAGGCTCGAGAAGCATGTTCTCGAAGACCAGGGAGAAGGTACGCAGCGTCACGGCCGTGTCGTTGGCCACCCGGGAGATGAGGTCTCCCAGTTTCCGCCTGGCGAAGAAGCCGAGGCCGAGCTTCAGCAGGTGGGCCGCCAGGTCGGTACGCAGGTCCACCACCACCCGCAAGGCCAGGTAGTGGGAGAGCTTGAAGTAGAAGTACATGCTCAGCCCGCCCACGACGGCCAGGAGAACGGCGAGGATCCCCACGGCGAGGAGGGTGTTGCGCTTGGCCTGGATCCGGGCCGCCTCGGTCTCGACCTTCTCGGGAGTCTCCAGGCCGATCAGGTGGAGGACCTGGTTCTCCGCCTTCTCCAGGAACTGGAGCTTCCCTCCGGCGATCCCCCCTCCCAGGCCCTGGCCGACGACCACCTTCTGGATCACCTGGCCCACCAGGACCAGGGGGGCCTTGGCGCTGAAGGCCGTCAACACGCCCAGGACCAGGACCAGGCCCACCACCCAGCGGACCCGCCAACCGTAATGGACGATGAGCCCCACCATCCTGCGGAGCTGGGCCCACCGCTCTCCCCTGGGTGGTTTCTTCCCGCTCAAGATCCCTTCCCTTCGCCCAGGACCTGGACCAGGAACCGCCGCGTTCTGGGCCGGTTGTCGAAGTCGAGGAGCACGATCTGTTGCCACGTGCCCAGGGCGGGCCCGTCAGGCCCGAAGGGAACCGAGACGGAAGGCCCCAGGAGGGCGGCCCGGACGTGGGAAAAGCCGTTTCCGTCCCCCCAGGCCCGGTCGTGGGCGTAGGGCAGGTCGGCCGGGGCCAGCCTCTCGACGGCCTTCTTCAAGTCCTCCAGGACGCCCTCCTCGTATTCGATGGTGGTCACCGCCGCCGTTGCGCCGGGGACCATCACCGTCACCAGGCCCCGGACGCAACCGCTCTCGGCCAGGGTCTCGAGCACCATGGGAGTCACGTCCCGGATATCGCAGAAGCCCTCCGTCTGGAGGGTGAATTTCTTGGTCAGGACCTTCATCGGGGGGGCTCAGTCCAAGTCGAATGGGTTGGGGGGGCGCTCGGGATTCTTCTCGCGGGCGGCCTTCTTGCGGGCCTCCTCGAAGAGGGCCTCCAGCCGCTCCTTCTCCTTCTCCGAGTCTTCCAGGGCGTGGAGGAACTTCTCCTCCCGCTTGCGGCTCTCCTCCTCGGTCAACTCCACCAGGTCCTCCAGGCCCTGGATCTTCTTCCCCCCCGGTCTCTCCACCAGGGTGATCTTCCGGGTCACGAAGTTGATGTGGAACTTCGCCCCGCAACAGTCGCACTTGTAGATGATCGTATCCCTGGCCATGTCCGCTCCTGTCGGGAAGGGATTTTCAGGAGCCCACCCCCCCCCGTCAACCAGGAGCCCCGCCGGGGCCCGGGCCAAAGACCCGTTCCGGTGCGCTTCCGGGCCCTGGTCCCCACCAGGCCGACCCGCCTAGAAGCCCTCTCTCCGGGTGGAAGCGTAACGTGGCCTTGGAAGGGGACGGGCCTCCCACTTCCGGACCTCCTCCAGGAGAACCTCGACGGCCTTCCTGAGTTGCCGGTCCTTCTCCACCCTGGTCTCCTCCCCCGGCTCGAGCCAGAGGACGTAGTCCGGCTTCGCCCCGTCCAGTTCCATGTCCTCTCCGTCCTCCAGGAGGAACCAGCCCCTCCCGGGGGTCCTGAGAAGCCCGATGTCCAGGACCGGAGCCGCCCCGGTGGAGATCACGCACCCCGCCGTGGGCACCCCCACCAGGGGCCCGCGCTTCAAGGTCTTGATGGCGTGGGAGAAGATCTCGGCGTTGGAGTAGCTGTTCTGGTTGCAAAGGACCACGATGGGCTTGTTCCACCTGGCGTAGACGATCCGGTCCCTGGGGTAGCCCGCCTTCCCTCCCCGGGGGATGGTGAAGGCGTGGACCGGCTGGCAAAGGGCCGTAAGAAGCCGATCCGCCGTATTTCCGCCCCCGTTGTTCCGGACGTCGATGACCAGGCCCTCCTTGCCCCGGCCGGCCTCGTAGAGGGCGGCCTGGAACTTCTCGAAGCTGGGCATGTTCATGACCTCCACGAGGAGGTAGCCCAGCTTCCCGCCCGAAGCCTTCTCCACCCAGGCGGCCCGTTCCTTCAGGACCTCCTCGAAGAGGAGTTTCCGAACCCCCGAATAGGTCACCGGGAGGATGGACACCTTCCTGGGCCTCCCCGAGGGATCCCTGACGTCGAAGAGGAAGGGCCTGCGTTCGGGCCGGTTGAAGACCAGGGTGGGATCGGTGCTTCCGTCGACGGGCCTGCCGTCCACGGAGAGGACCAGGTCGCCGGGCCTGAGCCTGGAGGAATCCTTGTCGGCGGGCCCGCCGGGGATCACCCTCTTCACCTTCCATCCCGGGCCGGCGTAGGAGGGATCCCAGACCACCCCGGGGTGCCAGGTGATCTCCTTCCAGGTGCCCTGCGTCCCCCCGGAGAAGGGGGAGGGCCTGCGGCGCCGGAGGAAACGGCGGAGCCCCCGGCCCATCATGTAGAACCCCAGGTGGGAACCGTTCAGTTCCCCCAGCATGAGCTGGACCAGGTTCTGGAACTCCCTTGCGCCCAGGCAGAAGGGAGCCGCCGGAAGGTACTTGTTCCGGACGGCATTCCAGTCCCGGCAGTTCAAACGCGGGTCGTACCACTGGTCCCGCATGATCCGCCAGGCCTCGAGGAAGCCGAAGTACATCTTGCGCCGGAGATCCACCGCGACCGGGACCGAAAACCGGTATGTCGTAAACTTCGAGGGCGGAGCGAACTTCCCGGGCTTTCCGCCGGCCAGCCAGCCGAAGCAGCGGGCCCCGGGAAGCCAGACCGGGGAGGAGCCGGCCGAACTCCCCACCTTCCTGGGAGACCCGCCGGACCTGGATGCCGTCACGGCGTAGAGGCCCGGCCCCTTGTCGAGGGAGGCCCGGAAGTAGAGGGTCTTGGAGGCGGGCCCCCAGAAGGGGCGGGACTCGGTCTCCCCGGGGATCCGGATCCTGTGAAGCCTGTCCAGGAGACCCTCGAAGTCGATCTTCACCCGGACCATCTTTCCCCGGGAGCTCTTCCGGGAGCTCTTTCCCGGGGCCTTGCCCCGGGAGGGCCCGGCGGCGGCCTTCCCCTTCTTCTCCTTGGAGCCCTTCGCCGAGGGCCTGGACGAAGGAGTGGGCTTGGAGGCCGGGACGGCCCGGCGGGGACCCTTGCCTCCCATGACCTTCAGGGCCTCCTCCAGCTTCCGCTCCCTGGCACCCTTCTCCTCGTCCTCTTTGCGGAGAAAGACCCAGCAAAGCTCCCGCTCCCTGTTCCAGCGCTCCGTCACCCAGGCGAGTTTCCTTCCGTCGGGCGACCAGGCGGGCTGGAGGTCCATGTCGGGGTGGCGCGAGAGGTTCACCGGCCCGCCCTTCCCCTCCAGGGGAAGAACCCATACGTTCCACCAATATCCTCCGTCCGGGTCGGGCCTGGAGAAGGCAAGCCACTTCCCGTCGGGGGACCAGCGCAGGCCCGAGACGGCCCAGGAGGCCAGGACCCTCCGGGCCCCGCTCCCGTCGCCCTTCATGATCCAGATGTCGGCCCTTCCCTTGAGGAAGGCCACCTCCTTCCCGCCGGGGCCGACGGAGAGGCCGTGCTCCCTGGCGGGATCCCTGGTGACCCGGCGGAGGCGGAACTCCTCGTTGAGCCACATCCACTTGGCGGGGTCGGCCGGACGGGCCTCCCAGATGTCCCAGTCCCCTCCCTCCAGGCTCGTGAAGAGGAGCCTCTTCCCGTCGGGGAGGAAGACCACCTCCCCTTCCGGGGCGGCCGTCCTCGTGACGCGGACCGGCTCCTTGAGGACCGTGTCCATGACCCAGACGTCGCCGCCCGCGACGAAAGCCATTTGTTTCCCGTCAGCCGTAAACGAAACGCTCTCCGCCCGGGAGACCATCTTCCGGACCACCGGCTCTATCGTGGGGTCCCCCGGCGCGTAGATCACGATGGGGCGGACCACCCCCGTGGACAGGTCCAGGCGGTGAAAGGTGAAGAGCCTCCGGAAGACCACGGTCCTCCCGTCCCGGGAGACGGCCGGCGACTGGACCCCGTCGTCCACCAGGAAGGTGAGCTGCCTCTCTTCCCGCCCGTCCAGGTCCCGCTTCCAGAGGTTGAAGGTCCCGTCCTTCTGGTTCACGTAGAGGAAGGATTTCCCTCCCGGAAGGAACCTGGGACACCTGCATCCGCCGGGGTCCAGGGCCGCCTTCCGGAAGGTCCCCTCCAGGAGGTCGTAGAGCCAGACCTGGGAAGCCTGGGACCCCTTGTATCCCTTGCGCCACCAGGGCGCCCCCTCCCTGGTGAAGAGAAGCTTCCTTCCATCGGGTGAGAGGTCGGCCCAACTGCCGGTGTAGGTGTCGAAGAGGAGCTTCTCGGGACCCCGCTTCTCGAGGGAGACCCGGAAGAACCGGCGTGCGTAGGCCCGCTCCCCCGACTGGTCCCGCCTGGCCGAGACGAGCAGGGCCTTCCCCGAAGGAAACCAGGCCACGGGAAGGCACCCCTCCGAATGGAATGTGACCTGCCGGGGAGCCCCTCCCCGGGCGTCCATGATCCAGGCCTGGACGACTCCTTCCCCCCGGTCGCTTGCGAAGGCGATCCGCTTTCCGTCGGGCGAAACGAGGGGCCGGAAGTCCTCGGCCGGGTTGGTGGTGAGCCTCTCGGCGGCGCCTCCCTCCACGGAAACCCTCCAGATGTCCCCCCGCCAGGAGAAGTAGATCACCTCCCCTCCGGGGGAGAGGCACGGATCGTGGGGAAGGAGGATCCGCTCCGCCCCGGGAGGGACGGGGGCGCAGAGGAGGGGAGCCTGGAGGAGGAGAAGGAGGAGGACGAAAAAGGAAGAGCCTGGATGACGCACGATCGAAACCTCGGTGGGGAAGAAGCCTGACCCCGGGCCGTCCCGCTTCGAGACGGCCGGGAAGAGAGTCCCGGATCACGAACCTTGGAGCCTGGAGGAGGCCCGGTCAAGCAAGAGCTCTGTGAGACTCCCCTCGCCAGCCCGGTTTCATCCCCGTTCCAGGAGGATCCCCGCCGCCACCCTCACGGGCTCCCCGCCCTCCTCCTCCATGACCCCTTCTCCCAGGATCCGGAACCTCCCGTCCACGGGGATTTCCCCCGAGAAGAGGCAGGCCCTCTGGGTGATCCTCTCCAGGGGTCCGCTCTCCTTGGCCCCGGGATCCACTCTCACCGGCTCGGAACACCACCGGTGCAGGATCCTGACGGAGGCTGTGTTTCCCTTTACCGTAATCTTCCCCGTGATCCCCGAGAAGAGCGTCCCCAGGTCGGGGACCAGGACGGCCGACTTCTGGGCCACGTTGGAGAGGTAACCCTCGAGATACTGGATCTCCTTTCCGGCGGCGAAGATTCCCGTCCGATCCTCCAGGACGGGGAAGGAGATCTCCCTGAGGACCTTCCCCCCCTGGAAGATCTCGGCCGGGGTGCGCCCCCGGGAGGAGGAAAGGGCCATCCCCTTGAAGAGGATCCGGACCCGGCAGGTCCCGGGGGAGAGGAGGTGCAGGGAGGAGGCCGTCCTCGTCCAGGCCGGCCGGACCCAGGTGGAGCCGGGGAGCATGGCCCCCGACGGAAAGACCGCCCCCGGCACCAGGCCCGCGGCGGCGAGAAGATTCTTGAACTTGTCCGGGTCCAGGGGGGCCTCCTCCCCCTCCTTTCCGGAGGAGATCCAGACCTCCTCGCTTCCCGGGGAAGGAGGGAGGGGAAGGCCCAGGTCCCTGTGCCAGGGAAGGAAGACCGGGCCCAGGTAGACCACACGGTCTTGCGGAACAGGGAGGTCCGTTACCCGGACGGCCAGGCAGGCCCCGCCCTCCCCGGGAGAGACCCGGAGAAGGAGCCCTCCTCCCCGGGAGACGGCGCCGCTTGCGGCCTGGAGGAAGAAATCCCCCCTTCCAGCCTCGATCCAGGGAGTCCTGGGAAGACCGATCTCCACCTTCCGGAAGGACATGCCCCCGCTCCGCCAGACGTCCAGGAACAGGGCGGCCCGCCCGCCCTGAAGGAGAGAGGCCCGGACCCTGGCCTGGAAACCCGTTTTAGGGTATACGAAGACGGGGTACGTGATCTTCGACTTGGCGGCCACCTCGGCGTCGAACCTGCCCACCCGGCTCTGTGAGACGGAGCGCGTCCAGAGAACGGATCCCCCCGGGAGGACCTGGAGGGAGAACCAGGCAGAGGCCCTCCCCATGCTCCCCTCCTCCAGCCCCTTCCAGAGCCGGGCCGCCTCGCCCGGTCCCAGGACGGACCCCAAGGAAAGGCCCCCTTCGGGGGGATCGAACCAGACCCCTTCCACGCGCAAAGGCCGCCCCAGGGCGCCCAGGAGGGCCTTTCCCAGGGAGGACGCCCGCTCCAAGGCCTGGGGGGATCCGGAGAGGAAGAACCTCCCCCCTCCCCGGCGGACCAGATCCCCCCCGCCCCCCAGGGCCTGCCCAAGGAGATCGGCCAGGGTGCCGGGGGGCACGGGGGGGACGGCGCCGGGGTCGGACGGGAGGAGTTCCTCGTCTTCGCCCAGGGTTCCAAGAGGAGGACCGAAGAGGGCCTGGACCTCCTCCCCCCCGTTCCGGACCAGGGAGGACAGGTCCAGGGTCAGGGGTGTGCCCCGGCGGCCCGCCTCCTGGGCGCGGGGAGCCGCCGGGAAGAGAAGAAGGAAGGAAAGGAGAAGACACCGTCTCGGGATCATGGAACACCTCGAATCGCCCGCGGAGCCGGTCTCCATCCTAGCACGGACTCCCGAAAGGCGGTCACTCCTCCAAGGCGCCCTCGGCCCTGGCCACGCTGGCGCAAACCGTGGCGTCCCCCGTGACGTTCAGGACGGTTCTGCACATGTCCAGGGGGCGGTCCACGCCGAGGATCAAGGCGATCCCCTCGGGAGGCACGTGGATCTGCTGGAGCACCACGATGAGCATCACGATTCCCACCCCAGGAACGGCCGCCGTCCCGATGGAGGCCAGGGTGGCCGTGAGCACGATGGTGAGCATGTCCTGGATCCCCAGGTGCATCCCGTATACGTTGGCGATGAAAACCGCAGCCACTCCCTGGTAGAGGGCCGTTCCGTCCATGTTCACCGTGGCCCCCAGGGGCAGGACGAAGGCGGTGATCTCCCGGTCCACCCCCAGCCCGTCCTCGACGCACTCCATGGTCACCGGCAGGGTGGCCCCGGAAGAGGAAGAGGAGAAGGCCAGGAGCTGGGCCGGGGCCAGGGCGCGGTAGAAACGCTTCAGGGGAAGCCGGGCCAGGAACTTGATGAGGGGGGAGTAGACCAGGGCCATGTGGAGGGCCAGGCCAAGGACCACGCACCCCATGTATCCCGCCAGGACCTCCAGGAGGGAGAGGGCCTGGTCGGCGTCCTTCCCCAGGTCGGCGATCACCGCGGCGATCAGGGCGAAGACCCCGTAGGGAGCGATCTTCATGATCCCCTGGACCATGGCGATCACCGCGTCGGAGAGACCTTCGAAGAAGGCCGTGACCGGGCGGGATCTCTCCGGCCGTATTCGTGTCAGGGCCACTCCCAGGAGGAGGGAGAAGAAGACCACCTGGATCATCTCGGGGCGGGCCAGGGCGCCGAAGAAGTTGTCCGGCACGATCCGCACGAGCTGGTCCAGGGGGCGGAGGGAACCCGCCACGGCCCGGCGGGACTCCAGGGCCCCGCCGTAACTCTTGAGCAGGGCCGCCCGCAGGGAGGGATCCAGGTTCTCGCCGGGGCCGAAGAGGTTGACCACCAACAACCCGATGGTGATGGCCAGGGCCGTCGTGCCCAGGTAGAGGGCCAGGGTCCGGCCGCCGATCCGGCCGATCTTCTTCAGGTCCCCAAGGCTCGCCGCTCCCACCACAAGGGTGGCCACCACCAGGGGGATGGCCACCATCTTGAGGAGCCGGAAGAAAAGATCCCCCACGGGCTTGATCCAGGCCAGGACGAAGGAGCTGAACCCGAAATGGGCCGCCGCCACGCCGAAGAGGGCCCCCAGGAAGAGCCCCAGCAGGATCTGCCAGTGCAGGGCCAGGCCCTTGCGGCGGAGAGGCGGGGAGGGGTCCGAGGTGGGAACCATGGAAAGGAGTATGGCGGCCGGCCCGGGGAAGGCGCAACGATCCAATCCCGTCCCCTCCGGGAAGGTGGCCGGCCCCGAGGGGGGTTACAATGCTCCTCCCATGAGAAGCAGGTCCCCATCCGACCGGGGGAAGGCCCACCGCCTCTTGCCGGTCCTCTTCTTCTTCTCCGGCACGGCCGGGCTGATCTACGAAGTGCTCTGGCGGGAGGACCTGGCCCTCTTCTTCGGCCGGTCCTGGCCGGCCACGGCCATGGTGGTGGCCGTCTTCATGGCCGGCCTGGCCCTGGGGGCCCGCCTGGCCGGGAACTTCGCCGACAGGCTCAAGTCCCCCTTGCTGGCCTACAGCTTCCTCGAAACCGGCCTGGGCGTCCTGGCCCTCCTGGCCCCGGTGATTCTCCAGGCCCTTCATCCTCTTTATAAGAGCGCCTGGCAGAGCCTGGGGCCCGGCCCGGCTCTCTGGGCCGTCCAGGTTGGAATCGCCGCGGCCTCCCTCCTTCCTCCCACGATCCTCATGGGAGCAACCCTTCCCGTCCTCTCCCGCTTCGCCGCGGCAGGCTCCTTCGGGAAAGAACTCCCCCTCCTCTACGGCGCCAACACCCTGGGGGCCGCAGGGGGAGCCCTGGCGGCGGTCTTCCTCTTCCTCCCCCTCCTGGGGCGGTCGGCCTCCCTCCTGGCCGCCGTGACCCTCACCATGGTGGTGGCCTTCCTGGCGGCCCGGCTGGCCGGCAAAGGGCCTCTCCCCCTCCCGTCCCGGGCGGGAAAGGCCCCCTCTTCCGCCCTTTCCCCGGAAGCCGCCCCCGCTGGAGAGAGACCGGCCGGCTCCGTCCTTCTCCTTCCGGCCCTCCTGGCCTTCTCCACAGGTGCGGCCACCCTCTCCCTGGAAGTCCTGTGGACCCACTCCCTGGCCCTGACCCTGGGCTCCACGGTCTACGCCTTCGGCCTCATGCTTGGGGGCTTCCTCATGGGGCTGGGCCTGGCATCCCTCCTTTGTTCCCGCTGGACCCGAAAGAGGCGGGATCCCTGGACGCCCGTCTACCTCTCCTTCTCGGCGGGAGGGTTCCTGGTCCTCCTCCTGACCCCCTTCCTGGGCTGGGTGCCCTGGGCCTCGGCCTTCCTGGTGGAGAACTTCTCCGCCGACTTCACCCTCTTCACCCTGGGGAGACTCCTGGTGGTCCTCTTCTCCATGGGATTGCCCGCCCTCCTCCTGGGCCTGGCCCTTCCGGCCCTCCTCGTGGCGGGCTCCCCCGAAGGAGGGGAAGGGAGGGGAACGGGGATCATCTACGGCGCCAACGCCCTGGGAGCCGTGGCGGGTCCCCTCCTGGCGGGATACTTCCTCCTGCCCGGACTGGGAACCAGGCGGAGCATCCTTCTCGTCGGGGCCTTCCTCCTCCTGGCCGGCCTCCTGGCGGCCCTGGCGAGGAGGGACCAGCGGGCCATCTTCCCCGCCGGGGCCGCCCTGGCGGGAGGGATCCTCCTGGCTCTCCTCCAGCCGGCCTGGAACCCGATCCTCACCACCTCGGGATTCCATCTCTACACCCTCCTGGACCAACAGGAGGGCCTGGGGCGCTCCCTCTCCCGCAGAAAGCTCCTCTACCTGGGGGAGGGGGCCACGGGGACCGTGGCGGTCTTCGACTTCGACGTAGACGGGGAAACCAGGAGAACCTATTCGATGAACGGGAAGTTCGAGGGTTCCACGAACCCTCACGACATGTTCACCCAGACCAGGGTGGCCGAACTCCCCCTGGCCATCTGCCCGAGGGAGCCCAAGGAGGTCTTCCTCCTGGGCCTGGGGACGGGGGTGAGCCTGGCCTCCGCCCTGAGATATCCGGTAAACCGGGTCGATGTCTGCGAGATCTCCCCCCAGGTCGCGGAGGCCGCCCGGAAGTGGTTCGCTCCCTTCAACGCCGGGTGCCTGAAGGATCCCAGGGCGCACCTGGAGATCGAAGACGGCCGCAAGTGGCTCTCCCTGTCGGACCGCAAATGGGACGTGGTGGTCTCCGAGCCGTCCAATCCCTGGATGGCGGGGGTCGACAGCCTCTTCACCCTGGAGGCCTTCCGGAACATGCGGGACCACACACGGCCGGGAGGGCTGGTCTGCCAGTGGGTCCAGGCCTACCTGCTGGACGAGACGGCCTTCCTCACGGTCCTGAGAACCTGGCTCCAGGTCTTCCCCGACTCCATGGCCTTCCTCTCCCACCTGGAGACGACGGACCTCTTCCTGGTGGGCCGGGTCGGCGGAAAGGGGGAGTGGAAGCTCCGGGCCTCCTCCATCCGGGAGCGCCTGGCCTCGAGGAAACCATATCCCTTCGGAGAAAAATACGCCCCCACATCCCTGGTGGACCTTCTCCACTCCTTCCTGGCGGGCCCCGAAAGGCTCCGCACCTGGCCCGGTCCGGGTCCCCTCCACAGGGACGACCGTCCCCTCCTGCGCTTCCAGGCCCCAAAGGACCTCTACAAGGACGACGCGAGCCTCCAGTCCTGGAAGACCCCGGGCCGGGCCCTCCAGCCGGTCATCCCCTTCGTGGAAGACCTGACCCCGGAGGAAGAGAAGGCCCTGGCGGCGAACTACTCCTTCCTGCTCCTCCGGCTGAGCCTGGAGAGCCACGAACCGGAAGAGCCCTACCTCCCGGCCCGGGTGGTCAGGGCCCTGGTGAGGAGGTTCCAGGACTTCCTCAAGACCCCCTGGGGAGAGCGGTGCTGGATCGCCTGGTGGCTCCTGGGGAAGTACTACCGCTACGCCCCCCTCAGGGACGACCGGGACCGGGCGGGGAGGCTCGCCCCGGGCTATCCCCGGGACAAGGCGATCTACGCCTTCTCCCGGGCGGCCGAACTCGAGCCGGACCATCCCGAGCCCCACCTGGACCTGGCCCGGACCTTGGAAAGAGGGTGGGACGGCCGGATCGGCGGGCCCGGTTCGGACCCGGAGAAGGCCCTGGAAGAGGCCCGGAAGGCCCTTTCCCTGGCGCCGGAGAACGAGAATGCCCTCCTACTCTCGGGGAGGCTGCTCTTCGCCGTGGGAAAAGGGGGGGAAGCCGAGGAAATAGTGCAAGCCTTCCTTCGAAAGCACCCGAACAACAAGAAGGCCCGAACCTTCCTGGAGGTCCTCCGGGAGAGCATGGGCCGCAACCAGCCCCGGAAAGAAGAAAAATGACCCCCCCGCCCCTCCGGGACGAGGGGAGACCCCGGACCTCCCGGGGGACGATCGGACTACTGGAGAAGGATCTTTTTTCTCAAGGAGACAGGAAAGAACCATGAACGGCACCCCCCTCTCTCTCACCAGGACCGGCCTGCTTGCCGGTGCAGGCCTCTTCCTTCTCACCCTGGCCGCCCTTCCCGCCCCGGCCCAGGAGAAGAAGGCCGCCGCCAAGCCCAACCTCTACTACCTCAAGCTGGCCGGCCCCTACGCCGACCTTCCCGAGTCGGGCTTCGACCTGACCTCCCTGCTCGGAGGAGGAATGGACAAGCCCAAGGGCTTCTTCGACCTTCTCTCCAAGCTCGAAGAGTGCGCCCGGGACGGGAAAGAGGGATGGGTCCTGGTGGATCTCTCCTCGCCGAGCCTTTCCCTCAACATGGCCCAGCTCGACGAGCTGGAACGGGTCTTCGGAAAAATCCGGGCCGGCGGCAAGAAGACCGCCGCCTGGCTCACCGCCGCCGGGACCATCCAGTACCAGGTGGCCTGCATGTGCGACAAGATCCTCATGGCCGACATGGGGCTCCTTGACTTCAAGGCCCCCTCCATGGAGGTCCTCTTCTACAAGGACGTCCTGAACCTCCTGGGGATCGAGGCCGTGGCCGTTCGTTGCGGGGAATTCAAAGGGGCCGTCGAGCCTTTCGTCCGCTCCTCCATGAGCGCCCACCTGAAGGCCCACTACAAGGCCATGCTGGCCTCCATCAACGAGGACCTGGTGCGGCGTGTCTCCAAGGCCCGGAAACTCCCCTGGGACAAGGTCCGCAAGCTCCAGGCCCGGCGGGTCTTCCGGGCCCCCCAGGCCCTGGCCGCAGGCCTGGTGGACCAGCTCACCTCCTGGAACGACGCCCTTGCGGCCTTCAAGCGTTCCCGGCCCGAGGATTTCCACGTGAAGACCCTCGCCCTTAAAAAGAAGACCCTGGACTTCTCCAATCCCTTCACCCTCTTCGCCAAGCTCTTCTCGGGCCCCAAGAAGAAGAAGTTCCGCCGGGACACCCTGGTGGTCCTCCAGCTCTCGGGGACCATCGTGGACGGCGAGAAGGATCAGCCCGGCTCCATCGTGGCGGGCCCCGTGGCCCGGCTGGTATCCCGCCTCGAGAAGAATCCCAAGGTCAAGGGCGTAGTGGTGCGGATCAACTCCCCGGGAGGCTCGGCCACGGCCAGCGAACGGATCCTCCTGGCCTTGAAAAAACTCGCCCGGACCAAGCCCGTGGTGATCTCCATGGGGAGCATGGCCGCTTCGGGCGGTTACTACATCACCTGCATCGGAAGCACCATCTACGCCGAGCCCACGACCATCACGGGTTCCATCGGAGTCTTCGGGCTCCTGATGAACCTCAGGGCCCTGGTGAACCGGGTGGGACTCCACTTCGAGGAAGTGACCCTGGACGATTCCGCCTCCATGGAATCCCCCTTCAAGGAGCCCTCCCCGGAATACCTCTCCTTCCTCAAGGAGTTCGTGGACTCCACCTACGACCGTTTCCTCTCCCACGTCACCCTTTCCCGGAGGATCCCCAGGAAGAGACTCCTGAAGATCGCCGGCGGCCGGGTCTGGAGCGGAGCCCAGGCCCTGGGCCTGGGCCTGGTGGACCGGATCGGCGGAGTGGACGCCGCCCTGGCGGACCTGGCCGCACGGGCAGGCCTGGAAAAGGGCAAGTACGACGTGGTCTCCCTTCCCACTCCCAGGAATCCCTTGAGTCTCCTGGCCGAGGGGCTCCAGGCGGAGAGCCTGGCCGAAGGCCTCCCCGGCCCGGTGAAGGCCTTCCTCCTCGGGCGCAGGGACGCCGCGGCGACCCTTCTCAGGATGATCCGGGAATCCCTGCGGGGAGGATCCAGGCCCGTGCCGCGGGTCTGGGCCCTGGCCCCCCTGGGGATCCGGGTCCGCTGAAGCGGGGAGGCCCATGGGGGAATCCCTCTCCATCCTCCAGGTGAGCCACGGGTTTCCGCCCCGGGAACAAGCCGGGGCGGAACTGTGTTGCTTCTTCCTTTCCAGGGCCCTGGCCCGCCGGGGCCACGAGGTGGAAGTCTTCGCCAGGGGGAACGACCCCTCCAGGCCCCACGCCTCGATCGAGGAGGAGGAATACGAGGGGATTCCTGTTACACGGATCTACACCGATCCGGGACGGGCCAGGTCCATGGAGGAGACCAGGCTCGACCCGGCCGTCCGAGGCCGATTCGAAGAAATCCTGGGGAGAGGATTCCAGGTGGTCCACTTCCACCATCTCTACGGCCTCTCGGTGGACCTGGTGGAGGCGGCCCGCCGGGCCGGGGCCGTCACGGCCGTCACCCTCCACGACTTCTGGTTCCTCTGCCCCAGGGGACAGAGGTTCACCCCCCGGGGGAGGCTGTGCAGAGAGATCCGGCCCGGCGCATGTTCACTATGCACGGCGAAGAAGCGGGCCCGCTGGGCCCTGAACGCCCTCTCGGCCTCCCTGCGGGAGGGAGCCTGGAAGAATCCCGCCCGGGCCTTCCGGGCCGCCCTCTCCTACCTGGGGGAGAACGCCGGCACGAAGCCCATCCAGGCCTGGACGTGGGCCTGCATGTGCGCCTTGAACCTGGCGGACCTCCGCTTCTCTCCCTCCCGGTTCCTGCTGGAGGAATACCAGCGTCACGGTCTATCCCGGGAGGAGAGCCTGTGGTCCGAGAACGGCCTGGAGTTCCCCTGGGTCCGGGAGCTCGAGAAGCGGGACGGTCCCGCCAGTCCCATCCGGTTCGGGTTCCTGGGCTCCTTCCTCCATTCCAAGGGAGTGGAGGTGCTCCTCCGGGCCTTCCGGGGCCTTCCCCGGGGTAAGGCGGAACTCCACCTCCACGGGACCTCCCCCTGGGACGGGGGGGCCTACGAGCGGTCCCTGGAAAAGGCCTTCGGCGGTCCGGGGATCTTCTTCCACGGTCCCTTTCCCCACGAAGAGATCCCCCGGGTCCTCTCGGCCCTGGATGTCCTCGTGGTTCCCTCCCTTTGGTTCGAGAACGCCCCCCTCACACTGGACGAGGCGGCCCTGGCGGAAATCCCCGTGGTGGCCTCGGACCTGGGGGGAATGAGGGAAATCACCCTCCGCCGGAAGAACGGCCTTCTCTTCCGGGCGGGGGACCCGGCGGCCCTCCGCCTCGCCCTGGAGCGCTTCCTGGAAGAAAAAGACCTCTGGGGGCGTCTCAGGCGGCCCGCCCGTCCTGTAAGATCGGCGGGCGACCAGGCCGAAGAGATGGAAGGACACTACACAAGGATCCTGGAGTCCCGCCGGTGAACCAGACCGATCCCCCTCCCCCCACGGGAGAAGAAGGCAGGAGGAAGAGGCCCCTGCTCTCGGTCCTCATGCCCGTATACAACGAGAAGGACACCATAAGAGAGATCCTCGAGAGGGTGAAGGCCTCTCCCGTGGACAAGGAGATCATCCTGGTGGACGACGGCTCCACCGACGGGACCCGGGAGATCCTGGCGGAACTGGCCCGGGAGGATCCCGAGCTGAAGGTGATCTTCCAGGACAGGAACCGGGGCAAGGGGGCGGCCGTCCGCAAGGCCGTCGAACACGCCGCGGGGGAGATCTGCATCGTCCAGGACGCGGACCTCGAATACGATCCGCAGGACTATCCAGCCCTGGTCCGGCCCATCCTGGAGGGAAGGGCCAACGTGGTCTACGGCTCCCGGCCCCTTTGCAGGGAGAACCACTACCCCCTCGACATCTTCCGGGTCGGGTCCTTCCTGCTCACCTGGCTGGCCAACATCCTATATTTCTGCCGCCTCACCGACGAGCCCACCTGCTACAAGGTGTTCCGCACCGACCTCTTGAAATCCCTTCCCTTGAAGTGCGAGGGATTTGAATTCTGCCCCGAAGTAACCGCCAAGGTCCGCAAGAGGGGCGAGCGCATCCTGGAAGTCCCCATCCGTTACAGGAAACGGAGCGTGGCCGAGGGAAAGAAGATCCGCTGGACCGACGCCGTCGTGGGGGCCTGGACCCTGCTGAAATACAGGTTCAAGGATTGAAGGGATGAAGATCCTCTACGTGGTCCACCAGTTCCTGCCCCGCCACGTGGCGGGCACGGAGATCTACGCCTACCACCTGGCCCGGGCGATGCGGAAGCGGGGACACGACGCCCGGGTCTTCCACGTGGAGTGGAAGGAGGGAGCCCCCCCCTACGAGCTGGAAGAGAAGGACTACAGGGAGGTGCCCTGCTTCGAGGCCCATCCCGGGGACTGGCCGGAAACCTTCCGGGAGACCTACATGAACCCCCGGATGGAGGAGCTCTTCCGAAAGGTCCTGGACACCTTCCGGCCCGACCTGGTGCACATCCAGCACCTGGCCAACCACAGCATGGGCTACCTGGACGAGCTGAAAGAGAGAAAGATCCCCGTCGTATACACCCTCCACGAATACCTTCTCATGTGCCCCGGCGGAGGGAGGCTGATCCGGCCCGGCCTGGAACTCTGTCCCGGGCCGTCCCCGGAGGCCTGCGCCCGGTGCACCCGGGAGGGGGGCCTTCCCCCGCCGGAAAGGGGAAGCTGGGAGGAGGCCGTGGCCCTCCGGAAGGAGGAGATCACCGCCCGGCTCGCAGGAGTGGACCTCTTCATCTCCCCCTCCCGTTACCTCAAGGGGCGTTTCGTCCGGGCCGGTTGGATCCCGGAAGAGAAGATCCTCGCCTCGGACAACGGTTTTCCCGTGGAGATCTTCCGGAAGGTTCCCCGCAGGGAGCACTCCTTCTTCCACGTGGGCTACATCGGGACCATGGTGGAGCACAAGGGGGTCCACGTGCTGATCGAGGCGTGCCGGGGGATCCGGGAGGAGGGAATCCTTTGCTCCATACACGGGGACCTGGACGTGGTTCCCGAATACGGCGAGCGGTTGCGGAAGATGGAAAGGCCCGACTGGGTCCGCCTAATGGGTGCCTACGACCACGAGCGGGTGGGGGAGATCCTGGCAGGCCTGGACGCGGCGGTCGTCCCCTCCCTCTGGGTGGAGAACTCGCCCCTCACCATCCACGAGGCCTTCCTGGCGGGCGTTCCCCTTCTGGTCTCCGACATGGGAGGAATGGCGGAACTCGTCTCCGAGGGCCGGGGCGGACTCCGGTTCAGGACCGGGGATCCGGCCGACCTGCGGGAGAAGATCCTCCTCCTCGCCCGGGACCGGGATCTCCTGGCCAGGCTCAGGGAGACCATCCCTCCCGTGAAGGGCATCGACGAGGACGCCCGGGACATGGAGGCCCGCTACAGGCGGCTGGCTTCCTGAGAGGGGGGCCCGGTCAATACCTGTTGGCTTCCACGGCCCATCCCACGGGGACGGACCAGACCGTCCGCCCCCTCCAGTCCACCACCCGGACCCGTCCCGACTCGGCGATCAAGGTGCGCCCCCCCGGGAGGCGGTCCGCGTCGGAAGGGGTCTCCAGGCCGGTCACCTTCCAGACCACATTCCCCTGGGGATCCACTTCCACCACGGAGTGAGTTCCCCAGCAGGTCACCAATGTGTTTCCGTTGGGAAGCCTGTCGGCGTCCCGCACCTGGGTCATCCCGCCGATGCTCCAGACGATCCGCCCCGCCTCGTTCACCTCGATCACCCTGTCCTTGGCGCCGTCGGCGATGAGGGTGTTCCCGTCGGGGAGCCTCTGGACGTCGTAGGGGGCGACGCCCCGGTAGATCCAGACGATCTTCTTCCCGGGAGTGACCTCGATCACCCGCCTGTGTCCCGTGTCGGCGATGAGGTAGTTCCCGTCGGGAAGCTTCTCCGCCGAATAAGGCAGGTTGAGGCGGTCCATCTCCCAGACGGTCTTGCCCTCCCGTGTCACCTCCCGGACCCGGCCGCCTTCCTCGCATACAAGGAGGTTTCCGTCGGGGAGCCACTTGGCGTCCAAGGGCCCCCCGTCCAGGTCCTTGAAGGTCCAGACCACCTTCCCGGCGGAGTTGAACTCCACCACCCGGCTCTGGTCCAGGTCGGAGACCAGGGTGAGGCCCATTCCCTTCCCGAGGCCCACCCTGAAGTCGACCGACGCCACCTGGTTCATGGGCAGGGTGAGGAGACCCAGGAAGGGATCCACCAGGTAGACCCTCCTGGGATCCGCCCGGACGAGGAAGGCCTTGATCTCCCCTCGGCCCTTCAACTTCCAGCCGTGGACCAGGAGGCCCTGGAAGGCGTTGCCCGGAAAGAGGCGCTCCTTCCCCTTCCCGCCTGCGAAGAGAAGGGCCGAGATCTTCTCCTTGGGAAAGGTCTCTTCCCCGCCGTCGCTGTACCGGACCCGGATTTCATTCTTCCGCAACTCGAAAACGTGGCAGACCTTGGCCCCGTCTCCCTTCAACTCGACCCAGTCCCAGCCGGGTGGGGGGCCGACGCACACGGGGGCCCGGCCCTCTCCCCACCCCTGGATCCACTCCTTGGGAAAGGACCGGACGCCCAGGAAACTCGTCTCCGTCCGGATCCGGTCACCCTCGAGGGAAAGGACCCTGCCGGGGAACCACGTACCCGACCGGAAGAGGATCCAGCCCGGATTCTCCGCCCCCCGGGACTCCTTCCGGGAGGTCCCGCCTGCCGGACCGGCCCAAGAGAGCAGGGCCGAGGAAATCCGGAAGGTGCACCCTCCCTTCCAACGAATCCTGACGCCCGATCCCACCAGCGACAGGAATTCGGCCGAAAGAATCTCCCCCGAGACGAGGCCGATCTTCCAGGGTCTCCCCCCCTTCCCCGGCGGGAGGGGAGAGGCGGGAGGCACGGGCGCCGCCAGGAAGCCCGGGCCTTTCCAGGTGCCCGGGTCCCTCCCCTCCGCCAGGAGCTCTCCCCTGGCGGCAAGGGCCAGGATGGGCCTCCTCTCCCCCGAGGCCGCCTTTTCGAGAAGGGAGAGAGCCGCCGGGGTCCCCAGGTCGACCAACCCCTCTATCGCATACAGGGACTCCAGGGGCGGAGCCTTCCGGAGCAACCTCTCCAGATCGGGGAGGACCTGGGGGTCCTTCATCCGGGCCAGGGCGCGGATCGCCAGGAGGCGGAGTTCCCTGTCGGGATCGAAGCGGGCCGTCTCCAGGGTGGCCTTCGCCAGCTCGACCCGGGCAGGCTCCTTGGGAGGAACGGCCATGAGGGCCCAGGCCAAGGCCCGGAAGACCTCTATCTCCCGCTTCCACTCCTTTTCCATCTTGGGGCTCTTCAGGAGGATCTTCTTGAGAGCCCGGGCGGCCCGCCACCGGATCTCCAGGAGGGGGGCCGTCCTTTTGGCCTCCTCCAGGAAGCTGATGGCCCGCCTTCCCAGGAGGACCAGGGCCTTCTCCGCATCCTCCCGGTCCTCCCACCGGTCCGCTCCAAGCCGGCGGATCAAGTCCCGGATCTTCGCCGAAAAAGCCGCACCCGAATCCCCCAGGCGGCGGACCAACTTCTTCCAGGCAGGATCAGGAAGGCGGGAGAAAGCCAAAGCCCCCTCCAAGCGCTTCCCCAACGACGGCGCCAGCAGACCCTCCAGCACCGCCACCACCACCATCCCCCCAATTTTTGCCGGGAGTAGTTTTATAACGTTCATATCCCCCCAATTTTTGCCGGGAATAGTTTTATAACGAAATCCTACTGGATCTCCGCCTTTCTTTGGTCTCGGTCTTCATAGAAGATCTCCCCTATGAGTAAGTTTTTCCTGTCTCTGCTCCTTTTTGCTTCTTGCACTTCTCTCTCTAAAAAACCCCACAAAGGGCCTTTGGAGATCGGAGGCATCTATCCCTCCCTGGCGGTCTCCAATTCCAGCGCAGAATGCGGCATCGGCGCCGTCGTACCCTGGGCCGGGAAGCTCTGGTTCGTCACCTACGGGCCCCACAAACCCTGGGGAAGCGACGACAAACTCTACGAACTTTCGCCCGATCTCACCCTCCTCGCCAGGCCCGAAAGCGTGGGCGGCACCCCGGCTGACCGGATGATCCACCGGGAATCCCGCCAGCTCGTCATCGGCCCATACTTCATCGACGAAGAGGGCCGGGTGCGGGTGATCCCTCCCGCCCTCATGCCGGGGAGGCTCACCGCCGCAGCACGCCACCTCTTCGATCCGGCCCACAAGCTCTACATAGCAACCATGGAAGAAGGCCTCTACGAGGTGGACGCCTCCACCCTGGCCGTCGGGGAGATCTTCCGGGACGGCAACGTGGCGGGGAGCGTGGCAGGCCCCCTCCTTCCAGGAACACACGGGAAAGGGGCGTACACGGCCCAGGGGAGGCTGGTCTACTCCAACAACGGGGAATACGGCCGCTGGGGCCCGGACCTCTTCCTGGGACCGGCGGGATGTCTGGCGGAATGGAACGGAAAGACCTGGAAGGTCGTAGAGCGCCACCCCTTCACCGAGGTGACAGGGCCCGGGGGAATCGAGGGCAACACCTCCCCCCAGGCCCCCCTCTGGGCCCTGGGCTGGGACCGGAGGGGGATTCTCCTGGATCTCCTCGACCAGGGAAAGTGGTCCACTTTCCTCCTCCCCAAGGCGAGCCACACCTACGACTCCGCCTCGGGCTGGTACACCGAGTGGCCCCGGATTCGGGACGTCGCCCTGGGGGCCGGAAACTTCCTGATGAACATGCACGGCCTGTTCTTCTCCTTTCCCGCCCGCTTCTCCCGGCGATCCACCGGAGGGATCCGCCCTCTTTCCTCCTACCTGAAGGTCTTCGGGGACTTCTGCCGCTGGGGGGACAGGATCGTCTTCGCCTGCGACGACAGCGACCGCCTCGGCTCCAACCACCGGCTCTGCGGACGGTCCCAGTCCAACCTGTGGTTCCTCGAGCCATCCATGCTGAAGCACCTGGGCCCCCTCACCGCCGACGGGGGCCCCTGGATCCGAACCCCGGTGAAAGCCGGGAAGAAAAGCCTTCCCTTCCTCTTCGCCGGATTCCCCCGGAGGGTGGTCCACATCCTCCAAGGCTCCAAGAAGACCGTCACCTTCACCTTCGAAGTCGACCCCCTGGGCGGGAACCGATGGCGGAAGGTGCTCTCCCTTGCCGTACCTCCCGGCGGATACGCATTCCACACCTTCCCCTCCGGCCTCCGGGGAGAATGGATCCGTGTGGAGACGGACAGGGACGTCACCGATGCCACGGTCTTCTTCACCTACTCCGGCCCGAGAAGCCCTCTCCCGAAAGAAGAGGACATCTTTTGCGGCCTGGCCGCCCCAGGAGGAGGCACTCCCCTTTCCCTGGGTCTTCTCCGGCCGGGGGAAGGAAGGGATTGCCCTCTCTTCTTCGCCGCCCGGATCCTGGATCCATCGGGAAAGGTCCGGGATACCGGTTTCTACCGCATCGACGGGAATCTCCGGTTCCACCCGGTCCGGGATCGTGGAACCTTGGAAGCCTTCCTCCGGAAGAGCCGCCCGGAAAAACCCAGGATCCGCGTGGACCGGGCCTCGGCCTTCCTGGTGGATCGGACTGGCCGCCGTTTCCGGTTCCCCAGGGGTCCGGCGTCCTTCGACGGACTTCCCCTCTCCCTCCAGGTCCGGGAGGTCCGCAACGTGGTGACCGAAAGGGGACTGTTGAATTGCCGCGGCACCTTCTACGAACTACCCGCCCCCTCGTCGGGAGGAATCGCCAAGATCCGGCCCATCTGTACCCACGACAGGCTCATCACGGACTTCTGCTCCTGGCGAGGTCTTCTGGTCCTGGCCGGAATCGACCTATCATCTTCCCGGGGAAAAAGGATCTTCACGGCCCCCGGCGGAAAAGCCGCCCTCTGGCTCGGCGCCGTGGACGACCTCTGGAGACTCGGAAAGCCCAAGGGTGACGGGGGCCCCTGGAAAGACACCCTCGTCCGCGAAGGAACCCCTTCCGATCCCTACCTCATGTGGGGGTTCGACAGGAAGACCCTCGTCCTCTCCCATGATTCCAAACAGGCCGTAATCTTCAGGGTGGAAGTGGACATTACGGGCGAGGGGCTGTGGGCGCCCTATTCACTTTTCCGGGTCCCCCCGGGAAGGTCCTTCACCCACACATTTCCCCCCGGCTACCAGGCCTTCTGGCTCCGCCTGGTCCCCTCCCGAACCTGCCGGGCCACGGCGGTCCTCCACTACAGGTAGGCCAGGGGCCGACCTTCCCCGTTTCTCCTCCAAGTCGGGACAGGCCCACCGGGGCATCGCACCAGAATAGGTCCCACTCGGACTCGAGGTGTTTCCCTCGCGCACCTTCTTGTCCGCGACCCACTTCCTGGCACGCTCCGGCTCGGGTCTCCGTGTTCTGTATACCTCTCCTCGATGGGCCCGGCATCCACCCCCCCGGAGTTCGGAAAACGGCCGCGGCTCTTCCGCCTTGCGGGCCCACTGTCACCTCAATCCCCCCCCATCCCATTCCGCCTCCGCCCGGATCCTCCTAGAGCCGGGTTTCTTTGGCCAAGGAATACAGGGTGGGAACGACGAAGACCGTGATGAGCACCACCGTCATGCCGCCGAAAGAGGGAATAGCCATTGGGACCATGATGTCCGAGCCCTTCCCCGAGGAGGTGAGAACGGGGAGCAGGGCCAGGATGGTCGTCGCCGCCGTCATCAGGGCGGGACGAATCCGCCTCTTTCCGGCCAGGATCACAGCCTCGCGGAGTTCCTCCTTCGTGGCGGGCTTTTCCTTTTCGATGCTCTGCTCGATATAGGTTGCAATGATAACTCCATCGTCAGTCGCGATCCCGAAGAGGGCCAGGAACCCCACCCACACGGCCACGCTCAGGTTGAGAGGATGGACCTGGAAGAGGTCCCGCATGTCGGTCCCGAAAAGATTGAAGTCCAGGAACCAGTCCTGGCCGTAGAGCCAGAGCATGAGGAACCCGCCCGCCCATGCCACGAAAACCCCGGAAAAAACGATCAGGGTCGTCCCGAACGACCGGAACTGGAAGTAAAGAATCATGAGGATGACGAAGAGCGCCAACGGGAGGACCATCTTCAACCGCTTCTCGGATCGGACGGAATTCTCGTAGGTCCCGGTGAACCGGTATGTCACCCCTGCTGGAAGAACGAATTTCCCCTCTTTCCTCATTCCCTCCAAATACTTTTTACAGGATTCTACGACGTCGACCTCCGGAAAGCCCGGTTTCTTGTCGAAGGTGACGTAACCCACGAGGAAACCGTCCTCGCTCTTGACGGCCTGGGGGCCTCTCCTGTAGACCACCTTCGCAATCTGCGCCAGGGGAATCCTTTCCCCGCCCGGGGCGGGGACGAGAATCCTCCCGAGATCCTCGATCCTGTCCCTCAACTCCCGCATGTAGCGGACTCTCACCGGGTAGCGTTCCCGTCCTTCCACGGTGACGGTGAGAGGCCGGCCCCCCACGGCGATCTCGATCACGTCCTGGACGGCCTTCACGGTCAGGCCGTACCTGGCCATTGCCCCCCGGTCCAGGTCGTACTCCAAGTAAGGCTTTCCAACGATCCGGTCCGCCGTCACAGTGGAGGGATCGACCGAGGGAACCTGCTTCAGGAGGGCCTCGATCCGGATCCCCACCTTCTCGATGGTCTCCAGGTCGGGACCGAAGACCTTTACCCCCATGGGGGCCCGCATCCCCGTCTGCAGCATCACCAGCCTCGTTTCGATGGGCTGGAGCCTGGGCGCATCCGTGACCCCTGGAAGCCTGGCCGCCTTCACGATCTCGTCCCAGATGTCCCGGGGGCTCTTGATCCTGGGACGCCAGTTCCTGAAATACCGTCCCTCCGGGTCGGGGATCAACCGGCCCGCCTCGTCGCGCACGAACTCCTTCTTCGCCTCGTCGTACTTGAACCTGAGTGGGCGCCCGTCCTTCCCGACTTTGTATTCCGGCTTGTAGTTGATCACCGTCTCCACCATGGAGATGGGGGCCGGGTCGAGGGGACTCTCCACCCGGCCGATCTTCCCCACCACGCTCTCCACCTCGGGTATGGACTGTATGGCCATGTCCTGCTTGTGGAGCATGTCCAGGGCCTGGCCGATGGAGGCGTGAGGGGAGGTGGTGGGCATGTAGAGGAAAGAGCCCTCGTCCAGGGAAGGCATGAACTCCTTTCCCAGCCCCGGGAAGGTGCGGACCACATCCGTCCAGGCCGCGCCCTTCTTAACCGTATCCGGGAGAAAGAAAAACACTTTCCCCGCCCCGAGCCAGATCGTGAATCCCAGAAGGACGACGAGGGCGGGAATGGTGAGGAAGAGGGCCTTGTGGTTCAGACACCACCGGAGGATGGGCTCGTAGAAGAACTGGAAGAGGAAGATGCCTCCCAGCAACCCGCCGATGAAGAGCAGGGTGAAGAAGAAGTTGAAGATCCCTCCCTCGGGGCCAAGCGGCATCCAGTGCCGGGAAAGGAGGAGGGCAACGGCCAGGGCCGCGACCGCGTTGGCCCCTCTCCGGATCCAGTGTTTCATTCTTACCGGAATCTTCGGCGAGAGGAGAAGCCAGGCCCCTCCGGCGACAGGGATCATTCCGGCCCACCAGGAAACCAGGAGGAAAAGGGGAATCCCGAGAAGGACCAGGGCCGACGCGCCCAGGAGCCGCCCTCTCCCCACGGTTCTCCCCCCCGAATCCCTGGTGAAGGTCAAATAGGCCAGGGGAGGAATCACGGTCAGGGAGACCAGGATGGCCGCCACGAGGGCGAAAGTCTTGGTCCAGGCCAGGGGCTTGAAGAGCTTCCCTTCGGCCGCCTCCATGGTGAAGACGGGCAGGAAGCTGACCACAGTCGTGAGGACCGCCGTCAGGACGGCGCTCCCCACTTCCGACGAAGCGCGGAACACGATCTCCTTCCTGTCCGCACCCGGCTCCGCATCCTCGAGGTGCCTCAGGATGTTCTCGCAGATCACGATCCCCATGTCCACCATGGTTCCGATGGCGATGGCGATCCCCGAGAGGGCCACAACGTTTGCGTCAACCCGGAACTGCTTCATGGCGATGAAACACATGAGGACCGCCAGGGGAAGGAGGCCGGAGATCAGGATGGAGCTCCTCAGGTGCATGACCATGAGGAGGACCACCACGATGGTCACGAGGATCTCGTCGGTGAGCGCCGTATTCAGGGTTCCCAGGGTCTCGTAGATCAGCCCCGTCCTGTCGTAGAAGGGCACGATCGTGACCTTGGAGAGCCGCCCGTCCTCCAGGACCTTCGAGGGAAGGCCCGGTTCGAGCTCGGCGATCCTGGCCTTCAATCTCTTGATCACCCCAAGGGGGTTGGTGCCGTAGCGGACCACAACCACCCCGCCCACGGCCTCGGCCCCCCCCTTGTCCAGGGCCCCCCGCCGCAGGGCCGGTCCCGCCTTCACCCGGCCCACGTCGCGGACCAGGACGGGGGTCCCTCCCCGGGCCTTCACCACGGTCCGTTCCAGATCTTTTACGGTTTTGATGAAACCGAGGCCCCGGATCACGTATTCGACCCGGTTGACCTCGATGGTCCGGGCGCCCACGTCCAGGTTGGAGTTCCGCACGGCCCGGGCCACGTCCTCCAGGGTCACGCCGTAGCCACGCATGGCGTCGGGATCCACGTCGACCTGGTATTCCTTGACGAAGCCCCCGACGGAGGAGACCTCGGCGACCCCGTCCACGGCCTGGAGGGCGTACCGGACCTGCCAGTCCTGGATGGACCTGAGTTCCTGCAGGTTCCATCCTCCCGTGGGGCGCCCCTCTTCGTCCCTCCCCTCCAGGGTATACCAGAAGACCTGGCCGAGCCCCGTGGCGTCGGGACCCAGAGCGGGGCGGACGCCCTCGGGAAGGGTTCCGGCGGGAAGGCTGGCGATCTTCTCCAGGAGCCTGGACCTGGTCCAGTAGAACCCGGCCTCGTCCTTGAAGATCACCGAGATCGAGGAGAACCCGAAGAGCGAGGTGGCCCGGATCGACTTCACGGCCGGCACGCCGAGAAGGGCGGAGACCAAGGGATAGGTCACCTGGTCCTCCACGTCCTGGGGGGAGCGGCCGGGCCACTTCGTAAATACAATCTGCTGGTTCTCACCGTAGTCCGGGATCGCATCCACGGGGACGGGGTCCCTGGGGAGCCCGGCCATCTCCCAGTCGAAGGGTGCCACCATCAGGCCCCACCCGGTTACGACGACCAGGAAGAGAAAGACCACCAGCTTGTTCTCCAGGCAGAACCGGAGCACATGGTCCAGGGGGGACGGCTGGGAAGGACTCACCGCTTCCCACCTCGGGCCCGGCGGAAGGTTTCCTTCACTTCCCCGCACTCGAGCATCTTCGGGCCGAAATAGGGGTTCCGGACATCCGGGTCGGGCTGGAGCCAGAAGGCCCCCTTCCCGCCGAAGGCCATGGGACAGAAGATCCTGTAGACTGCTCCCTCCACCCCGGAACCGTAGACCCGCACCACCTGGACGAGCAGGTCCGACAGGGCGGCGAATTCCTTGCGGAGGCCCTCCAACCCCCGGGCTTCCTCCGCCCGGCCGGCCGCTTCCAGGAGAAGCCTTCTCCGCCGGACCCAGGCGGGCCGGTCCTTGAAGGGGATTTCCTTTTCGTCCATCCCCTCCAGGGCCTTCCGGAACTTCCCGAGGGCTCCCTTCGCCCCGGCCTCGTCGTCGCGGGCCAGGGCGGCCTGGAGGTCGAAATAGTCCCCCAGGAGGGCCCTCATCCCCATGGTGAAGACGCGGGAGACCCGGACGCTCCCGGAAGGGACGGGTTTCTTCCCGCCCGGGCTCATCATGGAAAGCTTCGCCTCGAGCTGGAGGGCGCTGTCGATCCAGAACTCCCCCTCCACCACGACCCGCTCCCCCTCGGAGAGTCCCGACAAGACCACGTAGGAATCCCCCGCCCGCGGGCCCACCCGGATCTCCCTCCCTTCGAACACGGGCGGTCCCTCCCCTGGTTTCTTCACGTAGACCAAGGCCCGCCTCCCAGTGAGGAGGACGGCCGTGGCGGGGACCACCAGGGGAGGCTCCCCTCCGGCCCCTTCGGGTCCCGCGAGGGGGGAGAGGATCCGGGCCCTCACGAACATGCCCGGCTTGAGAAGCCCCCGGGGGTTGGGAAACTCCAGCCTCACCCGGACCGTCCTGGTCCTCTCGTCAAGGAAGGGATCGAGGAAAGACACCTTTCCCCGAAATTCCCTCCCGGGAAGGGCCTCCTCGGCCCGGACCCGGGCCTCCAGGCCGATGCGTATCCATGGAAGATCGGTCTCGTAGGCCTCCAGGTTCACCCAGACCACGGAGAGATCCGCGATGGTGAACAGCGGAGAGCCCGTTTTCACGTAATCCCCCTCGTTCACCAGCTTTCGGATCACAACCCCGCCCAGAGGGGCCGGGATCTCCAGGTGCACCTTCACCTTCCCCGTCTTCTCGATCTCCCTCACCCGGGCCTCGTCCAGCCCAAGGAGCCTCAGTTTCTGCCGGGCGGATTCCAGGGTGTCCAGGCTGCTCTTCCTCAGGAAATCGTTCTTCTCCCCCGCCCCTTCCTTCACCTGCCTGAGAGCCTGGAGGAGTTCCTCCTGGGCCTCCAGGAGTTCCGGGCTGTAGAGGAGTGCCAGCCTCTCTCCCTTCCTCACCGTCTTTCCCGTGAAATCCACGAAGAGTTCGTCGATCCTGCCGGGGATCCAGGCCGGTAGGGTCTTGAGGCGGGTCTCGTCGTATCCGACCTTTCCATAGAACCGGATCTCCCTCGCCACGGGTCTCCGTTCCACCGGGGCCGTGGCGATGCCGGCGATCCTGGCCGCCTCCTCCGACAGGGTCAGTTCCCGCGGACCACCTCCCGCCGAAGGACCTTCCCGGACAGGAACCAGGTCCATGGAGCAAATGGGGCACTTTCCCGGCCGGTCCCGGATGATCCAGGGGTGCATGGAGCAGGTCCACTTGACGGCCTTCTTCCTTGCCTGGGCCGGCGCGGGGGCCGAGGCCGCTCCCCGCTTGGATCCCCCCCCTCCCCGCCCCAGGAAGAACCCTCCCGCGCCGGCGGCGAGAACGAGAAGGACCACGACCAGGTACCTCTTCATCGAACTTCCCCCCCGCACAGGGCTTCCAGGTCCGCCAGGCTCTTTCCGCGGTCCGCCCTTGCCCGCCAGAGGGCGAGCCGGAACTCCAGGAGGAGCCTCAGCTGGTCCACAATGTCCCACAAGTCCGCCTTGCCCGCCTCGTAGGCCTTCCTGGTCACCTCGTAGGACCGGAGGGCCCTGGGAACGAGGCTGTCCCGGTAGAGGGCGATCCTCCTCTCGGCGTCCCTCTCCCTGTAGAGGGCCAGCTCGAGGCCGGACAGGAGCCTGTTTCTCGTATCCCGCAACCGTCCCGCCACGGCTTCCATGGAGGCCTGGGCAGCGCGGATTTCAGAATCGTATTTTCCGGCCCACAAGGGGATCTTCACGCCGATCGTGAACCCCCAAGGGTCGTTTCCGCTTCCCCTCACCCCCCTCGACCTGGCGCTTCCCGTCTGGAACCAGGAGGCCCCCAGGAGGAAATCGGGGTAGCGCTCCATCTCGGCCAGCCCGACTTCCTCACCGGCTCTCTTCACCTCCTCGGCCAGGACGGCCAGGTCGGGGTTCTTCGAGAGGAGAAGGTCCGCGAGCGCCTTCCCGTCGAGCCGGACCGCCTCCGATTCCTCCAGAACCGGCCAAGGCAGGAGGGACCTGGCCTCCCACCCGACCAGGCCGGCCAGGACCGCACTCAGGGCCGGCCTGGATTCCGCCAGGGAGTCCAGTTCGTTCTCCACCTTCCCGATCTCCACCTGGAGACGGAGGAGTTCCCCCTGGTTCCCGCCGGCCTGGACCCTGCGTTGCACCACGGGTTCCAGGAGCTTCAGGAGGGCCAGGTTGGACCTGGTGATCTCCACGGCCCGCCCCAGCCAGGCGTATTCATACCAGGCCTTCCGGATGTCCCTGACCAGGTCCGCCCGCTTCTTCAAGGCCCTCGCCCAAAGCTCGGCGGCCCCGGCGGCGGCCACCTTCTTGCGTGCCTTCAGCTTTCCCGGCCAGGGAAGGGGCTGGGTGAGACCCAGCTTGTTCCTCTGGGGCCCCGTCCGGGTCTCGAGGGCCTCCACGAAGTGGGTCCAGGAGAGGGCCGGCTCAGGAAGGGCGGCGGCCCATTCCACCCTGCGGGCCGCGGCGCGCCAGGCGTCGAAGGCCGCCCGAAGCCCCGGGTTCCCCTCCAGGCCCATGCGGATATAGGCCTCGAGCCCAGGAGCCTTGCGGGGGAAGCGGCTCTCCCCGGGCCCGGAGGCCGGGGCGCCCCCCTCCTTTCCCGGCGGAGAGAAGAGCTCCCTCCCCCGGGATTCCTCCAGGGGAAGGAATCCTCCCCCGCACCCCCAGCCCAGGGCGGCCAGGCCGGCCCATGCGAGGAAAAGAGCGGGTCGCATATCCACCTCCTCGTCCGGCCTCCCACCGGACCGGGGAGGCCGGTCCGGTGGAGGAGAGGGTCACTTGCCTCCCGTCGATTCGGCGTCGACCACCTTCAGGTATCTCGCAGGGTTCTTCTTGAATGCAGGAATGCACGCCTTGCAACAGAAGTAGATCCTCCTCCCCTCGTAATCCACGAAGATATCCGGATCGATGGGATTCCCCATGACGGGACAAGTCTTCTGGGCGGTCCGGGGAGTTTCCGCAGTCCCGGATCCCTCTCCGGCGGAGGAGGATCCGGCGGGAGCGACGGACCCTCCCCCTCCGGCGGGAGAACCGTGCCCCCCGCACCCCGCGGCGGGAAGGAGAAAAAGCGCTCCGGCGAGAATGGTTGCGGTCTTCGAATACATGGTTTTTCCTTTCACTCTGAAAGACTTTCCAGGCCCCGGGAGAAAACCCGGCGTTCAGGATCTTTCCTTTGGCTGCGCCCTGTTCCGGCTCCAGGGCCGAACAGGAACCGACCCCCGTGCAAAAGCCGTGCCGGACCGGGGAGAAATGGATCCAGGACCGGAAAACACGGAATCCACGCCTTCCGACCCTGCACCCCCTGCACGCCTTGCGCAGGAATTGCACAGGAGAAAAGAAAACTCTCTTTGGAGGATAAACCCGGCCGGCGGGAAGTGTCCGGGGGAGGAGGCGCACTCCGCCCCCCCGCTCCCCCGCCACCCGGGGGGAATGCTCCTGTTCCTCCCGGCCCGACCTCCCGGCCAGGGGAACGGCTTCACAAACCCCGCTCCCCCCGCGTAGTCTGGAGGGAACGGTTCCCCCCGGCCGGCCCAGGCGAAACGAA
>CAZLQD010000006.1:0-2943 GCA_964561605.1 uncultured Planctomycetia bacterium
GGGGCTAACAAAAATTTTGGGAGTGGCTCCAGCATCGATAGCACCCACAAAAACTCCGACCACCCAGCCCTCCCCCTGACGTCCTTCCCCACCTTTTCATTAGCCCCCCCCGGTCGAGTCCCTTCCCCCTCTTTTCGTTAGCCCCGGCCGGCTGAGTCCCTTCCCCTTCTTTTCGTTAGCCCCGGCCGGCTCGTGCATGGAACGAAGTGACATGCACGAGACGCCCGGGGAGTGGCTCCAGCATCGAAAGCACCCACAAAACTCCGACCACCCAGGCCTCCCCTGACGTCGGGAATGTTGCGCCTCTTTCGAGCCGCACATCCCCGCCGGCAGGGGCTAACAAAAAATTTGGGAGTGGCTCCAACAACGATAGCACCCACAAAAACCTCGAACACCCAGGCACCCCCTGGCATGGGTCCTCAAGTCCAAACTATGAGGGAAATGTCTTTCCAATGACTGTGCCCAAGCTTTTCCTTTCCACGACGGCCTACAGGAGGCTTCTTCTCGAGGTCTCCGAAAATTTCCATACCGAAACCGGCGGAGTCCTTCTCGGCCTCGAGCAGGACGGATCCACCTACGTCATAGAGATCCTCGATCCCGGCCCTGAATCCATCCTGGAGCCGGCCTACTTCGAATACGACTACAAGTACCTCACCCACCTGGCCAACAAGATCGCTTCCCGCTACAAGCGTCCCATCCGCCTCCTAGGTCTCTGGCACAGGCACCCGGGCTCCTACGACACCTTCTCCTCCCTGGACCATAGGACCAACAGCACATACGTCCAGATTTGCGGCGGAAAGGCCGTCTCCGGCCTGGTCAACCTGGACCCTCATTTCCGGATGACCTTCTTCCAGGTCACCGGCAAGGGCACGCCCGGCAAGGACGGCAACGTCCTGGCATCCTACGAAGACGAAGAACTCCAGAAGAACCAGCCCGCCCAACTCCAGTGGAATCCCCAGAAGGGCTTCAAGGCCGGAGCGGTAGTCCACTACCGGAAGATGCAGGTCTTCCTTGGAGACGGACACTTCCCCCAAGGAATCCTGGAGCAGAAGACCCCAAGGGAGATCGAAGAGGAAATCCGTGAGAAGTCCCAAGGGGACCTGAAGAAACCCAGCCTGGGCCTGGTGAAGAAACTCGCCTCGGCCGTGGCTCCCAAGCCCAAAGTCCCCCCCTCGGAGCGCCTCCTCGAGCTGGTCGACCCAGACCTGGTCTACCTGGAGGAGCAACCCGATTACAGCTATCAGCTCCAGATGAGCGGCCGGGCCCTCCAGGTCCACCTCCAGAGAGTCACTCACATGGCGGACCTGCCCAGGGAAGTTCGATTTCTCTTCCTCCTGGAGGGGGAAGAGGCCTACCTGGAGATGGGAGGGAGCCGAGTCCCTTACTCCCCTGGAATCGTCAAGAAGATCCTGGATCAGGCCATCGCCCAGGGCCCGGAGTTCCGGCCCCCCGAGGACAGGACGAAGGAGCCCGGAAAAGGGGGCGATCCCGACTGAGGGTCCTCCCGGAGAGGGCCCCACCCTGGCGGAAGCCCGAAGACCCGTCGTTCCCAACACCCATTTACGCGATGAAGAACCAACCTAGAGTCCTGTTCCCTCTCGACCTGGCGGAGAGACAGCCCCTGGGGCCCCTCTACGGTTACTTCCACGCCGAGACCCAGACGGCCAACGTCCTCTCCTGCGGCTCTCCCCCCGAAAGGCCCGGCACTTTCGCTCCTCCCATCCTGCTGGGGTGGCTCGGCCCGTGGGGGGGAGACACCCAGGTTCCCGTTCGTCTCGAAGGCCGTTACGACCAGGGACGGCTCCTCTTCAAGATGGACCACGTGCCTTGCAGACTCGATTACTACTCCCTCGTGCAGGACGTCTTCTCCCGCAACAACGGCATCCTGGAAGCCTCGCGGATGCTGGACAAGCGGGTTCTCATCATGGCCTGCGGTTCCGTAGGCTCCCTTCTCGCCCTGGAACTGGCCCGTGCGGGAGTGGGCCATTTCCTTCTCATCGACCCGGACGTGCTGGAGTATCACAACCTCTGCCGCCACCAGTGCTCCATCACGGACGTGGGGCGCTTCAAGGTCGACGCCCTCAAGGACCGGATCCTGGACATCAACCCATCCGCCCGGGTGGAAACCCGGAAGATGGTCATCCAGCGGCTTCCCAAGGAGGTCTTCGACGAGTTCATCCGGCCGGGCACGCTGGTCCTGGCCAGCGGCGACAACCGGGAGGCCGACCTCTACGCCAACCGGATCTCCTGCCTCTACAAGGTTCCCTTCCTCTCCATCGGGCTCTGGGAGCGGGCCTTCGCAGGGGAGATCTTCTACAGCATTCCCGGCCGGACTCCCTGCTACAAATGCCTCTGCGACAATATCGGATTTACTGCCTCCCGGGTGAGCGAGAACCGGAGGCTCTACACCACGAGAGACAACCTGGAGGAGGTATCCTTCGAGCCGGGGATTTCCACGGACCTCTCCCTGGTCGCCCTGGTGGCGGCCCGGATGGCCTACGATCTCCTCGAGGGAACGGAGAAGGTCCTCTCCCACTTCACACCATATACATTATGGTGCAACTCCCTGGACCCCAAGGTGGGGGGGGAGATGGTCGAGATCTTCACCCACCCCTTCCAGGTAACACGCTCCATCGAGGTCCCCATGAATTCCGATTGTCCCCACTGCAAGATCATCGGGGCCGCTCTGGAAGGAAACGGCGGGAGCTGAGAGGAAGAGCTGAGGAATCCGGAGCATGATCCCGGCGGACGAAGAATTCCCAAAAGGGCCCTCCATCGACGAGGACGGTACCTTCAACCGGTCCGAAGAGCCGGCGATTCCCGTTTCGACTCCGGTCAGGACCACTCAGCCCGGGGGAGGGGGGTGCGGCCTACTGTTTCTGGGAGGGTTCTTCCTGCTGTTGGCATTGTTTTTGTATACGCTGTTTTCCTGATCTCCTTTTC
>CAZLQD010000007.1:0-33077 GCA_964561605.1 uncultured Planctomycetia bacterium
AGCGGCAGCTCGTGGAACGGATCGGGCGAGATCTGCATCGTCTGCCACACCCCTCACAGGGCGGACACATCCGCCCAGGGCGCGCCTCTCTGGAACCACTCCGTCACCACCGCGACCTTCACCCTCTATTCCAGCCCCACCCTGGTGGTCCAGCCCGAACAGCCCCGGGGAGTGACCCGGCTCTGCCTGTCCTGCCACGACGGCACGGTGGCCCTGGACTCCTTCAGCGGAATGACGGGAAACGCCTTCATCACGGGAAACGCCAAGATCGGCACCGATCTCTCCGACGACCACCCGGTCAGCATCAAGTGGAAGCACCAGAACAGGGATCCCAACAGGCGCCTTCCCAACTGTTTCAACTGCCACAAGCGGGGGGGCTGGAGGCCGATCACCAGCGAACTTCCCTTCTACGACGGCTACGTGGAGTGCGCCACCTGCCACGACGTCCACAACGGGACCCCGGGAAACGGCCACCTCTTGAGGATGACCATGGCGGGCTCCAAGTTGTGCCTCCACTGCCACAAGAAGTAGCCCCTGCGGCTGGCGCCCCGCAGGAACACCCTACCGGCCGCCCTTCCCCGCCGGGCGTGGATCAGCGGTCCGCGCCGCCGCCGGACTCCTTCCCGCCTTCCAGGCCCAGCCTCTCCAGGAGGGAGGGAGTTCCCCGCCCCTGGTAGAGAAGGATGTGGCAGGTCTCGCAGGCGTTGGGAATGGTCCGCCCCTCCCGGTCCTTGTGCTTCCCGTCGTGGCAGCGGTTGCATCCCCTGTGGTCGGTCCGGCTCCTGTAGGTCCCCCAGGTGATTCCCATCTCGGGATAGACGTTCCTCTCCCAGATCCGGGCCAGCTCCTCAGCCGCGGCATGGACCAGGGGCATGGAGCCGGGCGGAAGGGGCTCGGTCTTGCCGTAGAATTCCTCCAGGTAGGCCCGAATCCCTTCCCTGTGGTTCCCCCTGGTCCACTTCTTCCTCAAGGCCTCCAGTGCGGCCTTCTTGATGAAGGGCAGTTTCCTGGAGATCTTCCCCACGGCGATGGAGCGGTCCACCTCTTCCGAAGGGTCGTGGAACACGTGGCTGGGCTGGTTGTGGCAATCCACGCAGTCCATGGTCCTCGTCTCGCCGCGGGGAGGATTCGCAGGATCGTAACCCGGGGAAGTGAAGATCCTGACCCGCCCCTGGTCGTCCTCCATCTTCACCCAGGGTATCACCGAACGCTTCCGGTCCTTGGAGATGTAACTCACCTTGATCTTGTGGAAGACGTGCCAGTGGATGCCCACGGGAGTTCCGTCCCTCCTCAATCCCCCGGTCTTCATGAGGAGGAGGTTGGTGAAGGGGGTGACCTCCCGGTCCGGAAGGTATGCCCGCTTCACGACCAGCCTCTCGCCCTGGAATTTCTCCGGCCAGTGGCACTGCTCGCAGGTCTCCCTGGCGGGGCGCAGGTTCTCCACCGGCGTGGGTATGGGTTTCTGGTAGGTGTCGAAGAGGACGGCGAAGACCTGGCGCAGGCCTGAAAGCTTGGATTTCACGAACCACGACGCCCCGGGCCCGATGTGGCACTCCACGCAGGACACCCTGGCGTGGGGTGAAGAGAGATAGGCCTCGTACTGGGGACGCATCACCTTGTGGCACAAGGTTCCGCAGAACTCCACGGAGTCCATGTAATGAAGCCCCTCGTAACCCGCCAGGGCCAGGACGGCCAGGTTGACGCCCGTCAGGATCCCGACGGTCTTGAGGATATGGATGGGTGCGTCCTTGCGGGCAAGGAGCCGCTCCTTGAGGGTCTTCCGGTGGACCAGGAGGCCCAGGGGAATCAGGGCAAGGCCCCCGGCGAAGACCCCGGGAAGGACCAGGAAGACCACGAGCCCCGCGTAGGGGCCCGACCAGATCCCCGCGGCAAGGAGGAGAAAGGCCCCCACCATGGCCAGGAAGGCGCTGGTGGTGAGGACCGACCCGGCCAGGGTGATCCAGTTCGAAGTAAGGAGGGAGAGAAAGGAGGAGAGAAGGGTTTTCCACCTCATGGGGAGGTTCCTTGCTCGGCCGCACACCCCCGGCCCGGAAGGGCCGGGGGAGAAAGGGGAATCAATACTTGACGGGCTTCTTCCTGTCGTAGGCCTTGGGCCTGTGACAGCCCGTGGCGCAGCTTCCCCCCGTGGGGGTCTTCTTGAAGACGTTGTCGAAGGCCCAGGACCCGAAAGGCACCTTCTCCCGGACCAGCTTGGGCTGGGAGCTGGCGTGCTCGGCGTGGCAGGCCCGGCAGGTCCGGCCCTTCTTCCGCATGGTGTGGAGGTAGTGCAGGTTGGTATCGCCGTTGCGGAAACCCGTGGCGCTGGTGGTGTGCTTCTCCGTCACCAGGCGGGAGTCGTGGCACTCGAAGCAGGCCAGGTAGGCGCCCTTCTTCCACCGGGCGTAGAAGGTCCCGGGGAAAGGGAAGCGGAGCAGGTTCACGTAATCGCTCCCGTGGCCGTTGTGGCAGGCCGCGCAGTTGCCGACCTTGACCGGGCCGTGAAGATATTTCTTCCCCCGAATCTGGTCCAGGATGCTGGGGATCACCCTCTCCCTGCCGCCCTTTCCCTTGGGAGGGACGGTGATCTCCTTGGCGTGGCACTCCAGGCAGAGGTCCTTGGACTTCTTCTTCAGGAGGAACCTCTCCATGGAGAAGTGGGGCGAATGACAGTTTGCACAACGGTGGTTCTCGGTCAGGGCCCCGTGGAAGACCTTCTTCTTCTCCATCTCGGCCAGGAAGTCCTTGTGGCAGGCCATGCAGTCGGCGATTCCCTTTCCCTTGAGAAGGTTGGGGTCGTCGGACTCGTGGGCGGTGTGGCAGGTCGTGCAACCGTCCTTCACCGCCTGGTGCACCGACACGGCCTTCTCCATCTCCACCTTCTTGTCCTCGTGGCAGGAGAGGCAGAGCTCGGTGGGCTTCTTGAGGAGGAGGTCCGGCTGGCTCGAGAAATGGGGGCTGTGGCAGACCACGCAGGCCTTGACCGCCACCGGCCCGTGGACCTTCTTTCCCTTGGTCCCGACGTCGGGGTGGCACTTGGCGCAGGAGGCGTTGGCCGACTCGAATTTCAAGAGGTTCCTGGACTTGCCTCCGTGCGGGTCGTGGCAACTGAGGCAGGTGTCGTTGAAGGGCTTGTGGACGCTCCCGTGGAAGCCCTTTCCTTTCCCCTTCCCGGCCCCCTCCTTGCCCTTCCCGGCCTTTTCGGGAGCCTTTGGCAAGGGCATCTCGTGGCACTGGAGGCACATGGAAGGCTTCCCTCCGTCGACGAGGGTGAATGTGTGCTTGGCCACGTCCTTGAACTTGTGGCACCGCTGGCAGGCGTTCTGGACCAGGGGCCCGTGGACCACGGGCTGGGAGACCACCCCCTGGTGGCACTCCGATGTCAGGCAAGTGCCCTTCACCTGGGCGGGCTTTGGCGGAGCGGGCTTCTTCTTCTCCGTCTTCTTCACGGCCTTCCCCGGGGGTTGTTGGCCGAGCATGGCGGCGGAGACGCCCAGGATGGGAACGAGGGTGAGGGCGAGGACGGTTTTCATTTCAGACTCCCGTTGCCGAGGATGCTCTGCATTTCACCTACGAAGATGAGGACCAGGAAGAGAAGTCCCACCATGAAGGCGCATATCCCGAGTACCCGGACGAGGAGGAAGCGCTTTCCCCTCCGGAAGGAGACGATCCGCTTTTCGAGTTCGCCCGAGGCGAGAAGCCTCTCGTACTCCAGGGGGTGCTCCTCCTTGAACTCCTCCTCCGTCATGCAACCCGTGAAGATCACCGGGTCGATGGGGAACTTGGAGGGCCTCAGGTGGACGTTGAAGAAGTGGACCAGGAAGATGATCGATGCCGCCAGAAGGGCCTCGATGGAGTGGACCACAAGGGCGACGTTGAAGATCCAGCCCGGCAGGAACCGGGAGAAGAACTCGGGGAACCAGAGGAGCAGGCCCGAGAGCCCGATCACCGTGACGCCCCAGAATTCCCCCCAGTAGTCGAACTTGTCCCAGTAGGTCCACCGGTCGAACTTCGGCCTGGGCCCCATGAACAGGAACCACTTGAAGTGGCCGATCATGTCTTTCAGGTCCTTGGGGGAGAAGACCATGGAATCGGGACCGAAGAAGAACCTCCCGATCCGCCGGATCCCGGCCTTGCTGAAGATCTTGGCCAGGAACCCCAGGTGCATGACCACGTAGACCAGGGTCAGGAAGGCGCAGAACCTGTGGATGACCCGGGCGACACTCGGACCGCCGAAGAAGTTCATCACCGAGGAGGCCCAGGGGGAATCCGCGAACTTCAAGGGCATCCCCGTGGCGACCAGGCCCAGGAAACTCACGATGATCACCACGTGGGTGAGCCGGTGATAGAGAGGGTACCTCTGTATGAACCGCGGGTTCGGTCCTGCATGGTGACGGCCGTGCCGCAGGATGTGCACCGCCTCGCGAATGAACCATAACACCGTATGGAGCCCGAAGAAGGCGATGGTGCAGACCAGCAGCGTGGTCATCAGGAACCAGGCCCAGTATTCGATAGGGTATTTGTCCTTGTTCCTGAAGTCCGCATGAGGATGGTAGAGGGTGAACCTCTTCTCCGCCTTGGGATGGCACCGGCGGCAGGTGCGGAGGAGGTTCTCCGGGTTCACCGAGGAGGCGGGGTCGTTCGGGGGAAGGATGTCGTGGTGGTCGTGGCAGTCGATGCAAAGGGCCGCCGAAGCCATGCCGAAACGCGTCGCCTTCCCGTGGAAGCTCATCAAGTAGGACTTGTACTCCTTGGGATGGCAGTGCCCGCACTTCCCCGGGGTCTTCATGGGGAAGCCCGACCGCCGCTGGGTGCTCAGGATCTTGTGGCTCTCGTGGCAGGACTGGCAGGTCGGCGCCTTGGTGTTCCCCTCCCGCCTGGCCCTGCCGTGGACGCTCTTCTCCAGCTTGGCCTTCAATCCCAGGTGGCATTTCTCGCAGAGGTCCTCCAGGTTCGCCGGGTTCGTGGGGGATCGGGGATTTGCGGATGGTAGGATTCCATGGCTCCCGTGGCAGTCGGCGCAGGTGGCCGAGACCACCAGCCCGGCCTTCTTGAGCCCCTTCCCGTGAACGCTCTCCCAGTAGTTCTTTACCCTCCCCTCCAGCTTGGCCTTGTTCCTCTCGACGATCTCGGGCTTGGCGTGGCAATTCCCGCAGGTTCGGGAGATGTTCAGGGGATGAACGGGCGAGGCGGGGTCCCCGGCGGGCAGGACCCGGTGGGCCCGGCCGTGGCAATCCCCGCAGGAAGGCGCCAGGGGGTCGCCCATCTTCTTCCGCATCCCGTGGATGCCGCCCTCGTAGGACCGGGTCTCCTTGGGGTGGCACTTGGAGCATCCTGCCGGAGGAGGCAGGAACCGGTCGTGAGGAATGGAAGAAATGTTCTGGTGGCAGGAGACGCAGGAAACCCCCTTGTGGGGGCCCTCGAGACCCGAGCCGGGTCCCAGGTAGAGCCTCTTCACGAAGCCCGGCGGCCGGCTCCGCCCGGTCCCGCCTCCCGACCGGACCATGGCCAGGCGGTAGCTGTCGGGCATGGTGGAGATCTTCTTGTCTCCGTGACACTTCAGGCAGAGTGAATCCTTCCATCCCCCCTCCGCCTTGCCAGGAGCCTGGGCGGCCGCGGGAAAGGCCCAGGCCAGTAGAAAGAGGAGGGGAAAAACATACCTTTTCGTGAGAATGGAAACCGGAATCCCGGTCCTGGGTTCCTCCGAAGGCCGGAAGGATCTGGTCATGATGGATTCGACGCCTTTCCTGGTCTTTCCGGTCCGATGTGAATGTTGCTTCGCCCCCTAACAGCCCGTAGCCCCCGATTATTTCCGGGCCCCCGGGGGGATCAAGGCGCAAATCCCCCGGTTTTCGAGGATTTCACGTGGTTAGGGCGATTTTCGGAAGAGCGGCCTTGAAAAACGCACCAATGTTTCATGTTTCCGGGAAGGCGGGGCCCGGCTATCTTGATCCGGAGCTTCCCCGTTCCTTCCCGTTCCCGCCCCCGGAAGAGGTTCCGCAATGAAGGCCCATCTTTACCCGCGATTCCGGTTTTTCCCCCTCCTCGCCGTCCTTCTCCTTCCCCTGCACGCCGGATCCCAGGAGAAAATCCGGCCGGGCGGTAAGGTTCCTTCCCTGGAGGGAGTGGACCCGGCCGGGAAAAAAGTCCGCCTCCCCTGGAAGGGCGGGAAGTGGAGGATCCTTCTCTGGGCGAAGGACGACAAGAGGTTCCACCTGGTCCTTGGCGACCTGGTCCGGCTCTTCGGCTCCTCCAACTGCCTCAGGGAAAAGGCGGAGCTTTGGGTGATCTTTTCCGGTGGCCCGCAGGAGGCCCCGGCCCGGGACGCCGCCCGCACGGGCACCTCGGGGAAGGTCCCCGTGGAGGTCCGCGTCCTCTTCGACCCGGCGGGGAAGAACTGGGACACCTTCGGGATCATCGCCGTTCCCACGACCCAGATCGTCTCCCCCGAGGGGATCCTCCGTTTCCAGCTCGCCGGATGTCCCCAGGATTTCCTGGAAAGGACCGCCCTGGCCGTGAAGGAGAAGATGGGGATCGCCACCCCCTTCGGCAAGGCGCCGGGGAAGGAGGGGGCCGGGGGGGAAAGGCCGGCACTGGCCCGGTACGTCTCCACTGCGAGGCGCCTCCTCGCCAAGGGTATGCCCTCCCTGGCCGCCGGAATCCTCGAAAAGGCCCTGAAGGGCCGGGCGCCCGACCTGGAGGCGGGATCCCTCCTGGGGTTCATCCTCCTCTCGAAGGGTGATTCCGCAAGGGCGGAAGAGATCTTCCGTTCCCTCGCGAAAGCCCACCCCTCCGCCCTGGAGCCCGCCCTCGGCGCCGCGGCCTGCCTGATCGCCGCGGGGAAGCTCGGGGAGGCCTCGGCCGAACTGGCCCGCCTGGAGCGCCTCCACCCCGGTTCCTCCAGGGTGATCTACTTCCAGGGCCTGCTCCTGGAGAAGAAGGGGGACCTGCAGGGGGCGGCGGCCAGGTACAAGAAAGCCTTCCTCCTGGACCACCCCGAGCTGGGTCTCTAGTCGGCCGCCGGACCGCCCCCTCTCAGCCGAGGAGGCACCCCAATACGATGGAGAGAAACTTGGTCTCCTCGTCGTCGGCGCGGCTCGTGAGCACGCAGGGTGCGGCGGCGCCTGCGACCACCGCCCCGAGCCGTCCGCCGGCCAGCTTGGTGACGGCCTTGTAGAAGGCGTTTCCCGCCTCGATGTTGGGGAAGAGCAGGATGTCCGCCTCGCCCGCCACGGGGGACCGGATCCCCTTCACCAGGGCGGAATCCTTGGACAGGGCCACGTCCAGGGCCAAGGGACCGTCCACCTCCAGGTCACCGATCTGGCCCCGGCGGGCCATCTGGGCCAGGACGGCCCCGTCCATGGTGGAGGGCATGGCGGAGCTGACCTTCTCCGTCGCCGAGATAACGGCCGCCTTGGGCCGGTCGATCCCGAACTTCCGGGCCGCGCCGGCGGCGTAGGAGAGGATCTTGACCTTCTGCTCCAGGGTCGGAGCCGGGATGACCGCGACGTCGGAGACGAAGAGGAGCTTGGGGTAGGCAGGGACCTCCATGACGGCCAGGTGCGTGAGAAGGGCTCCCTTGGGAAGGAGGCCCTTCTCCTTGTCCAGGATGGCCCGCATGTATTTCTCCGTGCCCAAAAGCCCCTTCATCAGGACCTGGGCCTCGCCGGAGCGGACCATCTCCACGGCCCGGGCCGCAGCCTTCTTCTCGTCCGGCTGGGCCTCCACATGGAAGAGATCCCTGTCGATCCCCTTCTCCAGGCAGAGGGCCTCCACCTTGGCCGGGTCCGCAACGAGGGCCACCCGGCAGATCCCCTCCCGGGCGGCCCTCGCCGCCGCCTCGATGGTGGCCGGGTCGTGTCCCGCCGCCACGGCCAGGGTCCGGATCTCGCGTCCCTTCACCAGGGCCGTCATCTCTTCCAGGTTTGAAATCCGATTCATGGAAATTTCTCCAAGGCAGGCTACTCGTACTCCTTCGCCACTTCCTCCCCCCTGAGCACCCGGAGTCCACCCATGGCGAGGGCCTCCAGCTCGGCCTCGCCGGGAAGGACCAGAACGGGGGCGATCCACTCCACGCGGGACCGGATGAGCTCCACCAGGCGCTCGTCCTTGGCCAGCCCCCCCGTGAGGACCAGGGCATCCACCTTCCCCTCCAGGACGGCGGCGCAGGCCCCGATCTCCCGGGCCGTCTGCCACGCCATGGCCCGGATCACCAGGGCGGCCTCGGCGTCGCCCTCGTCGGCCCTCCTCCAGGCCTCCCGGATGTCGTTGGTGCCCAGGTAGTTCACCATGCCGCCTTTTCCGGTGAGGAGTTTTTGAAGCTCGAGCTTGTTGTAGGCGAAGGACAGGGTGAGCTGGATGAGGTCCCATGCGGGGAGGCCCCCGGTGCGCTCCGGGGCGAACGGCCCGTCCCCGTTGAGGGCGTTGTTCACCTCCACCACCCTGCCCCCGAGGTGGGCTCCCACGCTGATCCCCCCTCCCATGTGGGCCACGACCAGGCGGGCCTCGCCGTAGTGCTTGCCCAGCCGGGCCGCGGCCTTGCGGGCCATGGCCTTGTGGTTCAAGGCGTGGAAGATGCTCCTCCTGGGAATTTCCCGCAGGCCCGAGAGGCGCGCCTCGGGGACGAGCTCGTCCACCACGACGGGATCCACGATGAAAGCCGGGATCCCCGCGGGTTCGGCGATGCTGTGGGCGATGACCGCCCCCAGGTTGGAGGCGTGCTCGCCGTGCTCGCCGGCCCTCAGCTCGGAGAGCATCTTCTCGTTGACCCTGTAGGTCCCGCCCACGATGGGCTTGAGGAGACCGCCCCTTCCGACCACGGCCGAAAGATCCTTTGGTTCGTAACCGGACTTCTCGAGGAAGGCCAGCACCTTCTCCCTGCGCATGTCGAACTGCTCGATCAAGTGCTTGAAGGGAGCCAGCTCCTCCACGGAGTGGCTGATCGCCTCCGAGGCCAGGGGCTCCTCCCCCCTGAAGAGGCCCGTCTTCGTGGAGGTGGAGCCCGGGTTGACCGCGAGGATCAGCGGTTCGTCCCTCTTTTCCCCGCCCATCAGAGTTTTCCTTTCCCCGCAAACGGAATGAGGCGGTCCTCGATCACCTTCCCCTTCCACACGTAGACCGCCCGGCGGAGGGATTCGCTCCGCTCCAGGGCCGAGAGGTCCTCGAATTCGCCGATCTGGTGGAGGAATGGGGTCAGGGCCGAGCAAAGGGCCCGCGAGGCCGTCCTGGGCACCGTGGCGGAGATGTTGGGCACGCAGTAGTGGGTCACGCCGAACTCCTGGAAGACCGGTTCCCTGTGGGAAGTGACCCGGCTCGTCTCCACGCCACCGCCCTGGTCGATGGAGGCGTCGATGATCACCGAGCCCTGCTTCATGGACTGGACCATCTCCTTCGTCACGATGGGGACCATGGGACTCGCCACCAGGTTGGCCGCGCAGACCAGGACGTCGGCGTACCTGGCCACCCGCTTCAAGGTGAGGGGGCTGGACTGGATGGTGTTCACCCGGAAGTGGAGGAACCTCTCGGCTTCCCTGAGCCGGTCCAGGTCGAAGTCGAGCAGGTCCACCTGGGCGCCGGCCCCCAGGAAGCCTTCAGTGGCCCTCAGGCCGAGGGTGCCTGCGCCGATGACGGCCACGTTGGCCGGAGGCTGGCCGGTCATTCCGGCGAGGAGGATCCCCCGGCCGGCCTCCCTGGCCTGTAGATACCAGGCGGCGATATGGGGGAGCATCGCGCCTGCGATCTCGCTGATGAGTGTGAAGACAGGGCAGGTGCCGTTGGGGGAAGTCAGGAGTTCCATGGCCACGGCCGTGGCCCCCGTGGCGGCCACATTCTGGGCCGTCTCCTTCTCGTCCAGGCCGTACTGGAGCAGGGAGATGACGAGCTGGCCCGGCCGGAGGAGGCCCAGGAGCCTGTCCCCCGGGGGGGCGACCCTCAGGATCACCTGGGAGCGGCGAACCACCTCGTCGAAGGAGTGGAGGACCCGCCCCCCTTCCCTGGCGAATTCCTCGTCCTGGAACCCGCTGCCCTCTCCGCCCAGGCCCGCTTCTACGTAAACCTGGTGTCCCGCCTGCACCAGGGAGCCCACGCCGCAGGGGCACAGGGCGGTCCGGAACTCCCTGAAGCCCGAGCTCTGGAAGCCTGTGTTCTGGGTCAAACCAAAGATCATGGCCGCTCTCCACCCCCTTCCGGTCCCCCTTACAGACCCGGAACGTCCCGAGGAGGCCGGGAATTGCCCGGGCCGCCGGCCCGCTCGTGCTTTCCCGGCCCGGCCCGGGTAGAATGCCCGGTCCGTTCGGTTTTTGTTTTGGAGGCGATTGCATGGATCCGCTCTTTCTCCAGACCCGGGTCGGCTCTTTCCAGGTGACCCTCCTCCAGGATGGACACTACCGCCTCGACGGGGGGGCGATGTTCGGCGTGGTGCCCAAAGTGGTCTGGGAGAAACGCTATCCCGCCGACGAGCTGAACCGGATCCGCATGGGCCTGGACTCCCTCCTGGTTCGGACCCCCGACGCCCTGGTCCTGGTCGAGGCCGGGATCGGGTCGGCCCTGGGGGAAAAGGAGGTCCAGATGTTCGCCGTGGAGCAGCCCCATCCCCTTCCCGGGAGGCTCCGGGCCCTGGGGGTCGCCCCGGAAGACATAGACCACGTGGTCCTGACCCATCTCAACTTCGACCACATCGGCCACTGCACGAAGAAGCTTCCAGAGGGGACCTTCGCCCCGACCTTCCCGAAGGCCCGTTACCACGTGCAGGAGGAGGAGATGAAGTTCGCCCTGGATCCCCCCAGAAGACTCAGGGCCAGCTACCCCCTCACGGCCATCGAGCCCGTGACCCGGGCAGGCCTCTGGGACCTCCACCGGGGGGAGAAGGAGATCGTCCCGGGGATCCGCCTCCTCCCCACGGGAGGGCACACCCCGGGCCACCAGGTCGTCCTGGTCGAGTCGGAAGGGGAGACCCTGGTCTTCTGGGGGGACCTGGTTCCCACGAGCAGGCACCTGGATCCGGGTTACGGAATGGCCTACGATCTCTTTCCCCTGGTCGTCCTGGAGCAGAGGACCAGCCTCGTCGGCCGGGCCGCAGACGAAGGCTGGATCCACACCTTCCCCCACGAACCCGAGATGCATTTCCTTCGCGTGAAGCGCGGCAAGAAGTATTTCGAGACAGAGCCGATCGAACCCGCATGAGAGTCTTTTGAAAGAGAGGTCCCCATGGATTTCGAGTTGAACGAACAACAGCAGATGATCCGGGACATGGCCCGGAAGTTCGCCGACGAGAGGGTCGCCCCGCTGGCAGAGAAGACGGACAAGGAACACGCCTTCCCGGCCGAGATCATCCGGGAAATGGGCGAAATGGGGCTCATGGGCGTGGCCGTGCCCGAGGAATACGGCGGAGCGGGCATGGGATACGTGGAATACGTCCTGGCGATGGAAGAGATCAGCCGGGCCTGCGCCTCCACGGGAGTGATCATGTCGGTGAACAACTCCCTCGTCTGTGACCCGCTCCTCCGTTTCGGAACGGAGGAGCAGAAGAAGAAATACCTGGTTCCCCTGGCCTCGGGCGAAAAGCTCGGGGCCTTTTCGCTTTCCGAGTCGGGCGCAGGATCGGACGCCGCGGCCGTCTCCTGCCGCGCCAAGGAGGACGGCGACTCCTGGGTCCTCAACGGAACCAAGCTCTGGTGCACCAACGGAAACGAGGCGGACACCGTCATCCTCTTCGCCTCCACCGACCCCGACAAGGGAAGCCGGGGGATCTCGGCCTTCATCATAGAGAAGGGCACGCCGGGCTTCTCCGTCGGGAAGCTCGAGGACAAGCTCGGCATCCGGGGAACCTCCACGGCGGAATTCGTCCTGGAGGATTGCAGGATCCCCAAGGAGAACCTCCTCGGCGAGCGGGGACAGGGCTACAAGATAGCCCTGATCACCCTGGACGGCGGCCGGATCGGCATCGCCGCCCAGGCCCTGGGGATCGGGAAGGCCGCCCTGGACGCCGCCCGCAGGTTCGCCCAGGAGCGCCACCAGTTCGGCCAGCCCATCGCCTCCTTCCAGGCCATCCAGTGGATGCTGGCCGAGATGGCCACCGAGCTGGAATGCGCCAGGCTCCTCACCTACGAGGCGGCGAGCCTCAAGGACGCGGGCAAACCCTTCACCATCTACTCGGCCATGTGCAAGCTCAAGGCCTCCGAGACGGCCTCCTTGTGCGCCAACAAGGCCCTCCAGATCCACGGGGGCTACGGCTACACCACGGACTATCCCGTCGAGCGCCACCTCCGGGACGCCAAGATCACCGAAATCTACGAGGGAACCAACGAGATCCAGCGTCTCGTCATCGCCACCCTCGTGTTGAAAGGATTGCACGGTAAAGGATGAGCGGAGAACGTTACCACCCCAAGCACCACATCAGGGTCGTCACGGCGGCATCACTCTTCGACGGCCACGACGCGGCGATCAACATCGTCCGCCGGGTCCTCCAGGACTCCGGGGCGGAGGTGATCCACCTGGGTCACAACCGGTCGGCCGGCGAAGTCGTGGATGCCGCCGTCCAGGAGGACGTCCAGGCCGTGGCCGTGACCAGCTACCAGGGCGGCCACATCCGGTATTTCAAATACCTGGTCGATCTCTTCCGGGAGAAAGGGCTCTCCCACGTCAGGGTCTTCGGAGGAGGAGGAGGCACCATCCTCCCGGCCGAAATCAAGGAACTCGAGGCCTACGGCGTGGCCAAGATCTTCTCCCCCGAGGACGGCAGGGTGATGGGTTTCGAGGGGATGATCGACCTCATCCTGGAGAAGTCGGACTTCAGCGTCCTCGAGAAGGGCTGGTTCGACCCTGCGGCCCTGGCCGCCGGAGATCCCCTCGCCCTGGCCCGGGCCCTCTCCGCCGTGGAGGAGGGCCGGGGGGAAGAGGCCCTGGAAGGTGTGAGGAAGGCCGCCGCCGGCGAAGGGCGGGCGCCCGTGGTGGGGATCACCGGGACGGGGGGAGCAGGCAAGTCCTCCCTGGTGGACGAGATCGTGAACCGCTTCCTGCAGCACTCGCCCGGGGGGAAGGTGGCCGTCCTGGCCATGGACCCCACCCGGAAGCGTTCGGGGGGGGCCCTCCTGGGGGACCGGATCCGCTTCAATTCCATGGATCCCGACAGGGTATTCTTCCGGTCCATGGCCACCCGGGGGGCGGGCCGGGAGGTGACCGACTCGGCCGTCCAGGCCGTGGAGCTCTTCCGCCGGGCCGGCTACGACCTGATCCTGGTGGAGACCTCCGGCATCGGCCAGGGGGATTCGGCCGTCACCGAGCTTGCCGACATGAGCCTCTACGTCATGACTTCGGAATTCGGCGCCCCCACCCAGCTCGAGAAGATCGAGATGCTCGACCAGGCCGACCTGGTGGCGATCAACAAGTTCGACAAGCCCGGCTCCCCGGACGCCCTGAAACACGTCAGAAAACAGGTTCGCCGCAACCACAAGGCCTGGGACATCCCGGAGGAGGAGCTTCCCGTGGTGGGGACCGTGGCGAGCCGGTTCCATGACAAGGGCGTGAACGAACTCTACCGGCGCATCCTGGGAATCCTGGGCGAGAAGACCGGCTTCGAGGTGGACGCGCCCTTCCCCTTCGAAACGGACTGGGAGAACCAGCCCTCGGCGGCGCTGATCCCTCCCGACCGGGTCAACTACCTGGGCGAGATCGCACGCACGGTGAGGGAATACAAGGAGAAGGTCCGCCGTTCCGCCGAGAAGGTCCGCCGCGTCCAGGTCCTGGAAGAAGCCGCCCGGGCTCTCGGTGAGGGGCGTGGAGAAGAACTCCTCCGGGAGGCGGCCCGGGCGAGGGAGGAACTTCCGCCCGAGGTGAGGAAGGCCCTGGAGGAGTGGCCGGAATTGCGGAAACAATATTCCGGCAAGATCTTCCAGGCCAGGATCCGGGACAAGGTCGTGGAGTACGAACTCACATCCCGGACCCTCTCGGGCACGGACGTGCCCAGGGTGGTCCTCCCCCGCCTGGAAGACCGGGGGGAGGTGGTCCGCTACCTCTTCCTCGAGGGCGTGCCCGGGAGGTTTCCCTTCACGGCCGGAGTATTTCCCCTCAAACGCAAGGACGAGGATCCCAAGCGGATGTTCGCCGGGGAGGGGGGCCCCAAGCGGACCAACAAGAGGTTCCACTTCCTCTGCCGGGGAGAGAAGGCGAAGCGCCTCTCCACGGCCTTCGACTCCCCCACCCTCTACGGCGAGGATCCCGACGAAAGGCCCGACATCTTCGGGAAGATCGGCGAGAGCGGGGTGAGCATCTGCACCCTTGACGACATGAAGGACCTCTACGCCGGGTTCGATCTCTGCGACCCCTACACATCGGTCTCCATGACCATCAACGGTCCGGCTCCCATCATGCTGGCCTTCTTCTTCAACACCGCCATCGACCAGCAGGTGGAGAAGTTCCGCAAGGAGAAGGGGCGGGAGCCCACCCCCGAGGAGCGGGAGGAGATCGAGGCCTACACCCTCTCGGTGGTCCGGGGCACCGTCCAGGCGGACATCCTCAAGGAGGACCAGGGACAGAACACCTGCATCTTCGCCGTGGACTTCGCCCTGAGGATGATGGGGGACATCCAGGAGTTCTTCATCGAGCACAACGTCCGCAACTACTACTCGGTGAGCGTGAGCGGATACCACATCGCCGAGGCCGGGGCCACGCCGATCACCCAGCTGGCCTTCACCCTGGCGAACGGATTTACCCTTCTCGAATACTACCTCGGCCGCGGCATGGCGGTGGACAAGTTCGCCCCCAACTTCTCCTTCTTCTTCTCCAGCGGCATGGACGCCGAGTACACCGTGATCAACAGGGTGGCGCGGCGGATCTGGGCGGTGGCCCTCAAGGAGCGGTACGGGGCCAATGAGCGCTCCCAGAAGCTCAAGTCCCACATCCAGACCTCGGGCCGGTCGCTACACTCCCAGGAGATGGACTTCAACGACATCCGGACCACCCTCCAGGCCCTGCAGGCCCTTTGCGACCACTGCAACAGCCTGCACACGAACGCCTACGACGAGGCCATCACCACCCCCACGGAGGAATCGGTCCGAAGGGCAATGGCCATCCAGCTCATCGCCCTGAAGGAATACGGCCTTACGAAAAATGAAAACCCTTGGCAGGGGAGCTACTTCTTCGAGTGGCTCACCGAGGCCGTCGAGGAGGCCGTCCTGGAGGAGTTCGAAAGGCTCAACCAGCGTGGAGGCGTCCTGGGCGCGATGGAGCTCCAGTATCAGAGGAGCAAGATCCAGGAAGAGTCCATGGACTACGAGAAGCTCAAGCAGAGCGGCGAGCTTCCCATCATCGGCGTCAACACCTTCCTGAATCCCCACAAGCAGGGCGACGCCGTCGTGCCTCCCGACAAAGAGGTCGCCCGGGCCACCGACGAGGAGAAGCGGGAACAACTCGAGAGGCTCCGGGCATTCCAGGCCCGCCACGCCCGGGAGGCCGGCCCGGCCCTGGAGCGGCTCAAGCAGGTCGCCGTCTCGGGGGGGAACATCTTCGCCGAGCTGATGAAGACCACCAGGGTCGCCTCCCTGGGCCAGATCACAAAGGCCCTCTACGAAGTGGGCGGGCGTTACCGCCGCAACATGTGAAGCCCTGACGGCCGGCGGGGGAAAGGGCACGGCGGAGGGCCCTTTCCCCCCGGCCGGGACAGGCGGGGCGGCCCCCTGTCAATCCAGGCCGGACATCCCCCTCTCCCCCTTTCCCTGCGTCGTCCCGGGAGCCCGGAAGAACCAGACTCCCTCTTCCGCATACCGGGCCTTTCCGGGCCGGCGGCACATCCACGTGTCCAGGCGGACCAGGGCCGGCAGGAGGACCCGGAAGAGGAGCTTCACGGCCCGGGGTTTCATGAAGACGTAGAAGGCGTTGGCCAGGTGGCCGGCGAACAAGTGGAAGAAACGTTCCTCCACGAGGGGATAGCCCAGTTCCTTCAAGACCTCGCCCACGGTCTTGTGCCCGCCGGCGAACTCCAGGCCGGCCGGGCTCTCACCCCTCAAGTCGAATCCGCCGCCGCCTTCCCCGGCCCGCCCGGCGGTCACCTCGGCGTAGAATTCCAGGTCGAAAAACCTCCCGAAGAGGCGGTTTCCCGCCAGGCGGGTCAGAAACCTCCTCAGCCCCGGCGGCATCCCCTCGTGGTTCGGCTCGGAGAAGAGCATGAGCCCACCCGGGCGAAGCAACCTTTCCACCATGGCAGGGAAGACCTCCTCCAGGCCGGGCAGGTGGTGGAGGCTCCCGTTGGAGGCCAGGAGATCCACCCTCTCCCCCGGATCGAATTCCGTGGCGTCGGCGGCGAAGAAGCGGCACATCCCGCCAAGGCCCAGCCTTTCCGCCCTTTCCCGTGCTGCATCGATCTTCCTGGGCGAGAGGTCCACCCCCAGGGAGCGGATCCCCATGGCGGCGGCGGCGTGGCAGAACCAGCCGTTGCCGCACCCGATGTCCAGGAGACTCCCGATCTCCCGGCGGTGGCGGGCCAGGACCCTGCGGAGGTAACCGTATCTCGGAGCGACGATCCTGTCCGCCAGGGCCGGGACGAAACGCCAGTCGTGGGGCCGGGAATAGAGGAGGGAAATCTTCTCCTCGTGCTCGTCCCAGAACCGTGCTTCCCGTTCGTTCAGGTCACCTGGCATGCGGAGGGGCCTCCCTGGATCCCCGCCCTCGGTCCGGCGGAGGATGAGGAAGATAAAGGGGATCCTCCTGCGGGAAAAGGCCGGGTTTCCGCCTGCCCCTGGTCAATCCTCCCGGGGGAAGGGAAAATGGAGGAATGCCCGTGGAAGACAGGACCCTGGAGCTCCTCCAGCGCTGGAACGAGGGAGACAAAGAGGCCCTCGACCAGTTGGTTCGGAAGAACCTTTCCTTCCTGGCCGGGCGGGTCAGGAAGAGACTCGGCCCCTTCCTTCGCCGCAAGGAGGAGACCATGGACATCGTCCAGGACGCCATGGTGGAGTTCCTCAAGTACGGCCCCCGGTTCCTCCTGGCGAACCAGGCCCAATTCCGGGCCCTCCTGGCCAAAGTCGTGGAGAACGTACTCCGGGACAAATACGACTGGTTCACGGCGAAACGGCGGAACCTCCACAAAGAACGCCCCCTTCCGGGGGACACCCTCCTGGGCCTGGACCCGGGTGTGCGCCCCCCCACCACCCCCAGCCAGGCCGCCCAGCGCAACGAGGAGGAAGCCCGGATCCGCCTGGCCCTGGAACTCCTCCCTCCCCCCGAGAGGCGGGTCCTGGTGCTCCGGATCTTCGAGGAAAAAAGTTTCCGGGAAATCGGCCGAATCCTGGGACTCGGGGAGAGCGGCGCCAGGATGCGATTCCGCCGGGCCCTCCCAAAACTCTCCCGGAAAGTGGAGTCCCTCCGAAAGGGGAACCTGGGAGACGCCCTGGCCTGAAGTCCCCTCACGGCCGGAGGGGTTATAATGAAGTATTGGTTTCCCCCCTCTTTCCGCCCCGAACTCCTTATCCCCTGATTCCCGAAGGGAGGCCTCTCCATGAACGGCCCGGGCGAAGCCCCTCCTCCGGGGGCCAGGGACGGAATGAAACTCCTCCAGGACGCCCTGGAGGTCTTCACCCGCTGGAAGGAAGAGGGCCGGCGGGAATCCCCTGCCGATCTCCTCTCCCGGAACCCACACCTCAGGGAATTCCTGGAGCCCCTCCTCGGCGAGGAGCCCGCCGAAGAAGGCCCGGGCCGTATGGGGGATTTCGAGATCCTGGGCGAGATAGGCCGCGGCGGCATGGGCGTGGTCTACGAGGCCCGCCAGGTTTCCCTGGACCGAAAAGTCGCCCTGAAAGTCCTTTCCCTCGGGCCCGCCTCCAACCCGGCGTCCCTGGCCAGGTTCCGGAGGGAGGCCCAGATCGCCGCATCCCTGGACCACCCGGGCCTGGTGAAGATCCTCGCCTTCGGAAGCGAAGGAGACACCTTCTTTCTCGCCATGGAGCTCGTGGAAGGGGCTTCCCTCGCCGAGATCCTGGAAGAGGCCGCCCGGAAGGAGCGGATCCCCCGGGAGGGGAGAGAGGTAGGAGAACTGGTGGCCTCCCTGTGCGGCCTCCCCTTCCGGGAGGCCCCCGCCTGGAAGGGAGGCTACGTGGAGTGTGTCCTGGACCTCGTCCTGCAGGTGGCCCTGGCACTGGACCACGCCCACCGGGCCGGCATCGTCCACCGGGACGTGAAACCCTCCAACATCATCGTCCGTCCCGACGGAAGGGCCGTGCTAACCGATTTCGGCCTGGCCAGGGAGAGCGGCGACCCCACCATGACCATGACGGGGGACTTCGTGGGGACGCCTCATTACGTTTCTCCTGAACAGGCGAGAGGTGGAAGGGTGGACGGAAGGACGGACGTCTTCTCCCTGGGATCCACTCTCTACGAGCTCCTGACCCTGAAAAAGCCCTTCGCCGGGGAATCGACCCACCAGGTCCTGGGCAGGATCCTCACCAAGGACCCCGCCGAGCCGCACAAGGTCGCCCCGGACCTGCATCCCGACCTTTCCGCCGTGATCCTGAAGGCCCTGGAGAAGAATCCGGCTCTCCGTTACTATTCGGCCGGTGAATTCGCCCGGGACCTGCGGGCCTTCCTGGAATACAGGCCCGTCTCCGCAAGGAGGCCCACAGCCCTCTCCAGGGCCCTGAAATGGGTGAAACGCGAGCCCAGGAAGGCCGTCCTGGCCTTCGTCCTGGGGGCCGCCCTGTTTTCCCTTGGGGGAATGGGGATCTACCTTTCGGGAAAGCAAGGCGAGATCCGCCTCGCCCAGGCGGCCATGAAGAAGGAGAGACTGGAGGACCTCCTGGGCATGGCCTTTCTTGTGATGGAGGAAAACCCCGCCGAGGGGAAATCCCTTTTGAAGAAGGCATTCTCCCTGGATCCCAAGGACCGGGACGTCCTCCTCGCCCGCCGCCTCTTCCTGGAGGAAGGAGAGGAGGAGCCGGCCCCGGCAGGGGTGAGGGGTGAGCCCGGGGAATCCCCCGCGAAGAAACTCCGCTCCTCGATGGATTTCTTCCTGGCGTCCCTCGAGGCGGGGAAGCGGGCAGGCCGGACCATGGCCGGAAGGGATTTCCGGGAAGCCCTCCGGGCCGCCGAGGAGTCGATCCTCCTTTCCCCCCGCCCGCGGGCCCTCTACTTCTACAATCTCGCCGCCCTTGCCTTCAAAGCCGCCGAGGCGAAAAAAGCCCTGGTCGCGGCCCGGCGGGCCTCCCGGAGGGCGGCCCTGGCCCTGGAGAACTTCTGGCCCGGGAGAATCGACGCGAAGTTCTTCCTGGCTCTCGCCCTCTCTCTCCAGGATCCCGCCCGGGCCCTGGAGATCCTGGACGAGAGGAAGGCGGCGGGAGCCCCGGAGCCCCACACCGCATACAGGATCCGTGCGTTCTGCCTGGCCTCCCTGGGGAGGATCGACCGGGCCCTGGCCGTCCTGGAAGAAGACCTGGCCCGCCACGGCCGGGACAGAAAGACAGCCGCCTCCATCCACCTCCACATGGGAGTCCTCTCCTCCGCGAAAGGGGACCCTTCCGCCGCCCTGGACCACTACAGGAAGGCAGTTTCCTCAGACCCGGAACTCTTCCAGGCATGGAACAATCTCGGTCTCGTCCTGGTCAAGAAACGGAAATGGGAAGAGGCGGAGCAGTGCCTGAAGAAGGCCTCGGCCGCCCGGCCCGGGTATGTCTCCCCCCACATGAACCTGGGCCTCCTGGCCATCCAGATGCGGAAGCCGGGAGAGGCCGAGAGGCACCTCGAGAAGGCCATGGAGCTGGATCCGCAGAACTACACCATCCGTTCCAGCCTGGCCTGGGTCCTCAGGAAGACGGGGAGGCGAAAACAATCCGAGGAGCTCTACCGGTCCCTGATCCGGCTCGATCCCGGCCGGGGGGAGGCTTTCGAGGGCATGGGGCTCCTTCGACGGGAGGACCCCCTCGAGGCCCTTCCCTGGTTCAGCGAAGCCGCCGAGAGGGACCCGGAGAACTGGCGGTTCCGCCTCAACCTCGGCACCACCCTGGCCAGGCTCGGGCGGTTCGAAGAGGCTCTCCCCCACATAAGGAAGGCGGTCTCCCTGCGGCCGGACCACAGGATCTCCCACCAGAACCTGGTTCGGATCTTCAAAGACCTCGGGCGGACGGCAGAGGCCAGGGCGGAGATCCTCCGCTGGATGGAAAAGGACCGTGATTCCCTTTGGGATTGGTTCACCCTGGCGGAGATTCACGCCGGGGCCCGGGCCGGAATCCCCGGCGCGCCTCCCGGAGAAGATATTCGTTCCGCCGAAAAAACTGCCGCCCTGACCGGAGAGGGTGACCCGGAAGCCCTTCTCTTCCTTGCCGAGATCCAGCTCAGGCACGGCCGAAGAGACCGGGCCTGGAAATCCATCACGAAAAGCCGCAGACTCCTTGAGACCATCCGCATGGCGCCATCCAAGAAGAAGCGGGTGAGGGAAGGCCTGGGGAGGGTGGAGAGGGCATGGAAAGGAGGAACGCCCCATGGACCTGGGCCTGGAGGGAAAGAGGGCGCTCGTGGGGGGAGCCAGCAAGGGACTGGGGTTCGCCGTGGCGCGGGCCCTGGCAAGTGAGGGCGCGAAGGTCTCCATCTGCGCCAGGGAGAAGGGACCACTGGAGGAGGCGCGGGAGAGGATCGGGAAGGAAAGGGGCGCGGAAGTGCGGGCCGTACCCTGCGACGTGAGGGAACCGGCCATGCTGGACGCCTGGATCGACGACGCCCTGGAAGCATGGGGGGGAGTGGACATCTACTTCCACAACGCCGGGGGGCCGCCGCCCGGGACCTTCGAGAGCCTTCCCGAGGAGGCCTGGGACGAGGCCTACGGCCTTCTGCTTCGGCCCGTGATCCACGCCGTGAAGCGAGTCCTTCCCGGCATGAAGGACCGGCGCTGGGGGCGGATCCTCAACCTGGCCTCCATCACGGTCAAGCAACCCAGCCCGGACCTGGTCCTGAGCAACGCCCTCCGGTCCGCCCTCGTCTCCATGGCCAAGACCCTGGCGGGAGAAGTCGGGCCTTTCGGGATCACCGTAAACAATCTCTGCCCCGGGTACTTCGACACCGAGCGGGCCAGGTCACTCCTGGCGAAGCGGGCCGCCGGAGCCGGGGAGGAGGAGGACGCGATCCGGCGGGCCCTCCTCCGTGAGGTGCCGTTGAGGCGGATGGGCGACCCGGACGAGCTGGCCGCCCTGGCGGCCTTCCTCTGCTCCGAGAAGGCCTCTTACATCACGGGGACCACGATCCTCGTGGACGGAGGCCTCTACAAGGGCCTCATGTAGCCCCCCCCCGGCGGGATCGAGGCGGAGCATTCGAGTTTATATACGGTGCAATGAAGGCCTGGGACACGTAGCCTTCGAGTCGCCTTTGCGTGGAAAGAAATGGTATACGGAAAAGAAGAAGACCCGACTCGCCCTGGAGAAGGAGACGGGGGAGATCCTGGAGCTCCGGGCCGGGTCCCGCCCGGTCCCGGACCAGGTGCCACGGACAGGTCCCAGGTGACCGAAACCGGCCCCGGGCCCCGGAAGGGCCCCCTCTGGGGGCCCACGCTGGCCATTGCGGCCGGGCATTTCCTGCACGACGTCTTCAGCTCCTTCTACGCCCCTCTTCTGCCTGTTTTGCAGGAAAGGCTCTCCCTGACCTACAAGGCCGCCGGGGCCCTCTCGGTCTTTCAGCGTGTCCCTTCCCTGGCCAATCCCTTTCTCGGGGCCCTGGCGGACCGGATGTGCATGCGCCGCCTCCTGGTGGCGGCGCCCCTGGTGACGGCCGGGTCCATGACCCTGATCGGCCTCGTTCCCTCCAAGGTCCTTCTCGCCCTGGTCCTGCTTCTCGGGGGCGTCGGCTCGGCCCTCTGGCACGTGCCGGCCCCGGTGGTCCTGGCCCGGGTCTCCCGGCAGAGGGTGGGCATGGGCATGTCCTTCTTCATGCTCGCAGGCGAAGGAGCCCGGTCTGCAGGGCCACTCCTTTGCCTGGCCGCGGTCTCCCTCTTCGGGCCCGGCGGCCTGCCCCTGCTCCTTCCCCTGGCCTTCCTCGGCTCCTTCCTGGTCTGGCGGGCCACCCGGCCCTTGGAGAAAGAGGCGGAGGAGAGAAAGGGGCGGTCCAGAAAAAAGGAATCCTGGAAGCCCCTGGTCCGCCTTCTTGCGCCCCTGGCGGTCCTTGTGATCGGCAAGTCCTTTCTCACGCAGGCCTTGGGGACCTTCCTCCCGGTCTTCATCGTCTCCCGGGGAGGATCGCTCTGGCTCGGTGGGGCGGCCTTGGCCATCCTCAGGGCCACCAGCGCCGCCGGATCCCTTCTCACCGGGACCCTCTCCGACCGGTGGGGCCGGAAGAGGATGGTGGCGGCCCTGACCCTCCTTTCGCCGGCCCTCATGATCCTCATGGTCCTGGCCCCGCCCTGGATGCTCTTCCCCTGCCTGGTGATGCTCGGCCTCGTGGCCTACTCGGACAACCCGGTCCTCCTGGCCCTGGTGCAGGAGGAATCCGGGAGCCGGCCCGCCGTGGCGAACGGGATCTTTCTCTTCCTGGGCTTCCCCGTCCGGTCCCTGGCCGTCGTTGCCGTCGGGGCCGTGGCCGACGCCTGGGGCCTGGAGACAGCCTTCCTCTGGAGCGGCATCGCAGGATTCACCGCCCTCGCCGGCATCCTCACCCTTCCTGCCGGGAGTAGTTTTATAACGAAACCTTAGACCCTGTCTTTTTCTGCCGGGAGTAGTTTTATAACGAGGCTCCTGATTTCGTTATAAAACTACTCCCGGCAGGAAATGGGGGGATCAGAGTGGTTTGCAGCCGAGGTGGCGGGCGATGACGAGGCGCTGGATCTCGCTGGTGCCTTCTCCGATCTCGAGGAGCTTCTGGTCCCGATAGTAGCGCTCCATGCCGTATTCTTTCATGAGGCCGTAGCCTCCCATGGCCTGGACGCCGGCGTTGACGGCCCGGAGCGCCACTTCCGAGCAGTAGAGCTTGGCCATGGCCGCTTCCTTGGCGAAGGGCTTCCCCGAGTCCCGGAGCCAACAGGCCCGATACAGGAGGGCCCTGGCAGCCTCGACCTCGGTGGCCACGTCCGCCAGCCTGAAGGCGACGGCCTGGAATGAATTGACGGGCCGCCCGAACTGTTTTCGCTGACTCGTGTATTGCAGGGCGAGTTCCAGGGCGCCCTGGGCGCATCCCAGGCCCATGGCGGCGATGGCCAGCCTTCCCGAGTCCAGGGTGTGGAGCATCTGGTGGAAGCCTTCGCCCCGCTTTCCCAGCATGGCCGAGTCCTTCACCCGACAGTTGTCGAAGTAGAGTTCGCTCGTATTCGAAGCCCGCCACATCATTTTCTTGTGCATGGGCTTCGCCTCGAAGCCGGGCGTGCCGTTCTCCACGATGAAGGTAGTGTATTCCTTCTTGCCGTCAGGCCGCTTTCCCGTGACCGTCTGGACCACGGACCCCCAGGTGATTGGGGTGGATGCATTGGTGATGAAGATCTTGGAGCCGTTGATCACCCACTCGTCGCCTTCCTGCCTGGCCGTAGTCTGGGTGCCGCCCGCGTCGGATCCGGCGTTGGGCTCGGTCAGGCCGAAGGCGAAGAGCTTCTTCCCCGTGCAGAGCAGGGGCAGGTATTTCTGCTTTTGCTCCTCCGAGCCGAAGTAGTAGATCGGCCCCAAACCGAGGGAGTTGCCCGCCGCCACGGTGGCGGCCTGGCTCCCGTCGATCCGGGAGATCTCCTCCACGGCGATCACGTAGGCCAGGTAGTCCATGCCCTGGCCGCCGTATTCCTCGGGGAGGAAGATCCCGAAGAGTCCCAGCTCCCCCATCTTGTGGGTGAGCTCCACGGAGAACTCTTCCTTCTCGTCCAGTTCCTCCGCAACGGGCTTGATCTCCTGCTCGGCGAATTCCCGGACCGTGTCCCGGAGCATCTGGTGGCTTTCGGGAAGCTCCATGTCCATATCGAACCTCCTGGCTCTCAGGTCAGCCCTGGGGCTGTATCCGAATAAGCGTATCCCCAGGGTTCACATTGTCCCCGGGAGACACGCGGATCTCCTCCACTACGCCGTCGATCCCGGCGGCGATCTCCGTCTCCATCTTCATGGACTCCACCACCAGGAGGGGAGTCCCTTTCTTCACCTCGGCCCCGGGTTCCACGAGGACTTTCACCACCCGGCCCGGCATGGGTGCCTGCACATCCGGGCCCGCGCCGGGTTCCTCACCTTCCTGCTCGGCCGCCAGGTCCGCGTCCGCCAGGCCGTAGGTCATCCCCTCCAGGCAGACCCAACCCTCCCCGGAAGAGGAAAGGTGGACCGCCCCTTCCAGGTTCCGGCCCGGGCAGACCACCTGGACCAGGCTCCCCCGGCGGACCACCCGGGCCTCCTGGAGGGAGAGGACTTCCTCCTTCCCGGCCTCGGTTTCACGCCGGACGGTGATGTCCACAAGAGGGCTTCCGGCCCGCTCCCGGACCTCCACTTCCAGGATCTCTCCATCCAGGTTGTAGCGAAGGGTGCGCATCAGAGCCCCTTTCTCCCAAGGGCCTGCCAGATGTCGAAGGCCTCCCGGCCCCGCCCCGCTCCGGCCCCGCCCCCGCCGGCCCGGGCCGGCCCGGCCAGGGCGGCCAGGAGGGCCGCCTCGGCCTTCTTGTCGGCCCGAGGCGTCCATCCTTCCATGTACTTGGGGATGAAGTCCGTGCAGGTGTCCCCTTCCAGGAAGGCCTGGTGGGCCACCAGGTCCGCCAGGAAAGGAATGGACGTAGAAGGCCCCAGGACCAGGTAGGACCGGAGGGCCCGCTCCATCCTCTCCGCAGCGGCCCGGCGGTCTTCGGCGAAACAGACCAGCTTGCTCAGCATGGGGTCGTAGAAGGTGGTCACCTCAGCCCCCTCGTAAACCCCCGTGTCGTTGCGGATCCCCGGCCCGGAAGGCTCCACCAGGGCCCGGATCACCCCGGAGCTCGGGAAGAAGTGGTTCGCCGGGTCCTCGGCGTAGATCCGGCACTCGATGGCGTGGCCCCGGCGGGTGATCTCCTTTTGCGTAAAAGCAAGGGGCTCGCCCGAGGCCACCATCACCTGGTGGCGCACCAGGTCGATCCCGCAGGTCATCTCGGTGACGGGATGCTCCACCTGGAGGCGGGTGTTCATCTCAAGGAAGTAGAACTTCCCCCCTTCGCCGAAGATGAACTCCACCGTGCCGGCGTTGGCGTATCCGGCGGCCCGGGCGGCCTCCACGGCGGCCTCCCCCATCTCTTCGCGAAGCCTCTCGTCCAGGGCCACCGAGGGAGTCTCTTCCACGATCTTCTGGTGGCGGCGCTGGATGGAGCATTCCCGCTCGAAGAGGTGGACCGTCCGGCCATCCCGGTCGGCCAGGACCTGGAACTCGATGTGCCGGGGCCTTTCGATGAACTTCTCCAGGTAGACCGTGTCGTCGCCGAAGGCCTTGCCCGACTCCCGGCGGGCCGCCTCCAGGGAGGCCTCCAGCTCCTCGGCGGAGCGGACCACCCGCATCCCCTTGCCGCCCCCGCCGGCGGAGGCCTTGATCATCACCGGGTAGCCGATCCTCTCGGCCTCGGCCCGGGCCAGGGCGGGGTCGGAGAGGGCCGGCGAGCCGGGGATCACCGGCACCCCCGCCTTGGCCACGGCCTCCCGGGCGGTGAGCTTGTCCCCCATGAGGGCGATGGACTCGGGCGGCGGGCCGATCCAGACCAGGCCCGCCTCCTCCACGGCCTTCGCGAAGGAGGCGTTCTCCGCCAGGAAGCCGTAGCCCGGGTGGACCGCGTCGGCCCCCATCGCCTTGGCCGCCGCCAGGATCTTCTCCTGGTCCAGGTAGGTCTCGAGGGGAGTGGTCCCCCCGAGGGGCGCCACCTGGTCGCAGACCAGGGCGTGGAGGGCCGACAGATCCGGGTCCGATGCCACCCCCAGGGCGGCGATCCCCATTTCCTTCAAGGTGCGGGCGATCCGGACGGCGATCTCGCCCCTGTTGGCGATGAGCACCCGGCGGATCGTCCTCTTGCCTGCCATCTCGGGCCTCCGTCCCGCCTCAGGCGGGCACCACCTTGTAGCCGTAGAACTTGATGCCCTTCTCGCCGTCCTGGCTGATCTTGCGGAAGACCACCCGGACTTCCCGGCCGATGGAGAGGGACTCGGGGTCGCAGTCGGCCACCATGGCCGTGATCCGCCCCCCTCCCTCGAGCTCCACGATGGCCACGGCGTAGGGCGTCTCGTAGGTGTGCGCCGGCGGCGGGACGCGGATCACCGTATACGTAAGGATCTTCCCCTTGTCCGAGAGCCGCACCTCCTCGAACTCCCGGGAGCCGCACTCGTCGCAGACCAGCCGGCCCGGGAAGAAGACCTTGCCGCAGCCCTTGCACTTGGCCGCCTCCAGGCGGTAGCGCCTGCCCCGCTCCCTCCAGATTCTCGCGACGGTCATCTCACATCACCTCCAGGATATGCACGGCGCTCGTTCCGCCGCTTCCGCCCATGTTGTGGCAAAGCCCGCGCTTCGCCCCCTTCACCTGCCTCTTCCCCGCCTCGCCGCGGAGCTGCTTGTAGATCTCGATGGCCTGGGCCACGCCCGTGGCGCCCACGGGATGCCCCTTGGACTTGAGGCCGCCCGAGGTGTTGACCGGGATCTTCCCGTCCAGGGCCGTGTGGCCCGCCTCGGTGAACTCGCCGCCCTTACCCTTCTCCGTAAATCCCAGGTCCTCCACCAGGCAGATCTCGGAGATGGTGAAGCAGTCGTGCACCTCGGCCAGGTCGATGTCGCCCGGGCCCACGCCCGCCTGCTTGTAGGCCTTCTCGGCCGCCGCCTTGGCCGACCCGATGGTGACCAGGCTCTTCCTCGAGTGGAGGGCCATGGAATCGGTGGCCACCGCCGAGGCGGCGATCTTGATCGGCGCCGGGTTGAACTTCTTCGCCAGGTCCGCCGGGCAGAGGATCACCGCCGCCGCCCCGTCGGTCACGGGCGAGCAGTCCAGGATGTGGAGCGGGTCGGCCACGAGCACCGAGTTGAGCACGGTCTCCACGGTGATCTCCATCTGGAACTGGGCCACCGGGTTCATCGTGCCGTTGTGGTGGTTCTTGACCGAGGCGGCGGCGAGCTGCTCGGGCGTCGTGCCGAACTCGTGCATGTGCCGCCGGGCCATCATGGCGTAGAGCCCCGGGAAGGTCACGCCGTTGAAGGCCTCCCACTCGAAGTCCGACGCAGCGGCGAGCGCCAGGGTGGCCTCGCTCCCGTCCACGTCGGTCATCTTCTCCACGCCGCCCACGAGTACGATGTCACTCGCCCCGGAGGCAACCTCCAGGTATCCCAGCCGGAGCGCGTTGCCCCCCGAGGCGCAGGCCGACTCCACCCGCACCGCCGGAATCGGCGCCACGCCCAGGTAGTCGGCGAGCAAGCTCGAGATGTGCTCCTGGCCCGTGAAGAGCCCGCTCGACATGCAGGCCACGTACATCGAATCGACATGGTCCACGCCGGCGTCGTCGATGGCCCGCAAGGCCGCCTCGACGTAGAGGTCGCGGAGGGATTTCTCCCAGAGCTCCCCCCACCGGTCGTTCATTCCCACTCCGATGATCGCTACTTCTCTCATGGTCGCTTTCCCCCTTCCGGGTCAAACCCTGATCTTGCCGCGGAAGGCGGCATACTGGCCGTAGGTGAGGTAGATGGGATCGTCGGCGAGCTGGGCCCGAAGCTTGGGCGCCTTGTCCTGGAGGGCCGGAAGCTCGGAGGTCGTCTCGAAGACGAAGCCGTCGCTTCCCGCCCCGGAGCCGAAGCTCACCATGAGGATCCGGTCGCCCGGCTTTGCGATGTCCAGGGTGGCGGCGAGCCCCATGGGCGAGGCCCCCGAGTAGGTGTTGCCGAGGATCGGCACCACCCAGCCCGGCTCGATCTGCTCCTTCTTGAAGCCCAGGATCTTGCCCGCCCGCATGGGGAACTTGCCGTTGGGCATGTGGAAGACGGCGTAGGCGAAGTCCGAAGGCTTCATGCCCGCCTTCTCCATGACGATCCGGGCGCAGGAGAGCAGGTGGTGGAAGTAGGCCGGCTCGCCGGTGAACCGCCCGCCGTGCTGGGGATAGAACTCGTGTTCCCGCCGCCAGAAGTCGGGCGTGTCCGTGGCGTAGCTGTGGGTCTCCACCACCTCGGCCACCACCTTCTCCCTCCCGAAGAGGAAGGCCGCGCCGCCGGCCGAGGCCGAATACTCGAGAGCGTTGGCCGGCGCGCCCTGGGACGTGTCCGCCCCGATCCCGAATGCGTATTTCATCTTCCCCGAGTCGACCAGGCTCCACGCCAGGAACATCCCCTGGGAGCCCGCCTTGCAGGCGAACTCCAGGTCGGCCGTATGGAAGTCGGGGTGCATCCCGATCGCCTCGGCCACGGTCACACCCGAGGGCTTGACCGCATAAGGATGGGACTCGGAGCCGATGTAGATGGCCCCGATGTCCTTGGGGTCCACGTAGGACGCCCGCTGGAGGGCGTAGCGGGCCGCCTCCACGGAGATGGTGATGGTGTCCTGGTCGGGTCCCGGGACGGTCTTCTCCCGGAGCATGAGCCCCTTCTTGAAGGACTCGGCGTCCTCGCCCCACTGGCGGGCGATCTCCTCGACCTTGATCCGATACTTGGGGACCGACGTGCCCCAGCCTACGATACCTGCCATAGATCAGCCTCCGGCATACCTGCCTCGTCCTGGGCCCGCACGGGGGCGGGCCGCCTTGGTTTCTCGTTCACTTTCCGTCGTCCTCCACGCTCCAGGAGGGGCGCCGTTTCTCCAGGAAGGCGCTCATGCCCTCCTGGCCTTCCGGGCCCGTCCTGAGCTTGGCGATGATGTCCACCGTGTAGTCTCGTATCTCTTCGGGCGGATGGGATCCCACCCGCTCGATCACCTCCTTGCACCACCGAAGCGCATCCGGCCCGGCAGAGAGGAAGCGCCGGATGTAGGACGCCGCCTCCTCCTCCAGCTCCCCGGGCGCCACCACCCTGTGGGAGAGGCCGATCGCCAGGCTCTCTTCGGCCGAGAGCTTGCGGCCCGTCAGCATCAGCTCCCTGCAGCGCCCCTCCCCCACCTTGCGGACCAGGAAGTAGGAGATCACCGCCGGGATGAGGCCGAGGCGCACCTCGGAGAGGCGGAAGAAGGCCTCCTTCGAAGTCACCACCACGTCGCAGGTGGCCACGAAGCCCACGCCCCCGCCGATGGCCGGGCCGTTGACGAGGGCAATGGTGGGCTTTGGATACTCGTAGATCGTATAAAAGAGGTCCGCCAGCAGGGCAGAGTCCTTCACAGTCTCCTCGTAGGAGAGCTCCAGGGCCGTCCGCATCCAGTTGAGATCCGCTCCGGCGCAAAACGCCGACCCTGCGCCCGTGAAGAGGACCACCCGCACATCCGGGTCGTCGCGGTGCGCCCGGAGGATCTCCAGGGCCTGGACCATGAGATCCGAGTCCAGGGCGTTGCGGAGCTCCGGCCGGTTGAGGGTGATCCGCAGGACCTTGCCTTCCAGGGTTTCCAGGACCTTTTTCCCGCCTCCCAACCTTCCTCCTTTGTCCTTAGAACCGGAAAATACCGAAGTCCCGCTTGGGGCGGGGCGCGTTGAGAACCACCGAGAGGGCCATGCCGAGGGTGTCCCTCGTCTCCACAGGGTCCAGGATGCCGTCGTCCCAGAGCCTCGCCGTGGAGTAGTAAGGATGGCCCTCCCGCTCGTATTTCTCCAGGATGGGCCGGACCAGCTCCTCCTCTTCCTCCTTGGACATGGACTTGCCCTGGCGGGCGAGCTGGTCCTTCTTGACCGTGAGGAGCACGTCGGCGGCCTGCTGGCCCCCCATGACCGAGATCCGGGCGCCGGGCCACATCCAGAGGAAGCGGGGCTGGTAGGCCCTCCCGCACATGCCGTAGTTGCCGGCGCCGTAGGAGCCGCCGAGGATCACCGTGAGCTTGGGGACCGAGGCGTTGGAGACGGCGTTGACCATCTTGGCCCCGTCCTTGGCGATGCCCCCCTGCTCGTACTCCCTTCCGATGATGAAGCCCGTGATGTTCTGGAGGAAGAGCAGGGGGATGCCCCGGTAGTCGCACATCTCGATGAAGTGGGTCGCTTTCAGGGCCGACTCGGAGAAGAGGACGCCGTTGTTGGCGAGGATCCCCACTTTCCAGCCCCAGATCCGGGCGAAGCCGCAGACCAGGGTGGGCCCGTAGAGGGGCTTGAACTCGTGGAACCTGGAGCCGTCCACGATCCGGGCGATGACTTCGCGAACCTCGAAGGGCTTTCGGAGGTTGACCGGGACGATGCCGTAGAGCTCCTCCGGGTCGTAGGCCGGGGGCTCGGGCTCGGCCCAGTCCAGGTCGAGCTTGGAGGGAGGCCGGAGGTTCTCCACGATCTCCCGGGTGATCCGGAGGGCGTCTTCGTCGTCCTTGGCCGGGTAGTCGGCCACCCCGGAGATCCGGGTGTGGACATCGCAGCCCCCGAGCTCCTCGGGAGTCACCTCCTCGCCCGTGGCGGCCTTCACCAGGGGCGGGCCGCCCAGGTAGATCGTGCCCCTTCCCTTGACGATCACCGCCTCGTCGCTCATGGCCGGGATGTAGGCGCCGCCGGCCGTGCAGGCCCCCAGCACCACGCTGATCTGGGGGATGCCCCGGGCCGAGAGGACCGCCTGGTTGTAGAAGATCCGGCCGAAGTGGAGCTTGTCGGGGAACACCTCGTCCTGCATGGGCAAGAAGGCGCCCCCCGAGTCCACCAGGTAGATGCAGGGCAGGTGGTTTTCGAGAGCGATCTCCTGGGCCCGGAGGTGCTTCTTCACCGTCAGCGGGAAGTAGGTGCCCCCCTTCACCGTGGGGTCGTTGGCCACGATCATCACTTCCCGGCCCTGGACCTTGCCGATGCCCGTGACGATGCCCGCCGCCGGCACCTCCACGTCGTAGACCCCGTGGGCCGCCAGGGGCGAGAGCTCCAGGAAGGGCGTGTCCCGGTCCAGGAGGAGCTCGATCCTTCGGCGCACCGGGAGCTTGCCAAGCTGGGCCTGGCGCTCCTGGGCCCTGGGCGGGCCCCCCGCCCGGGCCCGGGCCAGCTTCTCCCGCAGGTCCTCCACCAGAGCCAGGTAAGCCTCCCGGTTCTCCCGGAAAGCCCCGTCCGAAGCCCGGACCCTCGAAAGAATCCTCTTCATACCGCCGCTCCTGACAAACAACACCCCCCCAAAAGGGGAAGAAGCCCCAAGCCCAGCGGCCCGGAGCCCGAAGGGCCAAAGGCCCTAGAGCCCCAAGCCCCAAGACCTTCGGCCCGAAGACCCGGCCCCGAAGACCCGAAAGCCAAGGCCCAAAACCAGGCCCCAAGAGCCCCGGCCCCAAAAAGACCAGGCCCAAAAAGCCCAAACCCAGGCCCCCAGGCCCAGAACCCAGGGACCCCAACCAAAGAATCCCAGGCCCCAGACAGCCCAAAAGCCCAAGGCCCCCAAGACCCCGGCCCCCACAAAAGGAGAGACCAAAGCCCCAGGAACAGCCAAGAAATGCTCTCTAGGCTCCCCCCAAGAAAGCCCCAAGGGGAAACCCAGATTCTAGGAAAGAACCCCAACAGAGGCCAAAAGAAAGCGGCCGGGCCAAGAAGCCCGGCTTACCTCTCCCCCACTTCGAGCAATTCAACCCAGCCCACTTGCCGGACAACATACAAAAAACCCCCGCCTCCAACGACCGTTGAAATTTTGCCTCCCCCATCCCTTTGCCCCGCCTATATCCGCAACATGGTCACCAATAAGAAACAAAAGCCTTGGCGGCTTACAGTAATTGTTGGCTGACACCATTTCCAAATCCCTTAAATTACACTCGCGCGCCAAGACACAAAATCCTGCCCACTGACAACAAATAGCATTTAATGTTATACCCATTAAACATTAAACATTCAAAAAAAACCCTACCAACCTAAAAAAGCCTAACACAGATCAATCTCCCTCAATCTTCTTTATAGAAGGGATTAATACTTAAAAAAAGAGGCAAACTCGCGCATAACTTAGGTTTTTTAAATAAAGAAGCTTTGTTCCCAGGAAAAACCTTATCTTTGCTCACCCAAATCGATTCAAATATCTTGCTACCCTTAAAATTATCACCAATTGATTTCGGTATGGACCCCAACCTTAATAACCTCACAAAGTAAATCAGCCATGTGACCTCAAATAAAGACTGCCCTTTGGCAGCGAATTCTATTTCTTGTATTAATACATTAAACAAAGCCTTTTTGAGGCCTACATATTCCCTTCCATACTTTCTATACAGAGCTTCAATAACAGAAAGAACATAGCACAAGGTTTTTGGAGACTCTCTTTTCACAAAAAAAAGAAGTCTTATAACTTTCTGGATTTGCAACATCCTCTTTGACTTGAACCCTGAAAAGCTAAGCTTTAAATCCCCATTGTTATGGAATAGCTCTGAAAGAAATTTTTCCAAAATGCTTGTTCCCGGCCACTTTTTATGGAACCCCAATACCTTAAGAAGGGTAAGCTCAAATTCCTTAAAATAAATTTTTTCTTTCCGCCTAAGTGAATATGGTTGGTAAGCAAGGATATGCTCACGATATAACCCTTCTGGTAAGGCAAGGATTTTGGTTTTCCTTTCGTTAAGACATAAATTGTAATTACTTAAAACTTTTGAAAGAGCCCTTAAAAATTTTTCCCCATCCTCTTCTTTCTTGCACAAGACACGGTAATCGTCCTTAAACCTAGCCCCCGTAATTCCAATTTTTTCGCATTTTTCAGAAACCTCTCTGTCAACTTTAGCAAGGATTATTTCTGCCAGCAAATCGCAAAGTGCTGGCCCCACAGGAATCCCATTGGTCCTTCTGTCATTTGCATACGAAATCAGCCTGTCAATTTTAGTCCCAAGGAGTTTCAAATCTCTTTGGTCCCTTAAGGACTCCTCCCTTCCATGTAAAGCCCACGCGATGCTATGCGTGTAAATGGACGGGTAAAAATTAGCCACGTCCGCTCTTACGATATACCTATAATTACCCGAATCCAAAACCATATCCTCTTCGGCCATTGAAATCCATTCATATATAAGTCTTCCAGCCCTTAACCTTCCCAGCCGCCCTAAATTCGACTTGGTAACAGGGATTGGGTTGCTGTAAGAAAATATTTTTAGTTGGGGAGAAAACAGATGATCCAATATTAAATCAAACTCCTTT
>CAZLQD010000008.1:0-77826 GCA_964561605.1 uncultured Planctomycetia bacterium
CCTCCCCTCCAGGCGGGTCCGGATCCTCTGGTGGACCGGGGCCAGGCCTGGGCCGGCCATGAAAAGGAGCTCGCACCGCCGGGTGTAGAGGTAGCCTTCACAGGTGAGCTGGAAACCGTCCTTCCCGTCCATCACCCCCAGTTGGTCCGTGGGCCTGCTGAAATAGCAGAAAGGTTTCCCCGGAACGTCGATGGAAGGATCCACCATTGGGGGGGCCTTCCTTTGGGCCGGGAGTCCTGGAGCGAGGAGAGAGAGCAAGGCAAGGAGAGTGAGGAAGTTTCTTCGCATACGATCCGGGCTCCTTGAGACGAGGCCTTTGTTGCTCCAAGGGGTTCCGACCAGTATCCCATCCCTGGATGCCGGGAAAAAGAGTGTGGTTGGGGCCTCTCCCTTCCGGCCTGGCCTCAGCGTTTCCAGACGAGGAAGCCCTCTCTTCTCAGGGCCTGGTCCAGGGGCGGGCCGAACCGGGCGGGGTGGAAGCCCAGCCCTTCCAGGTCGGCAGGCAGGAGTTTCTTCCTCCGGGAGAGGCCTGCGACGAAACGGACCGAAGGGAACCGGGCTGCCTCGAGGAGGACCTTTGCCGGGATGGACCGGGGCGGGGGAGGCCTGAGGCCGGCGAAGAGGTAGAGGCGGGGCAGGTCCGAGACCAGGCCGGCCCGGGCCCAGGGCGGGGCGTCCGAAGGGGCGGACTCCTCCCTCCCCCTTCGTAATTCCTTTGCGAGCCGGGGGCCCAGGGCGGCCAGGGGGGCCAGGGTGGGCCGGCGGGGAAGGAAGAGCCTGGCTGTGTGGGGAAGGAGGGAGAGGACCAGGAGGAGGAGGGCCGCCCCGGGGCGGGCCGTCGAGAGGCGGGCCAGGGGAAGGGCGGTTACGGGAAGGAGGATAGGAAGCCAAGGGGTCCAGAAACGGCGGTTCCCGAAGAAGAAGGGAACCACCAGGAGGGCTCCCGTCGCAAGGAAGAAGGGAAGGGCCCAGCCTTGGAGGGGAGGCTTTCTTCTGCGGCGGAGGAGGATCCATGCCCCAGCCGGGAGGAGGGGGAAGGCAAGATAACCCAGGCCGTCGAATCCTTGGAGGAGGAATCGGCCGGCCTGGTGGAACCAGTGGAGGGAAGCTCGAAGCAGGTCCGCCTCGGCGGAGGCGGAGAGGTGGGCCATGAGGGCGCCCTTGGGAAAGAGGAGGAATTTGCCCGTCGTGCCGGCCCTGAGGAGGAGGTAGAGGATGCGTGGTCCAAGGGCGAGGAGGAGGAGGACCGATGCCCGGAGGGGACGGGGGCCTCTTCCCTCCTCCCGGGAAGAGGCCGCCGCCAGGGGAAGGAGGATCAGGGCTTCGGGACGGGTCACCGCGGCCAGGCCCGCAGCCAGCCCGGTGAGCCACCAGGGACCCAGGATCCACCCCCGGAGGAGGAGGACCAGGAGAAACCGGAAGAGGGGGCCGCTCATGCCGTCCGCCACGGTCCAGGCCGGGAGCATTCCGAAAGTCCAGAAGGAGCAGGCGAACCAGGCTGTCCTCCTTTCCCCCCTCCGGGAGAGGAGGTCGAAGAGGAGGAGGACTCCCAGGAGGTCCCAGAGGATCCCCGCGGCCTGGAGCGTGTGCCACCACCCCGCCCCGGGATCCCCGGGGAATGGGCCGAAAAGGGAGGCCAGGAGGGGATGGAGGGGAGGGAAGACCGATTCCAGGGCCTCCTGGGGCCTCCCATCTCGGAAGGAGCGGGCCATCCAGGCGTACCAGGAGGCGTCCCTGTCGGGAGCGACAGTGGAGAGGCAACAGGCCAGCCGGACTCCAAGGCCGCCCAGGACCAGGAGGACCCCTACCGGGAAGCCCCGGCCGGCGGACCGGGGGCTCCCTCCTGTCATGTTCCCCGGGCTTCCTTGCGGGGGGACGGGGGTCCGGCGGATTTCTTCTTCTTCTTCTTCTTCTCTTCCTCCTTCCTTTTCGCGGCCAGGCGTTCCAGGATTCCCTTCACGGCATCTTTGTGGACCAGGAAGGTCAGCATCTTCAGTTTCACGTAGCCGTCGCGATACATGTAGTAGCCTTTGAAGGGGCCCCAGCGGGAGGAGCGGGCCGAATCCTTGATCAGGAACCAGTCGTGGCCCCGGAACCTGGTCCAGCCCACGACGTGGACGCCGTGGTCGTCGGTGGTCAGGTGTTCGTAGATCCGGAATTCCCGGGCCGCCTGGTCTATGTAGGAGTAGGGGATGTCGAAGGTGGGGACGTAGGCGATGTTCTCCTTGCCGTAGTAACCCGGCTCGGAGACGTCCCCGCCGAAGACGGCGGTGTAACCCTTCTTCAGGGCCGAGAGGAGAGCGCCGTACCAGACGTCCAGGGGGACGTTGACGTAGCTCTTGTCGTGCCACCAGTTGTCGGGTACCCGGAACTCCGTCCTGGTCCAGAAAGGATCGGAAAGGGTGGAGAGGAGGGCCACGTAGTCCTCGGGCCGGATCCGGCAGACCTGTCCCAGGAATTCCTTGGGAGTATAGGTCTTTCCCTGCCATTCGAATTCCTCCGGCGGCCTGCCCATGGTTTCGTCCAGGATGCGCCGGACCAGGGGGATCACGAATTTCTCGTCCCAGACCCCTTGGTCCTTGCACCAGGAGAGGAAACTCCTGAGCCGGGAGAACATGGGATCGTGGTCGATCCTGCCGTCGGGGGCCAGGACCCCCTTGTAGGCCGAGGCGGGAACCACCCCGTAGAGGGAGTAGATCCTGGGAACGGCGTTGGCCTCCGAGCCCTGGCCGAAGACGGTCGTGCCCCGGCTCCTGAGGAAGCCCTTGGCCTTCTCCACGTACTCCCAGTAGGCAGTCCACATCTCGGAGAGCTTGATCTCTTTTCCCGTGAGGCGCTTGATCTCCGATTCCATGAAGGAGGTCCCTGCGAAGTCCCAGCAGGTCCCGCTCAGGTATTGGGGAACGGGGGGAAGGTGCCAGGCCTGGTGGAATGCCTTGGGACCGGCCGGCCTGGGAAGGTCGGACGTGTCGGGCCTCAGGCTGAGCCTGGGGGGGCTCTTCCACTCTTTCTTCAGTCTCTCCAGGATCCGCCGGGTCTTCTTCTCCTCTTCCCGGCGGAGTTTCCGGTCCCGTCGGGTCATCTCCTGGAGGACCGGGTCCTTGCGGGGTTTTTCGAACCGAATTCGGTCCCTCCGGATCTCCTGCGCCTGGGAGGCGCATGTAAGAGCCAGGAGAAGGAGAAAAGCGGAACCGGCCGAAAAAGTTTTTTTCATTCTCGAACTCGCTCCTGCCCCGGTCATCGGGGACGCCGGGTCTTCCGCCCCGAATCGCAGGGTCGCCATGACCTCGAAGATGTAAATTTTTTTCCAGAGGGAGACCGGCCAGGGGAGGTGAAGCTGGACCGGATGAAAACATGGTATCTTGGGGTTCTCAAGCCCCCGCAGGTCTTTCCTTTCCTTCCGCCGCTTTTCTCGAATGGAGGTTCTTTCCCATGAGAAAACACTTCCTGGCCGCGGCTCTGGGGCTTCTGGCCCCCCTGGCGGGCGCCCAAACCTCCCGGTCCTTCGTGGTCCCGAGCGCCTTGGAGAAGGGGCGCGGCAATTCCTACTTCTACTATCTCACCTGGTATTCCTCCCTTTCGATGCATCCTGTCCACGTCCAGCTCATCTACGACGTGAAGGACATCAAGGTCCCCGCAGCTCTCTTGCGGGAGATGTATTTCCGCCGTTCCAGTTACGTCGGAAACGAGAATTACCTCTCCAAGGCGGTCATGGATGTGAATCTCTCCATGGGGCCGAACTCCCCGGCCGGCGCGACCGCCGCCTTCAAGAGCAACGTGGGCGCCAACCCGGTCAACGTGTTCAAGGGAACGGTCAACCTGCCGAACACCAAGTATGTCCGCCCGCCCAGCCTTCCCCCCTGGAACGTGAAGATCGTGTTCACAAAGCCCTTTCCCTATATCAGCGTCAAGGGGAAGAGCCTGGTGGTGGACGTGACCTGCACGAGCTTCACCCCCCTGGGGACCAGGAAGGGGTCCTGGTACATGGACATGCTGGTCCCTCCCCCGGGCAAGCGGTCCAGCAACCCCGCCCCCCAGCCGAGGTGCCGGTTTTCCAACGGCAAGTACAACAACAGCATCAGCCACAGGAACCCCGTTCTCGGCGGGACCTGGTACGTCCGTTACAACAACGTCCTCCCCAACACGTCGGGCTTCGGCGCCATCGGCAACGCCGGGGCCAAGGGGAAGTGGGGGCCTTTCACCCTTCCCTTCGACCTGGGGCCCCTGGGCGCGCCGGGATGTTCCTGGAACGTCAAGGTCCTGTTCACCGTGGCCCTCACTTCCAATGCCTCCGGGTCCGCCTCCTGGCCCAGCATCCCCATACCCAACAACCCGGTTCTGGCGGGCGCATCCTTCTACGACCACGCCGCCCTCCTCGATCCCAAGGCGAACGCCCTGGGAATCGTGACCACCTGGTCCAGCAAGTGGACCATCGGGGGCGGAGCCACTCCCCCGGGGTGCATCGTCTACAAATACAGGGATTCCACCCCGCCCTCCCCGACGGGATACCTGAGACCGGGAAACGCCGTGGCGGTGAAGTTCGGCTTCTGACCCGGGGAGACCGGGGCCTCCCTTCCGGCCCGGCCGGAAGGGAGGCGCTCAATCCAGCTCGGAGAGGCCCAGGGGGTCCGCAGGGTCCTCCCGCATGAGCCGGCCCCCCAGGAGGGCCAGGACGTAGAGGAGGGCCGCCAGGGCCAGGACCAGGGTGAAGCCCGTGGAGATGGCCAGGACGATGGCCAGGACCGAGGCCAGGACCGAAGCGTAGCCGTTCACGCCCCAGGCCCAGGGGACCAGTCCCTGGCCCGTCCGGCCCAGGAGGCGCACCCCCGCCGGGAAGGGGATTCCCAGGGCCAGTCCCAGGGGGGCGATGAGAAGGACGGCCACGGCGATCCTGAGCCAGGTCTCCAGGTGGAGCAGGGCCCCGAAGATGGGATCCAGGGCGGCCCCGTAGATGAGGGCCAGGGCGGCCGGAAGGATGGGGGCCAACAGGGGGAGGGGAACCTTGTGGGATAGGGCGGCCCCGATCCCGCTGAAGACCAGCAGGGCGAAGAGGACCACCGCAAGGGAGTAGAAGGGGTGGCCCAGGAAGAGGATGAACTTCTGGGAGAGGGAGATCTCCACCAGCATGAAGCCCAGGCCCAGGCATGCGAAGTAGAGGGTTCCGCCGAGAATCCTCGAGCGGGGAAGATCCTTCTTCAGGGAGACCAGGAGGTTCTTCAGGGGGAGGATCACCAGGAAGAGGCCCAGGAGAAGGACCTCCAGGAGAAGGACGAAGAGAATCCCATGGGCCGTCATTCCCCCGAGGGAGTTCAGGTAGTGCTCCCTGGAGAAGATGTGCTCGAAGCGGGAGACTTCGAAGAAGAAGGGCCTGTCGTCCGTGGGGGGAGAGACGTTGAAGGGGTAGGAGGCGATGAAGGCGTCCTTGTCCCGGGCCCGGGCGAACTCGGCGAAGACATTGGGCCATTTCCCCCCGGCGACGGCGAGGTCCGGGCCCTTCCCACCCGGAAGGAGGAGGGCCTCGAAGCCCATCTCCTTCCGGAATTCGTCCAGCCGGGCCGTCTGCTCCGGGGTCCAACCCCCGGGCCGGACCAGGATCACCGTGAAGAGGCCGGACCGGAAGAAGTAGATGCATTTCGCCGGATCGGAAATCCCGAAGGCCCGGAGGCCTTTCCACGCCAGGGTCAGGAGCCTAAGGGAGTAGCGGGGCCAGATCCTGAGCTTGCCGTCCCTGCCGGGCGACGGTTCCCCGGCGGGGGCGAACCACCTGGTCAGGGTCAGGATCCCCCCGGGGTTCAGGTGTGCCAGGTAGGTCTTGAAGGCCTCCACGGTGTAGAGGAAGTTCTCCGAGAGGGAGAAGGCGCCCGCCTCTGTGGTGGAGAAGGTGTCCACCCCCGAGAGCTGGACCACGTCGAACTTCTCCCGGGTGGTCTCCATGAAGTGGCGGCCCTCCGCAACGTGTACCTCGATCCCGGGGTGGCTCTTGGAGTCGTAGAGGCGTCCCGAGAAATCGGGGAAGACCTTGCGGACCGCCTCCACGACGGAGGGGTTGATCTCCACTCCGACGATGCGCCGCATCCCGAAGTAGTGGGCCGTGAGGACGTCAAGGCCCCCGCCGGCCCCGATGCACAGGATGGATCCCCCCTTGCGGGCCACCCTGTGGACGGCGCCGGCCGGCAGGTATTCCAGGACCCTGAGGGGTTTCCGCCGGGCCGGCGTGTCGAGGGGGCCTCCGTCGTAGTGCATGATGGAGGTCATGGCCCAGGAGTCGATGGTGATCCCCTTCTGGGCCGGCACGGAGCCCTTCCACTTCTCGGAGAGCCCCCAGAGACCCCAGGGAGGAAAGACCCTCGGCCAGTGGAAGGCGTCCACCCGGGAGAGGGTGGACCAGCGGGTGTAGACGATCCAGGGGACGATCCTGTAGTCCAGGCCGTTTCCTTTCCTGCGGATACGATCCACGGGCAGGGTGGTCTTTCCCCCGTCCTCGTCCTTGTCGTCCTCCCAGACGATGAAGGCCTTCCTGTCCGGAGTGAGGTCGAAGTTGGTTTCCACCTCCTTCTCTGCGCCCGGGGGTTCCTTCAGCCCCACCCTGACCCGGCTGTAGTTGCCCAGTCCACCGGCCTTCAGGGTCTCCGATACGTGTTCGACCTTCCAGAGGGGTTTGCTCCTGGGCGTCACCAGGAGGAAGACCTTGTCCGCGTCGGTGAAGAGAAAGAGGAGGATCGGAACGGCCGCGGCGAGAAGGGGGGGGAGGAAACGGGCGCCGCCGGCGGAGAGGCCGAAGAGGATCCCCCCGGCCGAGACGGCCAGGGCCGCCGCCAGGATCGCCGTGACCCCCGAGAGGCCCGCCGAGAGCAGGACCACCGCGGCGGCGCAACCCAGGGCCGAGCCCAGGAGGTTGGAGGCGTAGATCCGGCCCACATCCCTGGGCCAGGCGGACAAGGATCCCGCCACGGCCAGGCCGAGGCAGAAGAAGGGCAGGGTCACCCAGAGGACCAGGGCCAGAAGGACGCCCACGGTCCGATCCTGGATGATGGAATAGACGTCGAAGGTGGTCTGGGTGACCAGCCAGAGACTCACCACCACGGCCGCACCGGCCAGGGCGCTCCACCAGGCCAGGGCTTTCTCGGGAAAGGCGCCTTTCAGGGATTTCGCCCGGAAGGTGAGCCAGACCCCGGCCGAAGCGAAACCCAGCATGGCCGTGGAGACCGCCAGGAAGCCGAAGTGGTACCAGAGAACGATGCTGAAGACCTTGGTCAGGGAGACCTCCAGGAGGAGGACCGCCAGGGAGACCAGGGCGACGGCGATCTCACGTTGATAGGGAAAACGGATCACGGCGGGCCTTTGCTCCCCTCACCGCCCTAGCGGTGCTTCACTTCCCAATCGAAGGGGAAGGCGTCGTAGGCGGCCCTCTCTTCGTCGGGATTCTTGGGATCGTATTTCCTGGTAACGTAGTAGAGGATGGCGCAGGGTCTTCCCCCCACGGGGGTCAGACCGTGCCAGATTCCCGGAGGGATCTCGATCACCTGGGGATTGTGCTCCCCGGCGTAGATCGTCCTGGCCTCTCCCTTGTCCTGGTCGTAGAGGCCGATCTTGGCGTCGCCTGAAACGATCATCCAGTAGTCGGTCTGGTGCTTGTGGCGGTGCCAGGCCTTGATGACCCCCGGGTTGACCACGGAGTAGTTCACCTGTCCCTCCATGGAGGTCCCGGAAAAGATGTCCATGTAGGAGAAGCCCCTGTCGTCGAGCCAGGTATTCATCGAAGGTTTCCTCCAGGGAAAGGGGTCGTGGAAAGGGTCCGGACATTCTAGGGATCGGCTTTCCAGGGAGGGAGCCTTTCTTCCCCTCCTCTTCCGGGCGGCGGGAGGGGGGAAAGATCCTTCCCGGGGGGGCTATCGGTCCTCCCGGGGAAAGGACGTGACCCTTTCGGCCCGGACCCCACGAATCGGGGGGGAGGGTGGGAGAGGGGAAAGGAGGGACCACGGTCGTTCTACGGGATCTCTTCCTGGTCTTCTGGATCCTCCGGGGTCTGGTCCAAGGGGCTCCGCCGGGAGGGAGGGTCCTCCACAGGTTCCGGGTCCTCCGGCCCGGCCCGGTTCTCTTGGGGCGCCCCCTTCCGGGGGGGACCCGGTTCTTGCGGCTCCGGGATCCCCTGGGAAGGAGCTGCCCCCTCCAGTGGACGTGGGTGGACTTCCGCCCCCCTCCCTGGGCGCGGTGGCGCTGGGCCCGCCTGGTCTTCCTTCCTTCCCGGGCCGGAACCTACGAACTCCTGGCAGGGGAGGCCGCCGGGGAGGGACTTCTCCCCGAAGGAGGAGAAAGGCCTCTCCCCGGGTGGCTCCCTCCCTTCCTCTTGGCCTCAGGTGAGACCTGTCCCGGACGGGAGGTCCGCTCCTGGAGAGGGCCCCTCCTGGCCAGGCGGGTCCTGCAGGGCTTCGGTCCTCCCGGGTCCCTCCTTTCCTGGAGCCTGGCGAGCCTGGCCTTCGCCACGGGGGAGATCCGCCTGACCTTCCAGGTCCAGCGGGTGGGCGGAGAGGAAGGACCGGCGGGCCTCCTGGAGGTTCCCCTTCCCCCAGGAGAAAGGAAGGCCCTCGTCCTCAGGGGAGGAGGGCACGTTGGAGGGGGAAGGTGGCAGGTCCTGCCGCCGGGAGCCCTCCTGGAACCGGGTGAGGCCCGGCGCTCCAAGCTCCTCCTCCTTCCCCCCGGTCCTTCCAGGGGCGTTCCGGCCGGGTGGGCCTGGGGGGACCAGCCCGGAGAGGACCCCCGGGTCCTTTGCGCTTTGCCGATTCCCGGGGCTCCACCCCTCCTTCCTGCCGGGAAGGGAGGCCTGGGCGGCCAGGACCGGGCTCTGGGCAAGGCCTTGAGGAAGTGGGTGGCCCGGTCCGCCGCCTGGAAGGACCCCAGGGACCGGGGAGACTCGAAGGACGCCGCCGGGGCCTGGACCAACCTGGAATTCGACACCCCCTGGGCGCTGGTTCTCCAATACCTGCGGACCGGAAATCCAGAATACCTGGAAGGAGCCCTCTTCCTCTTGGACCACCAGGTCTCCACGGACCGGGCCTTCCTGGACCGGCCCGGGTCGGTCCTGGGGCTCTCCCTGGTCCACGGCAGGACCCACAGGGGGAGGGGGACCGAGACGGGCCATACCTGGATCCAGGGACTCCTGGCGGCGGCCTTGCTTTCCGGGGAAGAGGACCTCCTCGAGGCTTGTGCCGCCACGGTCCGGGCCCTGGCCCTGGCCGTCCAGGACGGGGGAGGCGGGGGGATCTCCCGTTCCCTGGGATGGCCGGCCAAGGCCTTCTCCACCTGGCTGGATTTCACCCGGGACGACCCGGCCGCCGGGGCCCTGGCGCGATTGGCGAGGATGGCGGCGGCTTCCTGGGAGCCCCGGGCGGGAGCCTTCCTCCTTCCAGGAGAGCGGGCCGGTTTCCACAGGTGGGTCGTCCCCCTCTGGGTCCAGGCGGGACTCCTGGTCGGGCCGGCCCGACTGGCCGATCCGGAGAGCCCCTGGGAGGACCGGTGCAGGCTCCTGCTCCGGCCTGCGGGCTGGAAGGGCCGGCTTCCTCCTTCCTCCCTGGTCTACCTGGAAGGAAGCCCTCCCAGGCCGGGGAAGGTCCTTTCCCTTCCCCGGCTCGCCCTCGCCCTGGAGGGCACGGCATGGATCGCAGGGGGTACCAAGACCTGGAGAAGGGCGGCCAGGCACCTCTCCCGGAACCTGGAGAAGGCCCTCAGAAGGGGGGATGCCCGGGCCGTCACCCTCCTGGGCCGGGCCTGGCCCGTCGTGGCGGCCCGGCTCCAGGCGAGGTGAAGGTCAGCGCAACACCAGGGAACCCCGGTAGAGTTCCCCCTTCCTGGCGATCATGAAGGAGTACGTGCTTCCCTTGCGCCTCTCCAGCAGGGACTGGGCGAGTTTCTCCACGCTGTAGATCTGGGTCTCCCTCGTCCCGAAGAAGGGAACCTCCTCCTGATACGCCAGGAAGATATCCCCCTTCCGGAGGCCTGCGTCCTGGGCCGGTCCGGCCGGGTAGACCTGGGTGATCTTCACGGCCGTGAGCTTGCGGATGGGGATGCCGGCCACGTCCCTCACCTTCCTGGCCAGGGATATGTCCAGGGGAACCGTTTCCGCCTCCAGCCCCAGGTGATCGAAGAGGAACTTCTGGAGCCTGTCCCCCACACGGAGGACGAAGCTCAGCCGCCGGCCCTCCCGGAAGACACGGACCGGGACCTCCCCGTTGCGGACCTTGGCCATGAAGGCCCGGGTGAACTCCCTTTGGCTCCTGGTGGTCCTGTCGCCCACGTCGATGAAGACGTCCCCCTTGCGGAGGCCCGAGCGCCAGGCCGGTCCGCCCCGGACGATGCTGTCCACGACCAGGCGTCCTCCCCTCTCGACCAGGGTCATCCCCAGCCAGTAGTTCCCCGCCTTGTCCAGGGTGAGGAGGTTGTCCAGGACCCTCTTCACGGTGTCCACGGGGATGGCGTAGCCGATTCCCTGGGAGAAGCGGCGGATGGCGTTGTTGATCCCGATGAGCTTGCCCGTGAGGTTCACCAGGGCCCCGCCGGAGTTCCCGGGATTGATGGCCGCGTCCGTCTGGAGGAGGCCCCGGAAGGTGTGGGTCCTACCGTCGGGAGACTGGACCTTGATGGTCCTGTTCTTGGCCGAGAGGACTCCTACCGTGACGGTATGGTCCATTCCGAAGGGGTTCCCGATGGCGATCACCGTCTCGCCGATCATCAGGTCGGAGGATGTGCCCATGGGGATGGGGTGGAAGACCGTTCCCTTGGGGGCCAGGATTTTCAGGACCGCGATGTCGTGGTCCATGTCGAAGGTGACGATCTTCGCCGGGTATTTCCTGGCCGGCTTGAAGGTCTTCACGTAGATCCTGGCGTCGGGAGCCCTGTCCAGGCCGAAGACCACGTGGTAGTTGGTCACCACCAGGCCGTCCTTGTCGTAGATCACGCCGGAGCCTTGTCCCTGGGGAACCTCCTCGGTGAAGTCGCCGAACCAGGGGTTGGTTCCGTGGACCCTGAGGGTGCTCTGAATACTTACCACCGAGTCGGAGACCTCCCGGACGGCCCGGACCACGGGGGTTTCCCTTACGGATTCGGGAATGGGGGTCCGGTCTTCCTGGGCCGCCGCGGAGAGGGCCAGGAAGGCCGGAACGAGAAAGGCCGGGAGGAGAAGGCGGTTCTTCATGGTTTCGACTCCTGATGGTGCGGGGATCGGGTCGTTCCGGCGGGCCCCGCTCCCGCCCTTTTTCGGAAGATGATACGGCCGCCGGGCCCGGAAGATAGTAGCCGCACCGCCCGGGCCGGTCCCCGGCCGGGCCTTCGCCCTTTGAAATCCTCCCTTCCCATGCCCTAACATCCAGGTTCCATTCCGAGGCGCTCCGCCGCCTCCAGCGCTTTCTCATTACCCGAAACCCGGCCGGCAGTCCCCGGTCCCAGAAGAGGAGCCCGCCCATGAACATGGAGAACCAGGTCTATCCTCCCAAGCCCCACATCGTGGAACGAGCCCACATCTCCTCCATGGAAGAGTACCAGCGGCTCTACCGGCTCTCCCTGGACGATCCCGAGACCTTCTGGGGAAAGCAGGCCGAGCGCCTCACGTGGTTCCAGCCCTGGCACGCCGTCTTCGATCACGACTATCCCAACGTGGACTTCGGTTGGTACCTGGGGGGGAGGCTCAACGCCTGCTACAACTGCGTGGACAGGCACCTAAAGGAGAAGGGCGACCAGGACGCCATCATCTGGGCCAAGGACGAGCCCGGGGAATACGAGCACATCACCTACCGCCAGCTCAAGCATTCGGTGAGTCGGATCGCAAACGTCCTGCGCCATTTCGGTGTCAAGAAGGGGGACCGGGTGTGCCTATACATGCCCATGATTCCACACCTGGCATACGCCATGCTCGCCTGCGCCAGGATCGGCGCAGTGCACTCGGTGGTCTTCGCCGGGTTCAGCGCCGATTCCCTCCGGGAGAGGATCCTCGACGCCGGGGCCAAGGTGGTGATCACGGCGGACCAGGGCCTGCGGGGAGGAAGGAAGATCCCCCTGAAGGAGACGGTGGACCGGGCCGTTGAGGGCCTGGACATGGTCCAGACCGTCCTGGTGGCGCGCAGGACCGGGGCGGACGTTCCCATGACCAAGGGCAGGGATTATTTCCTCGAGGAGGAGTGCACCCGCCAGAGGTCGACCTGCACCTACGAGTGGATGGGTTCGGAGTGCCCCCTCTTCATCCTCTATACCTCGGGATCCACGGGAAAGCCCAAGGGGGTCCTCCATACCACGGGGGGGTACATGACCTACGCGGCCATGACCCACGAACTGGTCTTCGACTACCACGACGGTGACATCTTCTTCTGCGCCGCCGACATCGGCTGGATCACGGGGCACACTTACATCGTATACGGTCCCCTGGCCAACGGCGCCACGACGGTCCTCTTCGAGTCCACCCCGCTCTACCCGGATCCGGGCCGGTACTGGCGGATCGTGGACGACCTGGGGGTGAACATCTTCTATACGGCGCCGACCGCCCTGAGGAGCCTCAACAGGGAGGGTGACGAGTGGGTGAAGAAATACTCCCGCGAGACCCTTCGGGTTCTTGGAACGGTCGGTGAGCCCATCAATCCCGAGACCTGGAAGTGGTACCACGACGTCGTGGGCGGGGGGAGGTGTCCCGTCGTGGATACCTGGTGGCAGACCGAGACGGGGGGGATCCTGATCACCCCCCTCCCCGGGGTGACCCCCCTCAAGCCGGGCTCGGCCACCCTCCCGTTCTTCGGCATCAAGCCCGTCCTCGTGGACGACGAGGGGAAGCGCCTGGAAGGAAACGGCGTATCGGGGAACCTTTGCATCGAAAGGACCTGGCCGGGCCAGGCCAGGACGGTCTACGGGGACCACGCCCGATTCAAGGAGACCTATTTCACCCAGTTTCCCGGTCTCTACTTCACCGGTGACGGGTGCAGGAGGGACGAGGACGGGTACTACTGGATCACGGGCCGGGTGGACGACGTGATCAACGTGAGCGGCCACAGGTTGGGAACGGCCGAGGTGGAGAGCGCCCTGGTGGCCCACGACGCCGTCGCCGAGGCCGCCGTCGTCGGCTTCCCGCACGAGATCAAGGGCCAGGGGATCTTCTGCTTCGTCGTCCTCAACCAGGACGCCGCCGGTGAGGACCCGGGGGAGATCGTGGGAGCCTTGAAGCAACAGGTCCGGCACGTGATCGGCCCCGTGGCCACGCCCGACGCGATCCTGATCGCCAAGGGCCTTCCCAAGACCCGAAGCGGGAAGATCATGCGCCGGATCCTGAGGAAGATCGCCGCCGGGGAATATACGGATATGGGGAATATCACGACCCTGGCCGACCCGGGTGTGGTGGAGGAGCTGATCCAGGCCCACAAGAAGATGGCCCGAGGAAACTGACCCGGCCGGGGGCGGCCGGCACCGGCCGCCCCCGGTGGGGTCACTTGATCCCCAGGACCCGGGCTGCCTCTCGGACTTCCTTGTCCCAGGGATCGAGGGAGCGGACCTTCTCGATCCACTCGGCCGCCTTGGGGTTCTTCGTCTCGAAGAGGGAGAGTCCCAGGGCCCGGGCGGCCTCCAGGTCCCGCGCCGGGTCCGGTGAGAGGGCCAGGAGCCTGGCGGCGGCGGCGTGGTATTTCTTCAGGCCGAAGAGGGTGAGTCCCAGTTCCCGCAAGGTCTTTCGATTCCCCTTTCCCAGTTTCCAGGCCTTCTCCAGGAGAGGAAGGGCCTGGTCGTATTCCAGGAGCCTCTCGTGGAGGGTGCCCAGGAGCCTGGCGAAGGCGGGCCGGTTCGGCAGGAGCTCCGCCCACTTCCGGAAGAAGGGCCGGGCCAGGCCCAGCCGCTGGATCGTGGGTTTCAGGAGGTGGTCTCCCACCATTTCTGCGTATTCGAGGAGGACCGGCACGGGATCCTTCTCCATCCCTTCTGTTAGGAGGCGGAGTTCTTCCTTTCCGGGGAGGAGGGCCCTGTCCGGGTCCTGGCCCACCGTGTCCGGAGGGGGCGGGGCCTTCCAACGGGCCGCCAGGGCCCGCATCAGGGCGGCCACGCCCGGCCTGGGGCCCTTCCCGGGAAGGGCCTTTCCGGCCAGGAGGAGGAGGGCCCGGCGGACCCGGCCGTGGTGGGGCTCGGGATCCATGGGAGCCTGGAAGGTCCAGGGCTCCAGGAAGGCCGGTCCCGCCAGGCCCGCAAGGGCCCGTACCCTTTCGGGATCGGCCGCCCTGTGGAGGGTGGGGGGAAGGCCTCCTCCGGGAGGGCCCAGGCGGGCCACCAGGAGGGGGGGCGTGAATCCCCCCAGGGCCAGGAAGAAGGCGACCTCTTTCCCCGTTCCGAGGAGCCTTTCCGCCAGGATGGGGATCCTCCTCCTTCCCAGGGAGCCCAGGTCCAGGGCCAGCCAGAGGCGCTTGGCCCGGGCCGCCAGGAGGGTAAGGTCCTCCCGGGAGAGGAGGGATGCGGTGAACCGGTGGTCCGGGCAGGGCAGGGCCAGGAGGACGTCCCTCCAGGGGCTTCCCGCGAGGGCCTCCTCCAGGGTTCCCTGCTCCAGGAGGGAGCGGGTCGTCCAGGGGGGAGGCATGCGGAAATTCGGCGGAGCGAGACAGAGGGAGGATCGGCTTTCGCCAGGGAGCCCTTCCAGGAGATAGAGTTGTCCGCCGGGCCTGCGCAGAGGGAGGCCGTCGAGGAAGGAGATCCCGGGCGGACTTCCCGTGGCGAGCCTCCCTGCCGGGACTTTCTTCGGGACAAGTCCTCCCAGGGAGAGGGGAGCGGCCAGGAGCGGGGGGGAATGGAGGAAGAGGAAGGGGAAGGCCGCAGCGAGGCACAGGGCCGCCGCCGGGAGGAGCCTCTTTCTTCCCGGGAGGGAACCTCCCGTTCCTTCCGCCCCGGGGTCGGGAACCAGGAGGACGACGAGGGCCAGGATGGGAGGTATGGCGGCCAGGAGGGGCCATCCCGCAAGGGGGGCGAGGAGGGCCCCCAGGGCGAAGAGCCCCGCCCTAAGGGCCGGCGAGGGCCGGGCCTCCCTGGTGGAGTCGAATGCGGCGGCGGCTCCGCCCAGGAGGAGGAGGGGAAGGGCGGCGAGGGAGGCCTGGAGCAGGAGCAGGATTCCCGGCTTGGGGTATACCGTCCACAGGGGCCCGGCCAGGGGGTCCAGGGGGGGAGGCGGCTCGGTGGAGGAGCCCAGGGTCACGGCCAGGGCGTTCACCATCTTCACGGCCTCCCGGGAAACGGAGAGAGCCTCCAGCCCCGCCAGGGTGCGGGAGAGGCCGAGGGGGAAGAAGGCCAGGAGGAGGAGCCCCGCCGTCCTCCCTCCCCGGCCCCACCGGACGAGCAGGTATCCCAGGAGAAGAAGGGCCGAGAGGGCCGACCAGGTCGCACCGACCCACCAGGTGGAGCAGGGATCCAGGGTATGGAGTTCGGGGGCGATCCGTCCCGCCGCCAGGCCCGCCGCCAGGGCGGCGGCCCAGGCGCCGGGGTTCCAGGGAAGGCGGGTCTCTTCCTCCCGGCCCGGATGGGTGAGGCGGGCCAGGAAGAGGGCCGAGAGGAGGAGGAAACCCAGGGCGGCCGCCGGGAAATCCCCTCCGGGCAGGTAGACGGAGAGGAGGACCAGGGCCGCCGGAACCCAGAAGAAGGAGGAGAGTTTCCGTGAAAGCCGGGGGAGGAGAAAGGCCGGGAAGGCCGCCCCCAGGAAGAGGAATGGTGTGATCTCTCCCGTCGGATCCCTGGGCAGCCAGGCAGTGAGGCATACCACCCAGAGGACCGCCGGGAGGAGGTTCCCCCAGGGGCCCTGGAGGAAGGCGGGGATTTTGCGGGAAGAGGGGGTGCTCATTTTCCTTCTGGGATCGCCCGGAGGGCCAGGATCCCCATGGGGGGAAGGAGGCTCTCCTTGGGCCAGGGAGAGAGGGGCTCCTCGTCGGCGTCCGAGAGGTAGACCCGGGGGGGGGCCTTCCTCCCCCAGCGCAGGCGGACCCGGGCGGGGCGGTCTCCTGCGTTGAAGAGCCTCAGGAAGAGGCCCTTCCCGTCGGCGGCGGGTCTCAGGTCACTCACCACCACCCAGGAGGGCTCCACCTGGAGAAGGGAGGGGAGTGGTCCACTCCCCTCCTCCTCGACGGGGCGGACCACAAGGGGCCTGCAATAGGCAAGGGCGGTCCGCTCCGACCGGGCCGGGTCGAAGGGTCCGTGGGGATGGAGGAGGTATCGGAAGAGGGCCTTCCCCTCCTGGTCGGCCTTGTAGTTCGTGTCCCAGTAATTGTTCATCACGTAGGAATAGAAGAGCGAAGACCGGCGGATCCTCTTGAGCCAAGGCCGCCGCTCCGCCGTGATCCCGCCGATCTCCACCAGGGGGGCGTCCCGGGTCACCCAGGTCACGCCGAAATCCCCGTTGGATACGTCCAGCCAGCGTTCCACGCAGAAGAAGTTCCTGCAGGCCCCTTCGAGCTGGTCCTTCCCGGGGCGGACCACGGCCCATGGAATTCCGATCCTGGGGATTCCACCGGGAACGGCCAGGGGGAAGGCCAGGTGGACCCCTTCCGGGGAGCGGACCTTCTTCTTGTCCAGGATGTCCCGGATCTCCACGAAGGGAAGGCCGGCGAAGAGCCTGACCCTCCTTACGAGGGTGTTGCAGCCCGGGGCGGGGGAGGTGATCTCCAGGGAGGCCAGGAGAGGCCCCTTTTCCAAAACCCGGATATCGGGTCTCCCGGGCCGGACGGCACGGGCCGGGTTCCGGCCCGGAACGTAGATGTAGTCGTTCCAGCCCGGCCCCTTGGTCCGGTCCACCAGCTCCCTGTCCCCCCAGCGGACCGATCCCAGGGCTCCCGTATCCGGGTCCACCCTGAGAGAGAGGATTCCGTTCTTCATTACGCTCCCTTCCGCAGAGGCGGGTTTTCCCTTCCAGGGAGTGGGATCCTTCACCAGGGAGAAGACCCGGGAGCCGAAGGGGGGGACGGGACCGGGGAGGAAGACCAGGCCGCCGCCTTTGAGCCGCTGGGCCGGGCGGGGGCGTCCCTTTTCGTCACGGACCCCGGAGAAATCCCCTGCCACGGCGGGTTCCAGGAAGACCGGGTCTTTCCGTGGGAAGGAGGTGGGGTTCAGGACCTCGAACCTCCGGGTGGGGCGGGGCGGACCACCCGAACGAAGGGCCTGTAGCTCCAGGGACCGGGCCAGGAAGTGGGCCCGGCTCCCGTAGAGTTTCTTCCGGGTCCACTGCTCCTTGGTGAAGGGGGAGTCGGGCTTGGAGACGCTGCACCAGGCGCCCCAGGTGTGTTCGTCGAAGAGAAGGGCGTAGCGCCAGGCGCTCCAGTAGGCCTTGGCCGGGTAGGAAGCGGGCCTGAGCATGGCCCAGAGGGCCTCGCCGGAGACCAGGATCTCCCGGGTCTCCCTGTTGAGGGCCGTCTCTCTGGCCGTGGACGCCGCCCCGTCCTCCCAGTAGGGAGTGAAGTCGCCGCGGAAGGAGGGGATTCGTTTTCCGTATTTCTTTTCGAAGGCCCGCATGGTCTCGCCGGCCGTGGCGAGGACGTAACGTGGATAGGCGTATTTTTCGTTCCACTTCCTCACCTGGTCGGGAAGGGTCGGGTTGGGAGGGCCGTTGTCTCCCCCCGTGGTGTAGCGGACCTGGATCATGTCGTATGGATATCCCCGGGAACGGAGCTTCTCCAGGTAGTGGAAGGTCTTGTCCGTCCTGAGGGAGCCGTCGTGGTGGAACCAGGAATAACCCTGGCCCGCAACCCAGCATAGGATCCTTTCCCTTCCGCTGGGGGAGATCCACCAGAAAGGCCGGTCCCCCCAGCGGGAGAGGGTGTAGCCGATCCGGGCCATCCGGTTGGGGCCGCAGGACAGGTACTTCACGCCGCTCCTGGCCAGGGCCGGGACGATCCCCCAGGTCCAGCCGGGGACGTCGGTGATCAAGGCTGTGTCCAGCCGCAGGCCGTATTTCCTGCGGAACTCCCTGGCCCAGCGGGTCATGCGGAAGAGCTCCTCCCGGGAACAGATGCCGGTGAGTTCGTTGGCGAAGAGGGCGCCGATTTCGATCTCGCCCCGACGCAAGGCCGAAAGGAATCGCTTCCTTTCGGCCGGGCCGGCCATGCCGAAGTAGGAATCCACTCCCCAGGAGGATTCGCAATCCCACTTGAATTCCGCCCCGGGGGGGTAGGAGGCGGTCTTGGCGGCCAGGTCCATGGCTTCCTGCAGGTACCGCCAGTGTTTCTTCTCCACGACGTCCTGCCTGTCGGTATACCCGATGTCCACGTGGGAGTGGGGGACCAGGTAGATGGTCCACTCGGGCGCCGGGCGGATCTCCACATTCCGGGAGGCCGCCTCCCTTCCGGCCACGACCAGGGAGAGCCGGGAGACCCGGGCCTTCCCCGGGTCGGGGACGGGAAGTTCCAAGGGGTTCCAGCCCGTGCGGAGAGAGACCGTCGCCAGGAGTCTCCCGTCCAGGAGGACCTTGCAGGGTGCGGGCGGACCGAGGCGGCGGACCTGGGCCGTGAGGAAGAGGGATGGCCCCTTGGGGGTCCTCAGGAGGGCCGGCGGCACGTAGAGGTCGTAGACCAGGGTCCGGGTCAGGGGGGCGGATTCGACCCCCGGGGGGACCTCCAGGCGGAGGGCGTCGTAGAGGAACCAGCACCCCTTCACCGAGGTAAGGGTGATTTCGTTGGCCCCCTTTTTCAGGAGGGTGACGGGAAAGGGGAAGGTGAGGGTCCGGCGGACCCCCTGCCCGGGGAAGCCGGAAATCGTGGGTTCGCCGTGGCCGGCTTCCAGTTTCCGCCTGAAGGGAGTTCCGTTGACCCGAACCACCAGGGTGGGGGGATACTTGTCCTGGGTGTCGGCCAGGTCGATGACGAGGCGGCACCGGCCGGAGGCGGGAAGGGCGGAGATTCCGAAGGCTATGGTGAAGGTGGAGAAGGGTTTCTTTCCGAAGGGATCCATGGGACCGGGATGGACGTAGGGCCAGTCCCTCTCGGGCTCGGACCATCCGGGGACGAAGTACCCGGGAAAGCGGTATTTCCCGATCCCTCCCGGGCCGAGGGCCAGGTCCCGCGTGTCGCCGTCGGTCTTTCCGATCCGGAAGAGGACCTTGCCGGGGGGAGGATCCACCCCCGCCCGGGCCGGCCGGGGAAGGAGCACCGGGAGGAAGAGGAGGAGGACGGCGAGACTCCGATACCCGCGTTTCATCGCGGCAGGACCTCCTTCAGGAGGGAGACGAGCCCGGGAAGATCCACCCCGTGGGGGCAGGAGGAGGCGCATGTCCCGCAGGAGGTGCACCGGTCCGCCCTGGACCGGGGCGGGAGGGACGCCTGGAGGGCCCGTGCACGATCCCTTTCACCGTAACCCAGGGCGTAGAGGGCGGACCGGGCCGCCTCGGGGAGATTCACGCCCACCGGGCAGGTTCCCTTGCAGGCGCCGCAGAGGCGGCAGGCCAGGGAACCGGCTTTGCGGCGGTACTCCTCCAGGAGGGCCTTCTCCTCCTTGCGGGGTTTCCTTCCCGCCGCGACGTCGAGGGCGGCCTCCAGGTTCTCGCGGAGCTGGTCGAAGTTCCGGAGGGCGGAAATCGAGCAGGCCACCTCGGGGCGGGCCAGGGACCAGGCCAGGCCCGTGGCGGGAACGCTCCTTCCCTTCTTCAGGAAGGGCTTCAGCCTGGGGAGGAGGGTCCAGTATTTCCGGAGGAGATTGAACTCCTCCCTCCATTCCACCGTCCGGTCCGGGAGATAGGCCTGCTTGAAGTTCCCCGCCCCCGTCTTCATCCCGATGACCCCGACCTTGTTCCGCCGGGCGGCCTCGAAGACGATTTCGAAGGGCCTCCTCGGATGGAGGAAGTTGTACCCCACGAGCAGGACGTCCACCCTTCCCGTGTCCAGGGTTTTCGCCACTCCCTCCGGGTCTCCCGCCGCCCTGTGGGTGGAGACTCCGATGAAGCGGATCTTGCCTTCCCGGCGGAGCTCCTCGAAGGCCTCGAAGAGGGGTTCGAAGGAGGGCTTCCAGGCCAGGTGGCCCGCGGCGTGGATGTGGTATACGTCGAGCCAGTCCGTGCCCAGGCGCTTGAGACTCCTCTCGCAGTCCGCCTTGGCCCGCTTCCTGATCTCCGCCGCCTTCCTTCCCCGGAGGGGGATGTAGGTCTTGGAGCAAAGGACGATCTCCTTCCGGCGGGCCTTCACGACGGGGCGCTTGCGGAGTTCGTCGTCGCCGTAGGCCTTGGCCGTGTCGAAGAGGTTCACCCCGGCGTCCAGGGCCGCGTTGTAGAGCAGGGTCGGATCCCCCGGGATGGCGCCCAGGCCGAGGAGACCCACCTTCAGCCCGGTCCTTCCCAGGACCCTCCTGGTGGAGGGATCGAGGGCGGGGAGGGGGGATCCGGCACCGGCCCCCCCTTGCGTATTTCCCCGGCCCGCCAGGGCTGCCGGGAGTCCCAGGGCTCCGCCGAGAAAGATCCTCCGGTCCATGGATGGGCTCATTTCCCTTTCTCCTTTTCCAAGAGGCGATCGCGCAGGGCCAGGAGCTCCTTCAGCCTCGCCGTGAGTCTTTCGTGGTCCTTCACGTGGACGGGCCTGACGAGCTGTAGGTCCATCCCCCCCTTCCTTCCGGGAGGCCGGATCTTCCCGTTGAGCTCGCTTCCGTCCCGGGAGAGAGTCATGGAGAAGGGCCAGGTTCCCAGGGTGAAGCCGCCCTTGCCTCCCATGGCCCGGATCCATCCCTTGAAACGGAAATTCCCGGCCCGGTCCAGGTGGATCATGGTCTTACCTCCGAGCCTGCCTTTCATGGAGAAGTCCCAGCCCTTTCCGGCGGGGGACTTCCGGCAGGTCACCTCCTGGAAGGAGGTCCTGACCTGGAGGCGCCAGGATCCGGAGAGGTCTTTCGTGGGGAGAGGCTCCTTCGGGTCCTCGATGAAACGTTCCAGGATCCGTCCGATCTCGGCCTCCACCTCCTCCAGGGTCTTTCCCCCTTCCTTCTCCTCGTCCCCCTTGGTAGTCCGCACCCTCTTTCCCCCGGGGGAGAGGGAATTTCCTTCCCAGGGAGGGGCGGCGGGGAGGGGAGGGGAGAGGAGGGCCTTCTCCGCAAGGGCCCGGACCTTTGCGGGGGGGAGTTTTCCCGGGATTCCCGTCAGGCCGACGACCTTGTCCCGGCCCGCCAGGAAGAGGAACTTCCCGAGCCCCCTGGCGGTTCCCCCGATCTCCCCCTTCCCGCGGCGGATCCCGGCTCCCATGGTGCGGAGGAACCCCTCCAGGGAGGAGAGAGTCCGGCCCGGTTCCTTCCGGGGGACCAGGAGTGTCAGGGTGAGGGGCGGGTCGAAATAGAGGCCCGAAAGGCCCCACCGGAAGAGACCGAAGCCCCAGGGGTCGTCCTGGAGGATCCTTTCGCTCCCTGCCAGGAGGCCTTCCCCGGGGAGGGCCCGGAAGAGGGGGGGGCGCCGGAAGTCCCCCGGCAGGAGGGCCAGGAGGGAGGCGGCTCTCTTCCGGTTCCAGGAGGAGGGGAATTGGACCAGGAAGCGCCCCTTTCTCCCGACCAGGGCGTCTCCCGAAGGGGCCAGGCCGGCAGGGAAGGGGGCCCTCGGGTCCTTCAGGCCCAGGAACATCCCGTAGGCTCCTTCTGGGGTGCCCATGTCGAAGAGGAGGACCTCCTCACCCGAGGGTGTGCGGGCCAGGGCCAGGCCCAATGCCCCCAGGCGGAGGTACTCCTCGGCGGCCCCGTCGATGGGGTCGGTCATGGACGGGCCGCGCCAGGTGCGGACCTGGGTGCCCGGCGGGCACCCCTTGGCCAGGACCTCCTTCAGGAGGGCCTCCTGGAAGGTGGGCGCCAGGGCCAGGAGGTTCGCTTGTCCCGGCGGGGGCCCCGGCCGGCCTGCGGGTGCCCCGCATGCGGCGGGGAGGAGCAGGAGGGGAATCCAGGAAAGGGCTCGAGGAAAGATCATGGGCGTTTCTCCCTTTGCGTGGGCTCCCTGGATCATGCCCGCCCCGGGGTTCCGGGGAAAGGGGGAACCGGGAGGAGCCTCCTTCCTCCCGGGGCTTCCCGGCTATTCGGTGGAGCGGACCGCTTCGGCTGGAGGTCTTCCCGTGGCCCGGAAGGCGGGAAGGAAGGCCGACAGGAGGGAGACCAGGAAGGCCAGGGCCGCCACGGCCAGGAAGGCCGGAAGGTCCGGCCGGTAGGGGACGGGAAGGCCGCTCACCTCCCTGAGCCCCTGGACGAGGATCCAGCTCAGGGGGATGCCCGCCAGGATGGTGAGAAGGGCGGCCATCCAGCCCACAAGGGAGGCCTCCACCAGGAGGACCCCGAGATACTCGCGCCTGGTCATGCCCAGGGCCCGGAGGATTCCGATCTCCCTGCTCCTGGCCAGGGCCGTCAGGGTGAGGAGGTTCACCTGGCCCAGGCCCGCAAGGACCAGGAGGAGGGCCAGGAGTATATCGAAGAAGAGGAAATCGCGGTCCACGTCGGCCAGGTGGGCCTTCTCCACCTCTTCCCCCCTGCGGATCCAGAGGATCGTCGTCTTCCCCTCCAGCCGTTTCCGGAGTTCCTTTTCCACCTTTTCCGGGTCGGCGCCCGGAAGGAGGCGGATGCCGAAACGGTCCGAGCGGGAAACGTCCAGGCAGAAATCCCAGTGGAGCCACTTCCTGTCGGCCAGGGCGAAGGCCCTTTCGTCGGGGAAGAAGCCCGCCCGGTCCGTCACCATGAGCACCTTGTAGCGGACCGTTCCCGCACCGGTGGGTACGGAGAGGGTCCAACCCGGGCGGATCCCCCTCAGATTGGAGAGCCTCCCCGAGACCAGGATGCCCCGTTCCTCCTCCATGGCCCGGACCAGGTCGGGTCTTCCCTGGAGGGGGCCGCCGGGCTGGGCCAGTTCCTTCGGGTCCGTGCCCACCACGAGGAAGGGAAGCCCCACCCGGGCCTGAAGGGGGAGGACCGACGCCACCCCGGGGGTCTCCCTCAGGACCTTCCAGGCATCTTCTTTCAAGGGCCGGCAGCGCAGGAAGAGCCTCCCCCTCAACCCGAGGGCGGCGAAGTCCCGGATTTCGCCCTTCAGGGCCCCCGTGATGGAACGGATCCCGATGCCGGCCAGGGCCACCAGGGTGAGGCCGCAAACGGCCGTGGCAAGCCGGCCCGGCGAGCGGAGGAGGTTCTTCCGGGCCAGGAAGGCCGGAAGGGGGAAGAAGGGTGCGGCCAGGGCCGTGACGGGTTTCCCCAAAGTGCGGACAAGCCCGGGGGCCAGGAGGAAGAGGGAGAAGGAGACCACCACCAGGGCGGCCGCCTCGAGGAGGACCCAGCCCGCTCCCTTCCCCTCCCCCGTGAGTAGTGGGGTCATGGCGATCCAGGCCAGGGGAAGGGCCAGGACGAGGGTGACGAAGAGGAACAGGTTCACCCCCCGCATGAGGTCCGCCGGTGGGGCCAGGTCCCGGACGTAGAGAATCCTCTGGACGGTAAGGCGCCGGATCTTGAAGAGGGGGAAGGAGGCCCCCAGGAGGGTGAAGAAGACTCCCATTCCGGCCACGGCGAGGAGGGGGGACCAGGGCACTTCGAAGGTCGTGACGGCCTTCCCCAGGCCCAGGGTGGTGATCCGGAGTTTCCCCAGGGACCAGGCCAGGAGGATGCCCAGGCCCGTTCCCGTGGCCGATCCCAAAAGGGCCAGCAGGAAGGCGTCTAGAAGGTAGGCCCGGACCACCTGGCCCGTAGTGGCCCCCAGGGCCCGGAGGATGCCCAGGGAACGGATCTTCTCGGCCAGGGCGTGGGAAAGGGTGTGGAAGATCACGAACATCCCCAGCACCAGGGCCAGGCCGCCCATGACACGCACGCCGTTGCGGAAGGCCCGCTCGTCGGCCCCCTCGCCGATCAGGGCCGCCCGCTCCTCCTCGACGAGGAAGTCCTTCTCCAAAGAGGCGATCAGTTCGTCCGGGTCCACCCCTGGGGCGCGCTTGAGCTGGAACCTGGGGAGGAAGGGGCGCGCCAGCCCCCGGGCCAGGGAGAAGGGCCCCACCAGGACGAGGCCCCCGTCCCTCCTGGCCAGGCGGAAGGGTTCCAGGATCCCCTGGACCGTCACCTTCCTGGAAGAAAGGGGGGCGGCCTTCTTCTCCTTTCCCCCGGAGAGGATCCGCTTTCCGTGGACGCATGGGGCCTGCCTTGCCCGGGAAAGGGCGGATAGGGTCAAGGTGGAGCCCACCTCCAGGCCGAAGGTCCGGGCCAGGAGAGGGGAGACGAGAACCCGGTCGGGCGGATCCAGGGGCGACAGGTCCTTGCCCCGGGCCAGCCTGTAGTGGCCGAAGACCTCTCCTCCCGGCGGCTCGAGGCCGTAGAGGGCGGCCCGGAAGGACCGGTTGCCCTCCCGCCGGATCTCCACCTCGGCACGGACGATGAGGCCCACCCGGGCCAGGTCGGGCCGGGCTTCCAGGCGGCGTTTCAGGATGTCCAGGTCCGCCCGGGGGTCCAGGGGCCTGGCTTCCAGGTCCACCCTGCCGAAATCGCCCCGTTTCCTCTCGAGCTGGCTCAGGATGGTGTTGTGGTCCAGGACCTGGATGGAGACCACCACGGCCACGCCGAGGGCAACACCGAACCAGGTCAGGAGGATCCGGAGGGGACTAGATCTCCAGTTCTTCCAGACGAGAAAAGACGCGAGCCGCATCCAGTCCTGGTCCTTTCAGTTCGGCCGAGGGGTCGAGAACACCGTCCTTCAAGAAGAGCACCCTGTCGCCCCAGGCGGCGTCCCTGGGGTTGTGGGTCACCACGAGGAGGGCCGTGTGGAACCTGTCACGGACCTCCCGGAAGAGGGCCATGGTCTCTTCTCCGGCCTTGGAAGAGAGGTTGCCCGTGGGCTCGTCGGCCAGGAGGAGGACGGGCTCCAGCACCAGGGCCCTGGCGATGCTCACCCTCTGCATCTCTCCCCCGGAGAGGGCGTGGGGGAGGCGGTCCTTCAGGGAGGCGAGGCCCAGGACCTCCATGAGCCAGGCGATCCGATCCCCGTATCTCTCGGGCCTCTCGCCGGCGATGAGGACGGGCAGCAGGAGGTTCTCTTCTACCGTAAGATCCGGGAGGAGGTTGAAGAACTGGAAGACGAACCCGAGCCTCTTCCTGCGCTCCAGGGTCCGCTCACCCTCCGAGAGGGCGAAGAGATCCCTGCCCCTGAGGAGGACCTTGCCCCGGTCGGGGGCGTCCAGGCCCGAGAGGCAGTGGAGCAGGGTGGACTTCCCCGAGCCCGAGGGCCCCATCACGGCGACGAATTCCCCTTCTTCCACACGGAGGGAGACCTCCTTCAGGACCGGGATCTCTTCCTCTCCCTGGGAGAAGGTCTTCTCCAGGTTTTCCGCCTCCAGGATCGGCCCCATGGTTCAGTTGGAACTTTCCTTGAGGACCATGTCGATGCAGAGGGCCGCCGCCAGGAGGAGGGGGCCCGTTCCCACGGGATCCACGTCCTCGGCCAGGGAGACGACGTAGTTGTCGGCCGTGGTGAAGAGTTCCTTTCCGATGCCCGCCCACTTCTTGGTCACCCGGCCGAGTTCGTTCCCCTGGAGGTCCGTGAAGGTGAAGTCCCAGCCGATCAGGTTCCCCTTCAGTTCGGCCACCTCCATCCCCTGGGCGTCCAGGATCTTGAAGCGGCTCCTGATGCTGAACACTTTCTGAAGGAAGGTTCCGAGGAGCTGGTCCGAAGCGTCGTATACCTCCACCCGGGAACGAAAGAAGGTGAACCCCCTCTTGATGGTGAGGAGGACCTTCCCCTCGGTGTCGGTGAGGACCACCTTGAAGGGAAGGTTCTTCTTGTCCATGAAGAGCTTGAGGAGCTTCCTCAGGGGGGATGCCTCTTCCCGGGCCTCGGCGAGGAGTTCCCCCGTCTCGGGGTCCAGGATGTCGTAGGCCTCGTGGAGCTTCATGAGGCCTACGTGTTCCTTCACGAAGTAGGTTCGCTTGTCCAGCATCTCTTTCCTCGGTTCCGGGAGCCCTTCGGGCCGCCTGGGCGGCCCCGGGGGAATCCCTTCCCTTCCTGGATCGGTGTAAGAGGCAAGGATGGTGGGATGGGCTTCCCGGTTCCAGAAGAAATCTCCCTTTCCGGCGGGGCCGGGAGGGGGAAGGATCAGCGGGAGAAGAGGAAGGCCAGGAGCCCCGAGAGGAGGAACTGTCCGTCCACGACCACTTCGAAGAGCACGCCCCGGGGCAGCCTCCGGCGGCGGAAGAGGTGGAGGCAGAGAAGCACGTAGGCCGCAAGGGGAACCAGGAACCAGGGGCGGCCCGGGTAGGGGGAGAGGAGGGAGGCCAGGACGAGGATGCAGAGGAAGGCCGCCGAGACGAAGAGGACCCGGTCGGTGGCCTTCCTTCCCAGCAGGAGGGGCAGGGTCTCCTTACCTACGATCCGGTCTCCCTCCAGGTCCTTGACATCGTAGACGATAGACCGGATGAGAACCAGGACGAAGGCCAACAGGAAGACCCGGGCCGCCGGCGCCCAGGGGACCTTTCCCCAGGCCATCACGGGGAGGAGGACCGAGACGGTCGCCCAGGCCAGGGCCAGGAAGAGATCCTTCGAGGCGGGGATCTCCTTGACCTTCTTGAACCCCACCCGGCGGGCCAGCCAGCCCGGCAGGAGCCTGAAGTTGTAGCTCACTCCCGCAACGAGTGAGAGGAGGGCCAGGAGGAAGGGGGCCGTTCCCAGGGGAGCCGCCAGGGCGAGGGTGCCGGCCCCCGAGAGGAGGGCCGCACCCAGGAAGAGGGCCGGGTGGCGCTCCAGGAGGCGCATCCTCCTGGGGTCGTTGATCCTGGCGGCCTGCCTGTCGGTGAACCGGTTGAGCAGGTGCATGGAGACCACGTAGAGGAAGGGCACCAGGAGGAAGTTCCAGGTGACCGGAACCTGGAGGATGTGGAGGGCGGAGTAGGCCAGGGCGGCGCTTCCCGCCCCGATGTAGAGGTAGCTGTGGACCCCGAAGGCGAGGATCCTCCTCAGGGTCTTCATGGGAAGGGATCCCGCCTCGAGGATTCGTTCCGCCTCGTCCACGACGGAGCGGAAGACCCAGTTGGGAGTGCTTGCCCCGGCGGTGACCCCCACGGTCTTGAACCCGGCGAGCATCTTCCGGTTCAGCTCGTCGGCGGTCTCGATGTGGAAGGCCGGGACTCCTTCCTCCCGGGCGATCTGGGCCAACCGGACCGTATTGGCGCTGTGTTTTCCTCCCACCACCAGGATCGCGTCCACCTCCCCGGCGAGGGCCCGCACCTCGGCCTGGCGCTCGTCCGTGGCGGAACAGACGGTGTCGAAGATTTCCGCCTTGGGAAACCGGCGGCGGATCAGGGGCTCCAATTCGGTGAAGCGCTTCCGGCTCTGGGTGGTCTGGGCGACGACGCAGACCCTCTCCATGGCGGGGAGGGCCTCCAGGTCCTCCGGGGAGGAGATCACGTGCCCCTTTCCGCGGGCGTATCCCAGGAGACCGACGACCTCGGCGTGGCCCGGGTCCCCCAGGATGAGGATCTCCTCTCCCCGGGCGGCGTGGCGCTCCACGATCCGCTGGGCCTTCCTCACGTGGGGGCAGGTCAGGTCCATCACCTGGAGCCCCGGCTTCTTCAGGGCCTCCTTGATCTCGGGAGGGACCCCGTGGGCCCTGAGGCAGACCACCCCTTCCCGGGCCTCCTCGGGGGAGGAGAGGATCTTCACCCGGCGGGCGGCGAGCATCTCCATGGCCTGGTGGTTGTGGACCAGGGGGCCCAGGACGGAGATCTCCCCTTCCGAGGTCCGCGCCGCTTCGAGGACGGCCTTCATGGCCCGGCGGACGCCCATGCAGAAGCCTGCCGTCCTGGCAACTTTCACCCGTTTCATGGCCACCTTGATGGTCCGCCTTCCCGGGGGTTTCAACCTGGTCAGCCGGGGGCCGGGGCTCCCGCCGGCGATGGCCGGGCATTGTAGGGACCTGGCAGGGGCGGGACCACGGGTGCCCTCCTCCCCGGCCTGGGCGTCGAAGGGGGAATCTCTCCAGGGGGGTGAAAAGGAAGAGAGGGAAAATGGTGGGCGATGCTGGGCTTGAACCAGCGACCTCCAGCTTGTCGAGCTGGCGCTCTAGCCAACTGAGCTAATCGCCCACGTAGGGACTCGTCCTTCCGAAGGGAGGGAAAGTATAACCAGGCCTCTCTTCCTGGCAAGAGGGTTTTCCCTCCCCAGGAGGGAGGCCTTTTCTCCTTCCGGCGGGCCTTCTCTCCTTCCCGGGCGAGGGGATTTGCGGGCCTTTTCCCGGGACCCCCTCTTCCTCGCCCGGGCTCCATCGCCTCCTGGCCGGGTCCCCTGGTGCCGGGCCGGCCGCCCCGCTCCAGGAAGGCCTTGGTTCTCCGGGAGGACCCCGTTCCTTCGAGAAGGCGGAGATTTCTCCGGGAAGGAGGGTCCCCGGGCCGGGGAAGGCCGGTCCTAATCCGCCTGCTCCAAAAGGGTTGGCCCTTTCCGGTACCCTCCCCGGAGGGCCCGGCGCCTTGGGGGCTTGCAGGCTCGGTTCCCGGGGGCATCCTGGGTTCGCCATGGAAACGCCCCAACCCCACCCTTCCCGCACCCTGGTGAGGCCCCTTCCCCTGGGAGGGGCCCTTCGGCTCGACAGGGGGGACCTGTCTCTCCTCCTGGAGAGCCAGGGGGGGCAGTGCAGGATGGTGAAGGTCCAGGACGGACGGCCCGTGAAGGAACTCCTCCTGGGCATCGGTGGCCGGGGAGAGGTCTACTTGGAGGTCTTTCCTCCCGAAAGGCCCCTGGTCCTGGAGCTCGAACCCCAGGTGGCCCTGGGCCCCGGGGGATGGCTCAAGGGGTACGTCCTGGTCCCCCTGGGATGGCGGGTCTGGATCGGCACGGGGAAGGGGCCGGCCAGGTTCCTGGAGAAGCTCCCGCCGCCGGGGCTCAAGCTCTCCTTCCTGGGGAATTCGGGCAAGGGATACGTTCACCCGTTCCAGGCCCGCCTTCTCTCCAGGCGCCCCTTTCCCCGCGATCCCTCCGGATCGGCCGTCCTGGCCGTCCACATGGTGAACCGGGAGAGGGAGTGGGTGGACCTGTCCAGGATCTACCTGCCTCTTTTCAAGGCCGGGGTCCGGCGCACCGGGGAGATCTTCGTGATCGACCCGGTGCGGGTGGTTCTTTCCGGCCGGGGGGCCACCCTCCAGATGCGCTCCATGGAAAGAGGGGGCCTTCCCGCCAGGGAGGCGGCTTCGTGAGGAAGGCCTGGTTCCTCTTTCTGGGGGTCTTGCTCCCCTCTTGCGTCTCCTCCGGACCCGACCCCTTCCTGGTGGACGTGCAGGAACGGACCCAGAAACTGGAGGTCCTCCTCCAGGGGGAGAAGAAGGCCCGGGAGAGACTCTCCCGGCGGGTCACGGAGATCCAGGATTCCCTGGCCGCTCTCCAGGAGAAGCTGGACCGGAACCTCTCCCGGGTCCTCTCCTTCGAGGAGGAGGGGAAGAAGGAGAGGGTCGCCGGCCTGGGGCGGTTGGAATCCCGGATGGAGGAACTCCGGGCGGGGACGGCCAAGGTTTTCCGGGATCTCTACCTCCAGGTGAAGACCGCCCTTTCCGGCCTGGCCAGGGTGGAGAAGTCCCTTGGAGCCTTCGAGGCCGCCCGGAAGGAGACGGAAAAGAAGGTCTCCGCCGGCCTGGATGCGACGCGGAATCTCGCGGCCGGGGTGGAGGCCCTGGGGGACGGCCTCCGCTCCCTGGAAGAAGGGGCGGCCCGGGCCGGAAGGGAGCGTGCCGGGATCCTGGCCGAGTTGGGGAGGCTGGAAAAGACCCTCAGGACCCTTCCGGCGAAATTTCCCAGGATCCCTGAACCCGTAAATCCTCTTCCGGAGTGGAAGGCCCTGGCCGCCTCCCTGGAGAAGCGACTCGCTTCCCTGGAGGCCTCCCTGGGGGAACTCGAGCGCCTTTGGGCGGAGGACCTCAAGGGCCTCCTTGCAGGGGTGGAAGACTCCCTCCGGAAGGACAGGGGGAGATGGAAGGCCCTTGCGGCGCGGCTCGAGGCGATGGAGGTCCGCCTGGGGAAGATCGGGGCCCCTTCCCGGGCTCCCGCCTCCGAGCCCTTCCGGGGGAAGGCGGGGGCTTCCTCCAGGCCCGGCGGGAAGGCTCTTCCCCGGCCCTCCACCGCTTCCGCCCGGGAAGGGGGGCCCTCCAGGGGGAGGGGAGAGGTCCCTCCTCCCCCTACCCGGGTCCCTCCTTCCTCGATTACGGTGGAGGGTGAGCGGGCCTGGGACCCGGTGACGGGCTTGGGGGCTGCCTCCTGGCCCTGGTTGCTGGGAATGGGGGCCTTCCTCTTCTTTCTCCTGGTCTGGGCCTTGAAGGGAGGGAACGGGGAGGAAAGGGGGGATCTCCCGGTACGGGACGAGGAGGGTCCTCCTCTCAGGGCGATGGAGGGAAGCCGGGAAGGAGGGGATGGAGGAGGAAAAGAATCTCCCGCCAGGTCTCCTTCCCGGGAGGATCCTTCCCTCGGGGAAGGAAGGCCTGTGCTCTCCTCCCGGGTCCGGGCCGGAGAGGTTCCCCCTCCCGGCGACCCCGGGGAAAAGCCTCCCTCCAGGATCCTGGTGGAGATTCCCCTGGGCCGGGAGGCCGGGGAAGAGGATGCCCTGGTCCGCCGGGCGTTGAAGCTCCTGGAGGTCTCACCCCTTTGTTTGGCCGATCCTCCCGTCCAGGTCGAGCCCGACCGGGCCTCCGGGAAGATCCGGGTCTCCTTCTGGGTGCCCGGGTTCGCCCTTCCCGAAGAGATCCAGGAGCTTGCTTCCCGGTTGGAAAGGCTGTAGAGCCTCTCCCTCTCGAGACGAAGGGAGTGGCATGCATCCTCTTGCGAGTATCGTGATCCTGGCGGTGGTCCAGGGATTGACCGAGTTCCTTCCCGTCTCCAGCTCGGGCCACCTGGAGATCCTGCGGGCCTTGACGGGACTGGAGGGCGATGCCGTGACCTTGGAAGTGGCCCTCCATCTGGGCACCTTCCTGGCGGTCCTCCTCTTTTTCCGGCGGCGGATCGGGGAGCTTCTCCTCCAGGCCTGGAAGGGAGAAGGAAAGGGGCGGCTCTGGCTCCTGGCCGTCGTGGTGGGGTCCGTGCCTGCCGGCCTGGCCGGGGTCTTCCTCAAGGACTGGTTCGAAGAGGCCTTCCAGAGCCTCCTCGTGGTTGGGATCTGCCTGGCCGTGACCGGCCTGGGGCTTCTCTTCCTCGGGGGGCCCCCCAAGGGGAAGGCCCGGAAGGAGCCGGGTCTCTTCCATGCCGTCCTTGTGGGCGTCGCCCAGGCCTTCGCCATCCTTCCGGGGATCTCCCGATCGGGATCCACCATCGTGGCGGGTATGCGGTCCGGCCTGGACAGGAGGACTGCCGGGGAGTTTTCTTTTTTCCTCTCTCTGCCCGCCGTGGGGGGGGCGGTCCTCCTTCAAGTCCTCCATGCAGGGAAGACCCAGAATCCCCTCTGGTACATGTTCGTCGGCGTGGCCGTCTCGGCCCTGGTGGGCTACCTCTCCCTGGGCTTTCTCATGTGGATCCTGGACAAGGGGCGCCTCAGGGTCTTCGGTCCCTGGTGCCTGGCCGCCTCGGCCTCGGCCTTTCTACTCTACTTCCTGGCCTGAAGGCCCGGGGGTCAGGTGTCCAGGGAGAGCTTCCTCCTGAGCCGGTTGATCGCCTCCTGGCCCCGGCGGCCGGGGCAGGCCGTGTTCTTGAGCTCCCTGTGGGTGTAGATCCGGCTTGCCGGAATCTTGTAGCGCTTCATCAGGTAGCGCAGGAGCTTTTCCAGGCCCCGCATCTGGGCGGGCGGGGGGGTGTGGCCCTGGAAGTCTCCGAGGAGGCAGATTCCGATGTTTCCCTTGTTGAGGGCGTGGTTGCCGGCGTGGGCCCCTTGGTAACGGAGACTCCGTCCCTCCCAGATCCCTCCTGCAGGATCCACGAAGAAGTGGTATCCCACGTCGGCCCAGCCTTCGCCGTTGGTGTACTTGTGCTTGTGGTTCTTCTGGATGGCCCGGATCTGGGCGCGCACGCCGCTCCAGGAGGGATCGGGGCATGGGAATCCGCTGTGGTGGATGGTGATCCGGTAGGCCCTGCCCATGGGGCGGACCTTCGACAGGTCCGTCGGGCGGGCGCCCCATTCCCGGCGCGTGTGGATCTTCAGGGCCGCCGGGGCAGGGTGGGCCTTCTTCTTTCCGAAGGTGGTCTTCCTTCCCAGGGAGAGGTCTTCCTTGAAGGAACGGAGCCTGGCCAGGAGGGCCGGATCCATGGTCTCCTTCCGGGCCTGTTCCAGGCTCCATCGGGCCCTGCCTGGGAGTTCCAGGGCGGAGAAGGCCAGGGCCTTGCCGTACCAGGCCACGGCCTCCTGTTCCTTGGAGAGCCCCGGAAGCAGAAGGGCCTGGTCCAGCTCCTCCTTCGCCCTGTCGGGTCGCCTGACTCTGAGGTAGAGGAAGGCCCTCCTCACCCTGGTCCGGAAGGAGGGAGGTTCCTTTCCCAGGCTTTCCAGCTCCTTCCAGTTCGTCGGGGATCCCGGGGCTTCCAGGCGGTTCAGGTCAGGTGCGGGAGACCAGGCGGCCCTCTCCCCTCCCTGGCCGAGCCACTGGTCCGGGTTCCTTCCCGGGCTCTGGCAAGAAGGAAAGAGAAGAAGGGCTCCCGCCAGGAGCGCCCAAGCCGGGGGCAGGGAAGACAGGAACTTGGTGAAACCGCCCATGCAATCCTCCAGGGAGGGGAGTGTATCGGCCCGGTCCTCCCGGGTCCAATCCCGGCCTTCCCGGGCCCGGCGGAAAGATTTTCCCACCCCCCGGGAGGGGCGGGAAAAATTTCCTCACCTTCCGGGGGACCGGGAGGGCAAAGGGCCCGGGGAAGGTTTCCCCTGGGGCCGGCACTTTCTTTGCAGTAGAAAAGTCCTACCGGCGGGCTTCCCGGGGCGGGGAAAAAAACGGTCATGAGAATCCGCGATCTGTTCCTCTTGGTCCTGGTCCTCCTCGGCGTGGGCGCCTGGGAGGTCCTGGGCTTTACCTACTACACCCGGGCCCACCAGGAGGAGCACCGGAGGTTGGGGAACCTCCTCCTCTCCTCGGTGGAGGGGATCCTCCATCTGGCCAGCCGGCGGGGCATGTATTCCCCCTCGGAGACGGCCCAAGTCCTGGAGGAGAAAGGGAAGAGGCTGGGGATTCTCTTCGTGGGACTCCGGGACGAGAAGGGGAACTGGCTCGTGAAGGCCGGGAAGGAGGGCCTGCCCGGGGAGGAGGGGGTCTCCTTCACCCGGGTGACCAGGTCCTTCCAACCCAAGAAACCTCAATCCGGCCTGGGGCAGGGGCCCCCCAGGAGGCCTCCTTGGGCTCCTTCCTGGGAGGGGTGGAAGGAGTTTCCTCCCGGGCCCCTCACCTTGGTCCTGGAGTATCCCAGGAAGGAACTGGAGGCCCACCTTGCCTGGGGCCTCAGGAAGACCCTCCTGGAGAGCGCCGGGATCGTCCTGGCCCTGGTCTTCTTCTTTCTCTTTCATGCCGGCCGGGTGGGAGCGGCCCGCCTGGAAGCCCAGATCCAGGCCAGGGACGAGAGGATCCGGTCCATGACCTTCCTGGGGCGGCTTGCGGCGGGGCTGGTCCACGAGACCAAGAACCCTCTGGCCTCCATCCGGGGGTTGGCGACCCTCCTCTCCTCGGGGGACCTGGAAGGGCAGGAGGCGAAGGCCGCATTGGCCCGCCTGGTGGAAGAGGCGGACCGGGCCGTGGCCAGGCTGGACGAATTTCTCCTGGTGAGCAGGCCCTCGGAGCTCAGGCTCGAGGAGACGGACCTGAAGTCCCTCTTGGAGGAACTGGTGGAGATCGTGGAGCCCGAGATCCAAGGGAAGGGTGCGAGCCTGAGACTCTCGGGGCCTTCCCTCCGGGTCCAGGCGGACCCGGAACAGGCCCGCCGCCTCTTTCTCAATCTCCTCTTGAACGCCGCCGCCTTCGTCCCGGAAGGAGGAAATGTCCGGGTCCGCCTGGAGAAGACCGGGGAAGGGGGGCGGGTCGTAGTGGAAGACGACGGACCTGGGGTTCCGAAGGAGATCGAAGAGACTCTCTTCGAGCCCTACGTCTCCCGCCGGCCCGGCGGAAGCGGGCTGGGCCTGGCCATCTCCAAGAGAATCGCCTTGGAGCACGGCTGGGACCTGAGGCACGAGAGGCCGGCCGGGGGAGGCGCCAGGATGGTGGTGGAATGCCGGAATGCGGATGAGGGGCCGCGGGTATGACTTCCATGGAGGAATTCACCGTTCTCGTGGTGGACGACGAAGGGGCGCACAGGGAGATCCTGGCCCGGGTCCTCGCAAGGAAGGGTCCACGTGTCCTCAAGGCCTCTTCGGGGGAGGAAGCCCTGGCCGTCCTGGAACGGGAGAGCCCGGCCCTGGTCTTCCTGGACGTGAAGATGCCGGGGATGAGCGGGATCGACGTCCTCGAGGAAATGCGGAAGAGAGGCATCGACTCCAGGGTGATCGTCCTCACGGCCTTCGCCGAGGTGGAGGACGCCGTCCGGGCCATGAAGCTCGGGGCCTCGGACTACCTTCGGAAGCCCCTGGACCTGGCCTGGGTGGAGGACCTCCTGGAGGAGTTCCTCGGCGCAGGTCCCCGGGAGGAGGAGGGGGACCTTCCTCACCCCCTTCCGGAGGGGATCCTGGCGGAGTCCCCTTCCATGCGGCAGGTCCTGAGAGAGGCGGCGGCCGCCTCCGAGACGGACGTTCCCATCCTCCTCCTGGGAGAGTCCGGCACGGGAAAGGAGGTCCTGGCTTCCCTGATCCACTCCTGGAGCCGAAGGAGGGGTGGGCCTTTCGTAGCCTTGAACCTTGCAGCCTTTCCCGAAGGGCTCGTGGAGAGCGAGCTCTTCGGCCACGAGAAGGGAGCCTTCACCGGGGCGGTTTCCAGGAAGGAGGGCCACCTGGAGAACGCCCGCGGCGGCACCCTCTTCCTGGACGAGATCGGCGAGCTCCCTCCCGCCGTACAACCTAAATTGTTACGGGTCCTGGAGAGCCGGAGGTCCTACCGGGTGGGCGGAAAGGAGGAGGTGGAACTGGATTTCCGGCTCGTTACGGCCACGAACAGGAACCTCGAGAAGGAGGTGGAGGCAGGCCGCTTCCGCATGGATCTCTATTACCGGATCGCCGTCATCGAGATCGAGATTCCTCCCCTGCGGGAGAGGAAGGAGGAGATCCTTCCCCTGGCCCGCCTCTTCTGCGATCTCTATTCCAGCAAGCCCAAGTCGCTCTCCCAGGCCACGATGGATCGCCTTCTGGCCTACGATTGGCCTGGAAACGTGCGGGAACTCAAGAACTGCATGCAAAGGGCGTGCATCCTCTCGCCGGGAGACTGGATCCTCCCGGAACACCTTCCACCAAGAGTGGCTGGCGGGGAGGGAAGTCCCCTGGGCCCTTCGAAGGAAGAAGGACCTGTGGAACCCCTGGAAGAAGTGGAAAAACGGGCCATCCTTGAGGCCGTCCGCAAGTGCGGGGGGAACAAGAGCAAAGCCGCCAGGGAACTCGGGATCTCCCGGAAGAAGCTGACCTACAAGCTCAAAGAATACGGCGTGGAGTAGGAGGCCGTCCTGTTCTCACCGGATCCGGAGAGGCGGGAGATTCCGGCGACATCTCCTCGTTGCCGGCCAATGCAGGCGGGGGCTCCCTTTCGGGTTTTCGCCGCTCCCCGGGCGTCCTCGGGCTTCGATTTCCTCGTCAGCCCCTGCCGGCGGGGAAGCCTGTTCGAAGAACAGGATTCCCCGACGTCAGGGGAGTGGGTGGCAGTTCGAAGGGTTTTGTTTGGCGCTATCGATTCTGTTGCCACTCCCCGGGCGTCTCGGGCATGTCACTTCGTTCCATGCCCGAGCCGGCCGGGGCTAACGGGGGGATTCGATTTCCTCGTCAGCCCCTGCCGGCGGGTATGTGCAGCTCGAAGAGCTGCAACATGCCCGACGTCAGGGGGAGTCTGGGTCTTCGCGGGGGTGTTTTGTGGCGCTTTTGTTGCTGGAGCCACTCCCCGGGCGTCTCGGGCATGTCACTGCGTTCCATGCCCGAGCCGGCCGGGGCTAACGGGGGGGGGAGATTCCCCGACGTCAGGGGGAGTCTGGGCGCTCGTAGTTTGGGGGCGTTGTTTTGTGGCGCTTTCGATGCTGGAGCCACTCCCCGGACGTCTCGGGCATGTCACTTCGTTCCATGCCCGAGCCGGCAGGGGCTAACGAGGGGGAAAAATGGGGGGAGTGGGTGTTCGGGAGTTGGGGGTGTTGCTTTGTGGCGCTTTCGATGTTGGAGCCACTCCCCGGGCGCTGGGCCTCCCGGGGCTTTTCCCCTTGTCTCCTCCTTCCGCCCTTTCCAAGATGAAAGGTTCGAAGGAGAGCCCATCGAAAGGAGCGACTCATGGGACGTGTCGACAGGCGTGAGTTTCTCGGGCTCCTGGCGCAGGGGTCCGCCCTGGCCGGGATTTCGAGTTGTGCCTCTTTTTCCCGGGGGAGCAAGGGCGCGGGGAAAAGGCCCAACATCATCTTCATCATGAGCGACGACCACGCCGCCCACGCCTTGAGTTGCTACGGGAGCCGGATCAACAAGACACCCCACCTGGACCGGATCGCCCGGGAGGGCATGCGCTTCGAGCATTGCTACGCCACCAACTCCCTTTGCGGGCCGAGCAGGGCCACCATCCTCACGGGTAAGTACAACCACATCAACGGCCTGAGGAACAACCGGGAGATCTTCGACAACCGGCAGGTGGTCTTCCCCATGCTCCTTCGGTCCCACGGCTACCAGACCGCCATGATCGGGAAGTGGCATCTCAAGTGCGAACCCAAGGGCTTCGACTACTGGAACGTCCTCCCCGGCCAGGGACGCTACCACGACCCCGTCCTCATCGAGATGGGCCGGAGGAAGGTGGTGAAGGGATACGTGACGGACCTCCTCACGGACTTCGCCATCGATTTTCTCGAGAAGAAGCGGGACCCGGCGAAACCCTTCCTTCTCATGCTTCACCACAAGGCGCCCCATCGGAACTGGCAACCCGACAAGAAACACGCCCACATGTACGATGGGGTGAAGATCCCCACACCGCCCACCTTCGACGACGACCATTCCCACAGGGCCAGCCCGGCCAGGACCTGCGACATGTCCGTCCTGAAGACCCTGACCCGCAACGACGTGAAGGCCGATCCTCCTCCCGGGCTCTCCGAACACGAGCTCAAGGTCTGGAAGTACGAACGTTTCATCAAGGACTACCTGAGGTGCATCGCCTCGGTGGACGAAAACGTAGGCCGCCTCCTGGACTACCTGGACCGGTCCGGCCTGGCGGAGAACACCATGGTGGTCTACACCTCGGACCAGGGCTTCTTCCTCGGGGACCACGGCTGGTTCGACAAGCGGTTCTTCTACGAAGAATCGGACAAGATGCCCTTGTTGATCCGTTTCCCCGGGAAGGTGAAGGCCGGGTCCGTGAACACCGACCTGGTCTCCAACGTGGACTTCGCTCCCACCTTCCTCGACCTGGCGGGGGTTCCCATCCCTTCGGACATGCAGGGACGGAGCTTCAAGCCGATCCTCTTCGGTCACACCCCGGCGGATTGGCGCAAGTCCTTCTATTATCATTACTACGAATTTCCCGCCGAGCACAAGGTGCGCCGCCACTACGGCGTCCGCACGAAGAGATACAAACTGATCCACTACTACCGGATCGGCGAGTGGGAACTCTTCGACCTGGAGAAGGATCCCCACGAACTCAACAGCGTGTACGACGATCCCGCCTACGCCGGGGTGCGGAAGCGCCTGAAGGCCGAGCTGAGGAGACTCCGGCGGGAGCTGAAGGACCGCACGGGGGTCCCGGGTGAACCCTGCCATCCGGACTTCGCCGCCACCCCCAGGGCCTATGTGCGGACCGCCCGGGAAGGATACTGGGTCTCCAGCCTGGAGAGGGGCTACGCCCTGAAGAAGCTCGCCTCGCCCCTGAGAGGGAAGGTCCGGTTGAGCTGCGAGGTGAAACCCCTCCTTTCCTGGGGGCCCCGCAACGCCTTCCTCGTCTTCGGTCCCGCCTTGGAGCCGGACCGGCTTCTTTCCTGCGGGATCTTCTTCCGGACGGGGGAGCTCGTGGTCCGCCTGGGGGATCCCCGTTCTCCCGAGGCCAGGAAAGTCCTGAAAGTCGGGCCTTTCCGGGGGAAGAAGCCCTTCCTGCTCCAGGTGGAGGTGGACCTCTCCTCGGGCAAGGTGACCGTCAGGGCGGGAGAAAAGAAGAAAGTCCTGGAAGTTCCCCTTGAACTCCCCTGGAAGGAGATCCGCTACCTGGGCTACGGGGTGGATCAGACCCAGACTTCCTTCACCCCCATCCAGGTGGGCTGACTCTCCGGAACGGCCCGTGACGAGGGGCGGTCCGCCTTGCGGGCCGCCCCTCGTCCACATGGCTCAACTTGGGGTTCTCTTCCTGCCGATCCAAGAGGTTGGAGTTCCGGCCGTCGTGGCCGGCAAGGCGTTCGAAAACCGGAAGGGCGGCGGGGTCCCTTTCCGGGTGACCAGGTTGGGATTCATGAGCAAGCGGGTCGCGCTGGAAATCCAGGGGGAGCTCGATGCGCTCCACTTGATCTGGACCCTCCTGGACCAGGTCATGGGGGGCATCTCCGATCCACCCCCTCCGAAGCAGGAGCGCTACAACACCCTGGTTGCGGTCCAGGAGGCCGTCACCAACGTGTTGCGCCATTCCTACGGCGGCGACCTCTCCCGGCCTTTCCGTGTCGAGTTGGTCATCGAGGGAAACCGCCTGACCATCACCCTCGTCGATTTCGGCCCGCCTTTCGATCCCACCGTCGTCGAGGTCCAACCCGACGAGAGCAAGCCCGGAGAGGGGGGATACGGCATCTTCTTCATGCGAACCGTAATGAACCAGATCCGGTATTCCCGCGAGGACGGGGCCAACATCCTGGTTATGGTCAAGATCTTCACTCCCGAGCCTTCCCCGGCCGGGTCCGTCGAGGGGGAGAAGGCATGAGCGGGAAGGGGATCGAGGGACTGATCCGGGGAATCCTCTCCCTGACCACCCGGGAGAAGGGACCCAAGATCTTCGTCGTGGACGGGAAGGGCGATGTGGTCTTCCTCTCCGGCCGGGGGCCCGAGGGATGGGAGGGGCCCCGATGTATGGACCAGGAAGGGAGGATCCATCCTCCTCCGCCGCCGGGATGGAAGGCCCTTCTCTTCCCCCTGGAGATCTACGGGAAGAACCAGGGCGCCCTGGGAACGGTGGTTCCCCTGGAGGAGGCCCAGGCCTGGGAGGAACTCCTGGCCCACCTCCACGCCGTGGAGAAGGAAAGACGGCTCAAGGAATACGAGAACGAGGACCTCACCGAGGCCACGGTCAGGCACCACGAGGAGATCACAATCCTCATCGACATGCCCCGCCTGGTGAACCTGGGCCTGGGCCCCAAGGAATTCTGGGAGAACACCCTGGAGCTTCTGGAGCGGGCCGTGAAGTGCACCCGCTCCTACGCCCTCAGGACCCTCCGGGGACGGAAGGGCTACCAGGTGATCTGCGCCCGGGAGAAGGGGCGTTTCTTCTGGGAGTCCGGCGAGGGTGATCCTCGAGAGAACCACTTCGTCGGGTACGAAGGCGACGAAGGGCTTGCCGCCCTGGCCATCGAGGAAGGCCGCCTCGTGAGCCGGGGGGATTTGACCAAGGAAATCCGCCCCCTGGCCCCCTTCGAGAAGGGTGCCGTCTCCGCCCTGGTGGTTCCCCTGGTCTCCCCGGTCGTCCTGGAAGGGCGCGAGCAGATCCTCGGAGCCGTGGTCCTCCTGGACAGGGAGAAGGAACCGGGCCGGATCGTGGACTTCCGTTCCACCGACAGGAAGATGGCCGATCTCATCTGCAACCAGGTCGCCACCCTGCTCGGGAACAGGGAGCTTGCGGAATTCCGCAAGGAGGTGGAGATCGCCGGGACCATCCAGAAGACCCTCCTTCCCAGGAAGGACAAGGAGATCGAGGGCTTCGACGTGGCGGGCAGGTGCGAGCCGGCCCACTACGTGGGAGGGGACTACTACGACTACATCCCCCTCAAGAACGGGGCGTGCGGTGTGGTCGTGGCCGACATCTCGGGTCACAACCTGGCCTCGGCCCTTCTCATGCCCATGGCCAGGAGGGTCCTCATTTCCGTGGGCCGAAACAGGAAGGACCCATCGAAGGTCTTATGCGAGGCCTCCCGCCTCCTCTACGAAGACCTCTCGGGTGCGGAACTCTTCCTGACCCTCTTCCTGGCCGTCCTGGAACCCGGGAAGTCCCGGGTTCTCCTGGCCAACGCCGGCCACAACCCTCCTCTCCTCCTCAGGACCAGGAGGAACGACCCCCAGTGGGTCGACGTGGACGGTCCCATCATGGGGTTCCTTCCCGAGCCGGAGCACCGACTCAAACGCCTGGAGATGGCCCCTGGGGACCTTCTCGTCCTGTATACCGACGGGGTGACGGAGGTGACCGACGACAAGGGGGAGATGATGGGGACGGAACGGCTGGCGGAGATCGTGACCTCCCTCCGCGAGAGGTCCGCCAGGGAGATCCTCGAGGGGGTCTTCTCCGCCGTGAGGGAGTTCGGCGATTCCGGACAGGACGACGTGACCGTGGTGGTGATCAAGAAGACTTGAACTTTCCGGGGGTAGGATTCCGCCGGGGAAGATGGAACGGGAAACCGTCATGGGCAAAAAGAAGATCGTGCTGGTCGTGGACGACGAGCCTTACATCCTGAAATCCATGGCCTTCGTCCTGAAGAGGGCCCGCTACGAGGTCCTGGAGGCCACCAACGGCGAGGAGGCCCTGGAGGCCTTGAAGGAGCACAAGCCTTCCCTGGTCTTCCTCGACGTGATGATGCCCAAGAAGAGCGGGTACGAAGTGGTCCAGGAGGTCCGTTCCGACCCGGACCTCTCCGATACCTTCATGGTCCTTCTCACCGCCAAGGGACAGGACTCGGACCGGGAGGAAGGCTTGAGTCTCGGGGCGGACGATTTCATGACCAAGCCCTTCAGTCCCTCCAAGATCCTGGAGAAGGCCAGGGAAGTCCTGGGAGAGTGAGGACTTCCCCGGCCGGGGAAAAGAGGCGCCATCCTTTGCGTCGGCCGCCTTGGGGTCCTACCCTCTGCGGGCCATGAAACGCGACCTCACGGGCGGTCCCCTCTTCAAAGAAAGTCTTTCCTTCGGGCTCCCCCTGGCCCTGGGAACGGCTACCCACGCCCTTTTCAACCTGGTGGACTTGAAACTCGTGGGGTTTCTCGGGCAGGACGCCGTTGCGGCGGTCCACGTAGGCAGCGTGGTGAACTTCCTCCCCATGATCCTGGCCAACGGGATCGGCGTGGGAAGCGTCTCCCTCATCTCGCGCTTCCTGGGGAGCGGCGCAAGGGAGAAGGCCAGGGAGGTTTCCAACAGGGCCCTCTACAGCCTGATCGTCCTGGGGGTGATCCTGGGGATCGCCGGTTTCCTGGCCGCCCGCCCCCTGATCCGGTTCCAGAACGCCGAAGGGGCCGCCCTGGAGGAGGGGATCACCTACTTGAAGGTCCTCTCCCTGGGAACGGTCACCATGTTCGTCCTCCTCCAGGTGACCACCGCCTTGCGGGCCATGGGGGCCGCCTTCCGTCCGGTCTTGCTTCTCACAGGGGCCAACCTGCTCAACCTCCTGCTGGATCTGGTCCTCATCTTCGGTTGGGACCCTTTGGGGATTCCCGCCATGGGGGTGGCCGGGGCGGCCTGGGGAACGGTGATCGCCCGGGGCCTGGGAGCCCTGGTGGGCGTCTGGATGCTCCGGAGGAAGACCTGCCCCTTGCGGATCGAAAGGACTTCCTGGTCGGGCCTCTTCGGCGAGATGGGGAGGCTCTTCAGGATCGGTCTTCCCCAGTCCACCCAGATGCTCGTGCGGGCCCTGGCCGTCCTCTACATCACAAGGCTCGCCGCCGGGATGGGAGGCGTGGACGCCCTGGCGGCCATCTCGGTGGGAGTCAGGATGGACATGGTCCTCTTCTTCTCCGCCGCCGGGTGGGGAGCCGCGGCGGCGGCCTTCGTGGGGCACAACCTGGGGGCCCGGAAGGTCCGGCGGTGCATGCAGGCCGGCAGGCTCTACGCCTTCTTCGCCGCCTGCACGGGCGTGGTCCTCCTCGTGCTCTACGCCTGGTTCGCCCCCCAGATCCTCCATTTCTTCATCGAGAACCCCTCTCCCGCCGTGGTCCAGGAAGGGGTCCTCTACTTTCGATTGGCCGTCTTCAGCTATCCCACGGCGGCCGTCGCCCTGACCCTGGGGTCAGCCATCAACGGCGCGGGCGTGACCCTGGGGCCCATGGTGATCGACGCCATAGGCCACCTGGGGGTCCTCCTCCCCCTCACATCCACCTTGGCCACTGTGTGGAAGGGGCGTTACGACCTGAGCATGCTCTGGTTGACTCTAGTAGTGTTCAACGCCCTGGTGGCCGTGGTCTACCTGGTCTATTTCCAGAGGCGGAAGTGGTTGAAACGGAGGCTTTGACCGTGGAACGGACCTGGAATCTCCGCGGGGCCGCCCTCATGGGGGGCTTTCTCCTGGCTTTCCTCGCCGCCGCCATCCCTTCCCGCCTCCGGGCCCAGGGGGGAAGGGTGGCCGGGTCCCCCTTCGGCCCGGACTTGAAGGAGGCCTCCCGCCTGGTCTACCGGGGAAGGCTCGCCCGGGCGGTGATGCTCCTCAAGGAGATCCTCGCCTCGGGCGCCCCGGGGGAACCTCCCGAGGAGAGGCCTTCCGCCGAGGACCTGGGCCGGGCCACGGCCCTTCTCGCCAGGGTCCACCTCATGCGGGGCCAGGTAAAAGAGGGGCTTTCCCTGGTGGAAGGATTCCTGAAGAAAGGTTCCCCCCGGGTGGACGTCCTTCTCGTCCAGGGCGACCTCCTCGCCCAGGTCGGCCGTTACGCCCGGGCCGCCAAGGCCTACGCCTCCGCCTCGGACCTGGATCCCCTGAACACGGAGTCCCGTTACAAGCGGGGCCTCATGAGCTGGACCATGGGGGCCCGGAAGGAGGCCCGGAGTTTCTGGAAGGAGGCCGTCCGGATCGGGGAGGAGCGGAAACTCACCCGCGGAAGGGACCTCCTCTTCCTGGGGAAGAGCCTGGAGCGCCTGGGCCGTTACGAAGAGGCCTCCGATTTCTACCTGGAGGCCGACAAGGCCTCCCCCCTGGACCACGACCCGGCCGTGGCCCTGGGTGAACTCTATTTCAAGGTATACGGCGAGGTGGCGGGCTACCCTTCCGGAGCCAAGGAGTTCCGCCGCGTTCTCCGGCCCGACAAGGGGGACCCGGGCTACATCCCCGCCCTGCTGGGGCTCTTCCGGATCTACAGGTTCAACCTCTTCCGGGATCCTTCCAAGACGGAGTCCTTCCTGGAGAGGGCCCTCGGGCGGGACCCGGGCCGGCCCGGGGCCCTGGCCCTGCTGGCGGGATGGCGGATCGAGGACCGCCGTTACGCCGAGGCCCGTACCGCCCTCGAGAAGGCCCTGGAGCGCAACCCCAACCACGTGCCTTCCCTCTCCCAGCTCTACGCCCTGGAGTGGCTCACCAGGGGCAAGGATGCGGCGGCCCCCGTCAGGGCCCGTGCCCTGGCCGTCCAGGCCCGTTCCCCCCTTCCCGATACGACCCTGGGCCGCCACTTGATTCACCACTACCGTTTTCCCGAGGCCGAACCGATCCTGAGGCGGGCCCTCTCCCTGGACCCGGAATACGTTCCCGCCCTGGACGCCCTTGGCAAGGTCCTGATCTATACGGGAAGAGGAAAAGAGGGACGGCTCTGCCTGGAGAAGGCGGATTCCCTCCAGGAGGGCTTCGTCAACGCCCCCAGGCACAACGCCATCGAGGTGGAGAAGAAGATCGAGGAGGAGTACCGCTCCTACAAGGCGGGGGATTTCGTCTTCTGGATGCATCCCTCGGAAGCCCCCGTCCTGCTCCACTTCCTCCCTCCCCTCTACGAGAAGGCCCGCAACTCCTTCCGGGCCAGGTATGGGTACGCCCCCAAGGGGCCCATCCGCGTGGAGGTCTTCCACCGGTTCGGGGATTTCTCGGTCCGAACGGTGAATTTCACGGGTTTCGGTGCACTGGGTGCCTGTTTCGGCGGCCTGATCACCTCCGTTTCCCCCTCGGCGCCCGAACTCCGGGACAAGTTCTCCTGGGCGGCCACGGCCTGGCATGAGTTCGCCCACACCGTGACCCTGGGACTTTCGCACAACCGGATCCCCCGGTGGTTCACCGAGGGTATCTCCGTCTACGAGGAGACGGTCTGCGCTCCTTCGGCGGGGCGCCACAAGGAGAGGGAGCTGGTGGACGCCCTCTACAACGACGACCTCCCCGGGGTGGAACGGTTCAACACCTGGTTCCGCGGGCGGAGGGTGCTCTTCGCCTACTACCTGGCGGGCCTCTCGGTGAAGATGCTCGTCCAGGGGAAGGGGATTCCCACCTTGGTGAGGATGTGCCGCCTCTACGGGCAGGGCCTCACCACGAGGGAGGTCCTGAAGGCCGGCCTGGGTTGGACACCGGCCCAGTTCGACCGGCGCTTCCGGGCCTGGCTCTCCCGGCGGGTCCGGGCCTTGAAGATCCGGCCCAGGCCGGGCGAAGAGATGCTCTCCCGCCTCCAGGTCCGGGTCCTCACCCATCCCAAGGATTTCCAGGCCCACCTGGACCTGGGTTGGGGGGCCTACTTCCAGGGCCGCACGGTGGACGCCGGCGTGGAACTGAGAAAGTGCTTCCAGCTCTCCCCCGGGGACGGCCGGGCCAAGCTCCTGGAAGGCCGGCTCGCCTACGCCATGGGGAATCTCCCCCTGGCCCAGGCCTCCCTGGAGGAGGCCTTCCAGAAGGGAGCGGACGACTTCTTCGCCCGCCTCGAGCTGGCCGCCATCCTGGGGAAGAAGGGGCGGACCGCCGCATCCCTGGCCCAACTGGAAGGGGCCCACCGTTGCTGGCCCACCTGCAACGACACCCGGTACTCCCCCCTCCTCCAGCGGGCCCGGATCTACCGGAAGCTGGGCCAGGAGAAGCGGTCCATGGCAGAGCTGGAGCGGTTCGTCTCCCTCTCGGGCTTCGCCCGGCCTCCCAGGCTGAGGCTGGCGGCCTACTACAAGAAGCTCGGCGACCGCAACAAGGAGGCCCGCTACCTCCGGGAGGCCCTGGACATCGACCCCTTCGACCGGAAGGTCCTGGAGGACTACGCCCTTTGCCTCCAGGTCCTGGGTCGGAAGGAAGAGGCCCTGGACATGCTCGAGGCGGCCCTGGAAGTCCCTCCCGAGCTGGACCACGCTCCGCCCCAGGGAAAGAAGAAGCCCACTCCCCAGGAGGAAGCCCGGTTCCAGGCCAGGATCCGGGCCGCCCGGGCGGCCCTCTTGCTGGACCTGGGTCGGAAGGAAGAGGCCAAGGTCGAGGCGCGCCGGGCCTGGCAGGCCGCGCCGGACAGCCCGGAGGGCAGGCAGGCCCGGGGCATCCTGGATGCCCTGGAAAAGGGCGGCCCGGGCGGGCAAGAGAGGGAAGGAAAGGGAAAGAAATAGGACTCCCGGCGGGCCGGGAGGTCCCGGAGGAGGAGGGTGGCGTCCCAAGTCTTTCTCCGGCAGGAAAAAAGGAACGGTCGACAAATGGAGGGCCGTTGGGTTCACTAGGGGCCTTTCCAGCCCCGGGAGGTTCGAAAGAGACTCATGGCGCCCCGTGAATCCACCATCCAGACCCTGCTGGACCAGGCCTGGCGAAAGGTCTCTTCCTCTCTGAGGGAAAAGCTCGGGGAGGAAGTCTGGCGGGAACTGGTGGACCCCCTGGTGGTCCAGGAGATCCGGCGGGGCGAAGTGGTCCTCCGGGCTCCCGATCGTTTCCTCGCCGAACGAGGTGCGGCCCGGGTGGGATTCCAACTGGAACAGGCCCTCTCCCATTGGCTCGGGGTGCCTCTCAGGGTGAGGATCCTTGGAGGAGCTCCTCCTCCCGCCGATCTCTCCCGTCCCGGCCGGGCCGGCAGGTCCCAGGCGCCGGAACTCCTGGAACATGGGGGCAACCGGATGGCCATTCGGGCCTTGAAGGCCGGAATGGGACCCAAGGGGGACCCCCGGTTCAACCCCCTCTACATCTGGGGAAGGGAGGGCGTGGGAAAGACCTTCCTCGTCAGGTCCCTCCTTTTCGGGCGGGATTCCGACGGGGGCATCTACCTGAAGGCCCTGGACTTCCTGGAAGACCTGGCCCACGCCAGGAGAAAGGCGGGAGGGCTCTCCTCCTTCCGGGAGAGGATCCTGGGGACGCGGCTCCTCGTGGTGGACGAGGTCCACAGGCTCAAGGGGAAGCCCGCCGCCCAGGCCGAACTCGTCCACCTTCTCAAGGTCCTTCTCTCCCGGGGCGGACGGGTGGTCTTCCTGGGCCGGTACTCCCCCCGGGAGATCCGGAGGCTCGACAGGAGTCTCCTTTCCATACTCCTCTCGGGCTTCTCCGTGGAGGTCCAGGTGCCCGGCGAGGCGGCCCGCCTGGAGGCCCTCCTCGCCCTGGAGCGTGAGGCCGGGCCTCCCTCCCTGCCGCCCTACCTGGTCCAGGAGCTGGCAAGGCGGCACAAGTGCGGATACGGTCCCCTGAGGGAGGCCTGGCTCAGGTTGCGGCAGAGCGGAATACGTCCCTCCGACGAGGACGAAGCCGGCGAACTCCTGGAGCGGGTCACCGGCGGGAGAGATACACTGGACCGGATTCTCCGGCGGGTTTCGGCCCACTTCGGCCTTTCCCCCGAGGACCTCCTTTCGGAGAGGCGCTCCCGGAACGTCTCCCTGGCCAGGCAGGTTGCGGCCTACGTCGCCCTGGAACGGGGCTTCTCCCTGGCCGCCGTGGCGGAGCGGCTCGGAGGGAGATCCCGCTCCACCGTGTCCTACATGCGCAAGCGGATCGCCGGGGCCAGGAAGCTGGATCCCTCCCTGGACCGGCTCCTGGAGGACCTGGCTTGAAGAAGGGGGGGAAGGGCCTCTTCCTGGTCCTGGAAGGCCTGGACGGGTGCGGAAAGTCCACCCAGGCCCGGGCCCTGTCGGAACACCTCCGATTGCAGGGGAGGAAGGTCCGAGCCTTGAGGGAGCCCGGCTCCACGCCCCCGGGAGAGAAGGTCCGGGAGCTCCTCCTGGACCCGGCCACAGGCTCCCTCGATCCCGCCACGGAAGCCTTGCTCTTCATGGCCTGCCGGAGGGAGCTGGCCTCCCGGGTGATCGAGCCCGCCCTGGAGAGGGGTGAGGACGTGGTCCTCGAGCGGTTCCACCCTTCCACGATCTGCTACCAGGGAGCCGGCCTTGGGCTGGGTGTGGAGAGGGTGGAGGAGCTGGCCCGGTGGACCACGCCCGGCCTGGAACCCGACCTGGTCGTGCTCCTGGACCTTCCCCTCGACGCGGCCCTGGCCCGCCTGGGGAAGGAGAGGGACCGCCTGGAGGGAAGGGGGGAGGCCTACCTGGAGCGGGTCCGCCGGGCCTTCCTGGATTGGGCACGCCGGGAACCCCGGGCCGTGGTGGTGGACGGGACCCTTCCTCCCGCCGAGGTGACCCGCCGGATCCTGGAGGAGGTGGACCGTGTCCTCTCTTGAGGGCCGGGCCGAGGGGAACCTTCCCCCACTGGTGGGGCACGAGGAGGTCCTGGGGGAGCAGTTGGCCGCCATCCACGCCGGAAGGGCCCACCACGCCCTTTGCCTCACCGGTCCGTGGGGCGTGGGAAAAGCCTTGGCCGCCCGGCACCTGGGCCGGGCCTTCCTCTGTCCCGATCGGACACCCGAGGGGGCCTGCGGGGCCTGCCGTTCCTGCAGGAGGGTCGCCCTGGGGAGCCACCCGGACTGGCTGGAGGTCGTCCCTTCTGGCGGCTCCGCCAGGGGCGGGATTTCGGTGGACCAGATCCGAGAGGCGGCCGAGAGGGTCTGGCTGAAGCCCGGCGAGGGCGTGGGCCGGGTGATCCTCCTGGACGACGCCCACCTCATGGGCGAAGTGGCCCAGAACGCCCTGCTCAAGACCTTGGAGGAACCTCCTCCTTCCACACTCTTCCTCCTGGTCACACCCAGGACGGCCGAACTCCTTCCCACGGTACTCTCGCGGTGCCAGGTCCTCCGGTTCGCCCCTCTCTCGAGGGAGGAAGTGCGCCGGGTCCTCCTCTCCCTGGGAACCTGGGAGGAGGAAGACCTGGAGGAGGCCCTGGCCTTCTGCGAAGGGAGTCCCGGGGCTGCCCTGGCCTTCCTGGAAGAAGAAGGCCGACTCCTCAGGAAGGCCGCCCGGGAACTCCTGGAAGAACCCCCGGAGGAATGGGACCCCATCGAGAAGGCCCAGGCCGTTCTCAAAGGAGGAGGGGCGGCCAAGGGGGAGGAGGGGCTCACTCCCTCCCAGGCGAAACGGCGCAAGGCCTTGCTCTTCATCCAGCTCCTCCAGCAGGAGGGGGCCCGGGCTTTCCGGTCCTCTTTTCTTGAGGGGGAGGGGGGGGCGGCCTATGATCCGGGCCCCTCTCGGGAAGTAGAGGCCTGGCTGGATCGATGCTTTCAAGCGGAACAGAACATCCTTTGGAACCTGGACCCCCTCCTGGTCCTGGAGATCCTCCTGATGGAGCTCTCCCGGACGGGGGTTCCGGGGAGGTGATGCCTCCGGGGGAGGCCCTTCCCGGCAAGGAGGGTGGAGAGGGAAGGCCCGAGGAGAAGGGGGCCCCAGGGGCCTTGAAGGGGGGGCCGGACTCGGAAGGGCGTGAGGGGGGAGAGGCCGGGGAAAGCCCGGTCCTGGGGGAAGGCCGGGAGGAAGAGCCCCGGGAGCAGGCCTATTTCGTCACCCTCCGTTACGGGAGGATGCGCCACAGAGGGACCTTCCTCGCCAAGGATCCCGACCTCTCCCCGGGAAGCTGGGTCCTGGCCCGAACCCCCAGGGGGGTGGAGCCGGGCCTGGTCATCTCCCTTCCCCGGACCCAGCCTCTCCCCACCCGGGGAGGGATTCCGGAAGAGGACCAGCAACCTGCCGGCGAGGTCCTTCGCAGGCTCCAGCCCGGCGAGGCCAAGCCTCCCTGGGAGGAGACCGGCCGTTTCAGCACCTTCTTCTTCGTGGGACAGGAGATGATCCGCTCCCTTGGCCTGCCCATGAAGCTCACCGACGTGGAGGTCCTCCCCAGGAGGGAGAAAGCCGTCTTCTACTTCCTGGCGGACGGCAGGGTGGATTTCCGCCAGCTCGTCCGGAACCTGGCCCGGGCCCTGAAGATCCGGGTGGAGATGAAGCAGATCGGCGTGCGCGACGAGGCCCGCCTCAAGGGAACCTGCGGCCATTGCGGCCTCCCGCTGTGCTGCACCTCCTGGATCCGGAAGATGGCCCCGGTGAACATGAAGATGGCCAAGACCCAGAAGACCACCCTGGATCCGGACAAGATCTCCGGGCGGTGCGGGAGACTCCTTTGTTGCCTCCGGTACGAAGAGGAGACCTACAAGGAGAACAGGAAGTCCCTGCCCCCGCGGAACTCCTGGGTGGAGACCCCCCAGGGAACGGGCCGGGTCGTGGCCCAGGAGGTCCTGATGTGCCGGGTCCGGGTGGTCCTTGCTTCGGGTGAGGTCCAGGTCTTCCCCCTGGAGGAGGTGAAGCCCGTTCCCCCTCCCAGGCCGGGCGAAGGGGGCGGCCAGGCGGGGAGGGCCCAGGCCGGTGCGGCTGGGGGGGGAGCGGGGAAGGCCAAGGAGACCCGGCCCTCCGCCAGGGGGGCCCGGGAGGGGAAGGAGGGACCTGCCGGTCCCGCCGGCGGCACCTCTCCCCAGGAGGGGAAGAAGGAGTCCCGCAAGAAGAAGGGGCGCAGGAGAAGGCGGCCCGGCAAGGGCGGTGGCCCCAGGAAGAGGCCCTCCCAGCCCCCTCAAGATTGAGGTCCTTTCCGTCGAACCAGGAAGAGTAGAAACCCTGGTTTCCCGGCGGCAGGAGGACCTGAGATGGCCTATCTGGGACTGGAAGAGCAGATCCAGGAAGTCCGGACCAAGGACCCCCGTTACAGGCGGGAGGCCTACTTCTTCCTCCTCGAGGCCCTGGATTTCACCCTGGACATGCTGGGCCGGTACGACTTGGAGGGGGAGGAGCGCCACGTGGGTCCCAGGGAGTACCTGGAAGGGATCCGGGAGTACGCCGTCTTCAAGTTCGGGCCCCTCGCAGGGCTCGTCCTCCGCAAGTGGGGGGTCCGCACCACCGAGGACCTGGGGGAGATCGTCTTCAACATGGTGGACTGCGGCCTCCTCCATTCCCGGCCGCAGGACCGGAAGGAAGACTTCCGCGGGGTCTTCGATTTCGAGGAGGCCTTCTCCTTCAAGGAGGCCCTCCGGATCGACTGGGAAGACCTGGCCTGGGAGTAGGGCCTCCACCTTCCCCGGCCTTTCCATCGCCCTTTCCCTGGGCTAGCCTTTCCCTCCTGGTTTTCCGGGGTTCCGGGGGGGAGGGAGCCTGGAGAGAGGGTTTCTTCCTATGGCCAAGGGAAGGCCTGCAACCTTGATCGAGAAGATCCTTTCGGCCCATTCCGGGGGAGGAGAGGTCCGCCCGGGGGAGATCGTGGAGATGGAGGTGGACGCCCGGGTCGCCCGGGACTTCGGCGGGGCCAACGTGGTGCGCCGCCTGGAGGAGGCGGGCCTGGGCGTGGACGATCCCTCCCGGACCTTCTTCACCCTGGACTGCAATCCCACGGGATGCGACCAGGGGTACGCCGCGAACCAGCACAGGATCCGTCTCTTCGCCAGGGCCCATGGAATCCGGGTCTATGATATCGACAGGGGGATCGGGACCCATCTCGCCGTGGAGGAGGGCTTCGCCCGGCCGGGAACCACCCTGGTCTCCACGGACTCCCACGCCAACATCGTGGGCGCCGTGGGGGCCTTCGGCCAGGGCATGGGCGACCAGGACATCGCCTACGCCTTCGCCCGGGGGAAGGTCTGGTTCCAGGTGCCTCCCACGGTGAAGGTGGTCCTCAAGGGCCGGCCCGGCCCCCTTGCCTCCGCCAAGGACGTTGGACTTGCGCTTCTGCGGAAGTTCGGCGCCGCCGGGCTCCTGGGAATGGCGGCGGAGATCACCGGGGACTGGGCCCGGGAGGCCGGCCTGGAGGAGCGGCTCACCGTGGCCTCCCTGGCCACGGAGATGGGGGCCATCGCCGCCCTCTTCGTGCCCTCGGAGAAGGTGCTGGCCCAGCTTGGCCTTTCCGGGACGGAGCCACCCCGGCCAGATCCAGGCGCGGAATACGCCGAGGTGATCGAAGTGGACCTGGAGGGGCTCGGCCCCCTGGTCTCCCGGCCGGGGAGTCCCCAGGACGTGGTTCCCGTCGAAGAAGTGCGGGGCACCCCTGTGGACTCGGCCTTCGTCGGGTCCTGCACCAACGGCCGCCTGGGCGACCTGAGGGCCGCCCTTGCCGCCCTTGGTGGGAGGAAGGTCGCCCCCGGCGTGGTCCTCAAGGTGGTTCCCGCCACGGACCGGGTCTGGCGGGAGGCCCTCGCCGGGGGGATCGTGGCGGGCCTCAAGGAGGCGGGGGCCCTCTTCTCCAACGCCGGGTGCGCCGGGTGCGCCGCCGGGCAGGTGGGCCAGACCGGCCCCGGCGAAGTGGAGGTGAGCACGGGAAACCGGAATTTTCCGGGCAAGCAGGGGAAGGGCGAGGTCTGGCTGGCGTCCCCCGCCGTGGCGGCAGCCTCGGCGGCGGCGGGCTTTTTGACCGATCCGGCCCACCTGCCGGAAAGGCCGAGATCCGTGGCCCTTCCGGGAAGGGGGGGCGGCGGGGGCGCCCCGCGGGCCTCCGCCGGAAGGAAGGCGGAAGGGAGGCCCGCTCCCCCCATGGTCGTGGAAGGCCGGGTCTGGGTGATTCCCCGGGAGAACGTGGACACCGACATGATCTACCACAACCGCCACCTGGCCGTGACCGACCCGGCCGAGACGGGAAAATACGCTCTTGGGAATCTCCCGGGATGGGAGGACTTCCCCGAAAAGGCCCGCCCCGGCGACATCCTGGCGGCGGGGGCCAACTTCGGGGCGGGCTCGAGCCGCCAGCAGGCCGTGGACTGCTTCAAGGCCCTGGGGATCGCGGCGATCCTGGCGCCCTCCTTCGGGGCCATCTACCTGAGGAACGCCGTCAACTCCGCCCTTCCCGTCCTCGAGGCGGACCTCCTCTCGGCGGGGGTGGAGTCGGGCGAGGAGATCCGGGTGGACTTCGAGACCGGTGAGATCCTTCGGAAGAAGACGGGAGAAAGGATCCAGGGAAAGCCTATGAGCCGGGTCCAGAAGGAGATCTACCTGCGGGGCGGGCTTCTCGCCCCCGGGGAGGAGGAGGCGAAATGAACCGGGGGATGACCATGGCCGGGGCCATCCTGGCCCGGAAGGCGGGAAAGGAGAAGGTCGAGACCGGGGAGATTCTCTTCGTGGAACCCGACATCCTCCTCTCCCACGACAACACGGCGGCCATCACGGCCAAGGTGGGGAGGCTCCTGGAAGAATACGGGTTGGCTGTACCTGACAGGCACGTGATCGTCCTGGACCACGTGGTCCCCCCGGCGACCGTGAAGTCGGCCCGGAACCACAAGGCCGTCAGGGAATACGTGGACCGGTACGGGGTGAAGCACTTCTTCGATGCGGGCAGGGGGATCTGCCACCAGGTGGTCGTCGAGGAGGGCCTGGCCCTTCCGGGGACCGTTGCGGTGGGAAGCGATTCGCATACCTGCACCTACGGCGCCCTGAACTGCCTGGCCGCGGGGATCGACAGGACCGAGGCGGCTGCCCTTCTGCTCACCGGGAAGACCTGGCTCAAGGTCCCGGCGGGGATCCTGGTGGAGTTGAGGGGACGGCTTCGGCCTCCCGTCTCGGCGAAGGACCTGGTCCTGGCCCTGGCCGGGAAGATCGGCGCTTCGGGAGCCAACTACCGCTCCTTGGAATTCACCGGGGACCTGGACGGTCTCTCCATGGAGGAGCGGCTCACCGTGGCCAACATGGGCGTCGAGATGGGGGCCAAGGCGGCGATCTTTCCTGCAGACCGGGTCCTGGAGGAATGGCTCGAAGGCCTGGGCGTGAGGAGGGAGGCCTGGGAAGGCGTTTCTCCTGGCCCGGAAGAGGCCTACGAAAGGAAGGTGACCCTGGACCTCTCCTCCCTGGAGCCCATGGCGGCCCTTCCCCACGCCGTGGACCGGGTGAAGCCCCTGGCCGAGGTGGAAGGCCTCGAGATCCAGCAGTGTTTCCTCGGGACCTGCACCAACGGGAGGCTTTCCGACCTGAAGACGGCGGCCCGGATCCTGGAAGGAAGGCGGATCCATCCGCGGGTCCGGCTCCTGGTCACCCCGGCCTCCCGGAGGGTCCTGGAGGAGGCCCTGGCCGAGGGGGTGATCGGGACCCTCGTCGCCGCAGGGGCCGTCCTCCTCCCCCCGGGGTGCGGTCCGTGCCTTGGGGCGCACCAGGGCGTCCTGGCTCCGGGGGAGAGGTGCTTGTCTACGGCAAACCGGAACTTCAAGGGCCGCATGGGCTCCCCCGAGGCGGAGATCTACCTCGCCTCGCCGGCATCCGTCGCCGCCTCGGCCCTGGAGGGGAGGATCACCAGGCCGGAGAAGTACTGGAGGGAGGAACGATGAAGGTCTGGCGTTACGGGGACGATGTGAATACGGATCTGCTCTTTCCCGGGAAGTACACCTACACCTGCTCCACGCCCGAGGAGATCCTTCCCCACCTCTTCGAGGACCTGGATCCCTCCTTCGCCTCTGGGGTGAAGCCCGGGGACGTGGTCCTGGCGGGGGAGAACTTCGGGTGCGGATCCTCCCGGGAGCAGCCCGTCGTGGGTCTCAAGGCCGCCGGCGTGGCGGCGGTCGTGGCCAAGAGCTTCGCAAGGATCTTCTTCCGGGCCGGCATCAACCAGGGACTTCCCCTGGTGGAGTGCCCCGCCGCTGTGGAGGCGTGGAAAGAGGGCATGGAAGTGGAGGTGGATTTTCCCGGCGGGAGGGTCCGGGTGGGGAAGGAGTGGTTCTCCTTTCCCAAGCCCCCTCCCGAGGTGATGGAGATCCTCCGGGACGGGGGTCTCCTGGCCCACGTGGAGAAGGTCCTGAAGGCGAGGAAAGGGGGCTGAGATGGGCAAGGGGCAGCCCGGCAAGGGAGTGGGCGCGGCGGGGCGTTACGGCGAGGGGGTCCGGGCCGACGCCAGGGTGAGGGTGGAACTTCGGGCCGAAGGGGGGATCGGCCTCCAGGTGACCTCTTCGGTGGAGGCCTTCTACGGGAGGAAGATCCGGGAGGAGGTGCTTTCGGGCCTGGAGGGGATGGGAGTGGAACACGCCCTGGTCACCGTGGAGGACCGGGGGGCCCTTCCTTTCGTCCTCCTGGCCCGGGTGGAGGCGGCCGTGAGGGCCGCCTGGCCGGACTGCCCGGGCCGGATCCTTCCTCCCGGGAGGCGGGAGCCCGGCCCGGAGAGCAGGAAGGACCGGCTTCGCCGGAGCAGGCTCTACCTTCCCGCCGACGAGCCCAGGTTCCTGGTGAATCCCGGTCTCTTCGGCGCCGACGGACTCATCCTGGACCTGGAGGACTCGGTGGCCCCCGAATCCAAGGCGCAAGCCCGGATCCTGGCCAGGAACGCCCTCCTTTGCATGGATTTCGGCGGGGCGGAACGGATGGTCCGGATCAACCAGGGCGCGGAGGGTGCCAGGGACCTGGAGGAGGTGGTCCCTGCCGGGCCCGATCTCATCCTCCTTCCCAAGGTGGAGGATGCCGATACGGTAAAGCGGGTCGAATCGGAGATCGAGGGGATCCGGAAGCGCCTCGGCCTGGAGAGGAGGATCTGGCTCATGCCCATCGTGGAGAGCGCCGCGGGAGTGCTCGCCGCCGGGGAGATCGCCGCCGCCTCCGAATCGGTGGCCGCCCTTGCCGTGGGCCTCGAGGACCTGACGGCCGATCTCGGGGCCGAGCGGACCAAGGAGGGCCGGGAGACCTTCACGGCCCGTTCCATGATCGTCCTGGCCGCCAGGGCGGCCGGCGTCCAGCCCATCGACACGGTCTTCAGCGACGTGGGGGACATGGAGGGGCTCATGCGGAGCGTGGAGGAGGCCCGGGCCCTGGGTTTCGAGGGGAAGGGTTGCATCCATCCCTCCCAGGTGGAAGTGGTCCACCGGGGATTCGCTCCCTCCCCCGAGGCGGTGGAGAAGGCGTCGAAGATCGTGAAGGCCTACGAGGAGGCCCGGGCGAGGGGCCTTGGTGTCGTCGCCTTGGGAACCAAGATGATCGACCCTCCCGTGGTGAAGAGGGCACTCCGGACGGTGGAACTGGCCAGGGAGCTGGGGCTCCTGGAAGGAGGGGAGTGAGATGGTCCGCTTCGTGGAGAACGCCGCCGGAAGGCTCGTCCCCCTGGAGGTGAACGGAAAGGCCCAGGATCCCTACGCCGGGGTCTGGGGGCGGGACCCCGAGGGGAACCATCACGGCCCGCCCGTCCGGTCCATCCGGGACTATCCCAAGGACGGAAACAAGCTCGTGCCCGACCTGGAGACCGCCCTGAGGGAGGCCGGGCTCCGGGACGGGATGACCGTGAGCACCCACCACCACCTGCGGAACGGCGACAAGACGGCCCTCATGCTCTTCGAAGCGGCCCGGAGGATCGGCGTGAAGGACCTCATGTGGTTTCCCAGCGCCTCCTTCCCATGCCACGAGCCCCTCCTGAAGGACCTGGAATCGGGCCTGATCCACCACATCGAGGGATCCATGAACGGCCCCCTGGGCGATTACTGCTCGCGGGGGAAGATGCGCGGCATGGGCGTACTCCGCTCCCACGGGGGGCGGTACCAGGCCGTCCAGGACGGGGAGGTGCACATCGACATAGCCGTGATCGCCGCTCCCGCGGCGGACCCCTTCGGGAACGCCAACGGCCTCCGGGGGCCCTCCGCCTGCGGGGGACTTGGTTTCGCCCTGGCGGATTCCCTCTACGCGGACAGGGTGATCGTGGTGACGGACAACCTGGAGCCCTTTCCCTGCCTCCCCTGGCAGATCCAGGGAAACCACGTGGACTACGTAGTGGAGGTGGAGAGCATCGGCGACGCCTCCAAGATCGTGAGCGGCACGACCCGGATCACCAGGTCGCCCGAGAGGCTCTACATCGCCGAGCTGGTGGCCCGCTTCATCCGCGATGCGGGGATCATGAGGGAGGGATTCTCCTTCCAGGCCGGAGCGGGAGGGATCTCCCTGGCCTTCCTCCGCTTCCTGGGCGAGGAGATGCGCCGGAAGGGTGTGAAGGCATCCTTCGCAAGGGGAGGTGCCACGGAGGTCCTGGTCTCCATGCTGGAAGAGGGGCTCGTCGGGGCCCTCCTGGACGGACAGACCTTCGACACCCGGGCCGTCCGCTCCCTGGCGGAGAATCCCCGCCACGTGATGACCACCCCCTTTACGAGCTACGACTTCCACGCCAAGGGGAGCTTCTGCACCATGGTGGACACGGCCGTTCTCGGGGCCACCGAGGTGGACCTGGAATTCAACGGGAACGTGGTCTCCCATTCGGACGGCCGGATCCTCCACGGGATCGGCGGCTGGCAGAACTGCCTCTTCGCGGGCTGCACCATCCTGGCAGTTCCCTCCATGCGCAACCGGATTCCCGTCGTCGTGGACCGGGTGACCACCCTCGTGGGGCCTGGAGAGCTCATCGACGTGGTGGTCACCGAGCGGGGGATTGCGGTGAACCCGCGCAGGGAGGATCTCTTGGAAGCCCTTCGGGGCTCGGACCTTCCCTTGAAGTCCCTGGAGGAGATCCAGGCCGAGGCCGAGGCCGCCTGCGGCGGAAGGCCGGACCGGCCCGCCCTGGCCTGCGAAGGAGGGGAACCGGTGGCGGTGGTCAAGTGGGTGGACGGAACGGTCCTGGACACGGGATGGAAGGTGGCCCGGTGAGCGGGGGGCGGGCATTCCCGGAGAAGGAGAGGCTCTACTCCCTGGACGCCTTCCGCGGTGCGGCCATCGCCGCCATGATCCTGGTGAACAACCCGGGATCCTGGTCCCACGTCTTTCCCCCTCTGGAGCACGCCCGGTGGAACGGGTGGACCCCGACGGACCTGGTCTTCCCCTTCTTCCTCTTCATCGTGGGCGTGGCCCTGGTCTTCTCCCTCACCAGGAGGATCGAGGGAAACGACAGGGGAAAGGCCCTTCCCCGAATCTTCCGGCGGGCGGCGGTGCTCTTCCTCCTGGGCCTCTTCCTGAACGGATTTCCCTTCCTGAGTTTTTCTCCCTTGGGACTCCATCCCCACCTGGTCCATCTCAGGATCCCGGGGGTGCTCCAGCGGATCGCCCTTTGTTACCTGGGGGCCTCCCTCCTCTTCCTCTACGTTCCCCACAGGAGGCTTCCCTGGATCGTCGCCGGGATCCTCCTGGGGTATTGGGCCCTCATGGGCCTGGTGAGCGCTCCCGGGGCGGGCGCCCCGGGGGGGAAGGACGCCAACCCGGCGGCCTGGCTGGACAGGCTCCTTCTGGGAGGACACCTCTGGGCCTATTCCAAGACCTGGGATCCGGAAGGGATCCTCAGCACCTTCCCGGCCCTTTGCACGACCCTCTTCGGCGTGAGCGCCGGGAAGATGTTCTTCCAGGATCTCTCGGGAGCCGAGCGGACGGCCCGCCTCATGGTGCGTGGGGCCCTCCTGGTGATCCTGGGCTTCGTGTGGAACTGGTTCTTTCCCATCAACAAGAACCTCTGGACCAGCTCCTACGCGGTCTTCACCGCCGGCCAGGCCTTTTGCGCCCTGGGGGTCTTCTACTGGTTCGCCGACGTGCAGAAGAAGAGGGGCTGGACCTTCCCTCTCGTGGTCTACGGCAGGAACGCCATCACCGTCTTCGTCATGAGCGGCATCCTGGGAAGGTTGCTCGTGCTGATCCGCCTGGGGGACGGGACGGCCCTGAAGACTTGGATCTACCGGGAGGTCTTCCTTTCCTGGCTTCCGCCCGTCTATGCCTCCCTGGCCTACGCCCTGGCCTGGGTGGGGGGCTGGTACCTCGTTCTCCTCTGGATGTACAAGCGGAAGATCTTCCTGAAGGTTTGATCGACCCGGCTGGCCGATTCATTGGGGGGGGTGCAAGCCGGGTTGCTCCACATCGTCCGCCTCCAGGGCTATCGGTCACGCTCTTTTCCTGGGGATCACTAGGTGGATGCTTTCGATTCTGTCGTGAGTAGGGACGCTTTCGAAGTTGTGGCCACTCCCCGGACGTCCTCGGTCCGGCCCAGGGGGCCGGACCTCTGCCGGCCGGGGCTGACGAGTGGGGATATGTGCTTCGCCCATGCCCGAGCCGTCCGGGGCTGACGTGGGGAAAAATGGGTGGGGAGTGGGTGTTCGGGGACCCGGGAGGCCTGGAATAAACCAGACCGTAAAACTCCTTCCTCCGGTTCCTTCAACGGATCAGGAAGGAGGCCAGGTTCGTGAATCTCCAGGTCTTCCCTCCTTTGGCCCAACCCTGGACCAGGGACTGGAGATGGAACGTGTTGCCCGGGAGGCTTGGATTCGGGGGGATCAGGAAGGAGTAGTCCGCTCCCGCTGTGGCGGGGTTCGTGGAAAGCATGGGCAGGCCCACCATGAGGGCGGGATCCAGGTGAAAGACGCCCAAGGGCGGGAGGTTCATCCTTTTCAGCCCCACCCCCAGGAAAGGCAGGACCGGGTAGATGGACTTGAGGCCCCCGTCGGGATTCCTGGAAGTCACCCGGAAGGAGAACTTCCTTCCGATCACTCCTTGGGACAAGAGAAGGGTCTGGCGCGTGTCGTTCACCTGGAGGCGGTTCTGCATTCCCTGGGACATGGGGGAGAAGTTGCCGACGGCCAGGTCCAAGTCTCCGTCCCCGTCCACGTCGGCCGCCGCCAGGGCCAGGGTTCCGTCACGGGCGGGAGGCATCCCGCCCAGGGTGATGTCCAGGAAGAAACCTTTGCCGTCGTTCACAAGGAGCTTGTTCTGGGCACCCGAGGTCCCGAAGTTCCCCACCAGGGCGTCCAGATCCCCGTCGCAGTCCAGGTCCCTGAGAAGAACCGCTCCCGCCCCCTCCATGTCCGAAGGGAGGCTTCCCGCAGGGGCTTCCTTGAAGACCCCCTTTCCGTCGTTCAGGTAGAGGCGGTCCTGGAGGGCGTTTCCGGCAAGGAGGTCCAGGTCTCCGTCGCCGTCCACGTCTCCCAAGGCCAGGGAGAAGGTCTTCCGGGAGACCAGGGGGAGGCGCCCCTTCGTCGCGTCGGAGAAGATTCCTTTTCCGTCGTTCAGATAGAGCCGGTTCCGTCCGTCCTTTCCGGGGCCCCACTTGCCCACGATGAAATCAAGGTCTCCGTCACCGTCCAGGTCGCCTACTGCCAGGGTCCAGGCGGCGTCCTTCTCCTTGGGCAGGGCCTTGGCGGTGTTTTCGGTGAACCGGCCCTTCCCGTCGTTCAGGTAGAGGCGGTTCTGGGCCAGGTCGTTCAAGACCAGCAGGTCCGGATCCCCGTCACCGTCGGCGTCGAAGAAGGCCGCGTCCTGGGTCCTTTCCCTGTACCTCGGAGTGATCGCAGTGGATGTGACGTCTTTGAACCGGCCTTTCCCGTCGTTCAGGTAGAGCTTGTTGTAGCCGTGGTTTCCCGCCAGGAGGTCCAGGTCTCCGTCTCCGTCCACGTCGGCCGCCGCCAGGACCTGGGTGGGGTCCTTGTCGGCGGGAAGACGGGCGGAAGTCTCGTCCTTGAAGCGGCCTTGGCCGTCGTTGATGTAGATCCTGTTGATTTCGCCTTTCAAGAAACCGTTCCCCGTGACCAGGTCGGGATCGCCGTCGCCGTCCAGGTCCACGAGGAGGAGGGCCGTGGTGGTCCTTGCCGCGGCGGGGAGGGCCCGGGCCGTGACATCGGAGAAAAGAGGAGGGGTTCCTTGGGCGGAGAGGGGGGAGAGAAGTCCCGAAAGGAGAAGAAAGGAGAGAGAGGGGGAAGAGAGCCTTCGCATCGCCATGAACCTCCGTTCCGGATACGGAGAAAATCGCGGAAAAAGGACTTTCCGCGGGGAATGCCGAGAGCGGCCCGGCGGCCGGCCAGGGAGGCATTGTATCCCTTTCCCCCCCCGGGAACCGCCCCTTGCCGAGTGAGTTTCGGGAAAGACGCTCGATCCGGTACAGAAGGACTCCGGCCGGTCTTTACGGGGAAGAGGTCCCTCCTAGCACCCGGGGGAAGGCTTTCCCTCCCTGGATGCAAGCAGGTAGTCCCCCAACTCACGAAAACCCAACCCACCGCGGGCCTTCGTGACCCAAGTCGGTTCCTTTTCCAGGAGGCCGTCGAAATCCCGGACATTGGCCACCCCCACGGAGTTCCGAAAGAAGCCGAACATGGGGGCGTCGTTGGGGGAGTCTCCCACGAAGAGGGCGTCTCCTCCTCCCTCCTGGAGTTCCTCCCCCAGGACCTCCCGGAAGAAGACCTTGGTCATGGCGAGCTTGTCGAAATCCCCGAACCAACCGTTCACGTGGATCGAGCTGATCTTCGCCCGGGCCCCGGCGGCGAGGAAGATCTCCCGGATCTTGAGGACGTCCTCCCGGGGGAGAGGGGGGACGTCCTCGCAAAAATCGATGGCCAGGTCGGAGGCCCGGAAATCCTGGTCTGCGGAAACGGCCGCCCCGGGAACGGCCTCCAGGATCCTGGCCTCGAGTTCCTCGAGTCTCCTGCGGTTCCGGGCCCGTTCCTCGGGGGGGGACCAGAAACGGCGGACCATCTTTCTCTTATCCCGGTCGTAGTGGAAATAGAAGGCCCCGTTCTCACCCACGACCCCCGCGATGGGCCACATCCGGGCCATGTGGTCGCACCACCCGGCGGGCCGGCCCGTCACGGAGATCACCTGGATCCCGGCCCTTTCCAGCTCCTCCATGGCGGAGAAGGAAGCCGACAGGAGACGTCCTTCCAGGGTGAGAGTGTCGTCCAGGTCGGCAAGGACGTAGCGGACCCGGGACGCCTCGGTAAGGGGGAATTGCTCCAGTGGTCTCATTCGCTCTTCGATTGTCATGTTCGTGAACCTAACCGGGTCGGGGCGGGAAGGAAAGGTGCACTTTCCCTTCCGAGAGGGTAAAAAGGCGACTCCAGGCCCTGCACATTCGGAGTCTTCCCATGAGATCGGCATCTTCATTCATCTTTCTCTTTCTCGTCTCCTCTCTCTTTCCTGGAGGAAAGGCCCAGGAGAAGGCCCTGGACCTGGTGAAGTCCACCCCGGTCCCCGAAGGCTGGTTCCTCCTCGAAAGGTTGGACCTCTCCCTGGTCCGGCAGGATTGGGGTGAAGCCCGGGCGGCCAAGTCCGTGGACGGAAAACCTCTGCGCCCGGGAGGGGTGGAAGTGCCCCACGGAATAGGGACCCATGCGGAGAGCGAATTCCTGGTGGACTTGGGGGGAAGGGCCAGGAGGTTTCTCGCCCTTGTCGGTGTGGACGCCGAGGTGGGCCGGCGGGGCTCGGTCCGGTTCCAGGTCTACCTGGACGGGGAACTGGCCGCCACCACCAGGACCCTCCGGGGAGGGCAGAAGCCTCTTCTCCTGGACGTGGACCTGAAAGGGGCGAAAAGGCTCGGCCTCGTAGTGACCTCCGGAGGGGACGGGATCGATTACGACCACGCCGACTGGGGCGGGGCCCTCGTCCTGATGGAGGAGGGAGCCTCGGCGCCGAAGGCCCTCTCCGCCCCCCCCGAAGAACCTCCCCGGATCGCCATGGGGGAGAGCCCCGAGCCTTCCATCAACCATCCCAGGATCACCGGCGCCACGCCGGGAAGGCCCTTTCTCTTCCGGATTCCCGCCTCGGGGAGGAGACCCATGCACTTCTCCGCCCAAGGCCTCCCTCCGGGGATCGTCCTGGACGAGAAGAAGGGGTTCCTCACAGGGAGCCTGAAGAAGGCCGGGCGCTGGGAGGTCCTGGTCACCGCCCGGAACGAGCTGGGCGAGGACAAGGAGAAACTTGTGATCGTCGGGGGGAGGCACAAGCTGGCCCTCACTCCTCCCATGGGATGGAATTCCTGGAACTGCTGGGGATGCGCCGTGACGGCGGAGCACGTCAAGGCCGCCGCCGACTGGATGGTGAAGAGCGGGCTCGCCGATCACGGGTTCCAGTATATCAACATCGACGATTGCTGGGAGGCGGACCGGGACGCCGACGGCGTGATCCGGACCAACAAGAAATTCCCCGACATGAAGGCCCTGGCCGACTACGTCCATTCCAAGGGCCTGAAACTCGGCATCTACTCCTCTCCCGGCCCCAAGACCTGCGCGGGGTACACTGGGAGCTGGAAGCATGAGGAGGTCGACGCCATGACCTGGGCCGAGTGGGGGATCGACTACCTCAAATACGACTGGTGCTCCTACGGGAGGATCGCCAAGGACAGGAGCCTCCCGGAACTCATGAAACCCTACCTGGTCATGAGGAAGGCCCTCGACCGGGTCCCCAGGGACATCGTTTACAGCCTTTGCCAGTACGGCATGGGGGAGGTCTGGAAGTGGGGCGCCGAGGTGGGTGGGAATCTCTGGCGGACCACGGGGGACATCCGGGACACCTGGAACAGTATGGCCAGGATCGGTTTCGGCCAGGCCGGCCACGAGGCCTACGCCGGCCCGGGACACTGGAACGACCCGGACATGCTGGTGGTGGGCATGGTGGGATGGGGTCCCAAGCTCCATCCTTCCAGGCTCACGAAGAACGAGCAGGTGACCCACATCACCCTCTGGTGCATGCTGGCCGCGCCCCTACTCATCGGTTGCGATATGTCCAAGCTGGACCGCTTCACAAAGGCCCTCCTCTCCAACGACGAGGTCCTGGGCGTGAACCAGGACCCCCTGGGGAGACAGGCCTCCCGGGTGCTCAGGACCGGGACCACCCAGGTCTGGGTCAAGCCCCTTTCCGACGGGACCCTGGCCGTGGCCTTGTTCAACCTGGGAAGGTCCAAGGCGGAGGTGACCGCTCCATGGGCCGCCCTGGGCCTCGAGGGGCCCCAGAGAGTGAAGAACCTCTGGACCCACATGGAACTGGGCCGGCGGAACGGCCGGGTCTCCATGGAGGTGCCCCGCCACGGCGCGGTACTGCTGAAGATCGGGAAGTGGTGAGAAAAGGGCGTCTCTTCCGCCGGGATGGGCCCTCCCGGGCGGAGAGCGGGATGAATCCATGAACCGGATCGCGTTCTATTTGCACCGGCACTGAGGGGCTTTCCGCCGGGAACGGAGTCCGTTCCCTCACCGAGGCCCCGGCCGGGGCGGTTCTCCGCCTCGACGGCCCTGCGCCGGAGGAAGGCGATCCCCCTGAATCTCCTCTTCCGCCGCCGGGAGGGGCCTCCTTCCGGGCGGCGGCCTTTCAGGGCCCGAAAGACCTGAAAGGAGAGAAGATGAGAGGAGTCACCTGTTTTCTTTTCCTCGCCCTGGTTCCACCGGCGGGCCTTCCCGCCCAGAGCCACGAGGGCGTGGGTTCCGAGGAGAAGGCCCCGGAAAGAGGCCGCCCCAAGGAGGGGCTTCCCGGGAAATCGCCCTCCGAGCTCCTGAAGGAGCTGGGGTTCACCTTCTACGGCCACTTCCGGCTGGACATGTCCCGTGACTCCTCCAGGACCAATTTCGGGAACACCGCCTTCTACGTCAGGAACCACGGGGCGGGGGACAGGGACGAGGAGATGAACGTGTCGGCCCGGCACACCAGGCTCGGCCTCTGGTACCGGGGACCCGAATTCCACGGAATGAAGGGGACGGGAAGGGTGGAGATCGACTTCCTGGGAAAGGCGGTCTACGGGAACACAGTGACCCAGGAGAACCAGCCGGGGATCCGGATGCGTCACGCCTATTTCACGTTGGATTTCCCCGGAACGGGGTGGTCCGTCCTGGCGGGCCAGACCTGGGACGTCTTCAGCCCTCTCTGCATGAAGAAGATCAACACCCTCGTGGGTTGGGGGCAAGGGAACATGGGTTTCCGCCGACCCCAGTTCCGGGTGACACGGCGGTGGAAGCGGGAGGGCGGCTCCGCCTTCGAGGCGGCCTTCGCCCTGGCCCGGCCCCAGGCGAGGGACGCCGACGGGAAGGGCAACGACGACGGCGAGGACCGGGGCCTTCCGGACCTCCAGGGAAGGGTGGCCTGGAAGACGCCCTTCGGAGGGGGGAAGAAGAAGCTGGAGATCGGTCTCGGGGGCTTCTACGGGTGGAGGGAACTGGACGACGATCCGGCCAAGGGGATCCGAAGCGATCACTACCAGCCCTTCGCCCTCTGCCTGGACCTCCAGTGCCCCCTGGGCCGGGGTTTCTCCTTCCTGGGGGAGGCCTTCTACGGACGTGGGCTCGACGCCTACCGGGGCGGAATCTTCCAGAGCTACGATGTGAACCTCCGCAAGGTGATCCACGCCGAGGGGTGCTGGGGGAACCTGGTGTGGAAGGCATCCAAGTCCTGGCGGTTCGTCCTCGGAGCCGGCGTGGACGATCCGGACGACTCGGACCTGAGCCCAACCAGGCGATCCAGGAACATGACCCTTTTCGGGAACCTGGTGCACTCCTTCTACAAGGGGATGTCGGCGGGTCTCGAGGTGGACCGCATGAGGACGGACTACGAGAACCGGAACAACAGGGTGAACTACCGGGTCCAGGCCATGATCATGTGGAAGTTTTGAATCGAGGGGTGGAGAAACCATGAGAAAGAAAATCTTGCTGGGCGGCCTTTCCCTTCTTTCGGGCCTCTCTTTCCTCGCCTCCTGCGGAAAGAAGGGGGATTCGGTGGAGCTCCCGACTCTCTCGGTGGGCCACGTGGGCCACGACCACCAGCTCGCCCTGGGCGTGGCCGCCCTGAAACCCCGGGTCATGGAGGAGGCCTGCGGCATCCACTTGAAGGTGGAGAAGCCCCGGGAGGTCTACCTCATGGTGAAGGGGGGAAAGGCGGTAGCCCGGATCTTCGTCCGGAAGGTCGGTGGGGGCTCCCGGATGCCCGCCGCCATGGAGCGGGGCGAGATCGAGGTCGGCCTGGGCGGGATCGCCGCCGAGGTCTTCGCCATCGACAGGGGGGATCCTTTCAAGGTGCTCTGCCCGTTGAACGTGGACGGGGATTTTCTTCTGGTCCGTCCCGATTTTCCCGCCGCCGGGTGGGAGGATTTCGTCCGTGCCGTGAAGAAGTCCGGGAGGCCCGTGAAGATCGGATACAAGGCTCCCATGGCGGTGGCCAAGCTCATCTTCGAGAGGGCCTGCGACGCGGCGGGCCTTCCCCGGGCCCCCTCGGGCGAGGGAAAGCGGGGGGGGATCGAGCTGGTGAACCTCCAGGGGGCGGCCAACACCATCCCCACCTTGAAGTCCGGGGCCGTCGACGGCGTGGTCATCAACGAGCCCGTGGCGAGCAACGCGGTCCTGAAGGGTGCGGGCAAGGTGATCTGTCCCCTCTCCTCCCTTCCTCCCGAAGGGGAGTGGGTCTCCCACCCCTGTTGCAGTGTCTGCGCCACCATGGACGCAATCCGGGGGAAGAGGGCTCTCGTTGTGGACTTCCTCAAGTTGATCTGCGCCGCGACGGACTGGATGAACGCCCACAAGGAAGAGGCCGCCCGGGTGGCGCACCGGTGGACCCGTGCCCCCCTGGACGTGGAGGAGCGGAGCGTTCCGGGCATCACCTACCTCCGGCGTGCGGGAAAGGCCTACAGGAGAGGCGTGTATACCTGGTTCAGGATCATGAAGGAACTGGGCAAGTTCCAGGGTGGATTGAAGGGGCTTTCCCCCGAGGAGGCCTTCCGGCGGACCCACGACCTGTCGCTCTTGGAGGAGGCCTCGGGGAAGTGAGACCCTTCCCGGAAAAGGAGTCGGTGCGGATCGGGCCGGGGTGGAGGTTTCTCCTGGGGGCCCTTCCCTTCCTGGCCGTCCTGGCCGCCTGGTCCCGGGCGGCCGGGATGACCGGGTCGGTGGTTCCCGGGCCGGGAGCGGTCCTGGAGGTCTTGCTCCATCCCTTCCGGCGCCCCCCCAACCTGGACTCTCTCTCTCTCGCCGAGAGCGCCCTGGTGAGTCTTCTCAGGGTGGCGGCAGGGTTTTCCGCGGCCCTTCTCACGGCGGTCCCCCTGGGCGTCCTCGTGGGGCGGTCCCCCCTCTTCCGGGCCCTTCTCGGGCCCCTGGTGGAGGCGGGCAGGCCGATCTGCCCCGTCGCCTGGCTTCCTTTGACCATCCTGGTCTTCGGGTTCTCCTCGGCGGGGACCCTTCTTTTCGGAAAGAGCGGGTGGCGCCACGACCTCCTGGACCAGGTCCAACTGGCCATGGTGGCCGTCATCTGGTGGGGGGCCTTCTTCCCCATCTTCGTGAACACCGTCCACGGTGTGGGGAGCGCAAGGAGGATACACGTGGAGGCGGCCCTCTCCATGGGGGCCTCCAGGTGGGACGTCCTGCGACTGGTGGTCCTGCCCTCGGCCCTTCCCTCCATCGTGGCGGGCCTGAGGATCGGGCTCGGAACGGCCTGGATGGTGATCGTGGCGGCGGAGTTCTTCCCCGGGACCAAGGCGGGCCTGGGCTACCTCATCACCACGGCCCACCAGTTGGGACAGTATGAATATGCCTTTGCCAGCATTTTTACCATAGGGATCATCGGGCTTTCGGCCAACGGGATCCTCTCCAGGCTGGAGGAGAGGGTGGGGCGTTGGCGGGCCAAGGAGCGCTGAAGGTGGAGGGCGGACCGGTCGTCGCCGTCAGGGGCCTGGTGAAGTCCTACGACTCCGAGAGGGGGGAGCGGGTGCCCGTCTTCTCCGGCCTGGACCTGGAGGTCCGGGAAGGGGAGTTCCTCTCCATCCTGGGGCCTACGGGGTGCGGGAAGACCACTCTCCTCAGGATTCTCGGGGGGCTCGAAGGTTGGGACAGGGGCCAGGTCCTCGTTTCCGGCCGGCCGCCCCGGGCGGGGAGGATTCCCTTCGCCCTGGTCTTCCAGCAGAACACCCTCTTTCCCTGGAAGCGGATCCTTCCCAACGTAGCCCTGCCCCTGGAGTTGGGGGGCCTCTCCCGGCGGGAAGCCCGGTCCAGGGCTGTGGAACTCCTCTCCCTGGTGGGGCTCGAAGGCCTGGAGAGGGCCTATCCCTACGAGCTCTCGGGGGGCATGCAACAGAGGGCCGCCCTGGCGAGGGCCCTGGCCCAGGACGCCCGGGGCCTTCTCATGGACGAGCCCTTCGGTGCCCTGGACGACCGGACCAGGCGGGACCTCCAGGAAGTACTGGTCGAGATCCAGGCCTCCAGGGGACTCACCGTTCTCTTCGTCACCCACAACCTGGAAGAGGCCCTCCTCCTGGGGACCCGGGTCGTGGTCCTGGGAAAGGAGGGAATCCTGAAGGAGGAGGAGATCCCCGGGCCCAGGCCCAGGGATCCCCTTTCGGAGGATTTCACCCGTTCCCTCCTGGCCCTGAGGCGGGCCTTTCAGGAATCGGCCCGGTAAGTGATATAGGTGGCGAGCTTTCCTGATGTGGCCGCCGTGGAAGGGAGGGCCACCTGGACCATGAGGGTCTCCCCCTTGTTCGTGTAGATCCGTTTCAGGGGCGTGGAGAGGGGGGACTCGAGGAAACCCGCCTCCAGGAGGGCCGAGCGGAAGGGGCCCTCGTAGTAGCCCTTCACTTCCTCGTAGGTCCCTTCGTCCGTGAAGGGCGTGTCGTAACGAAACCGCCGTCCCCCCGGGGAGACAAGGGTGGACCCGGCGAAGGAGGAATCTTCCAGGGGCGCCGTTCCGGCCTCTGAGAGCCGCCTCTCCAGGTCCGCCCGGGTCCGGACGGGGGGCCTTCCCTTTTTCCCCTTCTCCTTCGCACCACCCGAGCAGGCCGGGAGGAAGAGGAGGCCCGGCGATAGGAGGAGAAGAAGAGGGAGCGATCGCCTGAAGGTTTCCATCTCGGGGCCTCCCGTTCTCTCCGGAAAGGGTCGCTCCCCCCCGGGGGACGGCCCTTCCGTCCCGCCGGCCCGGGGAAGCCGGTCCTTTCCTCTCCTTCTGGATTCGGTGGGGGCCTTCCTTATCCTTGAGAGGCCCCTTGTCGGAATTTCGGAATTTCAGCCCCGGAGGCGGCGATCCATGCGGAAACCCAAGTTCCTTCTCCCCTGCCTGGCCCTGGCCTGTCTCTTCCTTCCCGCTTGCCGGACCCCAAGGTCCACCTCTCCCGGGAAGGAGGAATCCTCCAAGGACGCCAGGATGAAGTGGTGGCGCCACGCCCGGTTCGGGATGTTCATCCACTGGGGGCTCTACGCCGTTCCGGCTGGGGAGTGGAAGGGCCGGACCAACTACGCCGAATGGATACGCCACCAGGCCCGGATCCCGGTGAAGGAGTACGAAAAGCTCCTCTCCCGCTTCGATCCCGTCCATTTCGACGCCCGGAAATGGGTCCGCCTGGCCAAGAGGGCCGGGATGAAATACCTGGTGATCACCTCCAAGCACCACGACGGTTTCTGCCTCTGGCCGAGCGAGTACACCGATTGGGACGTGGAGTCCACCCCCTTCAAGCGGGACATCCTGGGAGAGCTCAAGGCGGCCTGCGACGCCGAGGGCCTGAAGTTCGGCCTCTATTACTCCATCATGGACTGGCACCATCCGGACTACCTTCCCAGGCGGGGCTGGGAAGAGAAGGATCGGCCCGCGGCGGGAGCGGACTTCGAGAGGTACGTCCGCTACATGAAGAATCAGCTCGCCGAGCTGATTCACCGTTACCACCCGGCGATCCTCTGGTTCGACGGGCAGTGGGAGAAGACCTGGACCCACGAGAGGGGGAAGGACCTCTACCGCTACGTCCGCAGCCTGGACCCGGAGATCCTGGTGAACAACAGGGTGGACAAGGGCAGGTCCGGAAAGGAGGGGGGCACCAAGAAGGGCGACTACTGCGGCGACTTCGGAACACCCGAGCAGTATATCCCGCCCAAGGGGCTTCCCGGCGTGGATTGGGAGACCTGCATGACCATGAACCGCCACTGGGGATACAACAAGCATGACAAGGACTTCAAGAGCACGGCGGACCTCGTCAGGAAGTTGGTGGACATCGCCTCCAAGGGGGGGAACTTCCTCCTGAACGTCGGGCCCAGGGCGGACGGCACCTTCCCCCCGGAGAGCGTGGAGCGCCTCGAGGGGATCGGCCGGTGGATGGACGTGAACGGGGAGTCCGTATACGGCACGACGGCGAGCGTCCTGGACGAGATCCCCCGGGGCAGGTGCACCGTGAAGGCCCTCCCGGGAGGGAAGACCCGCCTCTACCTCCATCTCTTCGAGAGGCCCGGGACGGGAAGACTCCATCTGCCCGGTTTCGCGAACACCATCGAGAAGGCCTTCCTGCTGGCCCACCGGTCGGGAAGACTCGCCGTGAAGAGGTCCACATACACCACGGACATCGGCCTTCCCGACCCCCTCCCCGACGAGGTGGACACCGTGGTGGCCCTGGACCTGAGGGGGGCTCCCCGGGTCCTCTACCCCGATCCCTACCACGGGGAGGCCAAGGCCCGGAGGGACGCCAGGATGAAGTGGTGGCGCGAGGCCCGGTTCGGGATGTTCATTCATTGGGGCGTATACTCTGTTCCGGCGGGGATCTACAAGGGAAAGAAGGTCCCCGGGATCGGCGAGTGGATCATGTGGAGGGCCGGGATCCCCGTGAAGGAATACAAGGCCTTCGCCCGCAGGTTCGATCCTGTCCGGTACGACCCCGACGCCTGGGTCCGCCTGGCCAAGGAGGCGGGGATGAAATACCTGGTGATCACCTCCAAGCACCACGACGGTTTCGCCCTCTTCGATTCCAAGGCGACCGACTGGGACGTCGTGGACGCCACGCCCTACCACAAGGATCTCTTGAAGCCCCTGGCCCGGGCCTGCAGGAAGCACGGGATCAAGCTGGGCTTCTACTATTCCCAGGCCCAGGACTGGTGCCACCCCGGCGGCGCCCGTGCGAGGGGCAAGACATGGGATCCCGCCCAGAAAGGTTCCATGGACGAATACATCCGCCGGATCGCCGTGCCCCAGGTGAAGGAGATCCTGAGCAACTACGGTCCCGTATCCATCCTCTGGTGGGACACGCCGGTGAACATGAACCGGGAGAGGGCGGACATGCTCCTTCCCCTCCTGAGACTCCAGCCGGGGATTCTCTACAACAACCGCCTCGGCGGGGGATACAAGGGGGATTTCAGCACGCCCGAGCAGAGGATCCCCGCCACGGGCCTTCCCGGCGTGGACTGGGAGACCTGCATGACCATGAACCGCACCTGGGGCTACAAGTCCTGGGACCAGGACTGGAAGAGCGTGAAGACCCTGGTGAGGAACCTGGTGGACATCGCCTCCAAGGGGGGGAACTACCTGCTCAACGTGGGCCCCAAGCCGGACGGGACCTTCCCAGAGCCCATCGTGGAGAGGCTCGAAGGAATCGGTCGTTGGATGAAGGTGAACGGCCGGGCCATCTACGCCACCCAGGCCAGTCCCTGCCGTAGGCCCTCCTGGGGGAGGATCACCAGGAAGGACCTTCCTGGTGGAAACACCCGGCTCTACCTCCACGTCTTCCGCCTCCCGAAGGACAAGGTGATCCGGGTTCCCCTTTCCAACCAGGTCCTCTCCTGCCGGCTCCTCGCGGAACCGGCCAGGACCTTCGCCGTGGGAAGAGACGGCTCGGGCCTTGTCGTCCCCTTCGAGGGTGACCTCCCCGACCCGATCTGCACGGTCCTCGTCCTGGACGTCAGAGGCAGGCCCGACGTCCTTCCTCCCGCCTACGGGCCCGGCAAGGACGGGAAGATCCGTCTTTCGGCCCGGGACGCCCTGATCCACAACCCGGGAAGCGGAGGCGCCCGGTACGAATCGGGGGGCGTGAAGGACAACATCGGGTTCTGGACCGATCCCCGGTCCTGGGTGGAGTGGCTGGTCCGTTTTCCCCGGGGGGGGCGGTGGAAGGTCCGCCTCCTCCTGGGCGCCCCCGTTCCCGGCGGGAAGCTCCGGGTCACGGTGGGAGGGAATCGGCTCGTCCTCCGGGTTCCTTCCTCGGGAAGCTACGACAAGTACACCTGGGTCCCCGCCGGAACCGCCGGGATCGGAAAGGCCGGTGTGTTTCGTCTTTCCGTAAGACCCCTGGTCCAGGGCTGGCGTCCGGTGAACCTCAGGGAAGTCAGGCTGGAAAGGGCGGAATGAAGGGCGGCGAGGCGTTCCAGGAGAAGGAACCGCTCCGAGGTTCCACGGGGGGAGCGAAGTCCCTCTTCCCGGGAGGAGGGCTTCCCCTCTCGGGTTGGACCCTGATCGGCTCCAACCTCCTTCCCCTGGCGGGGGTGCTCTTCTGGGGTTGGGACGCCTTCACCATCCTCTTCCTCTTCTGGATGGAGAACGTGATCCTGGGGATCCTCAACTTCTTCCGCCTTCTTCTGGCCGGCGGGGGGGACCGGGGGGAGCGGGCGGGGCGGTTCTTCCTGGCCCCCTTCTTCCTGGTCCACTACGGCATCTTCACCCTGGTCCACGGTGTGTTCATCCTGGTCCTCTGCGGGCCCGATTCTCCTTTCCTGGGGGGCGGGGGAAGAGGGCCCGATCCCTTCGAACTCCCCGCCGCGGCCGGGGCCCTCCTGGAACGGAGCGGGCTCCTCCTCTCCCTGGCGGTCCTGGCGGGAAGCCACGTCCTCTCCTTCTTCCGGGACTATATCGGGGAAGGGGAATACAAGACCGCCCGGCCGGGCGAACTGATGATCCGGCCCTACGGAAGGATCGTGGTGCTTCACCTGGCCATTCTGGGGGGCGGGTTCCTGGCGGCCCTCTCGGGGTCGCCGGTGTGGATGCTCACCCTCCTGGTCCTCCTCAAGATCGGCCTGGACCTGAAAGGGTACCTGAAGGAGCGGCTCCACCTGGCCCTTCGGGAGGATTCCCATCAGGGCTGAGGGAGGGGAGGAGCCTGCCGGCGCCCCCCAGATTTTCGAGTCTCACCCTTGATGGACCCCAAGGGATCGTGTAGTTTTTCGACCTGGGAATGTTCCGTTCCCCTGGGCGGTTCGTAAGGATCCAGGCCCTTCTCGGAGGTCCAGCCGGACCCGGCCTGGCCTTTGACATCTGGAGGGCTCCCGGCGCCACATTGCCGGGGAGACGAAAGGGAGCGAGTCATGGTTCGCAAGTCGTCCCTGCTTGGAAAGCTTTTCACCCGCAAGAAGACCCCCAACGACCCTGTCTCCCCCGTCAGGCGGACGGCCCCCGCCGGGACGGGCAAGGTGGCGGCCGGAGGAAACGGCAAGGGCCCCAGGGGCCAGGTGAAGGAGGCCGTTGCCTCCCGCCGGGAGGCGGTCTCCGAGCCTCCTCCCCCCAAGGCGGAGGTCCGGCCCATCAAGAAGGAGGACGCCCAGAAGGCCGTGGTCCGGGGACTCCAGGACCTTTCCAATCTCCTCCAGGGGATCCAGGAGAGGATGGAGAACCAGGGGGAGAAGACGGGCAAGCTCCTGGAGACCTTCAAGGATCTTCCCGAGGCGGCCCAGGCCCAGATCGAATTCCTGAAGAAGATCTCCCAGCAGATGGAGGCCCAGCACGGCCGGACCACCCAGCTCCTGGAGCGGTTCAGCCAGATCCCCGAGCTCCTGGACGGGATCCAGAAGATCCTGGAGGCCCAGCAGTCCGCCGAGGCCAGGCGGGACCAGACGCTCAGCCGATTCCGGGAGACCATGGAGAGGATCAACTCTTCCATCTCCTCCCTGAGCCAGGACAACGCCAAGGCCATGCGGGAGGCGGCCCAGACCTTCGAGAAGACCCACGCCCAGTCGGTCCAGACCTTCGAGAAGAGTCAGAGACAGACCCTGGAGGTCTTCCAGAAGGCCCAGGAGACCCACTCCAAGGCCCTGGGGGAATTCCTGGCCTCGACGCGCAAGCAGAACAAGGCCATCCTGGTCTTCCTGGTCCTCACCTTCCTGGTCATGGCGGGGATCCTGGTGGGGATGTTCACCGGGCTCGGCAGGTAGGCCTTTTCCCGGCTCCGCCGGGAAGGGGGTTGGTTTGGCCGGCCGGGCGGGAGGAGAACTCCGTTGGTACCTGGTCCGCCACGGGGCCACCGTGGGGGATTCGGAGAACCGGTTCCACGGCCGGGGGGACGTGGCCCTCTCTCTCCAGGGGAAGGCCCAGGTAGAGGCCCTCGCCCCCTTCTTCCTGGGTGTCCGCCCGGTCGTCCTGGTCCATTCCCCTCTCTCCCGGGCCAGGGACTCGGCTCTCTACCTCGCCCGGGCCGCCGGGTGGACCCAGGTTCCCCTGGTGGAGAAGGAGGGGTTGCGCGAGCTGGACTTCGGCCGTTGCGAAGGGATGACCCGGGGGGAGATCGAAGAGGCCTTTCCCGAGTTCGCCGCCCTCTGGCGGACCGGGAAGGGCTACGACTCCTTTCCCGGAGGAGAGAGCCTGAGGGCCTTCACCGAGCGGGTCGCCGGCGCCGTAAGGGAGCTGGAGGAGGAATACCCCCGGGGGGACCTGGTGATGGTCGCCCACAAGGGGGTCCTAAGGAGGGTTCTCTGGGCCTTGGTGGGAAGGGAGGACCCGGGCGTCCGGTCCTTCAATCCTCCCCTGGGATCCCTTACGGTGATCCGAAAGGAGGAGGAGGGCTGGATCCTGGAGTCCGCCCCCCGGATCGGGTGAGGGCCGAACCGGGTCCGGGAGGTGGAATCCTCGGGAGGACGGCATGACGCGGGAGGCGGTCAAGGTGGCGCCTGGGGTCTGGATCCTCCCGGAGGACATCCAGGTGAAAGGAGTCCGCTCCCAGGGTCCTGGGGGGCAGAAGGTGAACAAGGTGGCCACCACGGCAGTCCTGGTCTACGACCCCCTTCACGCCAAGGGGCTTCCCGAGGACGTGCGGTCCAGGGTCCTCCAGAGGCTGGCGGGGAGGTTGACCAGGAGGGGGCTGCTGGTCTTGCGTTGCGGCCTCTTTCGGACCTTCGAGAGAAACCGGGCCGAGGTGACGGCCCGGCTCAAGCTCCTTCTCAAGGGCGCCCTGGAGGAGCGGAAGAAGAGGTTTCCCACGAAGCCCGGAAGGGGGGCGGTGGAACGGAGGCTCACGGAGAAAAAGGCCAGGTCCCGCCGAAAGCGGGAACGGAGGAAGGACCTTTGGCGGGACGATTGAAGAGGCGGCGCCCCAGGGAGAGGGTCGGACCGGCCGGGGAACTCCTTCTGAGAAGGGCCCTCGACCTGGTCCGGCGCGCCCGCGGCCTGGCAAGGCTCATGGCCCGGGAGGAGGGCTTTCCTCTTCCCGGGGAGGATGTGTTCCAGGCGCGCCTCGGCATCTCCTTCTCGGCCGGGAAGGACCTGGAGGCGGCCCGGGCCCTCCTGGCGGCCTGGAAGGAGGCCTTCCAGGCCCGGGCCTTCCGGGAGGAAGGCCCCGTTCCGGGGAGGATCTATTGTTTCCGGTGCGGGAGTTTCCACTGTTCCCATTCGGCGCCCCGGGACCCCAGGGAGGTATTCGCCGGTTATTCCCCCACGGGAAGGCCCGACTGGGTGGATTTCGTGGCCTGGTGCATCGACCGGAGGGAGGCGGGGGTCGAGGATCTCCTCCAGGACCGGAGCAGGGTCGTGGCCTTCGTCCAGGCGGGGAGGGACCTCCACAAGGACCAGCTCGGCGTCTTCGGCGGGGAGGATCCGAACTACCGGATCCTGGGGCAGGTGACGGCCGGGTTCTTCCGGGCCCCGGGGAGGGAGGAGGGGCGGTTCGCCCTGACGGTGCAGGTCCTGCTCCTCCGGGGGAGGGACGGGGGCCCCCTTCTCTCCTTGAATCCCCTTTGCCGCTACGAGGGGATCCTGGAGGGCGACCCGGCCTTGAGGGAGATCCTCGCCGGTGCCGGGAAGGCCTTGGACCTTCTCTCCATGCAGGTGGCGGGCCTGGAGAGATCCCGCTCCTCCATAGACCCGGAGGAGAAGGTTCTTCCCCTGCTCAGGCGCCTCGCCCGGGACCTCGAGCACGATTCCCTGGACCGGGTGCGCCGGACGGGCCACGGGAGGAAGAGGGCCAGGCAGAGGGTCCGGCCCACCGAATCCGCCTATCCGGAAGCCAGGAAGGCCCAGGACGAGGGGATCCTGGTGGATACCCTGGAGGGGACGATCATCGTCCTGGGGGCGAACAACAGGGTCCACGTATTCACCCGGGACGCCAGGCACGTGACCAGTTTCCACATGGGAGGCGACATGGTGCAACGCAGGATCCGCCGGCGGCGGTGGCGCGGCGCGGACCCGGCCGAGAGGGGCGCCTTCAGGGGGGCCCTCAGGGCCAGGGAGGGCCGGGGGAAGGCCGGGGAAGGTGAGGGAGGCGAAGGAACCGGTGGAGGGGAGCGATGAAGAATCCCGCCCCCCTCCTGGAGGCTTCGAGGCCCAGGCAATGGGTGAAGAACGGTTTCGTCCTGGCTCCCCTGGTCTTCGCCAGGAGGATGGGGGACTGGGAGTCCCTCCGGAACGCCCTCCTGGCCTTCCTTTCCTTCTGCGCCGTCTCCTCGGCGGTCTACCTTTGGAACGACCTGGCCGACAGGGAGAAGGATCGTTTGCACCCGGTCAAGCGGAATCGTCCCGTTGCTTCGGGGCGCCTTTCGCCGGGATCGGCCCACCTGGGCGCCCTGGTCTTCCTTCTCCTGGGGCTCTTCCTCGGGATCACTCTTCCCGGGGCGGGCCCGGCCTTCGTCTTCTTTCCCATCTTCTACGTCCTCTTGAACCTGGCCTACTCCTTCCGCCTCAAGCACGTGGTCATCCTGGACGTGATCTGCATCTCCCTGGGTTTCCTGGTCCGGGTCGTGGCGGGGGGGGAGGCCCTGGGGGTTCCCGTCTCCTCCTGGCTCATCCTCTGCACCCTCTTCGTCTCCCTCCTTCTGGCCATCCTCAAGCGCCGTTCGGAGCTGAAGGGGCTCCGGGAAGGTGGGGGAGACACCCACAGGAAGGTTCTGGAAGACTACGACCCGGGTTTCCTGGACATGCTTCCCGGTCCCTTGGCGGCCATGACCATCATGGCCTACGCCCTCTACACGGTGGATCCCCAGACCATCGGAAAATTCGGGAGCCGGGATCTGATCCTCACCGTGCCCCTGGTGATCTACGGGGTCTTCCGGTACCTCTACCTGGCATGGAAGATGGACCGGGGAGGGGAGCCCACGAGGCTGGTCCTGGAGGACAAGGGGATCCTCCTGGCCACCCTCCTCTGGCTGGGGCTCTGCATCCTGGTGATCTACGGAAAGGGCCCCGGGATCTGAAAGAGGGGGCCCTGGAGGATGGTCTTTGCCTCCTCCCGCCCCGCCGGGGCGGGGGCATATCTATCCTGCCCCGGCGGGGGGAACTTTTTGCCGCCTGCCCAATTTGTTGCTCAACGAATCGAGCAAACCGGACGAAAACCAACATAATAATTTGAAGAAAGTCCCATAAAAGCCATCCGTGAAGAACACGAACAGCTGGGGGGCAACTGACCGAAAAATCCCCCAACTACAACATAAACATTCTTATTATCCCCCCCTTTCCAAACACCCCCATGAGAAGGGGCCCCAAGATAATTTCCTTCCCTATGGCCATATATCCCATGCCACCTGTCCTGGCACATCTCTGCCACATTTCCAACTGTGTCAAAAAGCCCAAAGGCATTAGGCTTTTTGACACCCGAAGCATGGGGATAGCTCTCTCCTTTTGCAGCCGTATTCTTTATATACCAACAATATTCCCCTGCCTTTTTTCTTCCGCTCCGTCCATCGCCCCAATAATACTCTGTAGTCGTTGCAGCCCTCGCAGCATAATGCAGCTCACTTTCTGTAGGAAGCCTCAACCCAAGCTTAGAACAGAATTTCACTGCCTCCGAAGGCTTAATCCAATTTGCCGCATTGCGGGCATCTTCCTTAACATCCGATTTGTTCTTCCATGGCTCACTTCCCATAATCCTCTTCCAAAGACCCTGGCTCACCTCTGTCCTGCAAGCCAAAAAAGGTTCAACCCTCACGCGATGTGAAGGCATCTCCCATCTGCCCCAAAATGTAACAGAGTGGCGTTCCGTTCCCTGGGTAAACTCTCCTCCAGGAACCAGAACAAACTCCTCCCCGCTCGCACTATGCTTCAAAACCACCATCCAAAAAGAGGATGTCCCGCAGGAGAAGTGCTGGGTGCGCAGATAGGTAAAACCCTGAACAGCATGAGCCTGCCAAAGCTTTCTTCCAAGCGCATCTGCTTGGCTCTGCGAAGCCCCTTGAAAATACTTCTTGTATCTCTCAAGGCTGTATATCGCAGAAACCTCAGGAGCAACAGCCCCTATGAATTGCATCTGCAATCCATGCGTCGCAGCAAGCCCTCCCTGAGCAGCACTCTCAAAAAAGAAAGCCTGGCAATAAAGCCTGGCTCCCACAAAACCCGGAGAAACAGGAATCGGCAAAGAAGCGACCCCGTTTTTGTCGGCAGTCCACACAATCGGAACTGCATTCGACACATCCACAAGAAGCGTAAAGTAAGGCAAACTTACATTCGCCTGCCCCAAGGAAGCCAAAATCATGCCCGCACTCTGCTGAGAGAGGTTTTCGGCCATGAAGGAGAAGCTCGAATTGCCAAGAAAAGGCAACTCTCCATGAGTGTGAAAAGCCGGGCAGACCCCGCGATGCCCCGGAACTCCCTCACCATAAGGAGTCTGGGAGAGGAGAGAAGGAGAAAAGGCGAGGAGTCCGCAAGCCAACCAGGAGAGAAGGGGATTTTTCATGATGCACCTCGAGGAAAAGGATGTTTCAAGTGGAAGGGGCCCTGGTCTCGTGTAGGGAGACAAGGGTTCTATGGGAAAGAAATCCCAAGGAAGGGGAAATCGCACGCCTTGGAGTAGGAAAAGGAGGAGAGGGGGCCGGAGAGTGTGTATCGGAACGAGCCGGGAGAGGGGGAGTCGGGAAAGATTCCCGGGAGGGAGGTTTTTTTGTGGGGGGATTCCGCCGGGGGTGGTCCCTCTTTTTCCTGGGGTGGATGTGGTCGTGGCGGTTCCCGCCGGGGCGGGGCGGGGGGCGGGGGTGGTGTGAGGAAAACCTATTTCCCCGGAGAGGGGAGGTACTTCCCTGCTTTCTCTGGGGATAGGCGGCCTTCCCGGATTTCCCCGGGTGTAAGGGGGAGGGAGGGGAAGAGGTGTTTCAGGATGTAGAGGAAGGCCTGTCTGGACGGGAGGGGGAAGGGGCGGGCCTT
>CAZLQD010000009.1:0-20703 GCA_964561605.1 uncultured Planctomycetia bacterium
AGTCATGGGTTTTCCGTCTTTTTTGGGCGTTGCAACGATGGCCCTTTTCAAGCCCGGGAGGGGGTGGGTGGCGCTGTCGGAGGTGTAGCCACTCCCCGGGCGTCCTCGGTCTGGGTCTTGGGACCCAGACCTCGGCCGGCCGGGGCTGACGTACAAAAAATCGGGGCTGACGTACGAAAGGTTCGTTAGCCCCTGCCGGCGGGGATGTGCGGCCCGGAGGGCCGCAACATTCCCGACGTCAGGGGGAGCAGGCCGGGGATCGGCCCTTCAACTTCTCTCCTGGTCCCGGGCCCGGCGTTCCCTCTCGATCCGCTCCATCTCCGCCGGGAGGCGGTCCGGGTCCTCCACGGCGGCCTTGGAGGTCTTGCCCACGCACAGGTAGGCGATGGGATTCTCCGGGACGGAATAGCCGGAGCGCCCAAGCAGGATGGGGTCGTGGGCCGGGTCCAGGGATTGGACCAGGACGCTGGCCTCGTAGGTCTTGAGGGCGGCGTGGCGCAGTGCGGCGGCCCGGGGATGGTTCCTGTCTCCCACGACGGTGACGAAGAGAGGTTCGTAGAAGAAGAGGTCCACCGCCCTTGCGTATCCGGCCACGTAGTAACCGTATTCCTTGTAGACCTTGACGAAGGCCTCCAGGGTCTCCCTGGCGGCGTCGAGGAACTCGAAACGGCGGGAGAGGTAGGCCAGGCGGACCATGGCTTCGGCCAGGACCGAGTTCTCCAGGATGGAGCGGTTCCTCCGGCGCAGGCCGCCCACGGAGTGGGGATTGCGGGGGATGTCGTAGAACCCGCCCCCCTCGGCGCGCTGGCGGTCCAGGAGGGTCTCCACGATGTCCTCCGCCGGGAGGAGGAGATCGGAGTTTCCATTGAACTGGGAGGCGAAGACCAGGGCCCGCACCATGTAGGCCTGGTCGGAGAGGATGCCCGGAAGGTGGTAGGTCCCGTCCCAGTAGTGGAACATCCCCTCTCCCTCGATGTAGAGGTTCTGGAGGAGGAAGTCCAAGGTCCGGTCCGCCGCTTCCCTCAAGGCGGGCTTCTCCAGGACCACCGAGGCAAGGTAGAGGCCCACGACGGCCATGGCGTTCCAGTTGGTGTAGATCGTCCGGTCGATCTTGGGTGGCCCGAGCTTCTTGCGGGCCTCGGCGTCCCGGGCGTAGTAGTCCGGGTCGGCGTCCATGCTCCCGAAGAAGGCGCCCGTCTCCGGGTCGTACATGAAGTTCATCATCCAGTCGACGATGCCCCTGGCCACCTCCAGGTAGTCCTCGCGCCCCAGGACCTGGGCGGCGTCCATGTAGAAGACGAGGCGGGCGGCGTTGGAGTCCAGGACCTTCTCCAGGTGGGGAACCCGCCAGTCCCGGGTCGTGGAGTAGCGGAAGAACCCGCCGTCCACCGGGTCGTAGATCCCGCCCTTCATCATCTGGTCCAGGGTCTTCTCCACGACCTCCCTCATCCGGGGATCGCCGGTCTTGACGTACTGGATCAGGGCGAAGTCGATGGATTCCGGGTGGGGAAACTTCTGGCCCTTTCCCCATCCTCCGTATTCAGTGTCGAAGGCCTCCAGGATGGACCGGGTCACGTCCTCCACGATGGCCGGCGAGAGGGCCCCTTCCTGCTTGCGGACCCTGGCCCGCTCCTTCTCCTCCTTCTCGGCCCACTTCTCCCGGATGTTCTCCTCGATCTTCTCCTTGTTGGCCCGGTAGAACTCCTCCACCCTTTCCAGGAGGGAGACCAGTTCCTCGGGCTCCACGAAGATCGTCCCCGTGATGAGTTCCCCTCCCGGGGTGAGGAAGGCCACCGTGGGCCAGCCGCCCATGTTGTAGCGGCCGTCTATGTCGGGCCGCTTCTCGGCGTTGACCAGCACGGGGATCCAGCCCCGCCGCACGGCCTGCTGGACCTTGTCGTCTGCGAAGACCCTCTCCCGCATGTCCCGGCAGAACCGGCACCAAGGCACGACGATGAGGAGAAGGACGGGCTTGTCCTCCTCCTGGGCCTTGCGGAAGACCTCCTCGCTCCAATCGAGCCACGGCAATTCCGCCATGGTCATATCCCTCCCATGGATACCCGGACCGCCCTGACGGGGCTCTGCCCGCGGGAAATCAAACCGCCTCCCCCCGGGGGGGAAGCTCCAGGTCCACCCTGGGCGCGTCGGCCCAGAGGTGGTCCAGATCGTAATAGGACCGGGCCTCCTCGCGGAAGATGTGGATCACCAGGTCCCCGTAGTCCATGAGGACCCACCAGCCCACATCGAAGCCCTCCAGCCTTGGGGTGGGCACCCCCTCGGCCTTCAGCCTCTCCTCCACTTCCCGGGCCATGGCCTGGGCCAGGCGCCGGTTGGCGGCGCTGACGATCAGGAAGTAGTCGGTGAGTCCCAGTTTCTTGCTCACATCCAGGAGGACCGGGTCGGTCCCTTTCATGCTGTCCAGGATGGCCGCGGCCTTCCTGGCGATCTCGAGCGCTTCGATGAGTCGTTCCTCCTTTCCGGGGCTCGGCCCCGCTGGATGCTCCGGCCCTTCCGAAAAGGACCGTCCTTCACGGAAGGCCGGGGGATTATACCCCATGGGAGGGAAGCCTCAGCCTCCCTGGATCCGGGCTGCCTGGAAGAAGAGGGCCCCCGCCGGGGTCCGGGCGGCCTCCTTGCGGGCCTCTTCCGGCCAGGGCCGGGGCCTGGCCAGGAGGTTCCTCAACCCTTTCAGGTCCTCCACCCAGGTCCGGGCCGTGGCGCTCCCCCCCCGGGCAAGGCGGGATTCCAGGTCCAGGGCCCTCTGGAGGAAGGCCAGGGAGGACTTTTTGTCTCCCTGGAACCAGGCCTCCCCTGCAAGGCGGACCGCCACGGCCGAGCGGCGTGCCAGGAAGGGCCGGAACCAGGGGGCCCGGCGGAGAGCCTCCCGGAGCCATCGATCGGCCTCCAAGGCGGGGCTCTTCCCCTCGATGCGTTTCCATTCCAGGGCCTGGGGGGAGCCGGGGGGCAACCGCTCCGTCAAGAGGAAGGCCAGGGTGGCGGGAGGATCGGGTTCCGAGGGAAGGACCCGGGAGGCCAGGGCGAGCCAGGCCACGGCCTGCTCCATGCGGCGGACCTTCTCGGCCGTCGAGAGCTCGTCCCACCCGCTGTAGACCGTGGCCCAGGCCACCTGGATCCACACGGGTTGGAACCAGGGGGCCGAAAGGAGGAACCGGAGGGCCGCCTTTCGCCCTTCCTCCAGCTTTCCTTCCGCCAGGAGGCGGTTCACCTGGAGGAGGGTGAAGGGAAGGAGGAGTTGCCTTCCCGCCGAAAGAGGCCCCTGGAGAACCCGGGCGGCAGGTCCCAGGGGGGAGGGATCCACCCGGATCTCCTGCCGGGGACGCCCCTGGAGGACGAGGAGGCCCGCCAGGGCGGCGGCGGCCCCCGGGAGGGCCAGGGCGGCGGCGCGGGCTGCTCTCATCGGCCCGCCTCCCGCCGGGTCCAGGCCCGGCCCGGTTTCCAGGCCAGGAGGAGGAGGAAGAGGAGTCCTCCTGCAAGGGGGAGCCAGCCTCTCCCTCCGCACAGGTCCCATCCCGGGGAGATCCCCTCGTAGGGCGCCAGGGGGAGGCCCGGCCGGAAGAGGGGATCGGCCAGGGCCAGGAGGGCCCAGCCCCCTCCGGCGAAGAGGGCCACGGGCCTGGAGAGGCGGGTCCCGGCCCAGGAGAGGGCCATGGCGGCCAGGAAGGCCAGGTTCCAGGCGGCGATCCAGCAAAGAACCCAGACCAGGCCGGCGGGGACGGAGGGGCCCAGGGCTTGGATTCCGCCGGGGGGAAAATACACGAAGAGACCCGGGCCGGACTTGCGCCTCAGCCGGACTTCTTCCAGAGGCCGGGCAGGCTCCAGGGGAAAGCGGAACACCCTGGGCTCGATCCCCACTTCGCCCAGGGAACGCCAGGGACCGCCCTCCAGGGAGAGGAGAAGAGTGGCGGGCCTGTAGTCCTTGGCCGACCCCAGGACGGGTTCGGCCCGGAGGACCAGGGCACGGGCGGGTCGCCTGGGAGAGAAGCGGAGCAGGGCCTGGGCCCCCGAAGAGGAGAGGAAGCCCTCCGGGCCGGGCCGGAAGGTTTGCTCCACGAGGGGGATTCCCTGGTGGAATGGTCCGGCCCGGGCCTGCCAGGCCGGGAGGGGAAGGAGGAGGGCAGGAAGGAGGAGGACCAGGAGGGACAGGGCCTGACCGACCCCTCCGGCCAGGACCATCCGGGTCCGGCTGGGAACCTGGGCGAGGAGCCAGGGGGACCGGAAGAGGCCTCCTTCCACCCAGGGACCGGCCAGGCCGGCCGCAAGGCCGGCGCCCACGGCCTGGGCAGCCAGGGCGAAGAGGGTGGGTCCCCTTCCACCGAGGGAGGCGGAGGGAAGGGTGGCCGTGAGGCCTGCGGCGGCCAGGAAACCCAGGAAGAGAGGGAGATTCAGGACTTCCCGGAAAGAGAGCCGGCCCAGGACGAGGAGGGACGCCGGGGAGGAGGATGATCGGCCCTTCTCCCGGAGTCCTCCGGGTCCCGGCGGGGCGGCGAGGCTCATGGGGCCTGGTCCTCCAGGGAATAGCGGCGCAATACTTCGTCCAGCCCACGCAGAGCCGGCCCGGAGCGGAGGACTTCGCCGAGCCGGGCCGCCAGTCCCTCCAGGCGCTCCCGCCCGGCGGGATCCAGCCCCCGGACCCGGAGTTCCCAGACTTCCGGGTCGGCCAGGACCTGGGCGGCCGGCCCCTGGGCGGCCACCAGGCCCCGGGAGAGGACCACCACTCGATCCGCCAGGGCCTCCACTTCCCGGAAGACGTGGGAGGCCAGGAGGATTCCCTTTCCCCTTTCTTTCAAGGCCAGGAGCTTTTCCAGGACCAGGGCGGAGCCCAGGGGGTCCAGGCCGGCCGTGGGCTCGTCCAGGACGAGGAGGTCCGGGTCGTGGACCAGGGCCGATGCCAGGCCCAGGCGGCGGGCCATCCCTTTGGAATATCCCCGGAACTTTCGTTCCCCCGCCCCGGAGAGGCCCAGCTCCCCAAGGAGTTCCCCGGCCCTCCTCCGGGCGGCGGCCCGGTCCATCCCGTGAAGGAGGGCGGTGAACTCCAGGATCTCCCGGCCTTTCAATTTGCCCCAGGGAGGATCCTCCTCGGGAAGAAAACCGGTACGGCGCAAACCATCCCCGCGGCCCAGGGGGGCGCCGAAGAGGAGGGCCTCTCCCTCTTCGGGCTCGACGATGCCCAGGAGGCAGTGGAGGAGGGTGGTCTTTCCCGATCCGTTGGGTCCCAGGAGAGCCACCACCTCCCCGGCCCGGACCTGCAGGTCCGCCCCGCGGAGGGCCCGGACGGCCTTCCGGGCCCGCCTGGAAGGGAAGGCCCGCCGGAGACCGCGGCCTTCGAGGAGGAGCGAAGCTTCCATGGAGGGTATCCTATCCAGGAGGCGTTCTTTCTACGCCGCCCTTTCTTCCCTGTCGGAAACCCAGGAGAGGAGGCGAGCTTGGCCCAGGCGAAGATCCAGGTTCTCTCGGGGCCCCAGGCGGGCCAGGAGGTGGTCTTCAGGGATTCCCTCATACTGGGGAGGTCCCAGGCGGCGGGCCTGGTGCTCCACCATCCCACGGTCTCCCGGGAGCACGCCCGGATCTTCTTCCGCAACGGAACCTGGAACCTGGTGGACCTGAAGTCCCGCAACGGCACCCGCCTGGGGGCGAGACCGGTGACCAAGGCCGAGCTCGCCGAGGGAGACGAGATCACCCTTGGGGAGGTGAAGATCCGGTTCCTGGTCCTGGAAGAGGAAGAGGGGGAAGGAAGGTCCCCCGTGGAAGAGGGAAGGGTTCCGGAAGGGCCTGGGACCGGTGGGGAGGCGGGCGAGTCCCCTCCCTCTCCCGGGGAAGGGGAGATCTCCTTCGGGGAAGAGGAGATCCGCCTGGAAGGGGAGGGTGGCCGCCCAGGCGGGCCCGCCGGGCCGGGGAGAGATGTTTCCGCCGGACCGCCTCTTTCCCCTCCGGTCCGGAGGATCTCCCCCCGGGCGGCGGGAAGAGTCTCCGGCCCTTCTCTTGCGGGAGCCGGCGTGAAGCGCCTGGGAGAAGGGATGTCCGGCCTGTCTCCCACTCCCGCGGGAAGGCCGAAGGGGGGGAGTATCCTGGAGGAGGATCTCTCCCAGTGGTCGGGTTTCGCCAAGTTCCTGGCCTGGCTCCTGGGGCTGGCCCTGGCAGGGGCTCTCTTCTACCTGGCCTTCGTCCTGGTCTCCTGAAGGCGGGACCTCAGGCGGAAAACATCCTCTTTTCCCTGAATGGGACAATGGGCTTGGGGCCGGCCCCGTGGCGGGCTCCCCCCCGGAGAGGGGTGTGCTACGATGAGGTACCCCCCAACCCTGCGACCCTCTGCCCGATCGGGAGCGCTTCGGCCATGAAGAACGGCATTTCTTCCCCTGCCATGTGGATCCTTCCCGCCCTGGCCCTCTTCTCCTCGGGCCTTCGGGCCCAGACCAAGATCGTGGCCCTGCCGGGGAACCTGGCCGCCCGGGAAGGTGGGACCTTCCTGGACGTTCCCTTCACCCGCGGCCCATCCAGGACCCAGATCCTCGTGGCGCCGGCTCTGCTCTCGGGCCTTGGAACCAAGGCGGTGATCACGGCCGTTGGTTTCCGGCCCGACGGTAATGGGAGTTTCGCCGCCAAGAGCGTCTCCCTGGAGGTGGTCCTCTCCACGGCGGCGGGCACGACGGCTTCGCCCAATCCTCTCTACGGGGGCAACCGGGGCAACGACGCCGTCACGGTCCTCCCCAGGACCAACGTCTCCCTGCCTTGGGCCTTCAAGCCCTCCCCTCCTCCTTCGGGGGTGAAGGTCTGGGTCCGCTTCACCAGGAGTTTCACCTGGAAGGGCGGAGGCCTTTGCCTTGAGGCGGCGGACTTCACGACTACCAAGAAGGCCTGGCCCGTGGACGCCGCCCGGGCCGTTCCCTACGGTTTCGGCCGGGCCTTCTACGAGGGGGATCCCTGCCCGGTGGGAAAGAACACCATCGTCTCCTCGCCGGTCCCCTGGCCCGGGGCTCCCGTGGAGTGGAAGACCAGGCTCCTGGACGGAAGCGCTTCGGGAGGGGGGGTGCTCCTTCTTCTTGGAACAGGGGCGAAGAAGTGGGGCGGCCTCACTCTTCCTTTCTCCCTGGACCCCCTCTTCGGCACCAGGGGATGCAAGCTCTACACCGACGTGGTCTCCGCCTTCAGCGCCACTCTCACGGCCGGGAAGGCCCAGGTCGACATGGGGACCTTGCCGGCCTCCCCGGTTCTTTCCGGTGCCCAGGTCACGGCCCAGTGGATCGTTCCCGGCGGGGGAGTCCCCGGCGGGCTGGGCCTCTCCAACCTGGCCCGGCTCCGGATCGGCCAGGCTCCTCCCTTCGTGACCCTCTACAACTACCTGAACGACACCAACCCGAATTCCAAGAAGGCGGAATTCTTGGCGGCGGCCGTGCCGGTCCTCTTCCTGGAGGTCCGGTAGGCCTCATCCATCGGCAGCTTCCCGCCATGCCTCCAGGAGGGGGCCCGCCATGGAGAAACTGTCCAGGGTGCGGGCCCTTTCCTTTCCTGCCGGGGCGGCGCTCCGGTCTCCCAGGCGTTCGGCCATGAGATCCGCCAGGCCTTCCGGGTCGGCGGGATCGAAGAGGGGCGCCGATCCTCCCAGGAATTCCCGGTGGGCCGGAATATTGGAAGCGGCCACGGGGACGCCCGAGGCCAGGGCCTCCAGGGGGGCCAGGCCCTGGCCTTCGTAGAGGGAGGGGAAGACGGCCAGGCCCGCCCGGGCCAGGAGGGCCCGGGCCTCCTCTTCTTCGAGAGCGCCGATCCAGAGGGCCCTTCCCTCCAGCCCCAGGCGGCGGATCTCCTCCCGGAGGCGGCTTCCCTCGGGGCCCGGAGAGATCCCGGCCAGGACGAGGGGGGGCGTTCTGGGCCGTCTGGAGAGTAGAATCCGGTAGGCCGAAAGCAAGAGCCCCAGGTTCTTGTGGGGGAGGGGCCGTCCCAGGTGGAGGATGTATCCATCCTCCAGGCCGGATGGAAGGGGACGGGCCGGGGGGGGAGAGAAGAACCTGGACGGAATCCCCGTGGGGACGACCCGGACTCTCCCCGCCAGGGAGGGAATCCGCCGGGCCAATTCTTCCCCTGTGGTGCGGGAGACGGCCAGGAGGAGCCTCGCCCTTCCCAGGCTCCTGCGCCAGAGGAAGGGGGCCAGGAACCTCCTTCCCGGCCTGGCCCACCGGGTGAAGTCCCTCAGGTCGTGGACGTCCGCCGTGGCCGGGACGGGAAGGGCCGGGACGGGGGCCGTGGGAAGGTGGAAGAGGGAGAGTCCTCTCTCCCGCGCCAGGGCGGGAAGGTGCCGGGACTCCAAGTAGACCCGTTTCCACGTTGGAGTATGGGGGATGGTGACGGCCCGGCTTTCCGCTCCGGGGGGAAGGGAAAAGGGGGCTCCCCCGGAAGGGAGGAAGAGGGTGACCTCCTCTCCTCCCGAGAGGGCGGCCTCGGCAAGGGCCTCGATGCGGCGCCCCACGCCGGAGGGGCCGAAGGCCAGGATCCATCCCGCCAGTCCGATCTTCATGACTCCATGATGGACCAAGGAGGGGGGGGAAGCACGGGAGCCGGTCCCCCGGCTGGAGTCCCAGGCGGGGCCTTCACGAATTTCTCTCCGGATCCTCCCGCCGGGGAAGGCAGGCCCGGAGGGCCTCTACCAGGGTGTGGATCGCTTGGAGAGGGTCACGGCGGGAGAGGACGTCCCGGGCCCGGGAGAGGGGCCTCTCCCGCAGGTTCGGGTCCTCGAGGGCCCGGACCAGGAGGCGGGCGATCCCGGCCGGGGTCGGGGGGTCCTCCACGTAGAGGGCGGCGTCCTTGCAGATCTCGGGAAGGGCCCCCCGGCGGGAGAGGAGGGGAAGGCAGCCCAGGGAGAGGGCCTCCAGGGGTGGGAAGCCGAATCCTTCCGAGAGGGGGGCGTGGAGGAGGATGGCCGCCCGGGAAAGGAGGTCCCGAATGTCGGAATCGGGCAGGTAGCCCGGGAGGAAGATCTTGCCTCCGGCGCCGGAATCCGCCGCCAGGCGGGCCAGGGATTCTCTTTTCTTCCCTTCAGGGCCCGCCAGGATGAAGCGGGCCTCCGGAATCTCTCCGGCTGCAAGGGCGAAACCTTCGATCCAGGCGGGGAGGTTCTTCCTGGGCCGGGGGGCGGAGACGCCGACTACCAATGGTTTGCGGTTTTCCGTAGGTTCGACCCTCTCCGGGGGGAGAGGCGCGGGGAAGCCGTGGCGGACGACCCGGATCGGGCGGGGCTCGAAGCCTTCCTTCCCGGCGAACTCCAGGCATTGCCCGGCCGTGGCGGCCGAGACCGCCAGGACCAGGGTGGCCCTCTTCAGGGCCAGGCGTGCCCGGACCCTTTGGACGAGGGGGGGGGAAGGAACGCCCTCTTCCATCCAGGGGAGCTCGTGGATCGTTGCGGCTGTGGGAACGGGGGAGCGCAACGGGAAGGCCGCCACGGGAGAGAGGAAGAGATCCACCTCTTCTGCGGCAAGGGCCCTGGGAAGGAGGGTCTCCCTCCAGAGGAAGAGGGGGAGTGGGGAGGGAAGGGGGCGGGGGCGGATGCCTGGGGGAAGGTCCGTCCCGGGAGTCTTGAAGAAGGCCGTGACCTCCACGCCGGGAAACCGGGCGAGCCCTTCCAGCCAGAAGCGGAGGGCCCTTTCCACGCCCGTCGGCCTGGGCCGGGCCAGGATCTCCACCTCGATGCCGATCTTCATCGGGGAGGGGTCTGGGGATGGTGCCTTCACCGGGGGGCGTCGCGGAGGTTCCGGACGGTCCATCTCAGGGCCCGCAGGAGGTAGTGGCCCTTCCCCCGGCGGAGGGCCTTCTCCATGGCCGGGAGGACGGGCCGGGCCGAGTCTCCCAGGCAGTCCAGGGAATCGGCGGCGTGGAGGGCCGCCCAGGGATTGGGGTCGGAGAGTTCCTTCTCGAGCAGGGGGAGTCCTCTTTCGGGCCGGCCCAGGACACAGAGGGCCTCCGCGGCGGTGATCCTCACGTCGGGCACGGGATCCGAGAGAAGGGGCTCCAGGGAGGGGGCGGCCTTACGGGCGGCCCGGCCGAGGACCAGGAATCCCACGGCCCCCCAGTAACGCAGGACCGGGTTCCCGGAAGAGAGGAGGGCCCGGATCTCCGGAAGGCGGCGGGGGTTCCGCTCCGTGGAGATCCAGGCGGCCCGGAGGACCTCCTCCATCGGGAAGCGTGGGGAGTGGGTGATCTCCCAGGGAGTCTTCCCGGCCGCCCACTCGAAGAGGAGGCCTTCCGGGATGAGACCGGTATCCCGCATTTTCAGCATCCATTCCCGGCAGGCTCCGCGCATCCTCTGGAGCACCTCCCTGTGGCGGGGGTCACCGGCGAGGTTCTTGACCTCCCAGGGATCGGCCTCGGTGTCGTAGAGCTCTTCGGGGGGCTTGGGCTGCCAGAAGGCGGATTGGACCGGGTCGCACCGTCCCGCCTTCCACTCCCTTTCCCAGGAGCGCATGGAGGGCGCCTTCCAGAGGTAGTCGATGTGGCGGCCGTAGATCCGGTGGGGCATGAAGTTCCTGATGTAGCGGAAACGGGTGTCCCTGGCGGTCCGCACCATGTCGTAGCGCTCGTCCATCCTTCCGCGGAAGGAGAAGGCGTATACCCTGGGAGGAGCGGCGGCCCTTCCCAGGAAGGCTCTACCCTGCATGCGGTCCGGGATGGGGACCCCGGCCAGGCTCAGCACGGTGGGGGCCAGGTCCACGAAACTCACGACCCGGTCCAGGCGGCTTCCAGGCGGGGCCGGGGCGAGGGAGCGGAATCTTTCGGGGAACCTGACGATCATCGGGACGTGGAGTCCCGAGTCGTAGCAGAAGCGTTTGCTCCTGGGGAGGACTCCGCCGTGGTCGGAGTAGTAGAAGACGATGGTCTCCCCCGCCAGGCCCTCCCTCTCCAGTTCGGCCAGGATCGCCCCGGCCTGCCGGTCCATTTTCTCGACCTTGTCGTAGTATTGCGCCCAGTCGTGGCGCATCTCCGGGGTGTCGGGCTGGTAGGGGGGGAGGCGGAATTCCGCAGGGTCGTGCCGGAGGCGCTTCGCCGGGCGGTGGATCCTGCTCTCGTGGCTCACGGTGAGGTTGAAGACGGCGAAGAAGGGCTTTCCGGGGGGGCGGTTCTTGTAGTGGGCCTTCCGGCCGGACTCGTCCCAGACCCCGGCAGGCTCGGCCATGTTGTAGTCCTTCTTGAGGCAGTTGGTGCAGTAATAACCGGCCTGACGTAACAGCTTGGGGAAGAAGGGGACCCAGGAGGGCACGGGCTCCTTGCTCCGCATGTGTTGTGTGCCGAGAGACGTGGGGTACATTCCGGAGATGATGGTGCAACGGGCGGGGGCGCAGACCGGGGCCGTGGCGAAGGCGTTTTCGTAGAGGATTCCTTCCGAGGCGAGGCGGTCCAGGTTCGGGGTGGTGGCCAGGGGATCACCGTAACATCCCAGGAAGGGACCGTTGTCCTCGGAGGTGATCCAGAGGATGTTGGGCCTCTCCGGCGGCCGGTCCGGCTTTCCTCCGGGAAGGGAGCAGGAGGCCAGGGCGGCGGCTCCCGTCGTTGAGAGGATGCCCAGGAAGTCTCTTCGGGAGAGGGTCCGTCCGGTCATGGGAAAACCTCCGTTTCGGGAAGGGGCAGTTTCCGGCCGGAAGGCTCGGAGGGACAAGGGAAACCTTGCAATTCTTTTCCAAGGCCCCGAACCTAAAAGGAAAAGCCGACCTGGAGGTCCAGCCATGCTCACTTCCCGCGAGAGGGTGGAGATCGCCCTCGCCCACAAGGAACCCGACAGACTTCCCCTGGACCTGGGGGCCACGCCTGTGACGGGGATGCACGTGAGCGTGGTTTACGCCCTCCGCCAGGCCCTCGGTCTGGACCCGCCCGGGACTCCCGTGAAGGTCTGGGATCCCTACCAGATGCTCGGGGTTGTGGACCCCGATCTCCAGGATGCCCTTGGCGTGGACGTCGTGGGGGTGCATTCCACGAAGACCATGTTCGGTTTCCGCAACGAGGGGTGGAAGCCCTGGACCACCTTCGACGGCACCCCGGTCCTGGTCCCCGGGAAGTTCAACACCGAGCCCGGTCCGGACGGGGATCTCCTCCAATACCCCGAAGGCGACAAGTCGGCTCCTCCGAGCGGGCGGATGCCCAAGGGCGGCGTCTACTTCGACGCCATCGTGCGGCAGCCTCCCATCGACGAAGAGAATCTCTCCGTGGAGGACAACCTCGAGGAGTTCGGTCCCCTGGAGGAAGGCGAGGTGGAGCATTTCCGGAGGGAGGTGGAGAGGCTCCACGGGGAGACGGACAAGGCGATCATGCTCGTGGCTCCGGGGACGGGATTCGGGGACATCGCCTTGGTGCCCGCTCCCTGGCTCAAATACCCGAAGGGAATCCGGGACATCGCCGAGTGGTACATGAGTATCAAGGCCAGGCCGGAATTCCTGAAGGAGCTCTTCTCCCGCCAGTGCGAGATCGCCCTGGGGAACCTGGAGACCCTCCATGGGGCCCTGGGGGACAAGGTCACGGCCGTGATGCTCACGGGGACGGATTTCGGCACCCAGAGGGGCCCCTTCCTTTCGGTGGAGACCTACAAGGAGCTCTTCCAGCCCTTCCACAAGCGCCTCAACGACTGGGTCCACGCGAAAACGAAGTGGAAGACCTTCATCCACTCCTGCGGCGGGGTGAGACCCTTGATCCCCCATTTCATCGAGGCCGGCTTCGACATCCTCAACCCCGTCCAGTGTTCGGCCAAGGGAATGGATCCACGGGAGTTGAAGGCCGAGTTCGGTGAGGCCCTGGTCTTCTGGGGGGGAGGGGTGGACACCCAGAAGACCCTCCCCTTCGGGACTCCCGAGGATGTGCGGAGGGAGGTGGAGGAGAGGATCCGGATCTTCGGGCGGGGCGGTGGCTTCGTCTTCAACACCATCCACAACGTCCAGCCCGGAACCCCCGTGGAGAACGTGCAGGTCCTCTACGAGACGGTGAAGGAGAAAGGTGTCTACCCCCTGGCCGGGGGGTGAGGCGTGGGGCCGTTCCGGACCTTACTCCTCCTGGGCCGAATGCCTTGAAAGAAGGAGCCTGGAACCGGGGTGGAGAAAGGGATCCTGCCATGGCGGAGGTCGAGAAAAAGGAAGGAAAAACGAGACAGGGGGGAAGGCTCCTTCCCCTCTGGAAGGTCTTCCCGAACCTGAGAGGGGCGGCCATCCTTGCGGTGGTCTTCACCCACGCCGTGGTCTACTACCAGGTCCGGACCTTCTCCTGGCACCCGGATGCGGCGAAGGGTAAGGCCTGGCTCGGCCTCTTTTTCCTTCCCACTCCCTTCTGGAGCGCTCTTCACGAGCTGAGCTCCTTTGCCGTCCCTCTCTTCCTCTTCCTGTCGGGCCACTTCCTCGCCCTTTCCCCGCACGGGGGGAAGGCTGTCTGGGAAAGGGTGAAGAAGCTCCTCCTGCCTTACCTCTTCTGGTCGCTCGTGGCATGGGGGCTTTCCTGGAGGAAGGGGGAGGGTTGGAGCCTTCTCTCGTTCCTCAGGCTCCTCAGGGAGGGGGATACGGTGGCGCCGTACTGGTTCATCGTGCTCCTTCTTCAGTACTACCTCCTTGCACCCTGGCTGGTGCCTCTGGTGAAGAAGCGGCCGGTCCCGGCCCTTTGGGCCGGAGTCTTGTTGAATCTTTCGATATCGGCCTGGAACTACAATTCCGCCCTGGGATGGAACAGCGCCGGGTATCCGCTTTGCTATTTTCCCTCCCTGATCTTCTATGTCGTCCTGGGGATCTGGGCCGGCTTGTACCCGGGAAGGCTCAAGGCCGTCCTGGAGTCCTTCAAGCCCGCCGTCCTGGGGGCGCTCCTGGCCGTCTCCGCGGTTCTTCTCGTGGGAGAGACGTCTTTTCTGATAAACGAAATGCGGGGGACCGGAGAGTTCATGCGGTCCATGCTTTTCGGCTATTCCCACTGGAAGTTCTTTTCCCTCCCCTTCTCCCTCCTGGCCATCTTCTGGGTTCTCGAGCGGGGCAGGAAAGGGTGGGTCTCCAAGGGCTGGCTGAGATCGGCCGGCAAGAACGCCTTCACGATCTACCTGGTCCATGTCTTCGTCCTGGACGCCCTTGGGTTCGTCTACTGGCACTCTCCGGGTTTCTTGGGAGGGACGCCCCTGACGATCGTGCTGGATTTCCTTGCCGGGGTCTGGGTGCCCATCCTCCTGGCAAAGGTCGTCCGCTCCCGCATCCCCTGGGCGGGGAACCTGCTCCTGGGAGACTGAGGGGGGAGGTAAAAGGACCGGGAGGCCTCCTGGGAGGTCCTCCCGGTTTCCGTTCCTTTCGGGAATCCTGTTTTCCCCGCCTTCGAAGGGGGAAAAAACCTCAGGTGTCCTTGGCGCCGCTCTCCACGGGATCTTTCTTGGCCGCCTTGCGGAACTTGATGCTCCCCTCTTCCACGTAGGCCTCGATCACGTCTCCTTCCTTGAAGGTCCCCCGCAGGATCTCTTCGGCCAGGGGGTCTTCGATGTTCCTCTCGATGGCCCTCCTGAGCGGCCGGGCGCCGTACTCCATGTGGTGGCCCCTCTCGATGAGGAGGTTCACCGCTTCGTCGGTGAGGACCATTCCCACTCCCCTCTCGGCGAGCCTGTCCAGGACCTTCTTCATCTCGATGTGGACGATCTTCTGCAGGTCCTCCTTGGTGAGGCTGTTGAAGACGATGATCTCGTCCACGCGGTTGAGGAACTCGGGCCGGAAGTGGCGTTCCACCTCCGACATGAGCATCTCCTTCATCTTCTCGTAGGTCTGCTCCTCCGTCTTCTGGACGAAGCCGAGGCCTCCGCTGGAGCGGATGAGGTTGGCCCCCACGTTGGAGGTCATGATGAGGATCACGTTCTTGAAGTCGATGTGGCGGCCGAAGGAGTCGGTGAGCCGGCCTTCCTCCATGATCTGGAGGAGCATGTTGAATACGTCGGAATGGGCCTTCTCGATCTCGTCCAGGAGGACCACCGCGTAGGGTCTGCGCCGGATCTTCTCGGTGAGCTGGCCGCCTTCCTCGTAGCCCACGTAGCCGGGAGGCGCGCCGACGAGCCGGGAGGCGTTGTGCTTCTCCATGTATTCGGACATGTCGATCTGGATGATCGCGTCCTCGTCACCGAACATGAACTTGGCCAGGCACTTGCTGAGGTGCGTCTTCCCCACCCCCGAGGGGCCCAGGAAGATGAAGGAGCCCATGGGCCTCCTGGGGTCCTTGAGACCCGACCTGGACCGGCGCACGGCCCGGGCGATGGCGTGGATGGCCCGGTCCTGGTGGACCACCTCCTTGCGGAGTTCCTCCTCCATGGAGAGGAGCCTCTCGGCCTCGCCCTTGCTGATCCTGGTGAGGGGGATCCCGGTCATCTTGGAGACCGTCTCGGAGATGACCTCCACGTCCACCTCGCCGCCCATTTCCTTCTGGGCTTCCTTCTCGCGCCACTCCTTCTGGATGGTCTCCTTCTTCTTGCGGAGCTGGTGGGCCTGGTCCCGCAACGCCGCGGCCCGCTCGAAGTCCTGGTTGGCCACGGCCTCTTCCTTCTCCTTCTCCAGGCGGGCGATCTCCTCGTCCATCTCCTTGAGGTCGGGAGGAGGGGTCATGTTCTGGAGGCGGACCCTGGCACCGGCCTCGTCCATCACGTCGATGGCCTTGTCGGGGAGGAACCGGCCGTTGATGTAGCGCATGGAGAGATCCACCGCCGCCTCCAGGGCCTCGTCGGTGTAACGCACCCTGTGGTGGGCCTCGTACTTGTCCCTGAGCCCCTTGAGGATCTCCACGGCCTCCTCCCTGGAGGGAGGCTCCACCATGACGGTCTGGAACCGCCGTTCCAGGGCGCCGTCCTTTTCGATGTATTTGCGGTATTCGTCCATGGTGGTGGCGCCGATGCACTGCACCTCGCCCCGGGAGAGGGCGGGCTTGAGGACGTTGCTGGCGTCGATGGCCCCCTCGGCTCCGCCGGCGCCCACCAGGGTATGGAGCTCGTCGATGAAGAGGATCACGTCCTTGGACTTGCGCACCTCGGTCATGACGGCCTTGATGCGCTCCTCGAACTGGCCGCGGTACTTGGTGCCCGCCACCATCATGGCCAGGTCCAGGACGACGATCCGCTTGTGGCGGAGGGTGTCGGGCACGTCCCCCTTGACGATGGCCTGGGCCAGGCCCTCCACGATGGCCGTCTTGCCCACGCCGGCCTCGCCCAGGAGGACCGGGTTGTTCTTGGTGCGCCTGGAAAGGATCTGGATGACCCTTTCGATCTCGGCGTGGCGGCCGATCACCGGGTCCAGCTTCCCTTCACGGGCCAGCTCGGTGAGGTCCCGGCCGAAGGAATCCAGTGCGGGGGTCTTGGACTTGCCCCCCCGGGGGGAAGACTCCGTCCCCCCCAGGGGACCGGCCTCGTCCTCGTCCTGGGTGGGATCGGCGCCGAGGAATTCCAGGACCTCCTCGCGGACGCTCTCAAGCTTGACTCCCAGGTTCATCAGGACCTGGGCGGCGATGCCCTCGTTCTCCCTGATGAGGCCGAGAAGGAGGTGCTCCGTCCCGACGTAGTTGTGCCCCAGGCTGGAAGCCTCCTCCATGGAGAGTTCCAGGACTTTCTTGGCCCTGGGGGTGAAGGGGAGCTGGCCCATGGTGGTGGTTGGCGGGCCTTGCTTGACCATGTTCTCCACCTCCTGGCGGATCTTGTCGAGATCCACGCCCAGGTTCCGGAGAACCGTGGCCGCCACCCCGCTGCCCTCCTGGACCAGGCCCAGGAGGATGTGCTCGGTGCCGATGTATTCGTGGTTGAACCTGGTGGCCTCCTGGCGCGCCAGGGTCATCACCTTCTTCGCGCGGTCGGTGAAGCGGTCGAACATGTCCATGATCTCCGTGAATTTCAGGGTCGGGGCGTCCTTCGCCGCCCAAGGGGAAGGCCTCTTCTACCTTCGTCCATCCATCCGGCCCAGGTTTACCTCCGGCGGCCCGGGGAAGGTCCCCGAGGGCCGGTGAGCCGCCGGGCTTCAGGGCATCAGTTCCCGCAACTTCTCCGCCCGGAGGATGTCCCTTTCCTGGGGATCCAGGGCCTTTCCCGCCTCGGCCTGCAGGTGTCCGGGCTGCACCCAAAGGAAGATACGATTGAGTTTGGCCAGGGAAAGGTCCTTCACAAGGCCGAGGTGGATCCCCAGCCGCAACCTGGAGAGGTGTTGGAGGGCCTCCTCGGAGGTCATGGTCCGGGCCCGCTCCAGGATGCCCAGGGACCGGGAAGCCTGGTCCTCCAGCTCGGTCCTCCTCTCCTTGAGGAGTTGGTTCCGGGTCTCCCTCTCCCAGGAGACGATCTTCTCCACGACCTCCCGGAATTCCGTGCAAAGGTCCTCTTCCGTCCGCCCCAGGGTCACCTGGTTGGATATCTGGAAGAGGTCGCTCGCCGGCCGGGAGCCCTCGCCGTAGAGGCCCCGGACGGCCATGTGGATCTTCTGGGCCGTCTGGTTGGCCTTCTCGATCTGCCTGGAGATGACCAGGCCGGGAAGGTGGAGCATGGCGGAAACCCTCAAGCCCGTGCCCACGTTGGTGGGGCAGGCCGTCAGGTAACCGTAGCGATCGTCCCAGGCGAAGGGGATCTCCTCGGAGAGGGCCGAGACGAGGCGGGTCATCTCTTCCCAGGCCTTTTCCACGTCCAGGCCCGAAAGGAGGACCTGGATCCTGAGGTGGTCCTCCTCCAGGGCCATGATCCCCTGCCGTTCCCCGGGCTCCACGGCCACTCCCCTGGGGCCGTCCTGGGCGGCGTGCTCCCGGCTGATCAGGTGTCGTTCCACCAGGACCTGCCGCTCGATGGGCCCCAGTTGCCTGAGGTCGGCCCAGAGGAAGTTCCTCCCCGGTAGTGCCCGGATCTTCTCTTCCAGGAAGCCCAGGAGTTCCTCCGCCTCCTGGGGCTCGATCTTGGTGCTGAACCGGTAGCCCTGGACGTTGCGGGCCAGGCGGATCCGGGTGCTCATCACCACGTCCGACTCGGGGCCCGTGGCCTGGAGCCACTCTCCTTCGCCGTGGGAAAGCAGGGTCGGGATCACGATTCTCCTCCACCGCCACGGCCGGCGCGCTTGCGGGCCTCCTCTTCTTCTTCCAGGGCCTTGAGCTCGTCTCTCAGGCGGGCCGCGTCTTCGTAGCGCTCCGCCTCCACCGCCTCCTGGAGGGCCCGCTGGAGCTTGGCCCGCTTCATCCGGAAAACCCCGGGGGTGGAGAGAGTTTCCTCCGGTTGGGCCGGCTTGGCCCCCTCGTGGCGGCTGGCGTCGTGGATGCTCTCAAGGATCTGGTCCAGGACTTTGGCAAAGGCGGAGTAGCACTCGGGGCAACCGAAACGGCCCAGGCGCTTGAACTCACTGAGGCGCATCCCGCAGGAGGGGCAGACCAGCTCCTTGCGCTTGCGGCCCTCTTTTTCCTGGATCCCGCCGGGGAAGAGGAGCTTCTGGAGGATCTCCAGCTTGATCACCGGTGTAAGTTCCTGCTGGTAGAGCTTGCGGTAGCACTCCTCGCAGAGGTGGTTCTCCTTCTTCTCGGCCACGATGTACTCATGCACCGTGGCGGGGTTCTTGTGGCACATCTGGCAGAGCTGGTGGTTCACGTTCCCGCCTCCTTGGTGAGGGCCGCACTCCTTAGTAGACCACCCGGGAGAAGGCGATCAATCCCCCGTTGGCAGGGCCTTCCGGATTTCCTACGATCGGGGACCGCTCCCTGGCGTGGCAACCCTGCCGTTCTTCCCCCTCCATCGGGGTGGAGGGCGCACGGGAGAGGAGGGGGGAGAGGCCGAAGGAGCGGTGCGAATGGTTTCATCATCCAGAATGGACCGGCGGGAGATGCTCGCCTGGACCCTGGCTTCCACGGGGGCCTTCGCCCTGGAGGGTTGCCGGGTTCCGGAAAGGAAGGGGGGCGCTCCGGGGAGGAAGGACCGGAGGAAGCATCCCAACATCGTCTTCCTCCTGGCCGACGACATGGGCTGGGGGGACCTGCATGCCGACAACCCGGCTTCCCGGATCCCCACTCCCAATCTCGACAAGCTGGCCCGCCAGGGGATGCGTTTCACCGACGCCCACTCGGGTTCGGCTGTGTGCACGCCGACGCGTTACGGAGTGATCACGGGTCGTTACTGCTGGCGTTCCCGGTTGAAAAGGGGCGTCCTGAGCGGTTTCTCTTCCCACCTGGTCGAACCGGAGCGCATGACCGTGGCCCGCCTTCTCGGGGAGAGGGGATACCACACGGCTTGCATCGGCAAGTGGCATTTGGGTATGGACTTTCCCCGGAAGGGCGGGAAGAACCGGGGTCCCGTGGATTACGAAGGCAGGATCCGGAACGGCCCCAACACGCTGGGCTTCGAGTATTTCTACGGGATAGCCGCTTCCCTGGATTTTCCTCCCTACGTCTACATCGAGAACGACCGTTTCACCGAAGTGCCGAACCGGAAATTCCCGGGGTCCAGGTTCCCGGCTTTCTTGAGGAGAGGTCCCATCGCCCCCGACTTCAAGCCCATCGAGACCCTGGACCACTTGACGGACAAGGCTGTGGACTACATCCGGGAGCGGGCCCGAGAGAAGGACGGAAGACCTTTCTTTCTCTATTTCGCCCTGACCTCGCCCCACAAGCCGGTAATCCCCACTCCCGAATACAAGGGGAAGTCGGGGCTCGGGGATTACGGGGATCATGTGATGCACACCGACGGGGCCGTGGGCAGGGTCATGGACGTCCTTGCCCGGACGGGCCTGGAGGAGGACACTCTTTTCATCGTGTCCAGCGACAACGGATCCTTCATGTTCCTCGTCGACTCTCCGGGATGCCCTAAACGATATATCAGGCACGACCCCGAGACGGGGGAACTCCTGGACCACCTGAAGGTTCCGGGAATCCAGGGCTTTCTTTCCAAGCATCACCGTCCCAACGGGCCCTTCCGGGGGACCAAGGCGGACATCTGGGAAGGGGGGCACAGGGAGCCCTTCCTGGTCCGCTGGCCCGGCAAGGTGAAGCCCGGCACGGTCTGCGACAAGACCATCTGCCTGGGGGACCTGATGGCCACGGCGGCGGAAGTCACCGGCGGGCCCCTTCCGGAGGGGGCGGGAGAGGACAGCTTCTCCTTTCTGCCCTTGCTCCTGGGCCGGGAGAAGGAGTGGAAGCGGCCCCCAGTGATCCACCACTCCATCAACGGCACCTTCGCCATCCGGGAAGGGAAGTGGAAGCTCATCGCCGGGCGGGGCTCGGGAGGAAGAGGCCTTCCCAAGAGCAGACCCTGGTCCAAGCCCTACCAGCTCTACGACCTGGAAGCCGACCCAGGGGAGTCGAAGAACCTCCTGGAAAAGCACCCCCAGGTCGCCGCTCGCCTGGAGGCCCGCCTGAAGAAGATCCTCGCCTCGGGCCGGAGCCTCTAGGCCCCTGGCCTTTACCCCGTTAGCCCCTGCCGGCGGGTATGTGCGGCCCGGAGGGCCGCAACATGCCCGACGTCAGGGGAAGTGTGTGTGTTCTTGGTTTGGTGTGGGGTTCGGGGGGGTAGCCACTCCCCGGGCGTCCTCGTCACGGTCTTCGACCGTGACTCGGCCGGCCGGGGCTGACGTATGAAAAACCAGGGCTGACGTATGAAAGAAATATTCGTCAGCCCCTGGCCTTTACCCCGTTAGCCCCTGCCGGCGGGTATGTGCGGCCCGGAGGGCCGCAACATGCCCGACGTCAGGGGAAGTGTGTGTGTTCTTGGTTTGGTATGGG
>CAZLQD010000010.1:0-239664 GCA_964561605.1 uncultured Planctomycetia bacterium
CCCGTCAAGAGGTTATTCGCAAGGAGAATGAAAGAGTTTGTTTCGGATTTCGGATTCCGTGAATCGGAAAAGAAGAAGCCGCACCCCCCAAGAACCCACTTCTTATTCTCTTCTAACAAAAATCGGCTTGCTCGGCGTACAGGGGCCGGGCTCGGCCCGGCCCCTGAGGAACAACTTGAAAAGGGCTATGGTTGGAAGGGCTCAGAGGGCTGACAACACCTGCTCCCCCTGACGTCGCCCCCCCTCGTCAGCCCCGGCTGGCCGAGGTCTGGTCGAAGACCAGACCGAGGACGTCCGGGGAGTGGCAGCAACAACGAAAGCACCCCAAAAAACACTTCGAACTGCCACCCACTCCCCTGACGTCGGGGAATCCTGTTCTTCGAACAGTCTTCCCCGCCGGCAGGGGCTAACGTTGGAAAAAAACGTCAGCCCCGGCCGGCCGAGTCACGGTCGAAGACCGTGACGAGGACGTCCGGGAGGTGGCAGCAGAATCGAAAGCGTCACTAATCACGACAGAATCGAACGCCACCCATGTGAAATCCCCCCTGAAAAAAGGGTGACCCATGGACCTGGAGGCCTGACGAATCGGGCGGTTGGGCGGGGGTGGTGGGCTCCAAGAGTGTTTCAAAAGGAGACGTTGCGCATCTCCGTTTTCTTTCTTCTCAAAAAATCGGCTTGCTCGGCGTACAGGGGCCGGGCTCGGCCCGGCCCCTGAGGAACAACTTGAAAAGGGCTATGGTTGAAAAGCAACAACCACTCAGCACCGTAACCCAGCCCCCGACGCCAGGGCTCGGCTTCGCCCGCCCTGAAAAGAAAACAAAAAAATCCCCTTCTTCGAAAGAAAAGAGAAGAAGAAACAAACTCCCCTGAGACCGGGCCACCAACCTCTCGTCACCTCGACCATCCCCTGATTGGCACCAGCAACGAAAGCGCCACAAAAAACCCTTCGAACTCCCACCCACTCCCCTGACGTCGGGGAATCCTGTTCTTCGAACAGTCTTCCCCGCCGGCAGGGGCTGACGATGAAATCGAAGCCCGAGACGCCAGGGGAGTGGCTCCAGTGCCGGGCACTCCTCGTCTTCCGGGTTGACGGTTCTGCGGTTCTTCTACCTTTGGCCCTGCCTGGGGTTCCCTGAAAAGGAAGGCCCGGAGGAGATCCTCCGGGCCTTCGTGAGGATGGTACCCTCCTTCCCCTAGTCCCGTGGGTGGGTATCCAGAAGGAATGCTCCCTTTCCCGGGCAATTCCTCCTTCCGGGGGACCGGACGTCTTCCTCCTTCTTCCCGGCCCGTCCCTTCAACTTCCGGATTCTCTCCTCTGCGGTCCGGCAGGAAGGTTCTTTCCTCCCGCCGGAGAACCATCGGTCCACTTCCGCCAGGATCTCCTCGGTCTTTCCGGCCCCTTCCTCCCGGGGTTCCAGGACGTCCATGTCCAGGAAATCGGCTTCCAGCATTTTCTGTGCCACGTCCAGGCGCTTCTTCACCTCCTTCAGTGCCTCCCTGGCCTGGACCAGGGCCGAGTCGTCCAGGTCGAACTTGCGGGACTGGGCCGCCAGGGCGTCGACCTGCCTCTTCTGGGCCTTCAGGCTCTTCAGCATGTCCTTGAGACGGGCCCTCTCCGCGAGGACGGCGGAAAGTTTGCGCCGTGCCGCCTCCAAGGCTCTCTTCTGTCCTTCCAAAAGCCTTCGCTTTCCCTGGAGAAGGGACACGCAATTCTTGTATTCCTCGAAGACCCTGCCCAGGTCACGGACCACCTTCTCCCGTCCCATCCTCAGTCCGGCCACGTAGTAGACGGCTCTGTCCGATTCCAGAAGTCTCTTCCGCCGGAGGACCCGGGCCTCCAGGTCCTTCTTCCGCCGCTCCAGGAGAACGATGTCCTCCTGGAGATCCTCCAACTCCACTTCTCCCGCCGCAACGTCCCTGAGGCAGGAGTGGATCTGGGGGTCGATCTCCCTGATGAGCCTTTCCGACCGCCGGATCTCGAACTGGATCGGAATGGCCTCCTTCACGGTCCGCCTCGCCGCGCCCAGGGCCGTGCCCAGGTAACTCGGAGCGCTGGTCCCGAAGACCAGGTAGAGCCCCAGGGCCCCCGCCAGGGCTGTCCCGGCGACCCACTTGAACAACTTGAACATGGTCGTCCTCCCTTGTGCACTTCCAAGGAACTTGCCTTCGTTTGCCACAAGGGGGATTACGTTCCAATGAGGAAAAGATTCCGTAAGGAACAGAAAAAAACGGGACGGGGGGGCGTTCCGCCGAGGTTTCCGTCACTCCGGATGGACGTGGCGGGGAAGGCTACCTGCCCTTGAGCCCCAGGAAGGTGGACCGGAGGGCCTTCTCGGTGGCCGAATCCAGCTCTTCCCTGGGAAGGGGCCTCCCCTCCCGGGACTCCCGGATCTCCTGGACCTTCAAGGAACACCAGGGGCACCGGCCCGTCTCGACGTGGAAGGAGACGAAACCGGCCGGCCCCGGGGGCAGACCCCCTTCCACCCAGGCCCGAAGGAGGTCCTCGTGGGGGCAGGAGACCCGCTCCTCCCTCCAGATGAGGGCCACGTCCTGTTCGAAGACCTTGTCCCTTTCCTCTCTTTCCATCCGGGCCTCCTACATCGCTCCCGGCGCCCAGAGCCCGGGAAAGAGGGTCCGGGCGGGATCCTTCTCGCGAAGGCAGTCCCGGACCTTTCCAAGGGCCCGGAACTTGATTCCCGCCACGGCCCTCTCGCTCCCCACATGGAAAAGGCGGGCCGCGTCCTTGTTCTTTCCTCCCAGGACCAGGAGAAACTCCAGGACCTTGAGCTGCTCGAACTCGCCCTTCTCCCAAAGTGTCTCCACGAGCTTCTTCAGGCAAGCCGCCAGGGCCTTCCTCCTGCGGAGGTTCTCCTCCCAGGCGAGGGCGCTCTCCGCGGGAGAACGCCTCTCCGAGGGAAAACGGCCCAGGAAGCCTCCCTGGCTGGAGGATTCGCTCTCGTCGGGAGGGGTGGCCGGGAGAAGAACCTCCCTGTGCTTCCTCTTCCGGATCAGGTCCACAAGCCTGTTCCGGGCGATACCGAAGAGGAATTGGGCCGGGGTATACTCCAGCTTGAACCTCCCGATGGCCTGGAGGGCGCCGGTGAAGGTCTCCTGGACCAGGTCCTCGGCCGTATCCTTCTCCCCCGGTCCCAGGTGGCACAGGAAGTACCGGAAGAGCTGGGGGGAGAACTCCCTGACCAGGTCTTCCCAGGCCTTCTCGTCGCCGGCCTGGAGCAGGCGGATCCTTTCCTCGAGGGAGGTCATGCTCGTTCCATCAGAATGTAATCTTGAAAAGACTCTCCAGGACGCGTCCCAGCACCCGGATGAGGATACTCAAGACGAAGACCAGGACAAAGAGTTCCAGGGCGAAACCGAAGATTCTGAAACTCAACTTGAAGGTGATCCTGAGGAGCCTCCCCGGGAGGCCGAGGAACCAGTCCAGGAAGCCCGGCGCCTCCTCCCTCTCACCCCCGCCCTCCTCCCCTGGAAAGGGCCCTTCCACGGCTGCCTTCCTCCCCTTTCCGCCCGCTCCCTTCTTCCTCCCGACCCTGGTCCCGCCACTTCCTTTCCCGGAGGCCTCTTTCCGGGAAAAGGCGTAGAGGGGAAGGTCCGCACCGGCCCGGACCAGGGCCGACCCCATCTCCGAGGCCGAGGAATAACGGTCCCCCGGCTTCTTTGCCATGGCCCGGGAGACGACGGGCCTGAGACTCTTGGGAAATCCCCGGGGGAAACGAAGGGGCTCCTTCTCGTGCTTCCGCATGACCTCCCATTCCGATTCCCCGGAAAAGGGAGGCTTCCCCGTGACCGTCTCGAAGAGCACCACCCCCAGGGAGTAGATGTCGGACCTTTCGTCCCCCTTCCTGTCCAGGAGCTCGGGGGCCATGTAGAGGGGGGTCCCCCTGCCGAAGGAGAGGGTTCTCCGCGTGGCGGTGATGAGCCTGGCCAGGCCGTAGTCTCCCAGCCTGGGCCGCCCCCCCTTGAGAAAGATGTTGGCCGGCTTGATGTCGAAGTGGACGAAACCGTGGTCGTGGAGGGCCTGGACGCCGGAACAGACCTGGGCCAGGAGGCCCGCCGCCTCGGCCGGGGGAAGGGGTCCCTCCTCGCCGAGCTTCAGGGCGAGGGTTTCTTCCCCGGCGTAACCCATGACGATGTACGGGATCCCGTCCACCGAGCCCTGGTCCTCGATGCTCACCAGGTTGGGGTGGTCCAGTTGGGCCAGGTACTCCAGGGAACCCAGCTCCCTCATCACCGCCTCGCCGGTGACGGGGTCGTCCACCTTGAGGAACTTCACCGCCACGGGTCGCCCTACGGAGAGCTTCCTCGCCTTGTAGACCACGCCGAAGGTCCCGTGGCCGAGAAGGCCCAGGATCTGGTAGCCCTCCAGGAAGCCGGGCTCCCTCAGGTGGCGGTAGAAGTGTTCCCAGTCAGGTTGAGTCACGACGGCATCCTCGACCAGCACCTCCCCCCCTCTTCATACCACGAGCCAGAAGGCTCCGCATAGCCCGAGCCATGCCAGAAACGACAAGGCCTGGATTCGAAAAGTGAAATACCCCTTTGTAGCCCAATCCAGCCTCAGGGCCAGCAGCCAGGCTCCCAGGGCGGCGGCGGCGGCCCAGCCCAGCCTGAGAAGCCAGGTCCGGTCGGCCCTTCCCAGGCCCTTCCGGGCCCGGGCCAGGACCTTCCCGTCCCGATTCCAAAGCACCCAGGCCTTCCAGGCCGGCCCGGCCGGCCCGTTCCGGCGCTGGAGGAAGCTCCTTCTCTCCAGGCCCTCCAGAGTGAGGCTCCCCAGGAAGGTCCCCTTCCAGGGACGCCAGGGCAGAGACCTCTCCAGGAGGGAGAGCACCCTCGCCCGGGCCTTCTCCCGGGCCGAGGCCAGGGCCTCCCCGGGGCTTCCTTTCCACTCTCCCCCGGCCCGGAAAACCCCGGGGGGAAGATCCTCCCTGTATACCCAGGGAGCGGGAAGGATCCTCACCTCCAGAGGCTCCTGGAGAAAACCTGGACAAGAAAGTCGAAAACCATACCCGCCTCTTCCCCAGGGGAAGGCCGAAAAAACCAGCCGGAGGACTCCCTTCCCATCGCCACCGTGTGAGGCGGGATGGAATCCCCTCCTCTCGAGAACCTCGGCCAACCCCTCCAGCCCCAGGGAAGCCTCCTCCTCCAACCCCTCCCGAACCTCCTTCTCCACCAGCCAGGGACCGGGAGCCAGGGTGAGGACCTCCTCCTCCAGGACCCGGAAGAAGCCCCTCCCAAGGGCCTTCCCCCCCCGGTAGGGCCCGGGAAGGACTTCCAGGACCTCCGCCGGTGCGGCGAAGTCCCCTCCGGCGGATACCCGGGCCGGCAGGAGGAGGAAGAGGAAGAAGACCAGGAAACCCATGACCGCTCTCTCCTTTCAAAGGGAAGGAACCTGGATGACTTCGAAGGAAGGGAGCGATTATTCTCCCTCCGCCGGACCCGGGGACCTGGGATCCAAAAAGAGCAGGATCCCCCCGGCCCTCACCTTGCCGAAGCCGTCCAGGATTCCCTCCGCCCCCAAATCCCCCCAGTCGGTCTCGATGTTTTCCGAGGCCCGCAAGAGGAACCTGCCCCTGTCGTCCAGGGCGAGCTCCACCCTCTCACCGGCCCCAGGTATACGGATATGGGCATCCTCGTCGGGCCCGATGAGGAGGGCCCCGTCCCACCCGGGGACCTTCATCCATGCCACGCGGCGGCAACCCTCCACGTCGAAATCCCCCGGGAACTCGAGAAGGGCCGTCGCGGTCCTGCTTCCGGGCCTCCGGAACCGGACCTTCAAGGCGGGGCCGACGGCGAGGACCATGCCGTCCTCCAGTTCCCCCCGGTCCCTCTCCTCCCCGCCCGCATCCAGGGGAGCGCCGGAGAGGGAGCGGAAGCGGAAGGAGAGCCCCCTGTGGAAGCTCAGGGACCTGGTGAACTCCACCTCCTCCGAACCCAGCCGGGCGAGGACGGGCAGGTCCGCCTTCCCCCCTGCGGCGGACCCCAGGACCAGCCTCTCCCTGGGAAGGACCAGCAAGTCCCCCCTCCCGGCGACGCGCAGGTAGAACCCCTCCATCGGATTCCCCCGACCCTCCCCTCCTCCCGGCTCGGCCGACCCGGGCCGGACGGGAAAGGCCGGGTCGGCCGGAAGTCCCCAGCCCTCCCTGGCCGCCCCCAGGAGCCGGACTTCCCCCGGGGCTGCGCCTTCCCTAAGGGCCTTCCTGCAAAGTTCCCTCAAGCGGTCCGCCCCCGCGCGGAAGAGGGCCGGTGCGGACCGGCGCGGAAGGGGAAAGGAACCCCCCATGCGCTTGACCGAGACTCCGATCCCGGCACCTTCCGGGATCCCCTCCATCCCTTCCAGGAAGGCCGAAGCCGCGGCCAGTTCCTCCCGGGCCTTCTCCAGGCCCGGGACCTCCCGGTCCAACCCGGAGGCCTCCTCCAGGAGGGAGCGGCACCTCGCCAGGCCGGCCGAGTCCGCCGCCCCCGCCAGGGCCGAGGCGAAGGCCCCCATCTTCCAGAGGGCCATCCCGATCCGCCCGAAGGCATCGGCCAGGCCCTCCTCCCGTTTCTCCGAAGAGGAAACCACCTCCAGGAAGGCCTTGGCGGCCTTCCTGGGGAGGCCTTCCTCGAGAAGGCGGAAACCCTCCTGGAGGGATTCCTCCGAGGCTTCCAGGGCTTCCCGGGCGAGGGAACGGGCGATCTCTTCCGTTCGGGAGGTCAGGGCCCCTTCCGCCAGGGGATCCCCCGAGCCGGGAGAAGCCGGGAGGAGCCTGGAGAGCCACCTTCCCGCCTCCGGGCCCTCCCCCTCCTTCCAGCCCTCCTCCTCCAGCCAGGCCCGGGCCCCCCTCCTGGAGGGAGCCCCTTCCCCGATCCGCCCCGCCGCCTCTTCGGCCTTTCCCGCCGAGGCGGCATCCAGGCCCCGGGCCCAGCAGAGAAGCTCCAGGAAGGAAGCCTCCAGGGAGGCCGGAAGAGGAAGAGGTTCCAACCTCTCCAGGATCGCCAGGGCCTCCCGGAACCGGCCTCCCCCCAGGAGGCGGCCGGCCTCCTCCAAGGCCCGGGAGAGGAGAAGATCCAGGAGCCCCCTCGAGGCGGCCTCCTCCAGGAGGAGGGGATCCAGGCCGGCCAGGGCGCCCAGGATCCCGGCCCCCTCTTCCTCGCCGGCGGAAAGGGCCCGTAGGAAGGCCCGGAGCAGGGGCTCCTCCAAAGCCTTCTCCCGGTCCAGCCCGAGGAGCTCCCTCCACGCAGCGGCGGCGGCCAGCAAGTTCCCCTCCTCCAGGAAGTTCCGGACCTCGCCGGCCTTCCTCTCCCCCCTCTCCAGGGCCTTCCCGGCCCGGGCCCGAAGGGCTTCGGCCCAGCCGGCCTCTTCCCCACCGGCCTCCTCCAGGGCACGGCGGGGCAACCCGGCGGAAAGGAAGAACCGGGCCCTCTCCCCGGCATAGCGCCCTCTCTCCACCTGGGAACGAAGCTGTTCGCCGGCGGCCTTCAGATCCTCCGCCAAGGTGGCGTCCCCACCGGCACGGCCCAGGTCCCTGGCGGCTCCGGCCAGGTTGCCCCTCTCTAGGCGGTGCCTGGCCCGATCCAGGAGGGCTTCCCGGGCCTTCCGGCGGACCTCCCTGGCCCGCCGGTGCTCGGCGATCCTGGGATCCGAGGCCAGGCGGAGGGCCTCTTCCCAGAACCCCCGCTTCAGGGCCTCTTCGGCCTGGCGCAGTCGAACGGCCCGACGAAACATGGTTTCCTCCGTTGGGTGGGCGACCCTGGGATTTCGGCCGGAGGAAAGGGATATTCCGGCCCAGGTCTCACCCGGCGGGGCCGGAGAGGCCGACCAGGTCCTCCGATGTGAGGGATGTCCGGGCCTCCTCCAGGGCCTGCAAGGCCCGGGCCAGGAGGTCCCGGCCCCTATCGACGCCCGGGGAAGGAGCCTGGGCGATCCCTACGGGAGCCTTCCATCCCCCCGAGCGGGCCAGGAGCTCCCTGGCGTCGGGAAAGACCCGCCGCACCATGGCGGCCGCACCCTCGGGCGGGGTCCCGGGAAGGAGGAGGGCCAGGGATTCCTCTCCCCACCGGCCCAGGAGATCGATGTCCCGGGTCTCCGACAGGAGACGGCCGCTCAGGGAAAGGAGCAGTTCCAGGGGGGGAGGCCCGCTCCAGCCGGGAGGAGCCTCCAGGCGGAGGAGGACCAGGGTGAGGACCTGGTGGAACCGCCGGGCCCTCTTCACCTCCTCCTCGAGGCGAAGCTTCATGAAACCCTGGTGGAAGAGGCCGGTCTGGGGGTCCATGAGGGACTGGACCAGTTCCTGGGTGGAATCCTCCCAGCCCGAGAGCCCTTCCAGGACCCTCTTGGAGAAGACCTCCCGGTCCAGGGTGGCCTCCCTCTCCCGGAGGAGACCCTCCGTGCTGGGACGGACCCTGCCGGGCCCTTCCTCGCCGAGACAGGCCAGGAAATCCTCGGCCCGGAAAGGACGGAAGAGGACGGCCGCCCCTGCGAAGGTCGCCAGGGAACGGGCGGCCTTCTCCATGGACCGGTCGGCGAGAAGGAGGACCTTCGTCCGGGCCTTGCCTCTCAGGGCCAGGGCCCACTCGTAGGCGTTGGGCCTTCCCATGCGGGTGTCCAGGACGAACAGGGTGTCCTCCCCTTCCAGGGACTCCCCCGGCCTGGGCCCGCCTTCCCAGGAGATGGCCCTGAGCCCGGCCTTCCGGACCAGCCCCGCCAGGAGATCGAACTCCTCCTTCTCCGGGAGGACCAGGACCACCCATCCACCTTCGGCCATCGTTCTCTCACCCCCTCCCGAAAAAAGGCCGCGGTTCCCCCTTCTCAGGACTTGGAGAGCTCGTCCAGGACCTCCTGGGGGAAATCGGCGTCCGTATAGGCGTTCTCCACGTCGTCGTGCTCTTCCAGGTCTTCCAGGAGGCCGATCAGCTTGCGGGCCGTGTCCTTGTCCACGGTCACCATGGTCTTCGGCACGTAGCTGATCTCGGCCTGAACCAGGGAGATCCCCCTCTCCCCCAGGGTCTTCTCCAGGGCCCCCTTGACGGCGATGAAGTCCCCCGGGTCGCTGGTGATCTGGAACTGGTCACCGTCCCGTTTCAGGTCTTCCGCACCCGACTCCAGGGCGATCTCCATGAGGGTGTCCTCGTCCACGGCGTCGGCGGCAACGACGAAGAGCCCCTTGCGCTCGAACCGATACGAGACGGAACCCGAAGCGGCCATGCTCCCCCCCCGCTTCTCGAAGATCTTCCGGATCTCCGGGGCGGTCCGGTTCCTGTTGTCCGTAAGAATCTCCATGAGGATCCCCACGCCGCCGGGCCCGTAACCCTCGTAGAGGATCTCCTCGTAGTTCTGGCTGTCGTCCTGGCCCGACCCTCTCTTGATGGCCCGCTCGATGTTGTCCTTGGGCATGTTCGCGGCCCGGGCCTTCTCGATGGCGTACTTGAGCTTCAGGTTGGCGTCGGGATCGGGGCCCCCGTGGCGGACGGCGGTGATGATCATCTTGGCGATCTTGGAGAAGAGCTTCCCCCTCTTGGCGTCCACCACCGCCTTCTTGTGCTTGATCCCGGCCCAATGCGAATGACCTGCCATAGGCGCGCTCCCGTTCCTTGCAAAAAGTCCATTCTACAGGAGGTTTGCCGGCCTTGGAAGCGAAGTTCCGCCCGGGCCGGAGGGGGAAGGCACGTACGCAGGAGAGGCCGGGTCCGGGCCCGGCCTCTCTCGTTCCGGAGGGTCTCCCTTCGAAGGAAGAGAGCCTACCGCTTGGAGTACTGGGTGGCCTTCCTGGCCTTGTGGAGGCCGTACTTCTTGCGCTCCACCATCCTGCTGTCCCGGCTGAGGTGTCCGCCCGCCCGGAGGATGCCTTCCAGGGCGGGGTTCTCCGAGCGGAGGGCCCGGGCGATGCCCAGGCGGATGGCTCCGGCCTGGCCCGTGGGGCCCCCACCTTCCACGCGGACATGGACGTCGTATTTGTCCCGAACACCGGCCGCTTCCAGGGGACCGACCACGTCCAACCTGTCCTGGAGGCGGGTGAAGAACTGGTCGTAGGGCTTGCCGTTCACGACGATGGCCCCGGTCCCCGCCTTGATCCGGACCCGGGCCACGGAGGTCTTCCGCCGCCCGATCCCGGCGATCCAGCCGCCGGGAAGCTTCTTGACCCGGATCTCCTTGAGAGGCTCGGTCTCGGGGCTCTCGGCCCCACCCTGGGTCTCTTCCGTCTTGGGGGCCAGGTCGGCCAGACTGGTCTTGACTTCTTCTTCCGTCACCTTGCTAGATCTCCATCTCCTTGGGGTTCTGGGCCGCATGGGGATGTTCCGGCCCGGGGTAAACCCTCAGTTTCTTGAGCATGAGGCGTCCCAGGTTGGTCTTGGGAAGCATGAGCCGCACGGCGTGGCGGACCACCTTCTCGGGATCCCGCTTCACCTGGATCTCGAAGGGGATCTCCTTGCGGCCGCCGGGATAGCCGGAATACCTCTGGTAGACCTTTGCGGCGGCCTTCTTTCCCGAGAGGCGGACCTTGGACGCGTTGATGACGATCACCCCCGCCCCGGTATCCACGTGGGGGGTCCATTCGGGACGATCCTTGCCCATGAGCCGGAGGGCGATCTTCACGGCCATCCTGCCCAAGGGGTAACGGGAGGCGTCCACGATGTACCACTCCCGGACCTGTTCCTCCCGGCGGGCCATGGTGGTCTTCCACATGCCGTTTGCTCCTGGTCGAGACACACTCCCCCTTCCTCCCGGAAGGAGGGATCTTTTCTTGGAAAGAGAAGGGGGGAGCATACCTTCCGGCCCATCCTTGTCAACAGGGGACCGGGCCGGAATTTTTCAGCGGCCCTCCTCCCTTCCCGAGGCCAGAGTGAGCCACTGGTCCCATCGGAGTTCCCACCGGAGGTCCGCCGCCAGGACCCCTTCGAAGCCGGGATAGCGGGCCAGGATCTTCCGGGCCACGTCGACCTTCTTGGAAAGGGGGATGTTCCCGAAAGGGCTGAAAGGAGACCGGTCCCACTCGAGGATCACCCTGTGGCCGTCCGCCCCGGCCAGGACGATCCGGATCTCGGCCCGTTCTCCGTCGGCCAGGAGGCGGTAGCCCAGGTTGGAGAGGTCCACCGCCAGGAAGGGAAACTTCCCTCCCAGGGCGGGAAGGAAGGAACGCTCCACCTCCCAGGCCACGGCCGCCCCCGCCCGGAAGGCCTCCTTGCGGGCCTGGGGGTCCCGGGGAAGGCCCTCCAGGCAGGGAAGGGCCCCTTTCACCCCGGAAAGGGGAAAGGGAAGGAGGCGGCCCCAGGCGTCCAGGAGGTGGGCCCTGCCCGAAGGGTCCCGGAAGAAGGCCACGGGCCGGGGTATCTCCAGGACGAGCCGGACCTGGGAGGGAAGGAGCCTCTCGGCCCGGCACTTCCGGGCCACTCCCTGGGCCCGGATCCTCCGGAGGGCCACCTCGAGGGGAAGGGACTGGAAGACCTGGAAAGGCCCGGGAAAGGCCCCTTCGACGAGGCGGACCAGCTGGGCCCTCCCGATGGGCCCCATCCAGGCCGGCACCCGCTCCAGGCGGGTCACCCGGGGAAGGACCTGGTATTCCGGGCGGGCCGCCACGGCCCCCTTGAGAAGACGGAGTCCCACCAGGACGAGGAGACCCCCGCCCGCCAGGAGAAGGCCCCAGAAGAAGGCCTTCCTTCCCTCCCTGGACCAACCGCCCAAAAGGCCCTCCCTTCACCCAAACATCCGGCCGGGCGGGGAAAGGCCCCGCCCGGCCCGGCCGCCCAGCGGGGCGAGGCCGAAGGAGAACTAGTTGAGGCGCGTCACCTGGGGCTTCTCGGGCTCCTTGCGGATCGGCCCGGACGTTCCCTTGGCCTTGGCTCCTTCGGCATCCTCGATGAAGAGCTCCAGGGTCGTGAGGATGCTCTCCGCCAGGTCACGGTCCAGGGAGACCGTCTTCTCCCCCGAAGCGAGCTCGATCTCGTGGGAGAGGAGGCGGGCCGTCACCTTGAGCTGGGAGAGACGCCTTTCCACCATCTTGGCCAGTCCGATAGGGTCGGTTGCTTTGTCCATGGGAATGCCTCCCGGGTTGGATTCTATGAGGATCATGGGTCGTTCGATGGGACCTTCCCGTCGCGGCCCGCATCCTACCCCCTGGCCGAAGGACCCTGCAAGGCAGGTCTTCCTTGCTCCTCCCGGGGGCTCCCACTAGGCTCTCCAGGCTCATGACCAGGAAATTCAAGGGCTTTGTTCTCAACGATTTCCAGGAAAAGGCCGTCCAGGCCATCCTGGAGGGAAAATCCGTACTGGTCTCCGCCCCGACGGGAGCGGGAAAGACCCTGGTGGCGGAATTCGCCATCCACCAGGCCCTGAAGGAGGGCAAGAAGGTGATCTACACCGCCCCCATCAAGGCCCTGAGCAACCAGAAGTACCGGGACTTCCGGGACGATCCCGAGGTGGAAGTGGGCCTCATGACGGGGGACGTGACCCTCCAGCCCAACGCCCCGCTCCTCATCATGACCACAGAGATCTTCAGGAACACCCTCTTCGAAGATCCCAAGCGGGTGGAGGACGTGGCCTGGGTCATCTTCGACGAGATCCACTATATGGACGACCCGGAGAGGGGCACCGTCTGGGAGGAATCCCTCATGTTCGCCCCGGAGAACATCCGGTTCATCTGTCTCTCCGCCACGGTGGCCAATCTCCAGGAGTTCGGCGAGTGGATCCGGTCCATCCGCAAGGCGGACCTGGAGATCATCCACAGCTCGCGCCGCCCCGTGCCCCTCCACCACAGGCTCTACCACAGGGCGGCGGGGGTCTTCGACCTCTCCAAGCTCCAGGCGGCCCGCCGGAAGGCCACGGGAAACCGCAAGAGGGGCAGGCCCCCGAGGAAGGCCCAGGGCGGGATCCACCAGGCCAGCGTGGAGCTCCTGGACTACATCCAGCAGAGGAAACTCCTTCCCGTCCTCTACTTCTGCTTCTCCCGCAGGGAGTGCGAGATCAAGGCCGAGCGCAACGCCGCCAGGCGCCGCCTCCTCTCGGGAAGCGAGCGCAAGAGGATGGAGGAACTCTTCGACCGGATCTGCGCCCTCTACCAGCTCGACTGGAAATCCGACCCGGAGCTCCGCTACATCCGGGACCGGGCCCTGAAGGGCATGGCCTTCCACCACGCCGGCATGCTCCCCATCCACAAGGAGATCGTGGAGCGCCTCTTCACCTCGGGCCTCATCAAGATGCTCTTCACCACCGAGACCTTCGCCCTGGGGGTGAACATGCCCGCCAGGACGGTGGCCTTCAACCAGATCCGGAAGTTCGACGGGATCTCGGTGGACTTCCTGAAGACCAGGGACTACCTCCAGATGGCCGGAAGGGCGGGACGCCAGGGCATCGACAAGGAGGGCATGGTCTTCTCCATCCTGGACACGGACGACCTCTTCGAGGCCCCCCTGAAGCGCATCATCCAGGGGAAGGTGGAACCCATCCGCTCCCACTTCAACCTTTCCTACTCCACCATCCTCAATCTCTATTCCCGCCTGGGGCCCAACCTGGTGAAGGCCTACGAGAGGTCCTTCGCCCACTTCCAGGCGGAAAAACGGGGAAAGAAATACGGCGAGAGGGCCCACCGCAGGATGGTGGCATCCATCGTGGCCAAGATCCAGGTCCTCCGGGAGGCGGGCTACATCGACGACGAGGGCCTCCTGGACCGGGGAAAGGTGGCATCCAAGATCAACGGCTACGAGATCCAGATCACGGAACTCCTCTTCCACGGGCTCCTGGACCGGATGGACATCGACCAGCTCAACGCTGTCTTCGGGTCCATCGTATACGAGGCGCGGCGGGGGGACACGACCTACAGGCATCCCGGAGGCGTCCTGAAGGGCCTGGAGACCAAGGTGGCCCGGGCCATAGACCGCTTCCGGGCCATCGAGGCGGCCCACGGGATCAGGGAGCCCATCAAGGCCCCGGATTTCGACCTGGCGCCCGCCCTGGCGGCATGGAGCAGGGGAGTGGACTTCCCCGAACTGGCCCGCTACACCTCGGTCACGCCGGGGGACCTGGTCCGGACCATCCGCATGGCCGTCCAGATGCTGCGCCAGCTCAGGAAGTGCCTCTCCGGGGACTACCCCCTGAGGGACCGCCTGGCCGAGGCCCTGGTCTGCATCAACAGGGACGTGGTGGACGCCAAGCGCCAGCTCGAACTGGGCTAGGAGGGCGTCCCCGCCGATCTACCCCTTTTCCTTCCCCCCCGCCCTCTCCAGGGCCTCCAGGAGCTTCTCCGGGCCCAGGCCTGTCTTCTCCCCCAAGGCCCGGCGGATCACACCGGCCGGGGAGAGACCGTACCGCCCTGCCAGCCCGGCCAGGGTCTCCTCCCTCCCGGCGGGAGTGAACCCGGCAGCCTCCAGTTTCTTGCGGAACTCCGGAAATCCCAAGCCGTAGGCCCCCGCCAGCTCTCCCAGGGGGATCTTCTCCGCACCGTCCCAGGGAGGAGAAGAGGCCCCCACTCCCTTCCACACCTCCTTCTTGAACCAGCCGTGGCCTGCAGGGATCCAGGAGACGGGAGGGACCTTCCCCAGGGTCCCGGCCCAGAAGAGAAGGACAAGGAGCAGGGCGGTCCCTCCTTCCAGGGCGCCCTTTCCGAAAGAGGCGGCGGCCTTCCGGAAATAGCCCGCCAGGGCCTTCCCGTTGAACCAGAGGTGGGCCGCCGCGGCGGCGAGGAAGAGGAGGGAGAGGGACATGTGGGTCCCCTCCCACCCCTCCTTGGAAAGGCCGAGGAAGGTCCAATCCGTCCAGTGGGCCAGGGCCCCCTTGGGCTTGATGTAACAGAAGATCCCCGTCACCGTGCAGGAGAGAAAGGAGAAGAAGAGCAAGAAGCTCGTGAATCGCCTTCCCTCGAAGGACCTCCGCCCGTTCCGGCCTTCTTCCATAGTCGGTCCACCTCCACCGGACTCCCCCCCGACCCCGCCTCCCTTTCCTGGGGACGAGTCTTCCTTGTTTTCAAGCCTGCCGCCGAAGAGATAGGATCCTTTCTTCTCTTGATCTCCCCAGGACCCGGCCCGAAAGGATACGACCATGGCAGGAAAGAAGAGGCCCTTCCCCTGGTTCACCGGCATGGAGCACCTTCCCCGAGGACTGGCGAAGGCGGCGGAGGTGGCCGTCGGGGAGGTACTCCGGGTGAAGCCCGAGGAACGGGTGCTCCTGGTGACCAACCCCGAGCCGGACGTCCTGGCCGTCTCCCGGGCGCTTTACGACGAGGCGGCCCGGGCCGGAGCCCGCCCCCTCCTCCTGGTCCAGCCCAGGCGGACCTCCCTGGAGAACGCCCACGACGGGGTGATCCACGCCCTCCGCTCCGAGCCCGAAGTGATCCTCTCCATCAGCGCCGACAAGCTCGGCAAGGACCCCTTCGGCCTGGTGAAGCCCTATCGGTTTCCCGGAACCAAGGGTTCCTGGACCCACATCTTCAACGCCCTCCTCGGCGCCGGAAAAAGCCGTTCCTTCTGGACTCCATCCATCACGGCGGAAATGTTCGCCCGGACCGTTCCGGTGGACTACAGGGCCATGGGCGATACGGCCCGGCGCCTCAAGCGGATCCTGGACCGGGCTTCCCGGATCCGCATCACCTCCCCGGCGGGCACGGACGTGGAGATCGGCCTGGAAGGAAGGAAGACCTTCCTCGACACAGGGGCCCTCTGGAAGAAGGGCGCCGGGGGAAACCTTCCCGCCGGTGAGGTCTTCATCTCCCCGGCCAACTACGACGCCCGGGGGATCATCGTCTTCGACGGGTCCGTCTCCGTGGCCGACGGGGGAAGCGCCTTCCTTCCCCGGCGGCCCGTGCGGGTCCACGTGGAGGGTGGGCTGGTCCGCCGGGTCGAGGGCGGGGCCGGGGCCCGCCGCCTGGAGCGGTCCCTCCGGCTCGGCGAGGAAGCGGCCCACCGGATGAAAGGCAAGAAGGGCTGGAGCCGGGCCAAGATCGAGCGCTACGCCACCAACGCCCGCCACCTGGGCGAGGTGGGAATCGGGCTCAACCCCAAGGCGAGGATCACCGGGAACATGCTGGAGGACGAAAAGGTCCTGGGTACGTGCCACGTGGCGATCGGCACCAACTACGACGAGGACGCCCAGGCCTTCATCCACCTGGATTGCCTTGTCCGGAAACCCACCATCCTGGTCCGGGGAAGCAGGGGGGAGAGGCCCATCATGGTGGAGGGGAAGATCCTCCCCTGAGGAAGGGGGAAGGCCGGCGGCCCCTCAGGGCCTCTTTCCTTTCCCTCCCTTCCCCTCCAGCCAGGGGAGGGCCTTGACCAGGGTGTCCCACACCCTGGCGGGGACCTGGAAGACCAGGGGATCGGACTGGTCGCTGGCGGCGAGAACCAGGTTCCCCTCCTTCAGGAGGGTGAGCCTTCCCACGATCCTGCCGGGTTCCTTGGAGGCCGGGTCCAAGGGGAAGGCGTGGAACCGGAAGACCAGGGCCTCCTCCGAGTCCTCGACCCGGGCCGGCTGGTCGGAGACGGCCTTGATCCCAGAGAGATCGGTCAGGGTGTCCACCAGGTCCAGGAAGGCCTCCCCGGCGGGAGCGCCCTTCCCGTCATGGTATTCGCCCGTTTGGGTATCCAGGTCCCAGCGCAACCGCCTGCCCCGGCCCTCGAAGACCACGATCTCCGCCCGGCCCGCCCGGAGCCGGAAGACCACGAGGGAGACCAGCTCCAGGGGCTGCACCAGGACCTTGTCCAGGGCCCGGGCCGGCACGAAGTAGACCACCTTCTCCCCGGGAACGCCCAGGTAGACCCCCTTGCCCTTCCTGCGCCCGACCAGGACCTTGTAGGGCTCCAGGAAGCCTTCCCTGCCGATCTCCACGATCCACCTGGGGGAATCCAACCCCGTTTCGGCCGGTTTCGTATCCTCCTGGTCGTACGAGCTGGACGCCTTGAGATCGGTAAGTTCCTTGAGCCAGGCCTGGACGCGGTTGTCCCGGGCGGCCCGCTTCCAGGGACGGACCAGGTCGAACTCGCCCTGGGTGGCCCGTTCCAGGCGGAACCCCCCGCCCCGGGCGGAGTGGATGTCCACCCAGGTGATGGTCACGGGGCTCAGGGGAACGGGACGGAGGCCCCGGAAATCCACCCCCTGGCCCGGGGTCTTCACCCCCCTTCCCTCCAGGAAGGAGAAGAGGGCGGGCCCGGCGTCCACGGCCAGGAGGAAGGGCCTTCCCGTCACCCGGGCCAGGACCCCTTCTCCCCCGCCGCCCAGTTTCCCCAGGGAGAGGACCTCCTTCCTTCCGTCACCTTCCCAGAGGATCCGGTAGAAGGGAGGATCGAGCCCTACCCTGGAGAGATCTCCCGGCAGGTCCCCCACGAAGGCCTCTATCTTCATTCCCGCGAGGAGGGCGAGAAACCTCTTCACCGCAACCGGGTCCGCCCGGGACTCGAGCCCGCCCTCCCTGAGCATCCACCATCCCCGCCGGGACCGCCGGAAGAGGAGGCTCTCGCCGGGCTTTCCCTTCCCCCGGAACTTCCTCTGGATCTCCACGGTCTTCACCTTGAAGAGGGGAATGGTGAAGACCTTGTGGTCCCGGAACTCCGTCGGGTTGTGGTCCAGGGCGGTCCACAGGTTGAGGGGGGTCTTCCAGACCTTCCCTGCCGCAAGGACGAAGACCCTGGTGCCGTCCACGTCGGTCTCGCCGATCCAGGCCTCCCGCTTCTCCTCCCCCCGCCGGATCTCCAGGAACCCCCTGCCCGAGGGGTTCCCCTCCTGGTCGGAGAGGCCCATCTGGCTGCGGGTCTTGGAATCCAGGGAGTCCCAGGAGCCGACCAGGATCCAGGGATTCCCGGCCAGGGCCCGCAGGACCTCCTCCACCTGGACCTGGTCCGCCCTGTCCCTGGTGGGGAAGACCATCTTCCAGGGTCTCCCCGGCCCTTCCCGGCGGAGCCGGACCTCGGTGAAGCCCCCCCGGTCCATGTCCAGGATCTTCAGATAGTCCGCCTCCCTGGGGTCGAAGCCCCCCGCCCAGGGACTGGGGCCGGTTCCGCCGGCCGGGGCCGGGCCTTCCCCCTTCCCCGCCAGAAACCAGGCGGCCCCCACCAGGAGAAGGAGCACCAGCAAGGTGAGAGTGGTCTTGAAACGCACGGCGTCCTACCTCCGCCTGAGGAAGAAGACCAGGAGCCCGAAGAGAAGGACCAGCCCGGGGAAGACCAGGAGGGCCGTCAGCTTGAGCCGGGAGAATCGTTGCGGCGAAATCGGCTGGAGCCTCATGCTCCGGCGCTCCCTGGCGGAGACGGCCACGAGCTCCGTCCTGTCGGCGAGCCAGTCGAAGGAGTTCACCAGGAAGTCCCGGTTCACCTGGTAACGGTCGAGCATGTAGGAGAGGAGGGCCTCGGAGGACCCCAGGACCACGCAACGGGAGGTCTTGGCGCCCTCGCCGGGATCGTACTCCCCCGCGGCGGCCACGTGGAAACGCTCCGAAGGAAACATCCCAGCCGGAGGGACGTAGACCGGTCCGGTCAGGGGATCCACCCGGCCCTCCCAGCAAAGAGGATTGGTCGTCGCCAGGGGGAAGGCCTTCACCCCCGGAGGGAGGGAGGAGGCCACTCTCACGGGAAGCACGTCGGCGAGCTGGAGCCAGAGCCGCCTGGCCCCACCCAGGTCCTTGGTGATGGGGTGGGAGGGGTTCAGGAAGGGAATCATGAGGAAGCGGCACTTCTCGTCGCCCGTCACCACGGGCCTTCCCGTCCCCGAGGGGTCCACGACGGCCGTGAAGACGGGCCTCTTGCCCAGGGAGAGGCCGAAGGGACCGATCAGGGGATTCAGGTCCACCGAGTAGACCTGGTGCCAGCCCTGGGCGACGAAGATCCGTCCCCCCCGGCCGGTGATCCAGTCCCGGATCTCGGAGACCTCCTCGGGGGTGAGGGCCTTCTGGGGCTGGATCACGGCCAGGATGTCGCAGGAAGGGGGGACCTTCCCCTCCTTGCGCAGGTCCAGGACGCCCAGGTGGAAGCCCTCGTCCAGGAGGGCCCGCTTGAAGAGGGCCAGACCTCTCGGCCCGGTGGAGTCCGGCGGAGGCTCGTCGTGGCCCGCCAGGAAGAGGACCTTGGGATTCCTGGTGATACAAAGAGCCCGGATCTTCGTGGAAAGGGCCGCCTCGCCGGTGAAGCTGTCCAGGTGGGGAAGGCCCTGGGTGCCGCCGGCGATGGGCACCTCGGGGATCCGGACCAGGCCCAGGTCCCAGAGGGAGAGGATCTCCTTGCGCTTGCCCGCCGAGAGGACCACCAGGTCCACGGGGGAGGAGAGCCTCCTCTCGATGTGGAGCCTGGCGGCGGCCTTCTTGGTGTCCTGGATCTCCCTGTCGCAATCGTAGATCCGGACCTGGATGCGCCCTCCCGATTCGACCCGGTAGACCCCGAGAAGGCGCCTGGTGTAGTCCTGGAGCTGGAGCCGGATCCCCGCCAGGGTGTCGTGGAAGGCCCGGCTCTTCCCGCTCGACGGATCCCAGGGCCTGGGATGGAAGAAGAAGGCCTCCACCTTCACGGTCATGTCCTTCTTCTTGAGGAGGTCGATCACCTTCTTCTGGGTCTGGGGGCTCAAGGTGAAGATGGCCTGGGGAGAGAGGTCCAGCCTGGCCCGGAAGAAGGGCCTCCTGGCCAGGAGGTTGGTCCCGCAGAGGAGGACCAGCACGAGCACCACCGCCAGGGCCACGTTCAGGGCCGTGAGAATCCGCCTGGGGGCGCTGTTCTTCCTTTCGCTCATACCCACCTCCTGGATTCCACGGACCGGATCGTGAGGAACAGGAAGAGGGCCGTCGTGGAGAGGTAGAACCAGACGTGGGCCGTGTCCACCAGCCCGAGGCCGAAGGCGGACTGGATGTGGTCCAGCATGTAGGCCTGGGAGAAGAGCTCCTTCCAGATCCCCTGGGAGGGAATCCATCCCGCCCGGGCCACGATGAAGGGGCCCCAGAGAAGGAGGTTGATGATCACCAGGGCCGAGATGGAAGCGATGAGCTGGTTCTGGGTGAGGGAGGAGCAGAAGAGGCCCACCGCAAGGAAGAGTCCTCCCGCCAGGAGGACCCAGAGGTGGACCGTGACGATGGGTCCAAGGGGAAGGGGGGTTCCGAGCAACCAGGGGGCCTGGAGGAGGAGGAGGAGGACCACCGTTGGGGCCCAGAGGACCAGGAAGAAGACCAGGGAGGCGAGCCACTTGCCCAGGACCACCTCCCAGTCCTTCACCGGGGCGGTCATGAGCAGTTCCAGGCTTCCCGTACGCTTCTCCTCGGCGAAGAGCCTCATCGTCAGGAGGGGCGGGGCCAGGACGGCCATCATCTGGCCGCAGAGCCCCATGGTGTAGAGCATGGGGAAGGCCGAGAGGTCCTGGCCCGAATCGGCGAAGTTCTTGGCCAGGGCCAGGGCCTCCCACCCCCGGAAGAAGACGAAGAGGAAACCGATCACGTAGGCCATGGGAGAGAGGAAGAAGGCCAGCAACTCCCTTCCGGCCACCACAAGGACCCGCCTCACCCTTCCACCTCCTGGAGACTCCTCTCCTCCTCGGCTCCGGCGAGAGAATCCTCCCGGCCGGGTCCCAGGGTGAGCCTGGCGAAGATCTCCTCCAGGGTCGGTTCCACCAGGGCGATCTCCTTGAGGAGCCGGCCTCTCTCCCTGGCCCAGGTGAAGATCCGGACCCGGGGATCCTCTTCTCCCTCCAGGGGAGACTCCACCCTGGTGAAGCCACCTTCCGAGGCCACGACCCTGGGTTGTCCGCAACCGGGAAGACCCGCCACGAAGGAAAGGAGCTCCCCCCGGTCCCCGTCGGCCTGGACCAGGAGGCGCCTCCCACCGGCGAGGCGGCGGATCAGTTCCTCCCGGGTCCCCTCCCCCACGATCCTCCCCTGGTGGATGATGATCACCTTGGAGCACACCTGCTCCACCTCGGCCAGGATGTGGGAGCTGAACAGGACGGTCCGTTCCTCCCCCAGGCGCCGGACCAGGTCCTTCACCTTCCGCCTCTGGTTGGGGTCCAGCCCGCTCGTGGGCTCGTCCAGGATCAGGATGGGCGGATCGGAGACCAGGGCCTCGGCCAGGCCCACCCTCTGGCGGTATCCCCTGGAGATATGGCCCACGAGCTTCCGGGAGACCTCCATGACGCCGCAGAGGTCCATGACCTCCTCCACCCGGGCGTTCCGGGCCCTCCTGGGAACGACCCCCTTCAAGGCCGCCCGGAAACGGAGGAATTCCCGGACCCGCATTTCCGGGTAGAGGGGGACCGTCTCGGGCAGGTAGCCCACGCGGGAACGGACCTCCATGCTGTCCTGGAAGATGTCGAACCCGGCGACCCGGGCCCGGCCGGCCGTGGGCGGCAGGAAGCAGGTGAGCATGCGGATGGTGGTGGACTTCCCCGCCCCGTTGGGCCCGAGGAAACCCACGACTTCGCCCTCCCCCACGTGGAAATCGATCCCGTCCACGGCGCGGACGGGACCGAAATGCTTGGTCAGGTTCTCGACTTGGATCATCGCCCTCTTTGTAGCTTCCCCCCGCCGGGCCGCAACAGGAAAAGAAGGATCCCCCGAGGGGGACCCTCCCCCCTGACATCGACCTTCCCGGTGGAACAGGTTGAACCTGCGGGCCGGGAGGGTGAGAGCGGTCCGTGGAAAGAGGAGGCACCAAAGGAAAAGGGCCGCCCCGGGGGGCGGCCCTTTCCGAAAGGATCCCTTCGAAGGGAGGACTACTTCACTTCGAAGTCGGCGTCCTTCACGTCCCCCTCGTCGGAGTCCGATCCTCCCCCGGAGGAGGAAGAAGAGGCCCCGGCCTCGGGTCCGGGAGCCGAGGCGTCGGCCGAGGCCCCGGCTCCGGCGGCGCTCTGGGCCTTGGCCGCCTCCTGGTAGAGGATCTCCGAAAGCTTGTGGGAGGCGCTCTGGAGATCCTCCATGGCCTTCTGGATGGCCGCCTTGTCGTCTCCCTTGAGGACCTCCTCCAGGTGGGCCTTGGCCTTCTCCACGGCCTCCTTCTCGCCCTCGGGAAGCTTGTCGCCGTGCTCCTTGAGAGTCCGCCCCACCTGGTAAGCCAGGCTTTCGCCGGTGTTCTTCAAGTCCACCAGCTCCTTGCGCTTCCGGTCCTCCTCGGCGTGCTCCTCGGCCTCGCGGCGCATCCGTTCCACCTCCTCCTCGGAAAGACCGCTGGAGACCTCGATCTTCACGTCCTTGGACCGGCCCGTGCCGAGGTCCTTGGCCGAGACGGAGAGGATCCCGTTGGCGTCGATGTCGAAGGTGACCTCGATCTGGGGAACCCCACGGGGAGCGGGAGGGATCTCGTCCAGCTTGAACTGGCCCAAGAGGCGGTTCCCCTCGACGAACTCCCGCTCGCCCTGGTAGACCTTGATGTCCACGGCGGGCTGGTTGTCGGCCGCCGTGGTGAAGACCTGGCTCTTCTTGCAGGGAATGGTGGTGTTCCTGGGGATGAGCTTGGTCATCACGCCGCCCAGGGTCTCGATCCCCAGGGAAAGAGGGGTCACGTCCAGGAGGACCACGTTCTCCACTTCACCGCCGATGATCCCCGCCTGGATGGCGGCGCCCAGGCCCACGGCCTCGTCGGGGTTGATGGACCGGTTGGGCTCCTGCTTGAAGATGTCCTTCACCACGGCCTGGACCAGGGGAATCCTGGTGGACCCGCCCACGAGGAGGACCTGCTTGATGTCCTCGGGCTTCACGCCGGCGTCCTTCATGCACAGCTCGCAGGGCTTGCGCACCCTCTCGATGATGTCGTCCACGAGTTCCTCGAACTTGGCCCTCGTGAGATTCATGGAAAGGTGTTTGGGCCCGGACTGGTCCATGGTGATGAAGGGCAGGTTCACCGTGGTCTGGACCGCCGAGGAGAGCTCGATCTTGGCCTTCTCGGCCGCCTCCTTCAGGCGCTGGAGGGCCATCTGGTCCTTCCTGAGGTCGATGCCGTTCTCCTTCTGGAATTCGTCGGCGATGTAATTGATCAGCCTCTCGTCAAGGTCGTCGCCCCCCAGGTGGGTGTCGCCGTTGGTGGCCTTCACCTCGAAGACCCCTCCGCCCAGCTCCAGGATGGAGATGTCGAAGGTGCCCCCGCCGAAGTCGAAGACCGCCACGAGCCCCGAGGTCTTCCCCTCGGGATCGAAGGCCATGGCCGCCGCCGTGGGCTCGTTCACGATCCGGACCACCTCCATCCCGGCGATGGTCCCCGCCTCCTTGGTGGCCTTCCTCTGGGAGTCGTTGAAGTAGGCCGGCACGGTGATGACGGCCTTCTCCACCTTTCCTCCCAGGTACGCCTCGGCGCACTCCTTCAGGTACCGCAGCACCATGGCGGAGATTTCAGGCGGCGTATATTCCTTGTCCTTGACCCGGACGCGCACCAGCTCGTCCGCCCCCCCCACGATCTCGTAGGGGACCATCTTCTCCTCCGTCTCCACCTCGTTGTGGCGGCGCCCCATGAAGCGCTTGATCGAGAAGATCGTATTCTTGGGGTTGGTCACGGCCTGCCGCTTGGCGGGGGCTCCCACGAGCCTCTCGCCGCTCTCGGTGAAGGCCACTACGGAAGGCGTGGTCCGGCTCCCCTCCTTGTTGGGGATCACCACGGGCTTCCCCCCTTCCATCACGGCCACGACGGAGTTGGTCGTTCCAAGGTCGATGCCGATGATCTTTGGCATGGTTCTTCCGTCCTTCTCTAAGCTCGTTTCTCTTTCACGTTCCGGCCTCTTCCCCCTGCGGAACCAGGCGACCCTCCAGGGGCCGCCCTTTCAGAACGAACCGGGGTTGCAACCCTCGTGCCAGCAACGTAATCCCTTGTTTTCAACAGGGTTGTGTCCTCCCCCCCCTCCCGGGGGGGGCCATTTCCTGCCAACCTGGCAGGCCCCGTTCCCCCCCCTCCGACCTGGGGCTGCCAGGATGGCAGGCCGGGATCCCCCTCAGTAGCCGCCCAGCTCCAGGACCTCGCCCTTCTCCAGGACGAGACCCGAAGGAAAGCGGATCGTCACCAGGTGCTCCGCCGGGTTCCGCCGGGTCTCCGCCCGAAAGGGCTTGCCGTTCCGCCGGACCGGGATGGGGCCGGAGCACTTGCACCGGGGGTGGAGGACCAGCGTTTTCACCGAGAGCCTTCCGTGGAGGACCTCCAGGCGGCCGTACTTCTTGAACATCGTCATGGTACCCCAGGCGCCGGAGGTGACCCAGAAGGTCCGGAACTCCTCCCCCTCCAGGCGGGGCTCGAAGGTCATCCTCTTCTCCAGGCCGTCCCAGGAAAAGCCCGACAGAGCCTCCAGCAAGGCCCAGGAGGAAAGGGCCCGGGCATACTGGTGCCCGCATTCCACCTCGTCCCAGGGATTCCGGCGGAGACCGTCGTACCTCTCCCGGACGGCCTTGACCACCCTGAGCCCCTCCTCCACCAGCCCGGCCCGGATCATGGAGGAGGCCGCCTGGTATTCCACTCCCGTCCAGACCTCGTCGCTGTAGACGAAGGGAAGGGCCGGCCGCCCTCCCCGCGGCCAGGAGCAAAGGAGGAGGCCCGCCTCGTCGTTGAGGCCGAAGACCCGCTGGACGCTGGAGAGGGCGCCCAGTCGTTCCCGGAAATTGAAGGCGAAGATCGAGGCCAGGGCCTTCCGGACCCGGGAGGGCTCCAGGACGTAACCGAGGCCCGCCTCGAAGCAGAGAAACTGGCCCAGGAGCTGGTCCGTGAGGCACCCCTTTCCGAACTGGTATTTGGGCCGGGGCCCCCCGCCGCCGTCGGGCGGCCCGGGTTCCCGCAGGTTAGGAGGAATCTCCACCCCGGGGGGAACCCGGACCTCCTGGAAGTAGTAGGAGCCGTTCCAGAGGAGTTCCTCCGTCTTCTTCCGGCCCTTCCGGAAGCGTTCCTCGTATTCCGCCGCAAGGCCCGGAAGCCCCAAGGCCCGGGCCATGGCGGAGCCCGCCTTCAAGGCCCCCAGGTAGAGAACCTGGGTCATGGGGTTCGGACCGTAGAACTCGATGTCGTAGGTGTTGTGCTGGACCCCCTCCATGAGGCCGTCCCCGTCGGCATCCCAGGGGAGGAGGTCGGCCTTCCTCACCCAGTCGGGGCAATCCTTCCCCGGGCCCTTCCAGGCGAACTCCAGGGCCGCCTTCACGCCGGGCCAGATCTTCTTCAACCAGGCCGTATCCCCCGAATACCGCCACTCCCGGTAGGCCCGGATCACCGCCCCCATCTGGCCGTCGGCGGCGGCGGAGTGGCGCCACAGGGTGTCCCCCAGGGGCAGGAGGGTCCGGAAGGCCATGTGCCCGCAGGGAAGGGTGTTGTGGAGAAAATCGGTCTCCCGCATGGACCGCTCGAGGGAGGGATAGAGGCGGGAGAGGGTGACTTCGTAGTTCCAGACGTGGGTGCAGTTCAAGGGACAACACCCGGCGTGATCCCCCTGGCCCTCGAAGGCGAAGAATCCCCCCTTCGCATCCCGGAAGACCGTGTTGGTCTTCAGCACGGCTGCCTGGCTGGAGAGGGCGTCCAGGACGTAGCCCGGAAAGGTGGAGGAGAAGAGGGCGTCGTGGAAGGCCCGTGTCTCCCCTTCCAGGCGGGAGAGGTTCTTCACCAGGTGGCGGGCCGCGTCCCAGGCGTCGCGGAAGCGGAGGGCGTAATGATTTCCCACCCACCTTCCCCGGACCTCCCTCTCCCTGTTCCAGTAATTGATCCGGTTGGGGAAGTGCCAGGTGAGGAAGAAGGGAAGGACCCGGCTCTCCCCCGGGGCGAGAACGGCGTGGAGGACGAGGGTTCCCACGTCGCTCCGCCCAGGTGGAGAGGGGAGGGCGTCCCTCACCTGCCCGATCCTCCCGTCGTCCTGGAAGTCGTTCCAGAAGAGCTGCGGCCCGTCCCACCATCCTCCCCGGAACCAGCGGGTCCGGACACCCACGTCCTTCCAGGTCGTAGCCAGGGCGAGGGACCCGAAGGAGGGGTCCCGGGGCTTCAGCCTGGAGGAATACAGGAAGAGGCCCTGCACCCCCCCCTCCCGGCGGAAGGAATTCACGTTTCCCCCGAGCCGCCTCCCGCCCAGGTCGACCCCGTCGGTCCCGACGGGGTTGAAGATGCTCCCCGCCAGGGAGATCCGCACCTTCGACGGACCCGGGTTTGTGATCTTCCAATAGAAGACGGCGCAGGGAATCTCGGAATCCTCCGGGGAGAGAGGGATCATGGGACTCCAGGCTTCCAGTTCCACCTTCACTGGAAGGGCCGGTTCCACGAACCTGACCCGGGCGAAGGGGTATTCCCCGCGGAAGTGGGCCTCTTGCATGCGGGCCACCCCGGGAAGCTGCTTTCTCGGGAGACCGAAACCTCCCCCGTAGGGCGGGAGGATCCGTCTCTCCAGGATCCTGGCCAGGGGTTTTCCTCCCTCGGGAGAGGCCCAGAGAGCGAAGAAGGAGTAGGGCAGGTCCACTCCCTTCCCGGGTCTGTTGAAGATCTCCCAGTCCCTCAGGTCCCCCCTCCCTCCCAGGGAGAGGCAACCCGTCCCGATTCCTCCCAGGGGAAAGGCGATCTCCTTCAAGGCAGGACCTGTGAAGGTGCGGACCGCCCTGCCCGGGCGGAGACCTTCCCAAGGGGAGGAACCCTTCGGGGTCGGGCCGGGAAGGGAACAGGAACCGGCCAGGAGGAGGAGAAAGATCGAGCTTCTTCCCGCCATGGGCGTACTCCTTACGTCGAAGACCCCGCGCCGGAAGCACGGCCCCGGACACCTGGACAGGGCCGGGCCCTAAAAAAGACCTCATCTTTCTACCCTCTCCCGGCGGGCAAGAATACAAGAAAAAAGGTTCTCCTTAAGAAACCGCCGGGGAACCCCATTCGTTTCCGCCGGCCCGGGCTTCGTTCTCAGAGACCGTATTCCTTGATCTTCCGGTAGAGGGTGCGTTCCCCGATCCCCAGGGAGGCCGCCGCCCGGGCCCGGTTTCCCCCGTGACGGGCAAGGGCGGCCCGGATCATCTCCTTCTCCACCTGGGCCAGGGTCATCTCCCCAAGGTCCCGGAAGGGGTCCCGCCGCTCCCCCTCCTCTCCCTGGACCCAGGGAGGGAGGTCCTCCACGCCCAGGAGGGGTCCCTTGGAGGTGACCACCATGGTCTCCACGCAATTCTTCAGTTCCCTCACGTTCCCCGGCCAGGAGTAGGACATGAGCCGGTGGAGGGCCTCCTTCTCGATCCCCTGGACGTTCCTGCCGTGGGCCTCGGCGAAACGGCGGATGAAGTGATCCACCAGGAGAGGGATGTCCTCCACCTTCTCCCTGAGGGGAGGGAGGACCAGCTCCACCACCTTGATCCGGTAGTACAGGTCTCTCCGGAACTCCCCCTTCTCCACCTTCTCTTCCAGGTCGGCGTTGGTGGCGGCCACGAGGCGGACGTCCACTTCCTTGCTCTTGTTGGAACCCAGCCGGGTGACCTTCCTCTCTTCCAGCACCCGGAGGAACTTCACCTGGGTGCCCAGGGGCATCTCGCCGATCTCGTCGAGAAACAGGGTCCCCCCGTCGGCGTATTCGATCTTTCCCTTCCTGTCGGTATAGGCTCCGGTGAAGGCCCCCTTCACGTGGCCGAAGAGTTCCGATTCGATGATTCCCTCGTTCAGGCCGCCGCAATTGAGGGCGACGAAGGGGCCGTCCCGCCGGGGACTCAGGTTGTGCAGGGCCCGGGCCACGAGCTCCTTGCCCGTCCCGCTCTCCCCGCGGACGAGGACCGTCGCGTCCGTGGGCGCGATCTGCCATAGGATGTCGAAGAGGCGGAGCATTCCCGGGCTCCGGCCCACGATTCCCTCCATCCCGAAGGCCTTGTCCACCTGGCGGCGGAGTTCCCTGTTCTCGATCTCCTTCTGCCTTCCGCCGGCGGCCCGGGCCACCTTGGCCTGGAGCTCCTCCATGTCGATGGGTTTCTCCAGGAAGTAGGCCGCCCCTTCCTTGAGGGCCCGGACGGCCAGGCTCCGGGAGCCGTGGCCCGTGACCATGAGCACCTGGGAAGGGGGCCTCTGCTTCCTCGCCGCCTCCAGGACCTGGAACCCGTCGCCGTCCTTGAGGACCAGGTCGGTGACCACTACGTCCCAGGGCTCCTTCCGGAGGAGCTTCACCGCCTCCCCGGCGGAGGTGCAGAACTCCACGTCGTGCCCCTCCATCTCCAGGACCTCCGCCAAGGTGGAGGCCAGGGCCCGGTCGTCCTCTACTACCATGACCCGGGTCAACGGGAGACCTCCCCGGCCTTGCCCTCCCCTGGTTCCTCCAGGGGCAGGGTGAGAACGAACTGGGTGCCCTTTCCCGGCTCGGACTGGGCCTCCAGGGTGCCTCCGTGATCCCTGACGATCCGCCTGGCGATGGAAAGGCCGAGACCCGACCCCTCAGGGCGGGTGGAGAACCAGGGTTTCCAGCACCTCTCCAGGACCTCCCTGGTCATGCCCGGCCCGTTGTCCATGACGTAGATCACCGCCTTGTCCCCCTCAAGGCGGGAGGAGAGGAGGATCTCCCGTTCGCCCTCCTCCTTGGTCTCCAGGGCGGCCTGGGCGTTCAGCACCAGGTTGAGCAGGGCCTGCCTGAGGCGGGCCGCATCCACTGGCACCAGGGGCAGGGAGGAGTCGGGGTAAACCCTGAGGCGGATCTTCCTCCTCTTGAGTTCGGGCTCCACGAAATCGGCGATCTCCTTGAGGACCCCGTTCAGGTCCCGCGGGGCCCGGACCAGGGTGGGCGGGCGGGCGATGCGGAGGAATTCGTCCAGCAGGTGCTGGAGGCGGGTCACTTCTCCTTGAATGAGGCGGACCCGCCTGGCGGCCCTCTCCTCACGGGGGTCCCTGGGCTCCTTCCACTCCTCGGCCAGGAGCTTCAGGTTGAGGCCGATCGTGGAGAGAGGGTTGCGGATCTCGTGGGCGAACCCCCCCAGCAGGGTCCCCAGGTCGCTCAGGTTCTGGTCTGTGGAATCCAAGAGAGGTCCTTCCAAGGCGGTGGACATGGAAAGGTTCCCGTGCCACGATCCTGGAGTTCCAGGAATCTTAGACCGGGGAATCTGGTCCTCCAAGGGAGCAATGTCAACGCCTTCGAATCCCCCCAAGCCCCCCAGGGTGGTTCCCGTGGCCCCCAGGGAATGCCCCCCTGACCTGGTGGACCAGGTTGCGGGTCTCCTCGAGCGAGGAGGCCTGGTGGTCCTTCCCACGGAAACGGTCTACGGCGTGGCGGCCCTCCTGGACGGGGGAGAGGGGGAGACCCGCCTCAGGGCCCTCAAGGGCAGGGAGGAGGGCAAGAAGCCCCTGACCCTCCACCTGGGAGATCCCTCCGAGGCCGGCCGTTACGCCCGTCCCCTCCCGGACTGCGCCCGCCGCCTGGCGGAACGATACTGGCCCGGCCCCCTCACCCTGGTGCTTCCGGCCCTCCGGGAGGGCACCGTGGGTATCAGGGTCCCGAGCCGGCTCTTCACCCGGGCCGTCCTCTCCCGGGCCTCCCGGAACGGGATCCCCGTGGCCATGACCAGCGCCAACCTACCCGGAGCCCCCCCCGCCCTCACGGCAGGGGAAGCTCTGGAGAACCTGGGAGACCGGGTCGACCTGGTGGTGGACGGAGGCAAGGCCGAACTGGGAGAGCCCTCCACGGTGGTCCGGGCCGTCCCGCCGAGACTGGAGATCCTCAGGGAAGGAACCCTGACCAGGGAAGAACTGGAAAGAACGGCCTGCCACACCCTGATCTTCGTCTGCTCGGGAAACACCTGCCGTTCCCCCATGGCGGAAATCCTTGCCCGGTGGCTCGCATCCAGGGAGAGGGGCCTTCCCCTGGAAAGAAGCGCCGAGACGGGGCTCCGCTTTCTCTCGGCCGGCACGAACGCCCTCCCGGGCCTTCCCGCCTCCGAAGGAGCCAGGCTGGCCGTGAAGGAACTGGGGCTGGACCTCTCGGGACACCGCTCCCGGGCCCTCTCCCCCTACCTGCTCCAGGAAGCAGACCAGGTCTACTGCATGACCAGGGGACACATGGCAAGGGTCCGGGCCTTGGCGGCCGACCTGGAATCCCCCCCGGAGATCGGGCTCCTCTCTCCCCGGGGAAAGGAGATCCAGGACCCCTTCGCCGGAGGGGCGGCGGTCTACCGGGCCGCCCGGGACCGGATCCTGGAAGCCCTGGAGGAGCGGAAGGCCTCCTTCCTGGAGCTTCCCTGGAGGGAGGAGCGGGGGTGATCCGCCGGGTCCCGTTCCTCCTCCTCACCCTCCTCCCACCCCTCCTCTGGGGCGGGTGCTCCAAGCAGGAGGAGGCCACCCCCCTCCTCCCCTTGAATCCCCCCGGGCTCTTCGCCCCCAGGCCAAAGGACCCTTCCAAGGTGGCCTGGGAGAGGGAGCTGGTCCTCCGCCTCCCTTCTCCGCCCTCCTCCTTGAATCCGCTCTTCGTAAAAGACGCCCTTTCCGCCGCCGTGGCAGGGCTCCTCTACGACTCTCCCTTCGACGTGGGACCGGGGATGGAGTTCCTGGTGAACCCCTCCATGGTGGAGTCCTTCCGCGAGTCCCCCGACGGCCTCACCTTCACGACGGTTCTCAAAGAAGGCCTGAAGTGGCAGGACGGGGCTCCCTTCACATCGGAGGACTTCCTCTTCACCTTCTCCCTCCTGCGGGACAAGGATGTGCCCGTCCTCCTCCTGAAGGCAGGCCTGGACAGGGTCCGGAAGATCACCGCCCCCGACGCCAGGACCATCCGGGTCACCTTCGAGACCCCGTCGCCCGGCAACAAGTGGAACCTCCTCCTCCCCGTGCTCCCGGCACACGTCTGGAAACCCGTCCGGGCAGGGGATCCGACCCTCCGCAAGTCCAGGAAGGCTCTGGCCCTGGCGAGGCACCCCGTCGGGAACGGCCCCTACAGGCTGGCCCGCTTCCTCCCCGAGGAGGAGGTGGTCCTGGAACGGTGGGAAGGATACCCCGGCCCCAGGCCGGCCTTCCGGAGGATCACCTGGAAGGTGATCCCCGACAGGAACGCCGCCCTCCTCGCCTTCCGGGCCGGGGAACTGGACGCCTTGAGGGTGCCCCACCCGGCGGACTTCCTCGCCCTTGGAAGGGACCGGGCCCTCAGGGGAAGGGCCGTCCTCGCCAAGGGGGACACCTGGACCTACCAGTTCGTCGCCTGGAACGTCTCGGGCCGCAACCCCTTCTTCCTGGACCGCCGGGTCCGGCTGGCCATGGCCTGCTCCCTGGACCGGAAATCCGCCGTGGAGAAACTCTTCCACGGCCTCTTCACTCTCTGCGCCGGACCTTTCCATCCATCCTCCCCTGCGGCGGATCCCTCCCTCAGCCCCATCCCCTACGACCCGGCCCGGGCGGAACGGCTCCTGGACGAGGCGGGCTGGAAGGTCGGGCCCGAGGGCTGGCGCAGGCGGACCTGCTACTTCTCCCCCGGGGAAAAGGGCGGATGGTCCCTGGAGCCCCGCCCCGGGGCGGAGGCCAGGAAGGCGACCTTCTCCTTCGAGCTTCTTCTCCCTGCGGGATCCACGGCGACGACCAACCTGGCCCTCCGCTGGAAGGACGCCCTGGCCCGCCTGGGGATCGAGGCGAAGATCCTCGCTCTCGAGAGGAGCGCCTTCCAGATGCGGGTCCTCAAATCCCACGCCTTCGACGCCGCCTTCTGGGCCTGGGGGCCCGGCGTGGACCCTTATACGAGCGAGGACATCTTCGGCTCCCGGGGTTGGCCCGAGGGAAAGAACCTGGGCGGCTTTTGCGATCCCCTCCTGGACTCCCTCTACGCCGAGGGCGCGGCCGAGAGGGATCCGGTCCTACGGATGAAGATCTACAGGAAGATCTGCCGGAGGATCCGGGAGGAACAACCCTACCTCTTCCTCTGGTACCTCCCCGACCTCTGGGTCTTCAGGCCCGACATCCGGGGCGTGGGATTCGGGCCCAGGGGCGCCCTGGGGTTCTCCCCGGGGATCCAGGGCTGGTGGGCCGCCGCCGGAGAGGGGAGGGATTGAAGGTGTTCCGGGAGATCCTGAAACGCCTCCTCCTGGCCTTTCCCACCCTCCTGGGCGTGACCCTGGTCACCTTCCTGGTGATCCAGGCCGCCCCGGGAGACCCGGCGGAGCTGGCCGCGGGAGTTCCCAGGGCGGGGGCGGACACCGGGCGGATCGAGGCCAGGCTCCGGGCCTTCATGGGCCTGGACCGGCCGCCGGCCCGGCGCTACCTGGAGTGGCTCGAAAAAGCGGCCACACTGGATTTCGGGCCCGCCCTGGACGGAGAGCCCGTGATGGACAAGATCGTCCGGGCCCTCCCTCCCACCCTGATCCTGGGGACGGCCTCCTTCCTCCTGGGGCTCCTGTTCTCCATCCCCCTGGGGGTCCTGGGAGCCTCCCGGGCCGGAGGCCTCCTGGACAAGGCCCTTTCGAACCTCCTCCTGGTTCTCTATTCCGTCCCCTCATGGCTCGCCGGCCTGGTGCTCATCCTCCTCTTCGGCGTCCGGCTCGGCTGGTTTCCCTTCCAGGGATGGCGCTCTCCGGAGTGGCACGAAATGACCTTCTTCCAGTCCCTCCTGGACGTGGCCCGCCACTCCTTCCTCATTCTCCTGGCCGTTCTGCTTCCCGGCCTGGCCCACGACACCCTCTTCGTCCGCCAAGCCGTCCTGGAGGAAATGGACAAGGAGTACGTCCAGGCCTCCCGGGCCCTGGGCCTTCCCGAGAGGAGGGTCCTCTGGGGCCACGCCTTCCGGAACGCCCTGGTCCCGGTCCTCACCCTGGTGGGCGTCTCCCTCCCGGGGATCCTGGCCGGCTCGGTGATCCTGGAGCAGATCTTCAGCTGGCCCGGCATGGGAAGGCTCTTCTTCCAGGCCCTCCAGGGAAGGGACTATCCCGTGATCATGGCCGTCACCACGCTCTCGGCCTTCCTGGTGGTGGCGGGAAACCTCCTGGCCGACATCCTCTCCGTCCTGGCCGACCCGAGGTTGCGCCGCCATGGTTAGGCCGAGGGAGATCGCCGGCGCTGTCTTGCGGAGGCCCGCATTCTGGCCCCTGGGGGTCTACCTCTTCCTGGCCCTCTTCGCCCCCTTCCTCACCCTGGACCAGCCCATCTTCTGCAAGCTCCACGGCCGCTACCTCCTTCCCGCCCTCAACGCCTTTCTCGGCCTCCCTCCGCCGGGCCCCCTGGGAAGGCCCGGGGCCGACGCGGAGGCCCTCCTGGAGAAGGACCCGGACTCCTTCGCCCTCTGGCCCCCCTTCCGCCTGGGGCCCACCAGGACCTACCCGGAGGTCCTCGCCCCCCCCTCCCGGGCCCACCCCCTGGGCACGGACGGAGCAGGAAGGGACCTCTTCGCCCAGGTGGTCCACGGGGCCCGGGTCTCCCTCTTCGTGGCCCTCCTCTCAGGACTCTGCGCCTTTCTCCTGGGCGTCCCCCTGGGGGCACTCGCAGGATCGGCCGGGGGCTGGACCGACGCCCTGCTCTCCAGGCTCGTGGAGGTCCTGGCGGCCTTCCCCTCCTTCTTCCTGGTCCTGGCCGTCATGGCCTGGCGGGGACCGGACGTCCTCCTCCTGGGAATCCTCCTGGGAGTCACCAGGTGGGCCGACCTCTTTCGATTCACCCGGGCCGAATTTCTCCGCATCGGGGAGAGGGAGTACGTCCTGGCCGCCCGTGCCCTGGGGATGGGGCCCCTTCGCATCGCCCTGGCCGAGATCCTCCCCAACGCCTGGGGGGCGATCCTGGTCCCTCTGGCCTTCCTCCTCTCCGGCTCGATCCTCCTGGAGGCGGGACTCTCCTGGATCGGCCTGGGGGTCCCGCCGACCATCCCTTCCTGGGGACACATGCTGAGAGCCGCCCACGCCGGCCTCTTCCACGCCCCCCACCTCCTCTGGCCCCCCGGGGCCGCCCTGGTGCTGGCCGTCCTGTCCTGGAACTGGGCCGGCGAGGCCTTGAGGAAGGGCCGGCGCTGAAAGCCCCCAGGCGGCGGCCCGCCGGTGCAGGGAGGGGGTCCTCGAAGAAAGTGCACCCCTTTTACAGGCCTTGGAAAGGCCCGGCCGGGGCTGGGCCTGTAGAATGGACCGGGCCCTTCCTCAGAAAGGAGCGTTCCCATGCCGGACAAGGCCTCGGCCTTCTGCCTTCTCCTCCTTCTCCTCCCTTCCCCCCTTCTTCCGGCCCAGGAACCCCCTCCCGTGGTCCCACAGGGCCTGGAGGGTGAAGGTCCCCCGGCCGGAAAGGACCTGCAGGACCTCTTGCGGAGATTCCGGGAAACCCACTCCTCTCCCCTGGAAGAGGGGCTCCGCTCCTTCCTGGTGAGGATCTCCTTCCTGAACGTCCGCCCCGGGAGGAAGCCCTTGAAGGTGACCCTGGCCTGGGATGGCCCTGGAAAGGAGGAGTTCCAGGGGGTCCCCCCGAAGCCTTCCCGAAAGAAGGGCCGCAAGGCCCGGAAGGCCGGCCGGGCCGGGCCCTCGTCCCCCAGGGACTGGAGGGTGAACCTCTTCAAGGGCATGGGGGACGTCCTGGCCGGGGCGGCATGGAAAGCCTTCCTGGCCAAGGGTGACCGGGGGGAGCTCCTCTCCGGGAGAGGGGCCGCCGCCGTGGCCGGCGTATTCAAGAAGAAGCGCAAACTGGGCGAGGCCTGGTTCGACAAGAAGACGGGTCTCCTCGAACGGATCCGGTCTCCCTGGGGAGAGAAGAGGTTCACCTATTCCAGGGTGGGAGGGAGGTGGGCCCTCTCCGGCGTGAAAGTCGTCCCTCCGGCGCCGAAGGACAAGAAGAAAGGAAAGGGGCGCCGGGCCCGGGACTTCTCGTTTTCGGCATACCGGAAGGTAAACGGTTTCCTGCTGCCCACGAGGATCACCTTCAGGGACGCCTTTGGCCCCATGGAAGTTGGACTGGAATATATTACGGTAAACGGGAAACCAGCCCTCTACGGCGCCGCCGACCCCAAGGAGACGGCCCGGAAGATCCGGGAGTTCGAATCCCGGTGGAGCAAGCTCTCCCCGGCGGAGAGGGTCCAGGCCGTGAAGGACCTGGAGGAACTGGGCGGGCCCAAGGTGGCCCAGGCCCTGGCCAGGAAGATCTTCGACCGCTCCAGGGTGGTCCGGGTGGCGGTGATCCGGGCCCTGGGGGAATTGCGGGAGAGTTCCGCCCTTTCCCACCTGGTCCGGGCCCTCTCGGCCTTCCGGAAGGACCCGGCCCTGTTCAAGGACGTGTGCTGGGCCATGGGCGAGATCGGCGATCCCCGGGCGGTGAAGCCCCTGGCGAAGAAACTCCTTTCGGGAAACCCCAAGAGCCCGGGCTGGAAGGATACGGCCCAGGCCAGGATCCAGGCCTTGGGGAAGATCGAGGCCCCCGAGTCGGTGGACGAGCTCATCAGGCTCCTGGCCGCGGCGGGAAGCGGCGGGAGGCGGGCCACGGCCAGGGGAGGAAAGGGCCCCATCTACAAGTTCGTCCAGGCCGCCCTGACCCGCCTGACCGGCCAGGGCTTCAAGCACTCCTTCGAGTGGAGAAGGTGGTGGAAGGCCCACCGGAGGGGCTTCTTCAAGAAGAAGAGGGATTGACCCTCCCCGGGGTGTGCCGGGCGAAGGCTTCCCGGTCCTCCTCAGGAATCCCCCTCGGGGGCCCTCCAGCCTGAGGGCCAGGCATCCTTGGCGCCCAGGAGGCTCGAGAGGCGCAGAGCCTGGACGAACCAGGCCAGGTTGAGCCGCTGGAGGTATCCCAGGGGCCGCAGGGGAGGGAGGGACTCCCCCCCACCCCCGAGGATCTCTTCGTAGAACTCCTCGGCCCTCCGGGCCGCCTCGGATACGGTGATCCAGGTACGAGGAACGGAGCGGGCCTTCTCTTCCAGGAGGGAGCGGTCCAGGGCGATTCTCTCCAGAGTCTCCGCCAGGGCGTCCCCGTCCCCCCGGGGCACCACCCAGCCTCCATCCCCGACTCTCTCGGGAAGAGCGCCGGCGTCGCTCACCACCACGGGAAGGCCCAGCATGAAGGCCTCGTCCAGGGCCATCCCGTAGGACTCGCGACACAGGCTGGGGAATACGGCCAGGTGGGCCTCCAGGTTCTCCAGGTCCCTTCGCCCGTACTTCCCCCGGAATTCCACGGGAAGGCCCCGGGCCTCCCGCCGGAGTTCCTCGCCGAAGGACTCCTCCACGGCCGGCCCCAGGATCACCAGTTCCATGGGAGCCTTCCCGGCGGCCCGGCGGAAGGCCTTCAAGAGGAGGGCCGTTCCCTTCAGGTCGTATAGGTTCCCCCAATGGGCCACCTTCAAGGGTCCCTCCCCGGCCTTCCCCCGGGGACGCCCGGGTTGCAAGGGCTCCTCCCATCCCGGGGGAAGGACCTCCACGGGGCCGATCCCCTCCCGGAAGAAGTCCGCCACGGCCCGGCCGTGGCTCTCCGTGGGGGCCAACCTCATGCGGGCGCACCGCATCTCGTTCAGGAAGTCCCTCAGGTAGTGGACCAGCCTGGCCCGGATCTCCTGGTCGCCCTGGAAGGGCCAGCGCTCCGCGCAACGAAGGCAGGTCTCCGGCGAGGGGGATTCGGTGCAGAAGGAGCCGTCCTCCCTGACCCGGAAAGTCCGGGGACAGGTGGGGTGGAAGTCGTGGATGTGCACCACCGCAGGAACCCCCTCCTCACGGGCGATCTGCACCAGGTTGCTCGTAAGCCGGATCCAGTGGTGGACGTGGACCAGGTCGGGCCGCTCCCGCCTCAGGACGCGGCGGAAGACGTCTTCCACTGTGGGGTTGTACGCCGCGTCCCAGCGGTCGAACCAGGGATCGTCCCTCCGGACACGGATGACCGGGATTCCGAGATGTTCCTCCCGGTCCACCCGGAAGCCCCGCTCCCACTGGAGGCTTCCGGCAAGGACACGGACCCGGTGGCCCCTCTCCCGGAGGGCCCGGACCAGGGAGAGCACGACCCTTTCGGTCCCTCCCGTCGGTTCGGGAGGGAAGCAGTGGACCACGTGGAGGAGATTCACCCTTCCTCCTTTCCCGGCGGGGGGCCGGAGAGTGAAGCGTAGAGGTCGGCAAGCTCCCGGACGTTCTGCTCCACGTCCGGGACGGGGGGAGCCTGGGCTCCCGCCTCTTCGATCCTCCCGGGGCACCCGGCCAGCTCCTCCAGGAGGGCGTGGAGAGCCCCGGCGTCGCCGGGAGGGAAGGTCCATCCCCCGCCCCGGGCGACGAGCTCGGCCATCCCCCCCATTCCGCTCACCACCGAAGGGATCCCGGCGGCCCTGGCCTGCAGGATGGTGAGGGGCGAATTCTCCAGCCAGATCGAGGGAACCACCAGGCAATCGCACCGGCCGAGAAGGCGGGGAAGCTCGGCCGGCCTGTAGGCCCCGGTCCACCGGGCCCCCACCTCCCTGCAGAGCTCGGCGATCCTTCTTCCATACGAAGGATGGTATGGGGCGCCGCCGTGGATCACGAGATCCGCCTTCCCGGAAAGACCCCGGAAGGCCTCCAGCAGGACGTGGACCCCCTTGTGGGGCGCCACGGTCCCGAAAAAGGCGAAACGCACCTTTCCCCGGCGGGGCTCCCTGGGGATCCGGAGCCGTTCCACGCCGAGCCGGAAGAGGCGGAGTTTCTCCCGGGGAATACCGAAGCCGGCCATCTCCTCCAGGAGGAAACGGGACGGGGAGAGGAAGATCTTCGTGGGAGGAACGACCCGCTCCTTCACGGCCCTCCATCTCTCCTCGATCCGGGAACGGGCCTCCTCCAGGCGCTCCGGAGGAAAATCCGGGGGGCGGGGTTTTCCTTGCCGCCCCAGCCCGCCCAGGAGGAGCCCGGCCCGGCGGGCCGCAGGCCCCAGGTCCACGCCGGTCAGGGAGCGGACCCCCGTCATGAGCCGGGAGGCGAGGCGCTTGAGGGGCCCGGCACCTTCGGGGGGGGAAGCGAGCAGGCAGGCCCCGCACCTCTTGGAGTCCACCTCCATGCAGACCTCTCCCCACGGGTCCAGGCGCTGGCCCATGAGGCGGCACTGGAGCCAGTAGTCGTGGAGGGTGAAGATCACGGGGATCCCCGCCTCCGCGGCGGCTCGGGGAAGGGAGAGAGAGAGATACAGCAGATGGTGGAAATGGACCGCCTCGGGCCGGAAGGCGGCCAGGACCTTTCCGAAGGCCGCCTCGGCCGGGGGGAAATCCCAGGTCTCCCGGAAGGACCTGAACATTCTATTCCTGACCATCCGGATGACGGGAATGCCCTCGAACCGGTCTTCCAGGAGAGTCCCTTCCCGGTGGGCCAGGGCCTTCTCGGTGGTGAAGACGCGCACCTCCAGCCCCCTCTCCCTGAGTCCGAGGGCGGTCTGGAAGGCGTGGATCTCCACCCCCGCCCTGTGGCGGGGGAGGAAGTCGTGGGTCACGAGAAGGACCTTCACGGCCCGGCCTCCCGGGCGGAACGTCCCAGCATCCCGTGAAGGATCCCCTTGGCCTTGGCAAGGCCCGGGGAGAGCCCCCCGCCTTTGAGGGACCAGAGCAGGAGGGCCGCCGGAAGACCCAAGACGTCGAAGAGGAGGAACCAGGACCAGAGGAGGGGCGTCCCCCACCGCCTGAGGAAACGGACGGAGTTGAGGGCCGTATAATACTTCCTGGCCGCCGAGACCCCGCCGCCGGTGGACGAGGAAGGAGCATGGACCACCCGGGACCAGGGGACGTAGAGGGCTTTGTACCCCTTCTGTCGCATTCTCATGGCCAGGTCCAGGTCCTCCATGTACATCCAGTAGTCCTCGTCCAGGAGGCCCGTCTCCTCCAGGGCGGAAGCCCTGTGGAGGACGCAGGCTCCGGGAAAGTAATCGGCGTAATCGGGGGTGGAATAGAGGCCCGGACGGTCCTTCCTCCCCAGCCCCCTGAGGCCCGTCAGGCTGGGCCCGGGCCGGAAGAACCCGCCGGTGGACCAGATCCGCCCCGTTGGGTCCACGATCCTGGGAGCGGCGGAACCGGCCTTCTCGTCCGCTTCCAGGGCTTCCACCAGGGGGGCCAGGAAGCCCGGCTCGAAGCGGACGTCGTTGTTCAAAAGGAGCACGTACTCCGCGCCCGAGGAGAGAGCCCTCTCCAGGCCGATGTTGACGGCCCGGCAATACCCCAGGTTTTCTTCGGCCGTGAAGATCTCCCAGTCCTCTCCGATCCAGGGGGCGGTCCTGTCCAGGCGACGGGAAGGATCGTTGTCCACGACGAAGACGGCGAGCCTGGGATAGGCCAGGCGGGAAAGGTCCCCCAGGCAGGCCTCCGTGGGCTTGGTGGAGCCGTAGTGTACCACCAGGGCGGCCACCAGCGGGGGAACCTCCCCCCTGGTGAAGAGGATGGGTTCAGCGGGGGTAGAGCACACCCTCGAGGGCCTCCGCCTTCTCCAGGAATTCGGGCAACCGGCTTACGGGAAGCCGCATGAAGGCCTCGCAGGCCTTCACGGCCGGGTCTTCGATGTTCACCGTGGCGGCCTTGTCCCGCCAGACCACCTTGGTGGCGAAATCGATGTAGGCCAACTGGCTCTCGAAGGCCCTCAGGGCTCTTTCCTTCCTCTCCATGAGATCCGTCACGTCCACCAGGGTGTTCGGAAGGCCCATGTTGTTGATCCCCATGACGAGGCAGTCGGTCCCGGGCGGGCAGGTCCGGACGGCGGCCCGGGCGGCGGCCCTCGCCAGGACCCTGTGGTCCTTGTGGTTGTCCAGGGGGGAAAGGGTGTAGAGGGTCCTGGGGGAAAGCTTCCCCAGGAGTCCGGCCAGGATCCCTTCCAGGTCCTCCACCTGGTCCAGGGCGCCGTCGGGAAGGCCCAGTTCCCTCCACTCCCGGATCCCGAGGATCTCCAGGGCCCGGGCCGCCTCGGCCCTCCGCAGGGCCTGGATGTCGCCGAATTTCCCCTCCGGATCCCCTCCCGCCCCGTCCGTGGCGTGGACCACGACGACCCTGTGGCCCGCCGAAGCGTGCCAGGCAAGCATGGCTCCGCACCCGATGACCTCGTCGTCGGGGTGGGGTACGAGAACCACCACGGGCCCGGAGAAGGCCTCCCTGGGAGTCAAGGCGGGAAAGAGGTGTTCCATGGAGCACCATCTTAGGGACTTCGCCGGGAAAGGCCCAAGGGGAAAGGCCCCTGCCTTCTTTCCCTGGAGGAGCCGCACCCTCCGGGAAGAAAAGGGAGAGGGCGGCCCCCGGGCCGCCCTCTCCAAGCCCTTCACCGCGGGACCTTTCTCACTTCTTGAAGAAAGGCAGTTTCAACGCCGCCAGGAAGGCCCCGGCCCCGGCCAGGAGGACCAGGTATTTCCAGAACCACCCTCCCCCTTCCTTCGGAGCCGGCGCCGGCCCGGCCGGCGCAGCGGCAACCGGCCTGGAGGGGGGGATGTCCTCCCCCACCACGGGCAGGGGCGTGTGGAACCGGGCGCCCTCCTCGTACATCGCCCTCTTGCGGTCGTAGAGCTTGTCCGTGTCCACCAGGGCGACCTTCCTGTCGGAGTTCATCAGGGCCGGGGTCCTGTCGCGGAAGTGGTTGTCCCCTTCCTCCATTCCGATGATCCGGATCTCCAGGCCCTCGTGCATGGCCTCCTTGTCCACGTTCTCTTCCACCGGGCTGGGCTCGTACCGGACCTGGGCCGTTCCCCACCCGGCCAGGAGGGCCAGGAAGATCCCCGCCCGGAGGCAGATCCTCTTCTCCATCATCCCCTCTTTCCTTTCCTCAGGGTTTCACGACGTACCGGTTGGGATCCTTGGAGAGGATCTCCCAGCGCAGCACCTGGACGGGCCTCACCGTCTTGGGAAGGAAATCCTTCACCGACCCGGCGCCACCGCCGAGGAGGCGGCAATCGTAGTTGATCACCATGTGGGGCGTTCCGTAGATGATGTTCTCGTTGCGGGAGACCAGGGCCCCGTTGATCACGGCGTCCCGGCTGTTCCTGACGAACCAGCAGAAGGAGTGGTTCGTGTAGAAGACCCCGTCCAGGTGGTTTGCGCGGACCGAGGCGTAGGTCTTGTAGTTGACCCCCGAGGAAGGCATGTTCCCGCCCCAGTGGGCCGGGTCCAGGGGCACCTTGAAATCGATGTCCCCGGCGATGGTCGTGGTGGAATCGTACTGACCGTCGCCGTCGATGTCCTCGCCCGTTCCCGGGATGGGGTCTCCCACGGACTTGCCCGCCGGGATGAGGCCCAGGGCCGCGTCCAGGGAGGTGTACCGCTCCACGGTGAAGACGTTGTCGTCTTCCAGGATGTCGTCGTCGGCCGTTCCCGAGATCCCGTCCTTACCCTTCTTTGTGTTCGGGATTCCGTCTTCGCCGGCGTCCTCCTCGGACTTGTTCATGGTGCTGGACATCCAGTGGCCCACGTAGTTCCGCCAGGTGGAATTCAAGTGGTTCCCCACGGCGATGTTCTCTCTCGCGAAGAAGCCGATGAAGTCCTTGTTCCAGTTCTGGGTGAGCCACTTCTCGGTGTCGGCCTGCTTGTTGCTGGCCGGCCTGGGCGAGGTGGGCGGGTTCACGTAGTGGAGGGAGTTGGGAATGTAGATGTTCCCTCCCGCGTAGATGGCCCCCCGGCCGGTGATGTACCCGCTGATGATCACGTTCCCCCGGATGATCACCTTTCCCTGGATCCTGATGGGACTGGCCAGCGTCCCGTGGAGGAAGACGTTCTCCTTCTCGCCGGGATCGTCGCCAGCCACGGCGTCCAGGACCTGCGTGGACCCGATTTTCACGTTTCCCCCCTCGGCGACGGCCTTCTTCTCGTACTGGGAGAGGTCCGTCAGGTTGGGCATGGGAATCTGCTCCTGGAAGTCGTGCTGGTTGGAAGGCTTCCCGCCGTTTCCCCGCACCCTGCCGGTACGGAGGATGTCCCAGCCGGCGAAGATCCCCCCGTCGTTCCCGTCCTCGAGGCCGTCGCCGTTGTCGTCCTGGTAACCGGAGAGCACGGCCTTCCCGCCGGCCCAGGTCACGCTATCGTAGAGGGGCTGCCCCGTCACGGTGGGCCTGTAGTTGGCGGCGTCGAACTGGCCGTTGCTCCTCACGTTGCCCCTGCAGATGATGGAGCTGCCGTAGAACCAGCCCCAGTTGTTGATGAAGTAACCGTAGTTGAAGACCTGGCTGGGCCCGGTCTCGAAGCGGACGGTCACCTCGAGGGCCTCCCAGGTCCGGACCCTCTTTCCGGCAGGCAGGTTCTGGGGGGCCGAGGGGAGGTATCCCGTGGAACGGATGGTCACGTTCATGCCCTCCGAATCCTCCACGCCGGTCATGGTGACCGAGTATTCCCCCATCTTCCTGGAGCCGTCCATCAGGGCCTGGGCGATCTTGTAACGCACCGTGCCCCCGGAATGGAAAAGGTTGTGGAGACCCAGCAGGGGGTCGTGGAAGCTGGTCTTCTTCACGGCGTCCTGGAGGAAACGGATGGCGTCCTCCACTCCCGCCTGGGCGACGTACCTGGCCTGGACCTTGTCCAGGGTATCCCTGGATTCCTCCAAGTCAGTAACGGAAAAGACCGTGGTGGCGAAGACCAGCCCCAAGAGGAGGGTCGACGCCGAGACCACGCTCACCAGGGCGCTGCCCCGGTTCTTACTTCTTCGAAACCGCATTTGAAACCCCCTTTTCCCCTGTTTCTCCGGAAGGATCCCGCCCTCCAGGTCCTAGTTCCTCGCCAGGACCTGGAAGGTGGCCATCCTCTTTCCCGTTCCGTCCCTTTCCCCGTAGGTGGAGACCACGATCTTCCAGACCGCCCCGGTCTTGACCACCTTGAACCCGGGAGGGTTTTCCGTCCCGGCCCGCAGGTGCCTTGCGAGCACCCTGGAGGTGACGACCTTGTCGAATGAGTCCAACACCTGGCGCACCAGGAGGCGGTCCACCCTGTGGTTCTTCACCTTCGGGACGACGGTGTACCGGACCCTCCACCCGAGTTTGTTCCTCTCGTCCATCGTGGAGCCCAATCTCTTGTCCCGGACTCCCCAACCCACCGATCCCCCGCTCCTCACCGGGTAGGAGAAGGTGAGAACGCTGTTTCCGCCGGGAAGGGTGTTCACCTGGATACGGGAGTCGCTCGAGGCCCGAAGTTCCCTCACGAGGAAGTCCTGGACCCGCCGGATGCCCCGGTTGCGCCCCGAATTGGTGACCACCCCTTCCTCGCTGGCCGATCCGACTTCGAGCATTCCCGCCATTGCCAGGGCCAGGACCGAGAAGATGGCCGAAGAGACGGCGAACTCGATCAGGGTCATGCCCCGGACCGGGTTTCTATTCATCGAAAGTCTTCCGGAATTCCTCATCGTCTTGGACTCCCTCATCTCCGGCTCCTGTACGTGACGACCCGGGACAGTTCGTGCCGGGCCTTCAGGTCCGTCAGGACCGCCCGGATCATCAGGAGATCCACGGCCACGCTGGAGACGGTCAGGTCCACGCGGAACCTGGAATCCTTCACCTTGGCCTGGTCGTAGAAGGTGTTGCCGTTCATGGCCAGGAGGGCGTTGTAGTTCTGCCCCTCCAGGCTGTCCATGACGGTGGAGAGGAAGGCCGCCCCGTCCACGATGGTCTTGGACTTGGAGACGGCCTTGAAGTTGGAGGAGAAGGCGCCGACGAGCCCCATGCAGAGGATCCCCAGGAGGGCGGCGCTCACCATGACTTCCACCATGGTGAAGCCCTTCCGGCTCCGGAACCCGAGTCCCCTCTTCCCGGAACTCACCGGCTTGAACCTGCGGCGGAATGTGGTCTTTTTCTTCATCGTGTCTTCTTTCTCGGCTCAAGCCGCCCCGAACTTAGGTGCTTTTCGTCGAAATTCCCCACAGCCTGTTTCGAAACGGACGGGCGGGTCCCCGAGAGGGACCCGCCCCGGACCGGTCTCAGGGTTTGACCACGTACCTGTTGGGATCCCTGTTCAGGACCTCCCAGCGGAGGAAGCGGACGGGCTTGACCGTCCTGGGCAGGAATTCCTTCACCTTTCCCGCACCTCCCCCCAGGAGGCGGCAATCGAAGTTGATCACCATCCGGGGGGTCCCGTAGACGATGTTCTCGTTCCTGGAGACCAGGGCGCCGTTGATCACGGCATCCCGGATGTTCCTGACGAACCAGCAGAAGGAGTGGTTCGTGTAGAAGACCCCGTCCAGGTGGTGGGTGTGGATGGAGGCCACGTCGCTGTAGTCGTCGATCCCCCCCAACGGCATGTTCCCGCCCCAGTGCCGGCGGTCGAGGGGGTCCTTGAAGTCGATGTCCTTCTCGATGGTGGTGGCGGAATCGTACCGGCCGTCACCGTCGATGTCCTCGCCGGTGCCGGGGATGGGATCCCCCACGGACTTCCCCGGCGGGATGAGTCCCAGTTTCCTGTCCAACTCGGTGTAGTGTTCCACGGTGAAGACGTTGTCGTCCTCCAGGACGTCGTCGTCGGCCGTTCCCGCCTTGCCGTCCTTACCTTTCCTGGTGTTGGGGATGCCGTCCTGGCCGGCGTCCTCGTCGGACCGGTTCATGGAGCTCTTCATCCACCTGCCGACCTGGGCTCTCCAGTTGGAGTTCTCGTGGTTCCCCACGACGATGTTCTCCCTGGCGAAGAACCCGATGAAATCCTTGTTCCAGTTCTTGGTGAGCCACTTCTCGGTGTCTTTCTTCTTGTTGCTGGCCGGCCTGGGCGAAGTGGGCGGGTTCAGGTAGCGCAGGTTTCCGGGGATGTAGATGTTTCCCCCAGCGTAGATGGCCCCCTGGCCCGTGATGTAACCCTTGATGATCACGTTCCCCCGGACGATCACCTTTCCGTGGATCCTGATGGGAGCGTCCTTGGTTCCGACGAGGTAGACGTTCTCCTTCTCCAGGAAACCGTCCCCCGCAACGGCGTCCAGGACCCTCTTCTTCCCGATCTTCACGTAGCCGCCCTCGGCGCGGGCCTTCTTTTCGTACTGGGAGAGGTCGGTCAGGTTCGGCATGGGAACCTGCTCCTGGAAATCGTGCTGGTTCTCGGGCTTTCCCCCGAGCCCCCGTACCTTGCCGGCCCTGACGATGTCCCAGCCCGAGTAGATGCCACCGTCCCTCCCGTCCAGGAGACCGTCGTGGTTGTCGTCGTGGTAACCCGAGAGCACGGCCTTCCCGCCGATCCAGGAGACACTGTCGTAGATGGGCTGCCCCGTGACGGTGGGACGGTAACCGGCGGCGTCGAACTGGCCGTTGCTCCTGGCGTTCCCGTTGCAGACGATGGAATCCCCGTAGAACCATCCCCAGTTGTTGATGAAGTAGCCGTAATCGAAGACCCTGCTCGGCCCGGTCTCGAACCGGACGGTCACCTCCAGGGCCTGCCAGCAGCGGAGCCTCTTCCCGGCCGGGAGGTTCTGGGGTGCCGCCGGGATGTACCCGGTGGAGCGGATCGTTACGGTCATCCCCTTGGAATCCGACGAGCCCTGCATGGTGACGGAGTATTCCCCCATCTTCCTGGCCCCGTCCATCAGGGAGGTTCCGACCTTGTACCGGACGGTCCCTCCCCCTTTGAAGATGTTCCTGAGGCCCAGGAGGGGGTCGTGGAACCCGGTCTTCTTGACGGCCGAGCGCAGGAAGCTCACCGCGTCCTCAACGCCGGCCTCGGCGATGTAGCGGGCCCCCACCTTGTCCAGGGAATCCCGGGACTGTTCCAGGTCCACCACGGTGAAGGCCGTGCTCGCCAGGACCAACCCGAGGAGCAGAGTGGAAGCCGCCGCTACGCTGACCAGGGCGGTCCCTTTCTGGTTTCCTCTCGTTCCCTTCCCTTTCATCGCGGTCTCTCCTTTTCTCCGCCCGCCCCGCAGCCTCGAGCGGGACGGGCCATGGTCGAAGAAAGACCGCCGTGAAATCCCCCCGGCGGACCCGGAGGCGTGGGAAGGTGGAGGGGAAGGGTGTGGAAGGGGGGCAGGACCCGAAAATTTCCCCTATCGTCCGCATGAGTTCTTATCGGCAAAAGGGAGGAAAAACTTTTGGCCGATAGACCGAAAATTCTTCCTCCCTGTCCCGGAGTGAGAAAGGCTCTCCTTCGGAGCCGGCGGTTCAGGGCTTCGCCAGGTAGCGGTTGGCATCCCGGCTCAATACCTCCCAGCGCAGAAACCGCAGGGGCTTCAGGGTCCTGGGGAGAAGGTCCCGGATTCCACCCAGCCCCCCCGCCAGGAGGCGGCAATCGAAGTTGAACACCAGGTGGGGCGTCCCGTAGATGATGTCCTCGTTCCGGCAGATCAGGGCGCCGTCGATCACGGCGTCCTCCGAAGCGGAGACGTACCAGCAGAAGGAGTGGTTCGTGTAGAAGACTCCGTCCAGGTGGTTCGCCGAGATCTTTGCGATCTTATCGTAGTCCACCCCTCCCGCCGGCATGTTCCCCCCCCAGTGGTCCTGGTCCAGGGGGTCGGTGAAATCGATGTCCCTCTCGAGGGTTACCGCGTCGTCGTGGATCCCGTCGCCGTCGATGTCCTCGCCCGTCCCGGGGATGGGATCCCCTACGGACTTCCCCTGGGGGACGAGTCCAAGCTTCTCGTCCAGGGCGGTGTAGTGTTCCACGGTGAAAACGTTGTCCCCTTCCAGGACGTCGTCGTCGGCCGTCCCGGTCTTCCCGTCCATCCCGGCCTTGGTATTGGGTATCCCGTCCTGTCCTGCGTCCTCGTCGGACTTGTTCTGAGGGCTCTCCATCCACTTCTCGACCTGGCTCCGCCAGGTCTCGTTCTTCAGGTTTCCTACGACGATGTTCTCCCCGGCGAAGAAACCGATGAAGTCCTTGTCCTTGTTCTCGGTGAGCCACTTCTCGGTGTCTTCCTTCCTGTTTCCGGCCGGCCTGGGGGTGGAGGGGGGATTCAGGTAGCGCAGGGAATCGGGTATGTAGATGTTCCCTCCGGCGTAGATGCCCCCCCGCCCGGTGATGTAACCGCTGATGATCACGTTTCCCCGGATGACGATCTTCCCGTGGATCTGGACGGGGTGGTCCTTGGTCCCCACAAGGTAGACGTTCTCCTTCTCTCCGGCATCGTCGCCGGCCACGGCGTCCAAGACCTCCTTGCCGTCGATGTCCACGTGGCCCCCTTCGGCCACGGCCTTGGCCTCGTAGGGTTCCAGGTCGGCCAGGTTCGGCATGGGGAGCCGGGCCTGGAAGTCGTGCTGGTTCGTCGGCTTTCCCCCCTCTCCCGCGACCTTCCCGGCGTTGGCGATGTCCCAGCCGGAGAAGATCCCACCGTCCTTGCCGTCGAGGAGCCCGTCGCCGTTGTCGTCGTGGTAGCCCGAGAGGACCACCTTCCCGCCGACCAGGGAGATTTCGTCGTAGAGAGGCTGGCCCGTGACGGTCGGGGCGAACCCGGCGGCGTCGAACTGGCCGTTGCTCCTGGCGTTCCCGTTACAGACGATGGAATCCCCGTAGAACCAGCCCCAGTTGTTCGTGAAATAGCCGTACTGGAAGACCTCGGCGGGCCCGACCTGGAAACGCACGACCACCTCCAGGCATCGCCAGGCCCGGACCCTCCGCCCGGGGGGCAGGTTCTGGGGAGCCGCCGGCAGGTAACCTGTGGAGCGGATGGTGACGTCGATCCCCGTGGAATCCTCCACGGCCGACATGGTTACACTGTATTCCCCGGCCTTCCTCGACCCGTCCAAGAGGGGCTCCCCCACCTTGAAGGCCAGGGTTCCCCCGGACCCGAAGAGGTTGTGGAGCCCCAGGAGGGGGTCGTGGAACCCCGTCTTCCCGGCGGCGGATCGGAGGAAACAGACCGCATCCTCCACCCCGGCCTGGGCGACGAACCTGGCCCGGACTTCGTCCATGGCCGACTTCGACTCCCCCAGGTCGATCACAGCGAAAGCCGTCGTTGCGAAGACCAGCCCCACCATGAGGGTGGACATGGCCGCCACGCTCGCCAGGGCCGTGCCCTTCCGCCGGGAATTCTTTTTCATGAGAGCCGCACCCTTCCCGGGCTCCCGGGGAAGGGAGCCCATTGGATTCAATGGAAGGGTGACGAAGACAGGAAAAGGCGGTGCCGGCGGGGTACCATGAAGGTGTGGAGCGGTCGGGGCCCAGTGCAATCCCGCTGCTTTCCCCTGATCGTCCGCATGGGTTCTTATCGGTCCGGAAGAGAGGAAACTTTTGCTCTTTTTCCCGGACAAACGACTCGAGTGTGTCCTTTCGAAATGGATTCAAACCGCAGGCCGCGCCGGAAAACGCCGAAAGGGGCCCCGACCGACCGGAATTCAAGACCTTCCAGGAAGAAGCATCTCTGACATGAACCGAAACACCCCCCACGAAACGAGGGGCCTCCTCCCGGCCCTCCTGGTGATCTCCACGGCGGCCCTGGCCCTGGAGATCCTCCAGATGCGGATCTTCGCCTTCTCCCTCTGGCACCACCTGGCCTTCCTTGTGATCTCCATCGCCATCCTGGGCTTCGGGGCCGCCGGCGCCCTCCTGGGCTCCTCTCGCAAGCTCAGGGACGCCTCTCTCCCGAAGGCCTTGTCCTGGGCCTCCCTGGGCTTCGGGCCCGCCGCCCTGGCGGGCCCCTTCTTCCTGGCCGGCCATCCCCTCGACATCTTCGGTCCCATAGGAAGGGAAGACCTGGGGTGGGTCCTCCTCTACTACGTCCTCTTCCTCCTTCCCTACTTCTTTGCCGGTTACGTGATCTCCCTGGCCCTTTCCCGGGAGCCCCGGAGGGTCGGCCTCCTCTACTTCGCCAACATGGTGGGTTCGGGCCTGGGTTGCTTCCTGATCTTCGGGACCCTCCTTCCCCTGGGAGCCGAGGGGACCCTCTTCCTCCTCGCCGCCGCGGGAGGCCTGGCCGCCCTGCTCACGGCCCCCACCAAACCCCTGAAGATCCTGGCCGCCGCCACGGTCCTCCTATTCGCCGCGCCCATTCCCTGGGCCGGGCGCCTCCTGCACCTCCAGCCGGCCAGTTCCAAGCTCCTGGCCCAGGCCCTTCACCTTCCGGGAACCCAGACCCTGGTCCGCAAGTGGACCCCCTTGGACCGGATCGACCTGGTGAAGAACCCCGGCTTCGACGGACTCTACATCTTCCAGGACGGAGACGCTCCGGCCCCCATGCCCCGATTCGGAGCGCCCCTCTCCCCGGGGGAGATCCACGCGGCGGCATATACGGTCGTAAATCGGCCCAAGGTCCTCATCGTGGGAGTGGGAGGGGGATTCGACGTGAAAGTCGCCCTGGAGAAGGGGGCCCGCTCCGTCACGGGCGTGGAGGTGAATCCCGTGACCCTGGGGCTCTATACCTCTCCCCGCTTCAAGGACGTTTCGGGCGATCCCCTTTCACGGCCCGGAGTAAGGCTGGAAGCGGCGGAAGGCCGGCACTTCATCAGGAGTTCCCCCGAGACATACGACCTGATCCAGATGTCCGGGGTGGACACCTACACGGCCCTGGCCTCGGGGGCCTACGTCCTTTCCGAGAGCTACCTCTACACCCTGGAAGCCTTCCGGGACTACCTGGCCCACCTCACGCCCAAGGGGGTCCTGGCCATCATCCGCTTCGCCTTTCCGGCCCCCAGGGAGACCCTGAGGATCATGGTCATGGCCTGCCGGGCCCTGAAGGAGGCGGGAGCGAAGGAACCCTGGCGCCACGTGGCGGTCATTAGGGCGGGGACCCCCGATACGGGGAGCAACCCCTTCACCAAGGTGACCTCCCTGGGGGCGGTCCTCGTCTCCAAGAGCCCCTTCACCGGGGAACAGCTCGCCTCCCTCCAGGCCTGGGCCCGCAAGGTCGGGCACATCAGGGACTACATCCCGGGCGACAACGCCCGTTTCACCGCCGCCGAGATCGCCTTCCTGGAAAAACTGATCCGGAAAGACCCCCGCTACAGGCGGTACAAGATCGATCCCTCGGGGATGAACCCCTTCCACGCCTACGCCCGGGCTCTCCGGGAGGGAAAGGAAGAGGAGTTCCTCGCCTCCTATCCCTACGACGTGAGCCCCGTCACCGACGACAAGCCATTCTTCTTCAACCAGCACCGCTTCTCCTCGGTCCTGGACTGGCTCCGGGGCCGGGAAGAGAAGAAGGCTCCTCCGGGCCGGGTCCCCTGGTCGGCCATGACCCTCCTCTTCCAGACCCGCCCCGTGGGGCTCACCCTCCTCTTCCTTACCCTGGCCCAACTGGCCCTTCTGGTGGGGCTCTTCGTCTTCCTTCCCCTCCTCTTCATGGGAAGGCCCGGGAAGGAGGGAGGGGGAGGGTCCCCCCTCCTCCCCTTGGGATACTTCCTCTGCCTCGGCCTGGGCTACATCTTCCTCATGATCTCGGCCATGCAGCGCTTCGGCCTGGTCCTGGGCCATCCCAGCTACTCCATCTCCATCACCATGGCCACGTTCCTTCTTTCCTCGGGAGTGGGAAGCCTCGTCTCCGGAAAGATCCGCCACAAGGGATTCGCCCCGGCCGTCCTCGCCGTGGCGGCCATCCTCCTGCTCCAGGCGGCGGCCTTCCACTTCTTCCTCCCCGCCCTCTCCCGGGCCCTCCTCCCGGCGGGTCTCACGACGCGGGCCTTGGTGGTGATCGCCCTCCTGGCGCCGGGCGCCTTCGCCATGGGCTTCTGTTTCCCCCTGGGGATCCGCCTGGTCTCCCGGATGCGGCCCGCCTTCGTCCCCTGGGCCTACGGGGTGAACACCGGCGCCAGCGTGGTCGGCTCGGTCCTGGCGGTCATCCTGGCCATGAACCTGGGATTCTCCGGGGTCCAGTGGGTCTCGACGGTCCTCTACGCCGGGGCGGCCTGGATCATGCTCAGGATGGCCCGCCGCCCGGGGACCGAGTGACCCGGAAGGCCTCGCCCCAGCGGGCGCGGCCTTCCAGGAAGACCCCCCTGTGGGCGTTCAGTCCCAGGATGTGATGCAGGTAGTCCGTATAGAATAGCTGGGAGACGTAGGCCTCCAGGGCCATCCGCTTCACCTCCAGGACGGGGGTGATGTCCAGGATCACCGAGGCCGGAAGAGGAGACCAGACCTCGTATCCGAGTCCCAGGATCCCCGGGCCGAGCCGCTCGAGGGCCTTCCCGCAGGCGAGGGCCGCCCCGTGGTGGTCGCCGTGGGCCTCCCCTTCCCAGGGATGGTACAGGACCGCCGCCCCGATCTCCCTTGCCCGGGCCTCGATCCTCTCCGCGGCGGCCTCCACGTCGCCCCTGGTGATCTCGAAGTTGTCGGGAAGCCCCCAGAACCGGACCTCCCCGATTCCCAGGACGGCGGCGGCGCGCTTCGCCTCGGCCTCCCGGACCTCCCTGATGGGACGAAAACGTCCCTCCGGATCCCCCGTCTCTCCGGAGGTGAGGATCTCCAGGTGGACCGGGTCCCCCCTCCTCCCGTGAAGGGCCAGGGCGCCTCCGCATCCGCAGACCTCGTCGTCGGCGTGGGGCGCCACCACGAGGACCGGGCCGGGGGGCACGTCTCTCCAGATCTCCGGCAGGGGAGGCCTGGGGAGGATCCCTCCTTCGCCTTCCATCCTTCCTTCGTTCAAGCCCGCAACACCTCCCGGACCGCCTCCCGCAGGTCCGCCAGGGCGGCTTTACGGTCCTGCGGGTCGGCGAGTCTCTTCCGGATCGCCCAGCGCTCCTCCCAGGCCCGCTCCAGGACGAGGAGTTTCAGCAAGGGTCCGACCCAGGAACCGTACCACTTCCTGTAGTAGGCGAGCCGGTCCAGTTGCCACTGGACGGCCATCCTACCATACCGGCTCGTGCTCGCCCCTCCCAGGTGAACCACCTCGGAGGAGGGAAGGTAGCGGATCTTCCTTCCCCCGGCCCGGATCCTCCTGCATAGGTCCACGTCGTTGAAGAAGAGGAAGAGTCCGGGATCCATTCCCCCCATGGCCAGGTAGTCCTTCCTTCCCAGGACAAGGCAGGTCCCCGGCGGCTGGTCCACGTCCCTGGGGGAGAGGTGGTCGAAGCCTCTCATGTAGTACCGGTCCTGGATCCACTTCCCAGGGGGAAAGCGGGAGAGGAAATTGTCGAAGGTCAGGGCCGTGAGAAGGCCGGGGAAGTTCATGCAGGCCCTCTGGACCTCACCGCCGGGCCCCACGAGCTTCGGTGCGGCGGCACCGTATTCGGGATTCTCCTCCAGGAAGGACACCAGCCCCTCCAGGGCGCCCGGCCGGACCCGGGTATCGCTCCCGAGGAGGCAGAGCCACCTTCCCCGGGCCCTGGAAGCGCCCAGGTTGTTCCCGGCGGCGTAACCCAGGTTCTTCCCTGCCCGGAAGAGGCGGACCCATGGAAATTCCTCCTCCACCATCCCGGCGGTGCCGTCCCTGGAATCCTGCTCCACCAGGACCACCTCCCCCAGGGAATGGATCCCCGCCTCCTCCAGGGCGGCCAGGCAGGAGCGGACCAGCTCCCGGGTATTCCAGGAAAGGACCACCACCGAGAGATCCACGGCCTACACCCTCTCGAAGGACCAGGTTCCCAGGTACCTGGGCTCCCCGCCGGAAACGTCCAGTCCCCTCAGGAAATACCTGGAGGGCCCGAAGGCCTCCCAGCAACGGGGAGAGGGTGTCCAGCGGTCGCCTTCCCCGAATATGGCCCCCGCCATGAAGAAACCCGGGTCCTGGGTGAGCTCCAGGAGGAAGGAGGCGCACCTCCTTCGGAGCGCGATCGTGGGAGGCCCCGGGACCTTTCCCAGGTCGACGATGAAGTCCATCGGCCTGTGGAGGAAGCGCTCGGCGAAGGAGGAGAAGATGAGGGCCCGGGACCAGTCCGCCACGATCCGCCCCAGGGAGCCGTAGTATTTCTCCAGGAACCTCCTCCGGGAGACCCAGTAACGGCCCAGGGCCGATTCCCCCTCGGTGATCCCCGACCGGTTGAAGAAGTGGACCACCTGGGAGGAGGGAACGTGGAGAAGGCTGTACCCGGCCGCCCGAAGGCGGCGGAACCAGTCGGTGGCCTCGAAGTAGAGGGGATAGCGCTCGTCCATGCCCCCCGTCTCGAGGAAGACCTCCCGGCGGAAGGCCACGCATCCTCCCGAGAGGGTCTCCACCTCCAGGGGGGAGCGGGCCCGCCAGACGGGAAGGGCCGCCCGGGTCCGGGCCAGGGAGTAGGCCCGGTTCGCCGCCCCCGAGAGGTGGGCCAGGGTCTGAAAGAGGGACTCCCACAGGGAGGGCGGGATGTTCGGAGGAAACCGGATGGTCCGGGCCTCGTCCCACCAGGTCGTGGGCCCGGCGGCCCCCACTCGGGCCGCCCCGTCCCCCGTCACGGCCTCGAGGAGGGGGGGCAGCGAACCGGCCAGGAACTTCACGTCCGGGTTGACCAGGAGGATCACCTCGCCCCGGCTCTCCCTGAAGGCCCTGTTTACGCCGCAGGCGTAGCCGGAATTCCACCCCATGTCGATCCACAGGGCCCCCAGTCCCTCCAGGGCCTTCCTCCAGGGCTCCTGGTCCATGGGGGAGGCGTTGTCCACAACGACCATCTCGAGGTCCACCCCCGAACGGCCCCCCTCCTCGAGGAGGCTCCGGGCGCACTGCTCCAGGTAGGCCCCGCTGTTGTAGTTGACGAAGAGGACCGAGACCTTCATGAACCGCCCTCGAGGCCCTGATAGGGCGAGGCCACGGGGATGTCCTCCACCCGCCAGGTATGCTCCTGGGGATAGAGGCCGGCCGCCCGCCGCCGGTTGCGGACGGTCAGGTTGTTCTCCGTCAGGTACTGGTGATACCTGTGGATTCCCTTTCCATCCATCAGGTAGACGAACACCACGAAGTCGCCCTCCAGGAGGTTGAGCCTGGGAAGCTTCAAGGTGACCCGCCCCGCCTTTCCTCCCACCCGGACACCGTCCATCTCGGTGGTATGGGCGAAGGCCAGGACCGTATCCGTTCTGGTGAACCCGATACCCACGCAGAGCTCCACGGGAGGATCCTGGTTCACGTATTCCACCACAACGTCCACCGGGTCCTCAGCGTAGACCGTGGTGACCTGCTCCCCCGTGCGGGGGTCGGCCACCCAGGCCTTCTCCACCCTGGGGGCCTTCTTCCCTCCCAACCCGATGGGCCTGAGATCGCAGGCCTCGACGACGGTGTCCTTCTCGAGCCTGGCCTTCTGGAACTCGGCGTACTGGTTGGTCACGGAGACCGAGTCTCCCATGGCCTCGATCCGTCCGTCCTTGATCCAGATCGCCTTTTCGCAGAGCTGGCGGACGTCGTAGAGGGAGTGGGAACAAAAGAGGATGGTCTTCCCCCGGCGTTTGAACTCCCAGATCTTGTCGACGCACTTGCGCTGGAACTCCATGTCCCCCACGGCGAAGATCTCGTCGATGATGAGGACGTCCGGGTCCACCGAGACGGCCGTGGAGAAGCCCAGGCGCATGACCATCCCCGAACTGTAGGTCCTGATGGGGGCGTCGATGAAGGCCTCCAGGCCTGAGAACTCCACGATCTCCCGGAACTTCTTCTCCACCTCCTTCCGGGAGAACCCCAGGATGGCGGCGTTCATGAAGATGTTCTCCCGGCCGCTGAAATCGGCGTGGAACCCGGCCCCCAACTCCAGGAGGCTGGCCACGGTCCCCCGGATGCTGTAGGAACCCTCCGTGGGAAAGGTGGTCCCCGAGAGGATCTTGAGCAAGGTCGACTTCCCGGCCCCGTTCTCCCCCACCAGGCCCAGGGCCGAACCCCAGGGAACCTGGAGGTCGATCCCCCGAAGGGCCCAGACCTCCTTGTGGCGCCGGACCTTCCCCAGGGTCACCAGTTCGGCGATCCGGTCGTACGGATTCGGGTAGATCCTGTATCGCTTCCCAAGGCCCCTGACCTCGACGGCGTTCTCCATGGACCTAGACCTCGTCGGCGAACCTTCGCTTCAGGAGGTTGAAGAAGAAGCAACCCAGGAAGAAGGCCGTGAGGGCCGGGAGGAGGCCGCCCGTCACCCCCGCCAGGGCGTCCGCCCAAGGGTGGTCGGTGATGCCGATGACCCCCCGGATGCCCAGGGAATAACTGTAGAAAGGATTGGCCTGGATCACCCCCTTCCACCGGGCGAGGAAGTCCGCTCCTCCTCCCCTGACCACGAAGTCGCTGTACCAGAAGATGGGGCTCACGAAGAACCAGAACAGGAGGATCACCGTGTAGATCTGGACGGTGTCCCTGAGAAAGACGTGGGCCGCCGCCAGGAAGAGGCCCACTCCCAGGGAGAAGAGGGCCACTTCGGCGACCAGGGGAATCACCAGGAGGAACTCCGGGCCGGGCCAGGTGATGGCAAGGGTGGAGGAGTCTACGAGGGCCCAGAGGGCCGATCCGGCGTAGACCACGAAGAGCCCCACACCGAAGACCACCAGGTTGACCAGGACCAGGGGAAGGGAGAGGAGCTCCGAGGGGAAGGCCACCTTCTGGATGAGATTCCCGTTGTCCACCACGATGGTGCAGGAACGCATGGTGGTTTCGGAAAAGAGCATCCAGATCAGGATCCCCGAGAAGAGGTAGAAGGAATACCAGCTCGCCGGGGCCCCGGGCTTGCCGCGCATGTTGAAGAGGAGTCCGAAGACAAGGTAGTAGGTGACGAAGAGAAAGACCGGGTGGATCAGGACCCACCCCACACCCAGCAGGGAGCCCTTGAACCTGCCGAAGAGCTCCCGCCGGAAGGCGTTGGCCACCAGGTAACGGTGGCGGTAGACCTTCACCGGGTAGGCCAGGGCCTCCGCCAGGGCGTCCCCCGCAACGTGTGTCCAGTGTCTCGCTTTGACTTCTTGGATCGACGTCATCGAGCCATCCCCTTTCCCGGGGTCTTTCTCCCTCGTTTCATCGGTCCGGGAAAAGACTTCTCTTGGGGGGCTTTTCCCCGCCTTTCCAGGAACCTTGGAAATAACTCCTCAGCCTGGTGGCCACGTGGGTCTCGAAGAGGGCCTCGGCCCCCGGATCCTGGCCTCCATTCCCCCAGTCTTCGGGCCTGGGCGCGAAAGGGGCCTCCATGGACTCGTTCACCTGGCGTTCCACGTAGAACTCGAGCCCCCGGACCTTCCCCTCCTCCCCGGGCTGGAGGCGGACGTGAAGCTTGAGGCGGTGTCCCTTCCCGAAGGGGGCCAGGCGCTCCTTCCAGAGGGTCACGATCTCCCCCCCCGAGGGATCGGATTCCATCCGGTCCACCTGGAAGTCGCAGGCCTCGGCCGAGGCCTCGGCCAGGAGGACCGCTTCCGCCCGGGGGAGAGGCTTGGGAAAGGGAATCTCCTTCCAGGAGGCCCCGGCGGCGCAACTCCCGAAGAGAAGGAAGATCCCGAGCAAGGCCCTTCGAAAAAGCAGGTTCACCTCTTCCTCCTTCCTTTCCTCCCTTTCTTCTCCGGCTCCCGGGCGGGAAGTTCGACCTTCTCCCTGGACCTGAGGAGGATCCTCAGGGGAACCTCCTTGAAGGGAAGGTCCCGGCGGAGCCTGTTCTGGAGGAAACGGAGATAGTCCTTGGAAAAGAGGCCCGGGTCGTTGACGAAGAGGACGATCGTCGGGGGAGCCACCTCGGGCTGGACGGCGTAGAAGATCTTCGGCGCCTTCGGCCCCCTCTTGGCCCTGGGGCTCACCGTGTCCATGGCCTCCCTGAGCACCCGGTTGAGTTCCCCCGTGGGAACCCTCAGGCGGGACTGGCGGAAGAGATCCCAGCAGAGCTCCAGGGTCTCGTCCACGTGGAACCCCTCCTTCACGGAGAAGAAGGAGATCGGCGCGAAGCTCAGGCCCGCCAGCTTGGTTCGGATGTATTCCTCCCAGTCTCCCGGCCGGGTCCTCTCCTTGGCCAGGTCCCACTTGGTCCCGGCGATGACCACGGGCTTGTAGTGGTCCACCAGGAACTTGGCCAGGCTCTGGTCCACCCGGGAGATGGGCTGGGTCAGGTCGAAGAGGAGGAGGGCCACGTCCGCCCGGAGAGCCGCCTTCTCGGCCCGTTTCATGGAGAAGAACTCCACCGCGTCCTGGACGGACCTCCTCTTGCGCAATCCCGCCGTGTCTATGGCAAGGAGCCTCTTCCCTCCTCTCTCGAAGAGCACGTCGACGGCGTCCCTCGTCGTGCCGGGAAGCTCGGATACGATCACCCGCTCCTCGCCGGCCAGGAAATTGATCAACGAGGACTTTCCGGCGTTCCGCTTGCCCAGGACGGCGATCTTCATCAGGGGTTCCAGGCTGGCCCGTTCCTCCCCCTCGGGAGGGAGGGCCTCCACGACCCTGTCCAGGAGTTCCGGGACACCGAAACCCTCCAGGGCCGAGACCAGGTGGGGCTCGCCGAAGCCGAGCTTCAGGAAGACCCCCGCCTCGGCCCGTGCGGCGGGCGATTCCGCCTTGTTCCCCACCAGGAAGACGGGCTTCCTGGACTTCCTGAGGAGGGCGGCCACCTCCTGGTCCATGGGGGTGAGCCCTTCCCGGGCGTCCACCAGGAAGAGAAGGAGGTCCGCCTCCAGGAAGGCCGCCTGGATCTGGCGTTCCACCTCCTCCTTGAGGAGGACCTCGTCGAACAGGCCGATCCCCCCGGTATCCATCACCTGGAAGGCCCGATCTCCATGCTCCACCAGGGCCGTCACCCTGTCCCGGGTCACCCCGGGCGTAGGCTCCACGATGGAGACCCGGCGCCGGGCCATCCGGTTCAACAAGCTCGATTTTCCCACATTGGGCCGGCCCACCAGGGCCACGACGGGAAAAGCCATGAAGCGTATCTACCTCTCTCCTACGACCAGGGGCGTCTTGCGCAAGGGCCGGGCCCGGCTCTCCAGGAGCTCCAGGCGGGAACGGGCCTCCTGGAGGTCCGGATCTAGCTGGACCGCCCGGAAGAGCCCCGAGAGGGCCTCCTCCTTCCGCCCCAACCCCTCCAGGATCAGGGCCCGGAGGAAATGGCCCTTGCCCACCCAGGGGTCCAGGGCCAGGGCCCGGTCGGCGAAGGATAGGGCCTCCTCGGCCTTTCCGGCCCGGAAGAGGCTCTCCGCCACGAGGAAGAAGGCCAGGGCGGAGCGGGGTTCCAACCGGGCCGCCTCCCGGTAGAGACGGGCCGCCTCGAGGAACCGCCCCTTCCTGTAGGGGGCCTCGGCCCGCCGGACCAATTCCGCCGCCCCCCTGCTCTCCAGGGGAGGATACTCCAGGACCTGGAAATACTCCCTCCTCAAGGGAGGCGGCTCGGGAAGGGAGAGGGGATGCTCCCCCAGGAGGAGGGCGCCCAGGTCCATGGGCTCCAGGCTCCCTTCCAGGAGGGGGCCCCAGTCCCCCCACTCCGTATCCAGGGTGAAGCGGAACCACTTGCCGGGGGAACATTCCACCTGGATGAAGAGCCTGGGCAGGGGATGGCCGTAGTAGACCTGGGGATGGGCGCCGTGGCGCCTGACCCGGAAGACCGTCTGGAACCGCCCGTCGGGGCCGGTCTTGACGAACCGGTAGAGGTTCTCGCCGGGAAGGCCGAAATCCTCCCTCTCCCCGGGGGAGAAGGGCCTGCTCCCCCTCTCCAGGTCCTTCAGGGACCGGGCCAGGTAGACGTCGCAGAAAGAGGCGGGCCTTCCGTCGGGCCCCAGGACCCGGCCCGTGACGACACAGTAGTCCGTGGAAGAGAAGGCGCACCCCCATCCCAGGAGGGCGGCCAAGAGGGGCAGGCTTTTCCAGATCGGGACCATAGGTTCTCCAGGGGCGGGATAGGGGAAGAGAACTCTAACGTCCCCGCCCCTGCCGGGCTACCCCAGGATGGCCTCCACCTTGGAGACCAGGGTCTCGGGCTCGATGGGCTTGTTCACCACCTCCACGACGGGCAGGTCCCTGTGGTCCAGGACTGCCCCCGAGGCCTGGGCGATGGCCGAGAGGAGGAGGATGGGCACGCCCATCTCCCCCAGTTCCCGGGCCAGGCGGATCCCTGTATCGGTCTCCTCCATCATGATGTCCAGGATGACCAGGTCGGGCTTCTCCGCCTCCACGGCCTCCCTGGCACCGAAGGACTCGGTGAAGACCTTCACCTCCCACCCCTTGGTCTCCAGGACGGTCTTGCAGAAGATCCCCAGGTCGGGATCGTCGTCGAAGACCAGGATCTTTTTCTTCTTGCTCATGAAACGTCGCTCCTGGCAAGGACCCTAGGGTCCTTCCCGGCGTGTGTCAAAGACGGGACCGGCCCCGGAAGGGAGAGACCCGAACACGGTCCACCATAAGTTTCCTCCCGGAGAGGGACAACCCGGACCCGGCCTTCCCGGCCTCAAGGAAGACCGAGGATCCTGTGCAACTGGGGCAGGATCCTGAGGTCCCCGATCCTCCCGCTCCATCGCTCCGCCGCCGCGAGGCATCGCTCCAGGGCCTCCCTCTCGGGGAGCCTTCCTCCCGGGGGGGTCAGGGGCTGGAGAACCGCCCGGGCCGAAGGGCAGAGGGACTCCAGGCCCTCCAGGGCCCGGTCGATTTCCTCCAGGGGGGAACTCCCCCCTACGACGATCTTCACGCACTTCTCGCCCTCCCAGGCATCCAGGATGGAGAGAAAGGCCCTGTGCCGCTCCCCCAGGTCCCGCCCCAGGAGGGAGGGGAGTTTCCAGTCCATGGAGACCCGGTCCAGCCCTGGAAGGAGGAGTTCCAGCGGGGCAGGATGGACCCCGGCCGTCTCCAGGTGGACGGAGAAGCCTCTCCCCTGCAACCCGGGAAGGAGCCCCTCGAGGAAGCCGGGCTGCTCCAGGGGCTCCCCACCCGTCAGGGAGACCCACCGGGTCTTTCCCGAAGCGGTCGAGAGGACCAGTTCCGCCGCCCTCCCTGGGGAGATGGGATTCGCCTCCTTCTCTCCACCTGGCAGGAGGAGCTCCCCCGACCTCACCCAGGCCTCCCGTGTGTCGCACCAGGGACACTCCAGGGAACAGCCGGCCAGGCGGAGGAAGACCTCGAGGTTTCCCGCCCATGGCCCCTCGCCCTGGAGGGAGAGGAAGATCTCCCGGAGCCAACCCTCCCGGCCGGGCGCCACGGGTTTCATCCCTTCCGGGCGATCTCGTTGAGGATCTCCACCCCTTCCCTGAGCTTGGAATCCGGGGCGGCGAAACTGATCCGGAAGTGCGTGTTCCTGGAAGAGAAGGCCGATCCGGGGACGACGAGGACCTTCCTCTCCAGGGCGCGGCGGAGGAAATCCTCGGGGTCCACCCCTTCCGGGAAGGAGGGGAAGGCGTAGAAGCTTCCCCCGGGCGGGACGAGCCCGAAGGCCGGATCGAGGCCCTCCACCACGATCCTCCGCTTCTCCCTGTAGGCCTCCACGTAGGAGGACATGTCCAGTCCCCACGTGTCCAGGACCGCCCTCTGGAAAGGCGTCGGGGCGCAAACGAAGGTGAACTGCTGGAGGGTCCTCATGGCCTCCAGGATCTCCGTGGGGCCGAGGGCGTAGCCCATGCGCCAACCGGGGATTCCGAAGGTCTTGGAGAAGCCTCCCAGGACCAGGGCCCTTGAGGCGAACCTCCCGGGAGAGACGAATGGGCCGTCGTATACGAATTGCTGGTAGATCTCGTCGGAGATCAGGACGGCTCCCACACGGTCGGCCATGGCCCCGATCTCCTCCAGCTCCTGCCGGGTGAGGACCGAGCCCGTGGGATTGGAGGGGGAGTTCACCAGGATGACCTTGGTCTTCTCCGAGAGGAGGGACTCCATCTCCTCCAGGGAGGGATGGAAGTCCGGGTAGAGAGAGTAGTACCTGGGTTCGGCGCCGCAGAGGTGGGCCAGGTGGCGGTACATCATGAAATAGGGATCGGGAAGGAGGATCTCGTCGCCCGGATCCAGGAGAACCAGGAAAGAGAGGAGGACGCCCCCCGAGACGCCGCAGGTCACCATGGAGGCCTCCGGCCGGCGGCCCTGCTCCCTCTCGTACTGGTCCAGGATCCTCTCGTTCAGCTCGGGAAGACCCTGGGTGACGGAATAGCGGTTCCAGCCTTCCCGGATCGCCCGTGCCGCCGCTTCCTGGAGTTCCGGCGGCGGGTCGTAATCCGCCTGCCCGATGGAGAGGTTGATCGGGTCCTCCATGGAAGCCACCAGTTCGAAGACCTTCCGGATGCCGCTGGCCTCGATGTGCTCCATCCGCCGGGCGATCATAGGGCGCCTCCCCTGTCAGGACCTAGGTTCCAGGGCCGGGGAAAAAGGCGGGCGGCCTCCCCTTCCGGGGAAAGGCCGCCCCCGTCTCCCCTCCTGGAAACGCGCCTACTCGGCGGGTTTTTCCTCTTCCTTCTCCTTGCCCGTTCCGGCTTCCTGGGCCTTCTTGGCCTCGGCCTTGAGCTGCTTCTTGCTCTTGGTCTTGAAGCGGGTCCGGACCTTGGGAAGCCCCGTGATGGGATCCCCTTCCTTCCAGCGGTCCTCCTTCTGGAGGACCTGGATCCGCTCCAGGCGGGTCCAGACGTTCCTGGCCCGGATCAACCTGCCGCTGGTCTTCAAGCTTCTGTGGATGGACATGGATCTTTCCTTACCTTCTCTGCTTCCTTCGCCGCTCCTCTTCCGCCGCCGGTCTACCCCTGGGGAAGCGCCGGGACGGAGGAGATCACTCCTTCACCCTGAGGGTGACGAAATACATCTTCTGATCGGCGAACCGGAAATTCCTCTCGGCGAAGGGAGGGGCCTTCAAGGCCAGGACCCTCCTCCTCAAGGCCTGGGGCGACTCCCCTCCCAGGGGCACCACCACCATCCAGCTCTTCCCCCGGTCCGAGGCGTATAGGGTCTTCTCCAGGCCCTGGGAGCGGAGCCACTGGACCATCTGGAGAGCGAGCTTCTTCCCCTTGGAGGTGGCCCCGTAACTGATCACGCAGAGCCCCTTCACGGTCCGGAACCGGGCCGGCGCCTTTCCGGTCCTCCCCGCCTTGGCGGTATGGGCGGTCCGGGAGGGCGTTCCCGCGAGGCGCCTGGAGGGCCTGGGAGCAGCCGGCGCGCCTCCCCCCATCTCCATGGAAGCCAGGGAAGTAGAAGGACCCCTGGACGCCGCCAGGGCCTGGTATCGGCCCAGGCCGTACATCCCCGCCAGGAGCAGGACGAAGACCACCGAGAGGCCGAGGAGGGCGTTCAAGGAGAGGCTCAACTGGATCTTCTTCTCCCCGATGCCTCCTCCGCCGGAGGGTTTCCTGGAAGACCCGCCGGCCTTGCGGGGAGCCTTGGGTTTCCCCCCTGCCGGGCCGGAGAGCCCCCGCCCTTTTTCCATCAGGATTTCGTAGAGTGTGATTGGTTTCTTCTTTGCCATGGGTCCCCTCCCAGGCCCTGCCCATGGAGACCGGCTCGGCCTCGCCTTCGATCCCGGCACCTCCCCGGGAGACACCGGTCCACCGATCGAGCTATTGTAAAGGAACGATCCTCGGGCCGGATCCCGAGGGCGGCGGGAGGGTAACAAAGGCGGAAGAGCCGGACAAGGGGGGTGGGATCATTTCCCCTTTCCCGGCCGGGAGGCCGGGGAGAAACGTCCCAGGAGTTCCTCCAAGGCCTTCCGCCCCGGGGCGCCGGGAAAGGCCTCGAGCCAGGACCGGAGGACCTTCCGGGCCTCGCCGGTCCTTCCCAGGGCGGCCAGGAGGGCGGCCCTGGCCCGGACGGCCGGAAGGAAGGCCTTCTTCTCCGCCCGGGCCTCCAGGTCCAAGGCCTCCAGGACCCGGAGGGCCTTCCAGGGCCGGTCCATCCGGGCCAGGCAAAGCCCCTTCTCCAGCACGGCCTGCCAGCGGACCTCCTCGGGAACCCCGGGGGGAAGGTAGCCTATCCCCCTCTCCAGGAGGGCCAGGGCCTTCTTCCAGTCCTTCCGGGCCCGAGCGTCCTCGGCCTGCTCCAGGACCCGGGCCGCCTGGTCCCGCAGGAGGGCGTCCGCTTCGGGAGGGACCTTGCCGGCCCCGCAGAGGGAAGCGCCCCGGAGGACCTTCTCCAGGGCCTTGGGGGACCGGACCTTCTTCCACTCCGCCAGGCCTTCGAGACAAAGGACCTTCCCCTGGACGACCTGGAGCCTCCTGTAGGAAGGCCAGAGCTTCAGACCCTCCTCCAGGACCTTCCGGCAGGGACCGATCTCCCCCCGGGCCAGGAGGACCTCCGCCTTCAAGGCCAGGACCCTCGGGGATGGAGGAAGGACCCGCTCCATGAGTTCCAGGACCTGCAAGGCCTTCCCGCTCCTTCCCGCCGTCAGCCAGGACCGGACCTTCCCCTCCAGGAGGACGGGCCCTCCCCGGGCCAGGTCCTCGGGGGAACACCCCAGGTCCCGGCAAAGGACCTTCCTGGCCCTCTCCAGGGCCCGGGCCTTCCCCGAGGGATCCTCCAGGCCGAGGCGGACCCGGTCCAGGGAGAGGAGGGCCCAGGTCTCGGGCATCCTGGCGGGATCGGCCAGGCTCCGGGCCCTCTGCAGGAGGCGGCGGGCCTCCTCCTCCTTCCCCTGGAGGCGGGCCCGCGAGGAGGCCTCCCGCAATTTGCGGATCTCCCCTTGCAGGATCTCCGGAATGGAACCCACCGGTTCGCCCTGGGCGGTGAACTCCAAGGACCTCCGAAAGGCCTGGAGGGCCAGGTTCCGCCTGGTGGGAAGGAGGAGATAGCCCATCTTCCTGTAGGTGGCCGCCAGGGCCTTCCTCGTGGGTCCGGGGCGGGCTCCCCGGGCGAGGGCCTTCTCCAGGACTTCCACGGCCTCCCTGAGTTTGCCCCCCGCCGCCAGGTAGACCCCCGTCACCCGGAGCACCTCAGGGTTTCCCCGGTCCAGGGCCTGGGCCTTCTCGAGCCATTTCCCCGGATCCCCCCCCTTCTTCTGGAGGCTCTCCTCCACGGCCGTGCAAAGGGCCTGGAGGAGGGTGGACCGGAGATCCGCCCTCTGGGGAGCCCGTTTGTATGCGTCCTCCAGGAAAGCCACGCCCTGGTCGAACCTTCCCTTCTGGAAGAAGATCATTCCCTTCAGGGCCAGGAGGTCCGGGTTCCCGGGGATCCGGGCGAGCCCCCGGTCCAGTTCCCGGATCGCCGAGGCCACGGCCGGAGGATCCATGGCCAAGTATATGTTGGCCGTCTCCAGGTAGGCCTGGGGCCGATTCGGCTCCAAGGTCTGGGCCTTGTGCAGGAGCTTCATGGCCCTGGTGAACCGTCCCCCGTCCAGGCGGGTGGCCTCGAGCCTGGCAAGGGCCCTCAGGGCCTCGTAGTTCCGGGGATGGGCCGCGGCCAGCTTCTCCAGGAAGGGCCGGGCCTTCCGGGCCTCCCGGGCTGCGGCATCCTTCTTCCCCTCCTTCTGGAGGGCCTCGATCCGCTCCACGAGCAGGGAGGCCTTGAAGATCCGGACGTCCACCCAGCCGGGAAGCCTCTTCTCCACCTCTTCCACCAGTTTCCAGGCCTCCTTCTTCCTTCCCGCCTCCCGGAGCCTCCTGGCACGCTCCAGGGTATAGAGAGCCCAGGTGGTCTTGACCGGTTCCTTCCAGGGGAGCCTCTCGAGCTCGCCGCAGGCCCTCTCCAGGAGAAGGGCCGATTTCTCCGGAGCCCCCCTCCAGGCGTAGAAGACCGCCTCCTGCCTGAGGATCCTGGCCCGGAGCTGGGGCCTCCGGGCCCGTTCCAGGGCCCTCTCCAGTAGCTTCCTCACCTCCTCCCCCCGGGCTCCCCGCACGGCATCCAGGCCCCCCTTGGAGAGGATCTCCGTCGCAAGGTTGAAAGGAGCCAGGGCCGAGGCGGGCTCCGCCGCCATGGTGGCCCTCCACAAGGTTTCGGAATCCCGGAAATCTCCGGTCCTCAGGAAGGACCAGGGGAGGAAGAGGAGGATCCCCGCGAGGGGAAGTCCCTTCCAGAAGGGCGAGAGCCTCCATCTTCCCGAGGCCGTTGCGCCCAGGGCCAGGGCCAGGCCCGCAACGGGAAGGTAGAGGTACCGGTCCGCCAGGAGGATGGAGGAGGCCGGAAGAAAGTCGTTGAAGGGAAGGAGACCGGCGAAGAAGACCAGGATCCCCAGGCCCGAGAGCCCCAGGAGGAAGGCATCTCTCCGCCCCCGCCGCCGGCGGGCTCCCGCAAGGAGGAGGACCGCAGCCAGGAGAGCCCCCCCCACGAGGATCCAGGGAACCGCTCCGGCCGAGGAGAGCTTCTTCAGGTAGACCGTGTATGGATAGTCCACGCTGAGGCCGGCCGGGTAGACCGCCTTCTCCAGGTACCATCCGAAGACGGCGGGCACCATGGCAAGGGACCGGTCCGACCCGGCGGAAAGCCCCGCCGTGCCCGCCCGGGAGGCGATCCAGCCGTGGTGGAGGGCCGCTCCCGCCGTGACGGCGAAGAGGAGGGCCAGGGTTCCCCAGGGGAAGGAAGGCCTCCCTTCCCTCTCGGGGACGATCCAGGCGTGGAAGAGAGAGAGGAGGATCACCCAGGGAAGGAGGACCAGGGCGGCGCCGTTGGAGTAGACCGCCAGGAGGGCCGTGGGAACGACCCAGAAGCGGGCCCTCCTCCTTCCCTCCAGGGCGGAGATCCAGAAAGCGAGGCAAAGGAAGGAAAAGAGCCCGGCCAGGAGGTATTTCCGGGAAGAGATCCAGGCCACGTCCTCCACCAAGGCCGGGTGGACGGCGAAGAGGAGGGCCCCCAGGAGGGCTCCCGACCGGGAGAGTCCCAGCTCGAGGCCCAGGACGAAGAGGGCCGCCGCCGCCAGGAAGTGCCAGAGGAGAGAGGAGAGATGAAGGCCCCAGGCCATCCCCCCGAAGAGCTTCCAATCCAGGAAGAGGGAGAAGTGGGAAACGGGAAGGTAGGCGTCGGCAATGGTCCTGGTGGGGTCGAAGATCCCCAGGAGGGCCTCGCTCGGAGGAGCCTGGAAGAGAGGGTTGGCCGAGACCATCCGGTCGTCGTCGAAATTGAGGAAGTCCCCCTGCAGGGCTCTTCCATGGGCCAGGAAGACGGCGACGAACAGAAGGAGGAGGGCCGGAAGAATCGCCTTCCGGCGGGATGTTTCCGTCATGGCCTTTCCACCTCTCGGGGAATCTGGGGGATCCTGTTTCCAGGCGCGGAGAGTCTAGTGGTTCTTCCCGTTCCGGCAACGGCCTCCTCCCGGAGGAATCGGGGAATGGTAGGATTCCTTCCGCCATGGAAAGTCGCTTCTGGATCGAGACCCTGGGTTGCAAGGCCAACCAGTACGACACGGAGAGACTCCTGGCCCTCCTGGAGAGCCTGGGGTGGGTCCGGGTCTCCACGCCCGGAGAGGCGGACCTGGTGCTGGTCAACACCTGCGCCGTCACCTCCGTGGCGGAGAAGAAGTCCCGCCAGGCCCTGGGCCGGGCCAGGCGGCTGGCTCCTAGAGCCACCGTCGCCGCCCTGGGATGCCTGGCTGCCCACCTGGAGAACCGGGGGGCACCTTTGCCTCCCTCCTGCGACCTGGCGGTCCCGGCGGGAGCCAGGGAGGAAGGATTGGCCCTCCTCTGGGAAGGCCTGGGCCTTCCGGGGCCGCCACCGCCCTTTCCTCTCCTCCAGGGCTACCACCACCGCCACAGGGCCTTCGTGAAGGTCCAGGACGGGTGCGACTTTCATTGTACTTACTGTGTCATTCCCTCCCTGAGGGGACCTTCCAGGTCCAGGCCGAGAGAAGAGGTCCTCCGGGAGACGGCCACCCTCGTTGAGGGAGGAACGAGGGAGGTCGTCCTGACGGGAGTCTGCCTGGGGGATTGGAAGGAAGGGGAGGCGGGCCTGGAATTCCTCCTGGAAGGCCTCCTGGAACTGGAGGGGGATTTCAGGATCCGCCTCTCCTCCCTGGAGCCCGAGAGGGTGACACCTTCCCTCCTGGAAGTCCTTGCCCGGGGAGTTCCCCGCCGGTTCCGCCCCCACCTGCACTTGCCCCTCCAAAGCGGTTCCGACAAGGTTCTCAAGAGGATGGGCCGGCGTTATTCCGTGGGGACCTTCCGGGAGATCCTCCTCCAGGCCCGGCGCATCCTGGGGGAACGGTTCGCCTGGACCACCGACGTCATCGCCGGTTTCCCCGGGGAGGAGGAGGGGGATTTCCAGGATACCCTGGACCTCCTGGAGGAACTCTCTCCCGCCAGGATCCATGCCTTCCCCTACTCCCCCCGGGAAGGAACGCCGGCCTTGAAGCTCCCGGGGCAGGTTCCCCTCTCTTCGAGAAAGGAGCGGACGGCCCGCCTCCTGGAGCTCGGCGGGAGACTGGCCCGCCGGGCGGCAGGAAAGGCCCTGGGGACCACCCAGGAGGTTCTGCTTGAGACCGAGAAGGAAGGCCTTTCCGAGCTCTACCAGAGGGTTCGCCTCGCCGGGAAGGAACGGGGGGAACCGGGCCGGCTCGTGGAAGTGGCCATCACAGGCCTGGAAGGAGAGGTCCTCCTGGGAAGGCCCGTGGAAGAAGGAAGAAGGAAGGCGAAAGGGACATGAGAGAAGAAACCCGCCGATCCCCCATCCGGCCCTGGCGGGCCGCCCGGGACCTGGTTCGGGAATGGGCTCGGGTCCTGGGAGAGGACACCCCCATCCTGCCGAAGAAGGAACTGGAGAGGAGGAAGACCTCGTCCCCAGCTCCTGCGGCGATCCCCCGGGAGGGCGAGCCGCCCCAGGGAGGGCTGGAGGAGATCTACCGGGAGATCCGGGAGTGCAGGCGGTGCCGCCTCTGCCAGGCCCGGACCCTGCCCGTGCCAGGGGAAGGCCCCTCGAACCCCCTCTTCTGCTTCGTCGGGGAAGCGCCCGGAGCCCAGGAGGACCGCCGGGGAAGGCCTTTCGTCGGGCCAGCGGGAGAGCTCCTCACGGCCATGATCGAAAAGGGGATCGGCCTCCCCAGGAGCCGGGTCTACATCACGAACGTGGTGAAGTGCCGCCCCCCGGGGAACAGGGACCCCGAGCCTTCCGAAATCCAGGCCTGCCGGGACTTCCTGGTCCGCCAACTGGAGATCGTCCGGCCCAAGGTCCTGGTCTGCCTGGGTAGGGTCGCGGCGGGGGCCCTCCTCCAGAGCCGCCTCCCTCTGAACGTCCTCCGGGGGAAACCCAAGGATGTCCTGGGCATCCCCACAGTGGTCACCTGGCACCCCTCCTACCTTCTCCGTTACCCCGAGGCCAAGCGAGGGGCCTGGGAAGACCTGAAGCTGGCCATGGCCCTGGCAGGCTGGAAACGAGAAAAGGCCTAGGAAGGGGGAGGAAGGATCGATTGACTTCCCCACCCGCCTCTGCTACTTTCCCCGACTTCCACGCTCCGGCCTCCGGAGAAGACCGGCGGAACCGAACTCGTGCCCCGAGTGGGAAACCTGGGGGGAACGAGTATCAAAGAGCTGTTACACTTGGGCCCATCCCATCTATGGCAAGAGAGTGCGGTGAGCCCCGGGACAGCACGGGTCCAGTCCGGTTTTTCCGAGCCTGGGTGGGATCATGGCGAGAGAAAAACCGGCGACGTGCCGGCGATGCAGGTTTTTGGAGGATGGTGCCCTGGAAACCCGGCGTTTGACGAAAGCCTCCTCGTCCCTGTGGAGGGCGGTGGATCCGGATGGGTTGTTCCGACCAACCCGGCGGGTGCCTTCGTCCCTCGTTTCCGGCGACCCGGGTTCCAAGACGCCCATCCCCGAACCCCTGTGTCCCTTCGCCCCGTTGCGACCTGGACCCGAAGGAAAAGGTTGGTAGGAGCATGAAGAAATCGACCTTCGGCGCTTGCACCCTTCTCGCAGTCCTCACTTCCCTGATGCTGGCCGCCTGCGGCGGGACCGGACCGGTGGAAGAGACGGGACGGCAATCTCCCCTGGCCCGGAAGGAAACCGGACGGACCGGAGCCCCTTCCTCGCCCAAGGCCGGGGCGGAACGAGGAGGGCTTCCCCCCCAGATCAAGACCATCGAGGAGAAGCGCCGCTTCCTCACGACCGCCTACATGAAGCAGGCCAGGGCCGCCTTCGACGTGGGTGAATACGACCAGGCGAAGCGGTTCGCCGCTTCCGCCCTGGAGGTGGACCCCAACAACCAGGAGGCCCGGGACTTTCTCAGGAAGATGGCCGCCCTCCTGGGCGAGCGCCCCGAATCCGCCGAAATGGTCCAGAAGCGGTTCACCGACGAAGCCAAGGCCAGGATCGAGAAGACCCGCATGATGGTGGAAGAGCTCCTCATCAAGGCGGACCTGGCCGTGGAGAACAAGAATTACAAGGAGGCCGTCCAGCGTTGCGAGGACGCCCTCCTGGCCATTCGCTACAATCCATACATTCAGAAGGACAGCGAGCTCGAAAAGAAAGTCCTGGCCAAGAAGGCGGCCATCCTCAAGACCATCGAGGCCAAGCGAAAGGAAGAGGCGGCCCGCCTGGCCAAGGAGGCCCGGGAGAAGTTGCGCAAGCGTGAGCAGGAAGAGCAGATGCGCAAGCTCCACAAGGTCCGCCGCCTTTTCGAGCAGGCCAACATCGCCTTCATGGCCAAGCGTTACGACGATTGCGCCAAGAACCTGGAGATCCTCCTCCAGGTCGATCCCGGAAACCAGGCGGCCCGGAAACTCCTGGAGGTCACGAGGGACGCCAGCCACGAAAACAACCGGATCACCTATGAGCGGCGCTGGAAGACCGAATGGGCCCGCACCTTCGACGATCTCATGCACGCCGACATCCCCCAGACGGAGAGCGTGATCTTCGACAGGCGCCACTGGAAGGAAGTCCTGAAGCGCAAGCCCATCGAGACATTCCAGGTCGAACAGGCCCAGGTCTCCGTGGAAGACCAGGCCGTCCTCGACAAGTTGAATTCCACCATGGTGGAGCCCTCCTTCCAGGAGGCCGAGATCGACGCCTGGGTGCGCTACTTCCAGCAGGTGACGGAGGTCAACTTCTACATCAGCCCGAAGGTCCGGGAGCTGGACACCGAGGAGACCACCCTCTCCAACGTCCACTTCCCCAGGATGCCCGCTTCCAAGGCCCTGAACCTGATCACCCGGTTGCGCTCCTCCATCCGCTGGAAGGTCGAGGACGGGGTGGTCCAGATCGTGACCCCCGAGGAGAACGTGGGCAGGATCTTCACCAAGTTCTACGAGGTCCGGGACCTGGTGGCGAAGCTCCATAACTTCGTGGGGCGGGAGATCTACATCACCCCTCCTGGTGCCCAGGTGGAACAGCCCGAGCCCCCTGAACCCCAGCCCATCGTGATGGAAGGGGACACCCTGATCGATACCATCACGCAGAATATCGGGATCCCCAACGCCTTCGACATGCCCGGCGCCAGCATCTCCCTCCACGGAAACGGCGTGATCATCGCCCGTTGCACCAAGGAGGTCCACGACAGGATCCAGAAGCTCCTTTCCGATCTTCGGATCAACATCGGGATCCTGGTGAACATCGAGGCCCGTTTCCTCAAGGTCGAGGACAAGTTCCTCGAGGAGATCGGCGTGGACCTGAGGGGGCTGGGTGACGACGCATCCCGCGGCGTTCCCGGCAAGGGCCTCCAGAAGAAGAGGGCCCGGCCGAACGTCCGCTTCGACGATTTCGGGACGGGGATCTCTCCTTCCACACCCGGAGCTCCCGGAACGGGCACCGAGCCCGGCATCTTCTACGACAACGGCCGGGACGGCGACTTCATGGGCCGGACGGAGAACCTCTTCGACATGGCCCTGGGGAGCAAGCGGGACAACATGTCCAACGCCGGCGGCCTCTCTCTCCAGTACACCTACCTGGACGACACGGAGATCGAGGCCATCCTGAGAGCCGTTTCCAAGAGGGAGAGGGTGGAGCAGATCAATGCTCCCAACATCCTGGTCTTCAACTCCCAGAGGGCCAACATCACCCTCACCCACCAGATCTCCTACGTGAAGGATTTCGACGTGGAGATCGCCCAGGCTGCGGCTGTTGCCAACCCGGTCGTGGCCGTCGTCTCCGACGGAGTGGTCCTGGACGTCCACCCGGTGGTCAGCGCCGACAGGCGTTTCATCACCATGGAGCTGAGGCCCACCCTGGCCCAGCTCACCCTCCCCATTCCGACCTACACGACCACCCTGGGCGTCGGCCAGGCCATCACCATCCAGCAGCCCAGGCTCCAGATCCAGAGAGTCCGGACCACCGTAACCATTCCCGACGGGGGAACCCTCCTCCTTGGAGGAATGAAGATTTCGGACAAGCAGGATTACCGTTCGGGTATCCCCTTCCTCCAGGACCTCCCGATCATCTCCTTCCTGTTCTCCCGCCAGGGAACCTACAGGTCCCACAAGAAGGTCATCATCCTTCTTCGGGCTTCCATCGTGATTCCTCCTGAAATGGAACCCACCCTCACCGAGGGCGAATACTGATAGACTTGCGAACATACCGGCGGGGCCCGGGCCCCGCCGGAAAGGGACGTTTCGAGAAGGCTTCAAACGGGAAAACGAGGAAGGTTTTCATGAGAAGGACCGCGATCCTGGGCTTGGCCGGGATTTGTCTCCTGGCGGTTACGAGCGCCCCGGCCCAGAAGAAAGCCATTTCCAGGGAGATCGCCTTCGCCAAGGGCCTGGCCACCGAGTTCGGTTTCGTCGGCCTGGGAAACCAGGTCCTGGAGGACCTTCTCAAGCGAAAGGACCTGGGCCAGGAAGAGATCGACAGGATCAACCTGGAGAAGTGCGATCTCCTCCTTCTCGCCTCCCGGGCCACGCCGGACATCCAAAAGAAGGTGGTCCTATACGAAGAGGCCATCCAGAAGATCCAGGAAGTCCTGGATCGCTTCAAAGGAAAGGACGTGGCCCACGAGGCCCGACTCCTCATGGCAAGGGCGGCCCTTGCTTACGGCCAGGTGATCTCGGCCCTGATGGAGGAGGAGACCGATCCCCAGAAGAAGGACGAACTCCGCCAGAAGGCGGAGAAAATGTACAAGGCGGCCATCCGGGCGTGCAACGAAACCCTGTCCGACCTGAAAGACGTCAAGGACACCGACAAGGACGCCCTCCTCACCTATTACAGGGCATGGATGAACAAGGGCGAGCTCGAGAAGAACTGGGCCACTGTCGCCAAGACGAAGACGGAGAAGAGTGTACGCCTCGAATCGGCCAAGAGCACCCTGGAAGACTTCATCTTCGAAGTCGGAGAGGACACGCCGGCCGGCGCCCACGCCCTGATCCTCCACGCCCAGTGCTCCGAGATGGAGGGCAAACTGGCCGACGCCCTGGACGACTTCGCCGGGACCAAGGACACCATCTGGGAGACCTTCACGAGGAAGGACGACAACAACAACAATAGTTCCCGAGTTCAGCCCCCCCGGGCCATCCCCGTCCTGGTCCCCGTCCTGGAGGAGGCCTATTACAACCAGATCCGCCTTCTCAACAAGATGGGAAAGACCGACGAGGCCGTGAAGGCCGGAGAGGAACTCCTGGCCCGGTTTTCCCAGCTGAAGGACGTTCAACCTTCCAAGCCCTACGGTCTCCTGGCCCGCCTCGAGTTCGCCAAGGCCCTGCAGGCCTCGGGTGAGCCTGTGAAGATCAAGAAGGCCGTCAAGCTGGCCAACGAGGTGAGCGACAAGGCCGGAACCTCCTACATCCGGACCGAGGCCCAGAGGTTGATCAACGACATCCTCCAGACTTACCCCGACCTGGTTGCCTCCCCCAAGTCCCGTTTCCAGGCGGCCGAAGGGCGGTACCGGGCGGGCAACGCCCTGGGCGCACTGAAGGCGGCCAAGGACCTTCTCCGCGTCCTGGTGGACGACGAATTGAAGAAGGAATTCGGCCTGAAGGTCTGCAAGCTCATGGGCAGGGCCTTGACGGACCTCTCCCGGTATGCCGAAGCGTGTTACGCCTACGGAATGGGGTGCGAACTCTTCGGGTCCCTGGGCAAGGGCGATCCCAAGTACAAACGGGACGTCAAGGAGCTCGCCCTGCGTTGCAGTGACCTCGCCCGGAAGTTCCAGAGGTACCTCCCAAACAGGGACATGGCCATGCCTCTGAAGGATTACGCGGACAACATCGTAACTCTCTACGCCCCCAACGCCGCGGACTTCATCAACCTCAACTCGGCGAAGGAGTTGATCGTCAAGAAGAGCTACGACCAGGCCCTGGCCAAGCTGAAGCTCATCCCCCCCACATCCCAATACTACGAAGAGGCTTTGGTCACCAAGGCCGAGGTCTACATGAAGAAAGGGGATTTCTCGACGGCCCGCCGGTTCTTACGTGACTACATGGAGAAATACATCCCCGCCCACTCCCTGGTCGAGGGATCGGATGCCATGGCCACCAGGCTCCAGTTGCAGGCCAAGTCCCTCTACGACCTGGGATACATGGCCTTCAAGGAGGCCGAAGGCGACAAGAGCCTGGGACTCGAGCCGGACCCGGCCAAGTGGAAGGACGTCCTTTCCATCTTCGCGCGCATTCCCAGGGAATTTCCCGGCCAGAAGAACTTCGTCGAGTTCGCCTGGTACTACATCGGCCGTGCCTATACGGCCTTGGGTGACCTGAAGAAGGCCCAGGAGGCCTACAAGAACCTCAAGGCCGCCAAGAAGAATTCCAGGCTCATTCCCAACCTGGCCCTCTTCATCTTCACGGCGCACCAGTCCAGGATCCGCAAACTCAAGAAGCAGAACCCCTTGCCCAAGAAGGCCCTGGTCCAGGCCTGCAAGGAGGCCATCTCCTTCGCCGACGAATACATCAGGGGGAACCCCCTTCCTCAGTACGCCGTCCTCTACGAGACCTTCAACTATTCCCTGATCGTCGGGGACCAGGAGAAGGCCCTGGAGATCTTCCACCTTCTTCAGAAGTTCTACGGGAAGAATCCCAAGTTCAACCGGCGGATCCTCATCTTCGTGAAGCCCAAGGTGGCGGAGATCCTCCAGAAGAACGGCGATTTCAACCGGGCGAAACCCCTGGTGGAGGAGTTGCTCGCCGCCTACAAGAAGGGGCGCTGGCCCCTGCCTGTCCTCTGGCTGGGAGTCTTCGAATACGGCGGATGGCTCGAAGTCGACGGGGTCCAGGTGAAGGAGATCCTCGGCCTGAACCAGCCCAAGAAGGCCCTGGAGCCTCCCCTCGAGTTGATGCCGACCCTCTACAAGACCGTCCAGGCGCCCGAATCCAAGTTTTCCCTGCAATGGTACGCCATCGTCGCCCAGTACACCTACCTGGCCTACAGGGCGGGTTTGAAGGATCCCAGGTGGACCGAAGAGGCCCGGCGCTATCTCCGGGTCGCCGAGAGCATCGACAACTTCGCGGGTGTCAAGCACGCCCCCTACCTCCTGAAGGGGAGGGAAAAGGCCCTCTTCGACAAGATGTCTCCTGCGGAGAAGAAGAGGCGCCTCCAGGAGCAGGAGAAACAACGCCAGGACCTCTACCGGATCTTCCAATACCTCAAGAGCAGGCTTGCCGGCGCATGAGCATGAACGGGATGGGTGGGAACATGAGGAAGAGCTTGGATTCTCTTTGGGCCGCCGGGACCTTGGCGGGTCTCGCCTTCGCCTGGGCCGCCTTCCTTCCCGGGACGGCTTCGGCCCAGGACCGGGACCTCGACAGGATCGTCCTGACCTCGGGCAGGTCCATCAGCGCCACCGTTCTCAAGGACGACTTCGACAAGGTGGTCTACAAGAAGGTCGGCCGGAAGGAGAAGGAGGTCCCGGCTTCCACGGTCATGCGGATCACCTACGGAGGCCTTCCCGATTCCTTCCAGCAAGCGGTCAAGATGGAACGGAAGGCCGATGAAGGCGCCGAAGACGCCCAATCCCTCTACGAGAACGCCGCCGGTTCCTTCGAACTCGCAGCCAACACGATTCAGAGAAAACCGCTCAAGGCCTTTGCCCTCTACAGGACGGCCATCTGCCGTATGAAACTCGGCCTCTCCTCCTCGGCGAGGCTCCCCCAGGCCATCGAGGCCTTCCGGAAATTCCTGGAGTTCGCTCCCCGTTCCCGTTTCTCCCTCAGGGCCCGCCTCCAGCTGGCCCGTTGCTACCGCCTGGCCGGGGACCTCCAGAACGGGGTCAAGGTCCTGGACGACTTCTCCAAGCTCATCCTGAAGGAGACCCTTCCGGCCCGGTGGGACGCCATGGTCCAGGTCGAGAAGATCCGGACCCTCCTCGCCGCGGGAAAGGCCCTGGACGCCTCCACCCTGGTGAACGGGGCGGCCAAGGCCCTCGAGGAGATCCAGAAGAAGGATCCTGAGATCCTGGCCCTGACGATGGAGCTCAAGTTCCTCCAGGGCAAGTGCAAGATCGAGGCCAAGGATTTTTCCGGTGCGGAGTCCTACTTCCAGGACCTTCTCTCCCAATCGGGCAAGGACCCGGCGCTGAAAGTCGTGGCCCTGGCCGGTCTCGGCGAGACTTATTACGCCAGGGGAATCGAAAAGAAGATCGACAAGGATCTCTGGCGGGCCTACCTGGATTTCGCCAGGGCCTACGTCCTCGACACGGAGGACAAGGAAATGTCCGCCCGGGTCCTCTATTATCAGGGGGCTTGCCTCCTCGCCCTGGGACCGATCAAGACCGGACGGAACCTGGCGGGGACGGCGAAGAGTTACTTCGAACAGATCATCAAGTTCTTTCCTTTGAGTGATTTCGCCGCCTTGGCGGCCAAGAAGATCAGACAGTAGACCCATGTACGCCCCCCCTGCGGCGGGGAAGGGGCGTGGAGTTTCACCCTAGCAAGTTTTGCCGAAGGAGCTGAGCAAAACAGATGAGCAAGAAGACCCTCAAGAACGTATTGTTGGCGGGAACGGCCCTTCTGGGTGTTCTGGGCACCGAAGCCTTCGCCCAATCCCCGAAAAAGATCCAGGAGGGTGGCGCCACCCTGGGCGACATCTTCAAGAACGCCGGTGTGATCGGGTGGGCCATCGTGGTCCTTTCGGTCATCGCCCTTGCGGTGATCATCAAGTTCTTCGTGGACTTGAAGCGCGAGAAGCTGGCTCCCCCGGACATCCTGGACGAGCTGGACGGCTACCTGGAGGAGAAGAACATCGACGACGCCCTCCAGCTCTGCGAGGACGAGCCCAACTTCCTCACCAACGTCGTCCAGGCCGGCCTGGCCAAGATCGATCACCCCTTCGAGGTGATCCAGACGGCCCTTGAGGAGGCCCTGGACGAGGAGGCCGTGAAGACCCACTTGAAGGTGGGCTACCTCTCCCTGATCGCCCAGATCGCCCCCATGATGGGCCTCCTGGGAACCGTGGCAGGTATGATCCAGTGCTTCGCCACGATCGCCATGAAGGAGACGGGCGTGTCCCCCCGCGACCTGGCGGGCGGCATCAAGGCGGCCTTGATCACCACCCTCTTCGGCCTGATCGTGGCCATCCCTGTGGCCTCGGCCTTCGTGTTCTTCCGCAACAAGGTCGTCATCCTCACCCTCGAGATCGGCGCCCAGGTGGAAGAACTCTTCGAGCGGTTCCGGCCGGTCGACTGAGTCACCCTTCGGGGAAATGGACCCGTGAGATCCCGGGGGGAGACCATTCCCCCCCAGGTCTCCCGGGAACGAGGTAAGAGATATGGCCAAGAAAAGTATTCACCTCAAGACGGACCTGCCCATCGACATGACGCCGATGATCGACTGCGTCTTCCAGTTGATCATCTTCCTCATGATCAGTGTGGACTTGTCCCAGCAGGACCTGGAAGACCTGAAGCTCCCCGAAGTCGACCACGCCGTCCCCGACCAGAACCCCAAGAAGAACCGTCCCATCGTCAACGTGGACCAGGAGGGGCGGCTCATCATGAAGCGCCGGACCCTCTACGATCCCACCAAGGACCAGAACAGGATTCGTTTCCAGATCCAGCTTCGCAACATCGCCCGGGCCATGGAACACAAGATGGACCCGGACGTGAAGATGGAGCTCCCCGACGACCCCCTTCTCCTCAGGGGAGACGAATTCACCGACTGGTACCACATGGCCAAGGTCATGGAGGACTGCGGCCTCAAGAACATCATGATCTGGAAGATCCAGCTTGCCGTGGCGGAGAGCCAGGAGGCCAAGAAGCGCAACGAGGCCCTGTTGAAGAAAATGTCCGGACACTGATCCCGCGGCGGGGCACCAAACCGCCGGGAGGGCGAAGAAAAGATGGCCAAGAGAAAAAGAGAAAGACCGGGAACGGACGACGAAGCCGTGGCGGACATGACGCCCATGATCGACGTCACGTTCCAGCTCATCATCTTCTTCATGCTCCAGAAGTTCAAAACCCTGGAAGGAAAGCTCGACGCCTTCCTCCCCAAGGACGTCGGCGTGAACACTTCCAGCGCCAAGCCCATGGAGAAGCTGGACGTCCACGTCTTTCTCCTCAAGAAGGGCTCCTGGACCAAGAAGGAGAACCGCAAGATCTGGAAGGGCCGCAAGATCTGGTGGAAAGTCCAGGACCGGTCCTACTACTCCAAGCAGGCCTTCGAAAAGGGCCTCAAGGAGTTCTGCAAGAGGATGCGGGACCCGAACGATCCCAGCCATCCTCTTCCCGTGACACTCCACGCCCACAAGGGTGTGTTCTACGGGGAGGTGACCAAGACCGTGGACTACATCCTCTACAGTGGCTTCGAAAAGGTGACCTTTGCCGGCGGGTATACGAAGTAACTTCCTTGCCCGCCGGCGGGAGCGATCGATAGACTGGTAACTAGCTTCCAGAGCCGTTTGACCCGTCGAAAAGACCCTCCTTCCCCCCCACCGGGACCCCCCGATGGAGGAAGGGCTTCTCGAGGGAAAGGATCACAAATGACCGGCAAACACGTGACGATTCTTGGTTCGGCCTTCCTCTCCCTGGGGCTCCTCCTGGGAGCCTGCACCACCCCGGGGACCGAGGAAGGGGAAGGTACCCAGGCATCCCAGGCCCAGGCCGGGACGGAGGCTGCCGCTTCGGCGAAGAAGGTGGCCTCCCAGGCCCCGGGCAAGGAAGCCCAGGGACAGATTCCTCCGATCCTCCTCCTGGACGCCCAGAAGCGGGCCTTCCTCAAGGAGGTCCACCTCAAGAACGCCCGGCGCCTGGTGGACGCCCTCAAGTACGAGGACGCCAAGGAGGAGCTCCTGAAGGCCAAGGAGGTCGTCCCCGACGACCCGGAGGTCAACAAGCTCCTGTCCTTCGTCCTGGCCCAGTTGGGCGAAAGGCCCGCCTCGGTCGCCACCAGGGGTGAGGTGATGACCCAGGAGTACCGGGCCCGCCTGGAGAAGCTCAAGATGGAGGCCCTGTCCGCCTTCGAGAAGGCCAAGGAGCACCTGAAGTACAAAGAATACGACAAGGCCATCCAGAAGCTCCGGGAAGTGCAGATGCACATCCACTACGGAGACGCCGTCAACTGGGGTGACCTGAAGAAGAAGGTGGACGACCTCCTGGCCAAGGCCCAGGCCGACAAGGCCAAGGACATGGAGGCCCGGCGGGCCCGCCTCGAAGAGGAGACCTTCCGCAAGCTCCGCGAGGCCGAGGCCGTGGCCCAGGCCCGCAAGGCCGCCCAGATCCACACCATCTGGAAGGAAGCCCTCAAGAAGTGGGTCGCCGAGGACTACGAGGACACGTCCCGCCTGGCCGAGGAGATCCTTTCCCTCGACCCCACCCACCAGCCGGCCATGCGGCTCCACGATCTCGCCGAGAAGGCCCTCAGGGAGAGGAACAACAGGGACTACATCCGCCGGCGGCGTGAAGAGTTCCGCAAGTGGACCGACACCCTGGCCGAGACCAAGATTCCCTACAGCGAAATCCTGGTCAGGCCTTCCAAGAAATACTGGAAAGAGATCACGGAGAAACGCAAGTTCCGCAGCGAACTGGGCCTCTCCCAGGCCATGGATCCCGCCGACCTGGCCCTGGAGAAGAAGCTCGACACCGAGCGGGTCCGCGGCACCTTCCCTGAAGGAACGGCCTTCGCCGACGCCGTGAACCACCTGGTCACCGTCACGGGCCTCCCGGTGATCCTCACCAAGGAAGCGGCCGACCAGGTGGACCAGGACTCCACCGAGGTCCAGCTCAACCTTCCCGTCCCCATCACGGCCAGGTCCTTCCTCGACCTTCTCATGAAGCTCAACGAGAACCTGACCTACGTCATCCAGGACGGGGTGGTCCTCATCACCACCAAGGAGAAGGCTGTCGGCAACAAGGTCGTCCGCGTCCACGAGATCGCCGACCTGGCCTTCGGCCTCACCGACTTCGCCGCTCCCAAGATCGACACCATGCGGATCGGCGAGGAAAGCGGCGGCAGTGAAGATGTGGGCCCCATGGGCGGTCCCGTGAGCGAACCCGTCAAGACGGTGGATCCCGAAGAGCTGGTCACCATGATCAAGGAGACCATCGCCCCGGGAACGTGGGATTCCCCTGGTGTCTCCATCACCACTGTGGGGAACCAGCTCGTCGTGGTCCACACCCCCGAAGTCCAGAGGAAGATCATCGACTTCCTCAACGAGCTTCGCCGGTATGCCACCTCCATCGTGACCATCGACACCAAGTTCCTCACGGTCAGCGAGAACTGGCTCCACGAGATCGGCGTCGAATGGCGCGGCATGGGCGGTGAGGGCGAGCAGGCGCCCGACCGGGGGCGCTGGGGCCGTGAGGTCCAGCTCGACGACGTCACCAACGGCCTGGACGACAACGCCTCCCGGGGCTTCGACAACGGCGGCACCGGCACCTCCACCGACCCGGCCGCCCACCCCACGGCGGGCTTCTTCTACGACGACGGCCTGGACGGCGACGTCCGTGCCAGGACGGAGAACATCTTCGGGACGGCCCTGGGCAGCGTCCTCTCCACCAACGGCGGCGCCACGATCGGCGTCTCCATCTTCGACGACGCCCAGATGCACTTCCTGGTCCGCATGCTGGAGAAGTCCGCCTCCTACCAGCTGGTGAACAGCCAGACCCTCACGGTCATGAACACCCAGAGGGCCAACGTCACCATGGTCCAGCAGATCTCCTACGTGAAGGACTTCGACGTGGAAGTGGCCCAGGCTTCCTACATCGCCGATCCCCAGGTGGACGTCCTCCAGGACGGCATCGTTCTCGACGTGAAGCCCACCATTTCCTACGACCGCAAATACATCACCCTCGAGCTCCGGCCCACCGTGGCGGAACTCCAGCAGCCCATTCCCACCTTCCAGACCTCTCTCGCCGGCGCCACCCTGGCGGTGACCATGCAGCTCCCCGAGCTCCGGGTCCGGACGGTGAACACCACTGTGAAGGTGCCCGACGGCGGATCGGTCCTCATCGGCGGGCTCAAGGAGATCCTGAACCACGAGAGGAAGGCCGAGGTGCCTTGGCTCGCCAACCTCCCCATCGTCTCCCTCTTCTTCAAGACCCAGGGGAAGGCCGACGAGAACAAGACCCTCATGATCCTCGTCAGGGCCTACATCACCGACGTGGCCGAGGCCATGGCCAAGCGCTGAGCCCCGGCCCCCCCAAACGACGATTCAGGCCCCCCGGAAGGGGGGCCTTTTTTTTCTCCCTCCTTCGGAGGCCCTCGGGGTATCCTCCCTTGGAGGAGCCCAAGATCACCGGGAGAACCTCATGGCGCGGAAACTGGATGCCATCTTCTTCGACATCGACGACACCCTCTTTTCCACCTCGGTCTTCGCGGAAAAGGCCCGCCGCAACGCCGTGGACGCCATGATCTCCGTCGGCCTCAGGGTCTCCCGGGAGGAGTGCATCAAGGAACTCCGCGAGGTGATCCACGAGTTCTCCTCCAATTACGGCCACCACTTCGACAAGCTCATCAGCCGCCTTCCCAGGGAGGCCTCGGCCGGGATCAACCCGGCCATCATCGTCGCCGCAGGTGTCGTGGCCTACCACGAGACCAAATACAGGGAGCTCAAGGTCTACGACGACGTCTACGAAGTGCTCAAGGCCCTGGCGGGCACATCCGTCATCCGGGGAATCATCTCGGCGGGCCTCACCCTCAAGCAGGCCGAGAAGATCGTCCGCCTCAAGATCTACGAGTTCCTGACCCCCAGCGCCATCTTCATCACCGACCAGATCGGGATCAGCAAGCCCAACCCTAAGCTCTACGAGAAGTGCGTCTCCTATCTCAACCTGGATCCGGGTCGTTGCATGTACGTGGGAGACAACCCGATCAACGACATCGACCCTCCCCACAAGGTGGGAATGATCACCGTCCGGAACAAGCGGTCCGGCCGTTTCGCCGACGTAAAGGGTGAGACCGAGCCCGATTTCGAGATCCGGGACTTCTACGACCTGAGGGAGATCCTCCGCCGGGAGTTCGGAGTTCCCATCTGAGGAATCCCCCCTATCCCTACTCCCCCAGGGGATGGAAGCAGGCGGCCCACCTCCCGGGCTCCCACTCCACCAGGTCGGGTTCCTTCTCCAGGCAGGCCTTGGACGCCCTGGGGCAGCCCCTCCCGAAGGGACAACCCTCCCCCGGGGGGGCCAGCAAGGTCCAGGGTGGAACCGGCCCGGCCGGGTTCCTGTAGGCATCCACCAGGGCGGCCGTCCAGGGATGGAGAGGGGCCTGGAACACGTCCCGGACCGATCCCCACTCCAGGAAACGTCCGCCCCCCAGGACTCCCACCTCCTCTGCCAGGGCAAGGAGATCGCCCAGGTCGTGGGTGACCAGTACAAGAGCCTTGCCCTCCCTTCGCGCCAGGTCCTGGACCAGGTCCCCCATCTCCTCCTTCAGGGGAGGGTCCAGGGCCGAAAAAGGCTCGTCCAGGAGGAGCACCTCCGGGTCCAGGACGAGCACCCTGGCCAGGGCCGCCCTCTGGCGCTCCCCTCCCGAGAGCTCGCCGGGAAAACGATCCAGGAGTTCCGGGTCCAGGCCCGCCCGCCGGGCCGCCTCGGAGAGAGCCGTCCTGTGGGGCACCTTCCCCAGGATCCTGAAGGGGTCGGCCAGGTGGGCAGCCAGGGTCTTCCTTGGATTCAAAGCGGTCCCGGGATCCTGGAAGAGGGGTTGGACCCTCTTTCGGACCTCTCTCCAGTCCCCCTTGCCCCGGCGGATCCTCTCCCGGCCCTCCAGGTAGAGCCGTCCCGAAGCCCAGGGCACGAGACCGCAAAGAGAGCGGACCAGGGTGGTCTTCCCCGCCCCCGACGGGCCCAGGATCCCTGTGACCCTTCCCGCCTGGAGGGTCAGGTCCACCCGGGAGAGAAGGGTCCGCCCTTCCAGGACCACTTCCAGGTCCTCCACCTCCAGGATGGGGCCTCCCCCCTTCAAGCCGGCAGGGGATTCCAACAAAGGACCTCCCTTCCCCGGCCCGCCCCGGCGAGGGGCGGATCCTCCCTGCAACGCTCCACTCTCCTGGGGCAACCCTCCCGCCAGGGGCACCCCTTCCAATCCCGGCCCGCCCCCTCCCCCAGACTCCCCCCCCTTCCCAGGAACCAGCGGGAAAAGGGGTGGAGGGGAGCATCCAGGAGGGCCTTCGCCGGTCCAGATTCGATCACCCTCCCCCGGGCCAGGAGGATCGCCCGGCCGCCGACGGCTCGAACCAGGCGAAGATCGTGGCTCACCCAGAGGACCGAAACCCCCCGCTCCCGGACCTCCCGGGAGACCCGCCAGGCCAGGTCGGCCCGGCGAAGGAGGTCCAGGGCCCCGGCGGCCTCGTCCAGGAGGAGGACCTCCGGTGCCAGGGAGAAGACCTGGGCCAGGAGGACCCTCTGGCGCATTCCCCCCGAGAGGGCATGGGCGAAACGCCGGCCCAGTTCCTCCGCCGGTCTCAGCCCCTCCTGGGCCAAGGCCGCCTGGGCGGAGGTGACCGCCTCCCTCCGGGAAAGGCCGTAATGGTACCGCAGGGCCTCGCCGACGAGTTCCCCCACGGGAACGACCGGGTCCAGGGCCAGGCCGGGTTCCTGGAGGACCAGGCCGATCTCCTTGCCCAGGAGGCGGCGCCTCTTCCCAGGCCGGAGGGAGGTCAGGTCCCGGCCCTTGTAGATCACCTTTCCCCCGAAAGACAGGGTGGGTGGAAGGAGCCCCGCCAGGGAACGGAGGGTCAAGGACTTGCCGGCCCCGGAAGGACCGATCAGGAAGGTGATGCTCCCGGCGGGGAGCTTCAGGTTCACCCCGGCCAGGAGGGGCTCCCCCAGCCGGGTCCGGACCCGGAGATTCTTGCCCGCCAGGATCGACAAAGGTCCGCCCCTTCCAGGCCCGGGATCAATCTTCCGCAAGGGCCACGCACTGGATCTCCACCAGCACGTCCTTGGGAAGTCGAGAGACCTCCACCGCCGCCCGAGCGGGAGGATCGCCGGGGAAGAATTCCCCGTACACTTCGTTCATCCGCCCGAAGGAATTCATGTCCTTGAGAAAGACCGTCGTCTTCACCACCTTGTCCAGGGAGGAGCCGCCCGCCTCGAGGACGGCCTTCAAGTTCTCCAGGCAACGCCGGGTCTGGACCGCCACGTCCCCCTGGCCGACGACTTCCCCCGTGGCGGGATCCAGGGGGATCTGGCCCGAGCAGAAGAGGAGTCCTCCCGCCCGGACGGCCTGGCTGTAAGGGCCGATGGCCTTGGGGGCTCCCTGGGTGGAAACGACCTTTCTTTCCGTCATGGCTGGGACCTTCCTTTTCTGTCTCAGGAACGACCTTCTTCCCTGTCCAGGCGCTCCCTGAGTTCCCGGACCACCTGGGGCGGGAGCCAGGCGCTGACGTCCCCCCCGTGGTAGAGCACGTCCCGGATCAAGGTGCTGCTCACGAAACCGAACCTGGCGCTGGGCATCATGAAGACCGTCTCCACGTCCTCCGCCAGGTGCCGGTTGGTCAAGGCCATCTGGTACTCGTATTCGAAGTCCGAGACGGTCCGGACCCCTCTCAGGACGACCTGGAAACCCTCTTTCCGGCAGAAATCCACCACCAGGCCTTCGAAGGCCACGACCCGCACGCCCGGGATGTCCTTGGTCTCCCTCTCGATCATCCGGACTCTCTCGGCGGGCGTGAAGAGGGTCTTCTTCTTGGGATTCCTGGCCACGGCCACGGTGAGAGCGCCGAAGACCTTCACCGCCCGGCGGATCAGGTCCAGGTGGCCGTAGGTGAGGGGATCGAAACTCCCGGGGTAGATGGCTTCCGTCATGGCGGGACCATTCTACCCCCCCGTGCCTTCTCGATCAGGCACGGGATGGAGGAAGCCAGCCCTTTCCCGGGCCCGGCTCCAACGGGCCCCGTGACCCCGGCCTGGCCCGGTGGGACGAATCCCTCGTGGAAGCTCCAAGAGGAATCCAGGCCGTCCTCTCCAGGCCCCTGGTCTTCCTGGCCCTGGTCACGGGGGTGGGGTTCCTGGCCGCACGGCTTCTCTCTCCCGCCGTCCTGGTCCCTTTCGCCGCCACTGGGGGAGTGCTGGCCCGGCTCCGCCCGAAGAGGAGAGAAGCCTGGATCCTGGCGGCAGGGCTCCTGGCGGGCATCCTCCTGGCGGGCCCTCTCCCCCTGGAAGGAAAGGCCCTCTCCTCCCCCGACCCGCCCGGGGGGAAGCCCTCCGGCCCTATCCCCAGGATGGGCGTCTTCCAGGGGAGGATCTCCACTCCTCCCAGGAAGAGGGAACTGGGCGGTCTCTCCTTCCTGGTCCGGACCGGGAAGGGAAGGGTGGCCCTTCTCTGGCGCAGGCCCACCTTCCTCCCCGGAAGGGGAGACCTGGTCCGGGCCGAAGGAATCCTCCGCCCCTCCCAGGGGAGGAACGGCCTGTCCCGCCTGGTGACCTGGGGGCCCAACCTGGTCCTCCTGGACCGGGCGCCGCCCTGGGACCTGCTCTCCCTCCTGGACCGCTTCCGCCTTTTCCTGAGGACCCGCCTGGAAGGAGCCCTGCCCGAGGAATCCCGGGGGGTGGCCCTCTGCCTCCTTCTGGGGGACCCATCCCTCCTGGACCCCTGGGAGGAGCTCCTCTTTCGCCGGACCGGAACCGCCCATCTCCTGGTGGTCTCGGGGCTCCACGTGGCCCTGGTGGCCTGGTTCGCCGCAAAGCTCTCCGGGAAGGGAAGGAAGTGGGTGCCCTTCTCGGCCGTGGCGGTCTACGCCCTCCTGGCAGGAGCCAGACCTCCCGCCCTGAGGGCCGCCCTGGGCTTCGGCCTCTGGACCCTGGGAAACACCCTGGACAGGAAGAGCGACCTCCCGGGCGCCCTGGCCGGTGCGGCCCTGGTTCTCCTCTTCCTGGACCCCGCCCAGGTCCTGGGGACGTCCTTCCAGGTCTCCTTCCTGGCCGTGGCAGCCATGGGCCTCCTGGGGCCCGGACTCGGAGAAGGGTTCCGCCTCCTAGGCCTGGGCCGGGGGCCCTCCCTGGCTCTGGGCTTCTCCACGGCCGCCACCCTGGGGGCGGCCCCCGTCTCCCTCTATACCTTCGGCGCCTTCTCCCCCTGGAGCATCTTCCTCACCCCCCTGCTCACTCCCGTCCTGGGAGTGGAGGTCTTTCTCAGCGGCCTGGCCCTGGTCTTTCCAGGGCCGGCCGGCACGCTCCTGGCCCTTCTCCACGGAGGGATCCTCTCCCTCCTGGAGCTGGTGGACCGGGGCCTCCCCTGGACCCCTCTCTTCGCTCCCGGGACTCCGCCGGCGGCTCTCCTCGCAGGAACGGCCCTGGCCGTCCTGGTTCTCCTTCTCCTCCTTCCCCCGGGGGGAAGGGTGCCCGCCTGGGGACTCCTCTTCCTGCCCCTCTTCCTGGTGCCGGGAAAGGTGCCGCCCTCCGCCGGCGGGGCCCTCCTCGCCGTGGGTCACGGCCAGTGCCTGGTCCTGGAGATTCCGGGATTCGGAATCCTGGTCCACGACGCCGGGTCCCTCTGGTCGCCCCGGAGGACGGCCCGGATCCTGAGGGAGGTCCTGGGGGACCTGGGGGGAAGGAAGATCGCCGCCCTGGTCCTGAGCCATGCCGACAGGGACCACGTCTCCGCCCTTCCCTGGCTCCTCTCGAGTGTTCCCGTGGAGCGGATCTACCTTCCGGACCATGGAAAGAGTGCGGCCCTGGCCCGGCGCATCGACAGGACGGGAACGCCCCTCAGGATCCTTCCCCAGGGGAGGAGCCTCACCCTGGAGTGCCGGGGGGGAAGGATCCTCCTCCTGGCCCCGGGGAGGAAGGACGGGCCGTCCAACGAGGGCGCCCTGGTTCTCCACGTACGGTCGGGGGAATTTTCCCTCCTCTCGGCGGGGGACCTTTCCGGGGAAGGCCTGGAGAGGCTCGCCGCCATGGCGGAAAGCCTACCTTCCCTCTTCCTGGTGGCCCCCCATCACGGGGCCTTCACGGGGAAGGAAGGAGCCCTGGTCCGTGCCATGGGAACCAGGTTCGTCCTGGCCTCCCGCTCCAGGGCCCAGGGCCCGCCCCCATCCATGGAGGACTACCGGAGGGCGGGGACGGATTTCCACTGGACCGGCGGGGAAGGGACCCTCCTCCTGGGCGGGCGGCCGCCCCGGGTCCGGCCGGTCGGGCGGGGAGGACTCTCAGCCCTTCTTCTCTCCGGGCTCCTTGTTCAGGATGTCCTTCAGGGCGGGACCGATGAAGGGGTGGTCCAGGGCGTTCACCACCTCCTCTCCCGGACGGAGCTTCACCTGGAACTCCCGGTCGTCGATCTTCTTGCCCACCGTAATGTCGGAGAACTCCTGGACCCGGACCCGGTCCTTTCCGGCGAACCACTCGATCTTCCGGGGAATCCGGTCCTTGGCTCCCACGTAGAGAACCACCTTGTCGATCTTCCCCTCGGGATCACCCATGGTTGCGCCGGACCTGCCCGGCGGGACCCGGGTCCCCAGGATCTCGTCCACCACGGTGCCGTCGAGCTTCTTCTGGCCCACCCACTTGAGGGAGAACCCCTCCTTCTTCAGACCGTCCAGGACGTCGATCTGGCCCCTGGCCGACGGGGCGGCCATGGGTGAGGCCCCGGACTTCTGGGCCTCCTTGAGCTTGGCCACCAGGTCGGCGGAGAAGAAGACCATCTTCCCTGCGGCGGGGAGGCGCATCCAGGCGCCCTGGGAGTTCATCCAGATCTCCTGGGCGGTGGGCCGCAAACGGCCGGGCTTGATGACCATCACGTAGTGGAGCTTCTTGTCCCCCACGGCCCAGAGCTCACCCTCTGCAACGAGGGGCTGGTCCTCGAAGGGAAGCTGGGCGGTCATCTTGATCTTCATGTGGATCGGAACGGCTTTGGAGGCCAGGGCCTTCATGGCCTTGGCGATGGCCGCAAGCTGGGGATCCTTCTCTGCCTTGGCCCCGGCCGGGGGCTTCCCCTCCTTCTTGGGAAGGGCCTTCCCCTCCTGGGCGTGGAGGAGAGGCGAAGGGAGAAAGACGAGGGAGACAGTGAAGAGGACCTCGAAAAGCCGGGCTGCGACCATGGTGACGATTCTCCAAATCGATGGGACCAGAAAGATTCATTCTATCACTTTGAAGAGGCTCGGGTGGGCCGACCGATAGGTAAGAGGAAAGAAACGGGAGGGAGAAGAAGGACGCTCCATGGCGATCCAAGACCTGAGAGCTTTCGACCCTGGTCCCCTGGAAGGACGGATCCTGGTCCTTTCGCCGGGCCTCCTGGACCCCGACCTGGTCCTGGCCCTGGAAGGCACAGGAATGGACTGGGACCTGGCCTCCACCTTGGAGGAGGCCCGGAGGCTGTTCTTCGCCTGGGGGGGCCACGAAGCCCTCATGGTGGCGCCTGGGACGGAGAGGCACCTGGCCCGGGAGGTCATCCACTCCCTGCGTTGGATCGACCCGAGCCTGCCTGTCCTCACCTTCCTCGATCCCAAGAGCCTGGGGAACTTCCAGCCCCCCCTGACGGGCCTGTCGGACCTGGATCCGGCCTCGGAGGTAGGAAAGAAGGTCTTCTTCACCCGGGCGAGAGCCAGCCTCCACCAGGCCCGGGTCTGAGAAGAAGTCTCAATCCCGGCGGAAGCCCGGTGTGACCTCCTGCCGGGGCGGCCCACGAATCCAGGGAGGTGAGAAGCAAAACCGTTCGAGTCTTCGCTCCCGGGATCTCCGGCCTAGAGGCCCGCCTCGTGGAAGTGGAGGTGGTCGGCTCCAGGAGCATGAACAACCACTTCCAGATCATCGGCCTCCCCGACTCGGCTGTCAAAGAGAGCGGCCACCGGGTGATGTCGGCCCTCTACTCCTGCCAGGCACCCGTGCCGGCAGGGCCTCTGCTGGTCAACCTGGCTCCCGCCTCCACGAGGAAACAGGGGGCCGCCCTGGACCTGGCCATCGCCCTGGGCGTGGCCGCCCTGGGGGGTGGCCTGGATCCTAGGAGCCTGAGGGAGACTCTCCTGGTAGGGGAGCTCGCCCTGGACGGCAAGCTCCGGCCCGTCCTGGGAGCCTTTTTAGTGGGAGACCTGGCCAGGGAGAAAGGCTTCCGCCAGGTTGTCTGTCCCCTGGAGTCGGCCCGGGAGGTCCACCTGGCCGCCCCGAACCTGGAGATCCTCCCGGCGGCCCACCTGGAGGAAGCCCTCCTCCTGGTCCAGGGATTGACCAGGCCCTCTCCTGTTCCCCCACCCCTTTCCGCCGGGAAGAGGCGCCCCAGGCCCGACCTCGAGGACGTGCGGGGTCAGGAGCGGGCCGTCAGGGCTCTCCTCCTTGCCGCCGCTGGAAGGCACCACCTTCTCATGGCGGGCCCTCCCGGAGCGGGGAAGACCTTCCTGGCCACGCGTTTGCCCGGAATCCTCCCTCCTTTGAGCCCCAGGGAGCAGGTGGAAGTTACCCGGGTCCGCTCCGCCGCAGGCCTTCCTGTGGAGCGTTTGGAAGAAGAGCGCCCCTTCCGGGCCCCCCACCACTCCATCAGTTACGCCGGCCTGGCCGGAGGCGGGTCGGATCCCAGGCCCGGAGAGGTGACCCTGGCCGACAGGGGGGTCCTCTTCCTGGACGAGCTTCCCGAGTTCCAGAGGAGGACCCTGGAAGTCCTGCGCCAGCCCCTGGAGGAAGGGACGGTCCGCCTGGCCAGGGCCAAGGGCCAATGGGTCTTTCCCGCCCGTTTCCTCCTGGTGGCGGCCATGAATCCCTGTCCCTGCGGTTACCTGGGCCATCCCAGGCGCCCTTGCCGTTGTGCCCCGGGAATGGTGGCCCGGTACCAGGCCCGGGTCTCGGGCCCCCTCCTGGACCGGATGGACCTCAGGATCTGGGTGCCTGCCGTGGATCCGGAGGACCTCCTGGAGGGAGGGAAGGGGCCCAGGGGAAACCTCTCATCCAGGGCGGCCAGGGAGAAGGTCCTGGAGGCCCGGGAGCGCCAGGCCTTCCGCTACCGGGGGACGCCCTTCCAGACCAACGGTGAGTTGCCCTCCTCCCTCTTGGACCGGTTCGCCCCCCTGGAGGAAGGACCCAGGAAGATCCTCCTCCATGCACTCAAGACCCTGGACCTGTCGGCCCGGGGCCTGGTCCGGGTCCGCCGGGTGGCCCGGACCCTGGCAGACCTGGAAGGCGAAGAAAGCATCCAAGAACCCCACGTCCTCGAAGCCCTCGCCTTCCGCGGAGAAGCCAATTTCCTGCCGGGAGAAGTTTTATAACGAAAACCCTGCCGATTTGTGCCGGGAGGAGTTTTATAACGAGGTTTACTCTGGTGGTGTGGCTGCAGGGGGTCTTTTTCCCAGGGGCAGGGAGAAGGGGGCGGCCTTGTCCATGCATTCCACGGCGGTCTTCCACGTCCGGGCCGGGGCCTGGAGGATCAAGGCCTCCAACCCGCCTTCACCGGGAAATACCAGGGCTCGGACCCGCCGCCCCCCCTTGGGGCCGACCCTCCCCTCCAGCGCGCAGGCTCCCATCCAACCCAACCGGACCCGCCGGAAGGTGATTTCCGAAAGAGGCCCGAGCTTCAATTCCAGGTTCCTGGCCAGGATCCGGGCGCCCTCTTCCAGGGGCGTTTCCGGGCCCATCCCGGCCAGGGCCATTCCCTCCAAGGAAGCCTCCAGGTCGGCACAACGGGCGTAGGCCCTTCTCCCGTCCAGGAAGGCCCAGCCCGGGTCGGGGAGCCGCAGGGTGGGATGCTCGCCCTGCACCAGGGGCGGGACGGGACGGGCCGGCGGAAGTCCCGCCTCCACCCTCCGCTCTTCCTGGGCGGAACAGGCCAGGGCCACCAGGTCCAGGCCGTTGACCTCCATGTAGAGGGTCCTTCCCCGGGAATCGATCCATTCGTCCAGGAAGCGGCCGTCCTTCTTCCGGCGGACTACGAAGACCGTCCCCCACTTCCCCCATGGGCCCTTCACGGGTCCCCGCCTTGCGCCTGTGACGTAGGTGTCCCTCCGGAAACAATCCTCCATGGGATCATAAACCGTTGCGGTAATCTCCCTCCTCAGGGTCCTTTCCTTCTGCCTGACGACCTCGTCCATCAGCAGGGGAAACCTGGTGCCCCTGAGGAAGGGAAGGACGGCCTCCCTTCTTCCGGACGGGGAGAGACTCTGGATCTTGAGTTCCTCGCCCTTCACCTCGCCCCGGACCACCCGGTCCTCCTTCCCCCAGACCTCCCGGTAGAAACACTCCAAGGGAACCAGAAGGGGAGAGACCCGCTCGGACCGGAAGACCTTCACAGGCCCCTTGGGGCCGGTGAAGTACCACTTTTCCTCCAGGAGCCACTGGAAGGACCCATCGGGCCGGGTCTCCTCCTTGACCAGCATCCTCCGGCACCCCACAACCTTCCCGGACCGGTCCAGGACCAGGAAGTGGAGGTCCCTCGGCTCCAGGAGCCTGGGCGCCGAGGGAGAGGAGCCGGTCTTGGCACCTTCGGTGGTCCTGATGATCTCCAGGGCCCGGTTCTTCTCGATGCCCAGGACCATTCCCTTCCGGATCCGAATCCGAACGATCTTGTCGGTCTCGCCCAGGATGGTTCCGCGCAACTCCTCGCCCGTGACCAGCCGGATCCTGTCGGGCCCGCCCGGGGGCCGGGCCGGTTCCTGGGCGCCGAGGAAGGGAAGAAGGGCAGGAAGGAAGGGGAGGAAACCCCGCCAGATCCGTCTCATGTCTAATCTCCTCCGGGAGTGGAGTCCGACCAGCCGGGCTCCATGCTCCTTTTCGACACACCGGAGGAGAACCTTGAGGAAGGAGCCGCCCCGGAGGGCCTGGAGCTCACCCCCTGTTTCCCCGGGAGTCCCGCCGGGAAAGGCCCCCCCCTGGGAAGAAGACCTCCACCCCCGGGGTCCCTCCCGGCCGGCCTATTCCTGGTCTTCGGCGGGCCAGTATCCAGGCTTCCGGTTCCTCGCCTCGTACATGTATTTCCGCATACCCTTGTCGCTGTCCATCAGGTAGCGGAAGAACTCGTCCTGGAGGAGTTTCCAGTCCCGGTCCGACTTGATCCCGAAGATCTTCTCGAACTTCCGGGGGCTGGAGATCCCCTCGATCTCGGCCCGGAGGAATTCCTCGAACTTCTTCTTGTAATAACCCTTCTTTCCCGCCTTCTCGTAGTGGTTGAGGAAGTGGATGAAGGCCCACCCCTCGGCGTAGACCATGCTCACGATGAAGGGATTCCTGTTCCTGCCCCACATGTATTGGCGGAACTTGGGATACCCGAGATAGATCAGGTCCTTCAGCGGCATGATCCCGGGCGGAACCTTCTTGGTCTCCAGGTAGCGGGCCGCAGCCGGGGCGATGGCCTGGTATCTTCTCTCCAGGAACTTCCCGTTCCGATACTCGTGCCTCCCCGTCTCCGGGTTGATCCGCGTATAATACCCTGCAAAGTATTCCGCGATCCCCTCCTGGAGCCAGGGGGAATTGCCGATCTGGGGACCCACGGACCGCTTGTTGTAGTGCATGAGCTGGTGGGTCCCCTCGTGGAACATGACCGACGTCAGGTCCAGGGGGGTCCGTCCCCTGGACATGTCGTCCTTGGCCCAAAGATACATCCTTCCCCTCTCTCCGCTGAAGAATCCGCCGATCCCGACGGGAGAGGGGTAGGACTTGGGATGCTTCTTCTGGAAGGCGGCGTAGGAGGACTTGCTCTTGAAGATGAAGACCCCCACGGGCCTCCTGGGCGGCCTCAGACCCAGGAGCTTCTGATACTTCTTGTAGAAGTTGGTCACCAGGGCCGAAAGGACCTGCCCCTCCTCACGGGCGATTCCTTCCGTCGTAGGGCTCAGGGACTCCTCCACCGCCAGGAGGTAGGGCTTCTTCACGTACTCGTCGTCGAAGAACCAGTGCCACTTCTTGTCGGGGATCTCCCGGGTCATCTCCCGGGCGAGTCGCTTGCAGGCCCGGGCGAAACGGTCCTTCTTCCACTTGGCCGCCTCGGATTTCTCCTTGGCGATCTTGGCCTTCAGGTCGGCCAGCCTGTGCTGGTAGAGCCTCTTTTCCGTCGGGTTGGTGAGCCACCGCCCACGGAATTCCTTCAAAGGACTGTCCTGGGAGACCTTGATGTGGCCCAGGGCAAGGTGGGCCTCTTCGTCCCGGGGATCGACCTTGAGGACCTCTTCCCAGCACTTCTTCTTGAGGGCCTCGTCCCGGGCCTTCCCGGCGATCTCCCGAAAGAGCCCCAAGGCTTCCTTCGCCTCATTCTTCGCCGCCGCAGCTTGAGCTGCGAAAAAGGCCTTTTCCAGGAGGGAGGAAGGACTCGAGGGCATCCAGGCGGCACTCATTCCCTTCTCGTGGAGGAAGAGGAACATCCGTGCCCTCCGGGCAGGATCGGCGATCCCCTCCACGAGAGAGAGGATCCTCTTCCCCCACTTCGAGGCCTCCTCCTTCCCCAAGGGGCTTCCGGCAACCTTCCGGGCCGCCTCCATCAGGACCTGGAGGCTCTCCCTTCCCGGATCCAGGCTCTTCGCCTCCTTCCAGGCCAAGGCGTAGGCCCGGGCGGAATCCTCGGCGGCACTCCCCCAGTCCCCCCCCCGGGCCTTGAGGGCCAGGTCCAAGTAGGCTGTGAGCCTGGCGGCGGGGCCCGAGGCCTTCCCGGCCTGCTCCATCCCCTGGGTGAACCACGCCGGTGCTCCGCCCCCGAGGACCAGGAGGAGAACCACCACCAGGGCGGCCGCCCCCAGCCCGCCCAGGACGAGAAGGCCCTTACCTCCTCCTTTGCCGGCCTTGGCGGAAGAGGGTCTTCCCCCCTTCCTCCGCCCACTCCCGCGCCTCTCCCGCTCCCTGCTTCCCCGGCGGGAAGGGGAGGAAGAAGGGCGGGCCCCCTCTTTCTTCCTCCTCACCTCTTCTCCCCCGGGAACCCCTTCCTGCCGGGCCTCCACGAGGAAGACCTCACTGCACTTGGGACATTTCACCCTTCTCCCCAGGGCCTCGGCCTTCACCTGGAACCCGGCGCCGCAGTGGGGACAACGGGTTTCGATCTTCTCACCCATAGTCTCTTTCCCTGTCCTGCCCCTTCCCACCTTTCCCTTCCAAGGGCGTCCCCCTTGATACGAGGCCCGGCCATCCCAGGGCTGGAACCTCCATGGTAGGGGGAAGGGGCTTTGCCGTCACCAACCAGGGAGACTTCCCCGGGGAAGAGCCCCTCCCGGGAGCCTCCCTCAGATGATCCCCTTGGCCTTGAGCCAGCGGATCACCCGCCCGAGGAAGATGAACCTGTAGAAGGAGTGGCGGACCCGGAAGCGCACCAGGGTGGTATAGACGAAGTTGAGGAACCGAAGGAAAGGATTGGCGCCGTACCAGGAAGCCACGGTCTTTCCGTCGATGAAGAAGGAGAAGTAGGAAGCCAGTTCCAGGAAGTCCCTCTCCTTCGGCCCGAACCACATGGCCTGGGTCCGGTTCCAGTGGGTCTCCCCCCATTCCTCCAGGCTGGAAGGAGGCTCGAGACCGCTCTCCACGGCCTTGTCCCAGAGCTCCGTCCCCGGGTAGGGCGTGTAGAGCTGGAGGTTGCTCGTGCGGGCCTCGGGGTAGATCTCCACCACCTCGAGCATGAGGCGCAGCGTCTTGTAGACGTCCTCCATGGTCTCCCCGGGGAAACCGGCCATGAAGGACATCTGGGGGATGATCCCGTGGCGCTTGAGCTTCTTCACGGCCTTGCGGACGTCCTCGGCCGTGATGTTCTTCCTGATCATCTCCAGGACCCGGTCCGACCCCGATTCCACTCCCACGTACAGGGTCTGGATCCCCGCCCGCCTGACCAGGTCCAGGAACTCGTCGGGGAAGGCGTTGATGTAGTCCACCCGGCAATCGGCCCGGAAGGTCATCCGGATCCCCCTCCGGAGGATCTCTTCGCAAACCCGGGTCACCCACGCCCGGCTCCCGAAGAACAGGTCGTCCTGGATGTTGATGGCGTTCAGGTCGTAGGCTTCCTGGAGCTCCTGGATCAGGTCCACCACCTTTTCCGGCGAATAGGATCGCCAGCGGTTGTTCACGTTGGGATTCTGCTGGTAGCAATAGGCGCACTTGTGGGGGCATCCCCGGCTGGCCATGATGATCATGTCCCGCTCGCCCAGGATCTTGGTCGTGATGTAGCGGGGCATGTCCAGGAGGTGGTAGGGAAGGGGCGGAAGGGAGTCCAGGTCCACCGGCGCCCCCTGGGGGTTCAGGACGAGTTCCCCCGAAGAGGTCTTGAATCCCAGGCCCGGAATATCCTCCACACCCTCCCCCCGGGCGCGCCGGGAGACGAATTCCAGGAAGCTCTCCTCCCCCTCCCCCCGGACGACGTAGTCCACCAGGGGATGGGCCAGGGTCTGCTCTCCCAGGATCGTCGGGTGGACCCCGCCCCAGACGATGGGAACCCCCGGCGCCACCCGGCGGACGATCCGGCTGGCCTCGAGGCCGTGGGTGATCTGGAGCCCCGTCATGGCCGAGACGCCGAAGGCCACCAGGTCCTCGCCTTCACCCAGGGCCTCCAGCAGGACCGGCTCGGTGTCCTTCAGGAGTCTCTCGTCCAGGATCCTCACGTCCATCCCGGCCCGGACCAGGGGGGCCGCCACGTAGAGTACGGACAAAGGGAGGGAGGCGGTGACTCCTACGGTGTCCCACCCGGTCCTGGGATAGAAGAGAATGACTCTAGGCGGCATCGGGATGGTCGCCCCTTCCTTTCTCTTCCCTCATCGGCACGAGAAGCCTGCCGAGCCAAAGGAGCGCGCCTGCCGCCAAGGCCAGGGGGAAGAGGAAGATCCACCAGGCTCCGAACCGATCGTAGAGATCGACGAACCAGATATGCCTGAACCCCGTCAGTTGCCTGCTCCTGGGCGGCAGGGGGATGTCCGAGTCCAGTCCGAACCAGGCCTTTGCCAGCCCGGGCGTCCCCCCGGGCCGGAAGCCCCCTTCCAGGTTGGTGAGGAAGTACAGCCATCCCCCGAAGAGGGGGGAATACCTGGGTTCCAGGAAGACCATGTTGTAAACCTGGTTCGCCAAGGCCGGGTCCTTTTCCACCTCCTTTTGGTATTCCACCCTCCCGGCCGCTTCGAAGGAAGCGGCGTACCACCCGTGGACGGGGCTCAGGACTCCGCCTAGGGAGACGAGGAACCCCGCCAGGAAGGCCCCCCGGAAGACCCACAGCCCCCGGGACCTCCGCCGGGAGAGCTCTTTCCAGGAGAATCCCCCCAGGAGGACCAAAGGTCCCAGGGCGGGAAGGAGGTACCTGGGACCCCAGCACCAGCTCCCGTGCCATCCCGCGGCGAAGGACGTGGGGATCAGAAGGACCAGGAAGAACCCCGAGAAGAGCAGGACTTCCGCCCAGGGTAGGCCCTCCCTCTTCCGGAAGAAGGCCGCCCCGGCGGCGGCCGGGGGATTGAAGAGAAAGAAACCCTTCCCAGGAGAGACCAGAAGCCCGACCAGCCCGGCCAGGAAGGGGTAGTGCCAGAAGGCCCCGCGGGCCTGCTCGCCGTATCCGCTCTCCAGGGGATTTCCGAAGCGCAGGAAGTTGTAGAAGCAAACCCCAAGGCCCACCAGGGCCAGGGGAGCAAGGTAGACCGCCCAGGCCCTCCAGCCGCCCCGCCTGCGGCCGATCCCCCAGGCCAGGTAGAGAAAGAGGGGGAAGAGACACAGGCCCAGCATCACCCGGGTGGCCACCATGAGCCCGGTCCACAAACCGGCCCGGGCCAGGGCCCCCCGGCCCGCACCGGCCCTCACCCAGGCCAGGGCGTCCCTCGCCGCCAGGAGGGCGAACAAGGCGGCAGGCCCGTCGGAAAGGCTCTCCCGGGAGAAGGGCCAGGCCATGGTGCAGAGCCCGTAGACCAAGGTCATGGCCAGGGAGGTCCGCACCCCCAATCCAAGGAGGAGTCCCAGAGAAAAGAGGACCCAGCAGGCGAGGGCCGCCGCCAGGGGGTGGCTCAGACTCACGAGGAGCCTGGGAAAGAGGTCCTCCCCCCGCAGTCCCGGTGCGAACTCCGAGAGGTGGGAGGGCTGGCGGCGGAAAGAGGCTTCCACTCCCGGAAAGAGGGCCTGGAGGCCCAGCCCGAGGGCGAAGAAGGGGGCCTCCCACAGGACGTGGCCGATTCCGAACCAGGAATAATAACGCCCGTCCTTGCCCCGGGCCGCCCCGAAGGCCGTCCCTCCCTGGGCGTCCAGGATGAGCTTGACGTAAGGCCCGGCCTGGGGCACCAGGGCAGGATCCCCCCGCAAGAGAAAGGCCTTGGTCGTCTGGAACTCCACCTCGGCGTCGGGGTTCTCGATGTATCCGTGCCCTCCAAGGAGATAGAGGCACAAGAAGAAGAAGAAGATCCCCCGCCCCAGGCGGCCCGCATCCCTCCCTTCCTGGGAGGGACTCATCACGGAAGGGACCTCCATCCCTCCAGGAGGCGATCGGCCGCTTCCCGGAGGCTTCCCTGGAATTCCGCCCCCGCCGCCTCGGGATGCCCGCCTCCGCCCAGGAACCTGGCGAGGGCCAGGGCCTCCCCTCCCCCCTTGGAGCGTATGCTGAACTTCACCCCCCCCTCTTCCAGTTCGTAGAGCACGGCCGTCACGGCCACGGTCTCCATGGAAAGCAGGGGACGGGTGAGGATCTCCGACTCGAATTGCCGGAAACCGGCCCCGACGATGTCCTTGCGTTCTACCGTAACATAAGCCAGCTTCCCGCCTTCCCCCTCCAGGCGGGCACCCGAGAGGGCCTTCCCCATGAGGCGGGCCGTCCCCTCCGGGTACCTGCGGAACACCAGGTCGTAGATCCGCCACGAGGGGAGGCTGGGGCCGCACTCCTCGTGGAGATAGTCGAGGGCCCGAAACACCCTCTGATCCGTATTCGAGTTCTGGAGCCAGTTGGTGTCCGTCAGGATCCCCGTGAGGAGGGCCGCGGCCTCATCGGGCGAGGGTTTCACCTCCATGGAACGGAAGAGGTCCAGGACCAGGAGGGCCGTGGCGGCGGCGGAGGGATCCAACACCCTCACCGATTCGAAGCCGGGAGGGAAGTCCCCCTCGTCCCGGTGGTGGTCCATCACCAGGACCTTGCCGCCTCTCCCTTCCAGGGCCTTCCCTGGAGCCCCCACCCTGGAGAGGCGGTGGCAATCCAGGAGGACCAGGACCTCCGCCTCGGGCAATTCGGGCCTCTCCTCCCAGACCTGGGCCCCCTCCAGGCCCGGCAGGAAGTCGAACCAGCCCGGCGGAGATTTCTCCAGGAGGAGCCTCCCCTCTCCGCCCGCCTTCCGGACCAGGCCCAGGAAGGCCGACATGGACCCCAGGCAGTCTCCGTCGGGTCCCTTGTGACCCAGGATCAGGAAGCTCTTCCCCCCGCGGATCCATTGGAGGGCTTTTTCCGGGATCTTCATGGCACCATCCAACCCTGGAGAGGGGTTCTATGGCAAGGGGCGGCCCGAGAGCCGCCCCTGAACCACGAGGGGAAAGGAGAAGGGGGCCTCAGTCGCTCACCACCACGGCCACCCGGTCCACCTGGACGTCCTGGCCGCCGGTGAAGCGCTTGTCCAGGAGCACCACCCAGCGGAAGACCTGGGGAACGCCCACACCGCCGTTCTTGTTGGGATCGACCAGGTCTTCGATGTCCTTCACCCACCAGGTCTTGGTGGTCTCCACGATCTTCTGTTTGTCGTCGAGCTGTGCTCCCTGGATGAAGAAGGCCACGGGAGTCTTCCCGAAGATGCAGGGATTGGGGTGTGCCGGGTTGTCCGTGAAGAGGACCGGCTTTCCGCCGACCAGGGCGTTGATTTCGTAATACCGGAACTTGGGGAAGATCCTCTTCGTGGCGAACCACTTGGATTCGGCCCCCGTAACGGGATCCGTATCGGTGAGTTTGCCCACGTTGTCGGAGGAGGGCGCCGGAGCGGCGCTCTTGAACACGCTCGGCGAAGGAGCGGGGTCCATCTCGGCCCGGTAGTAACCGTCGCCGCCCTTGGCGGAGGTCATCTCCACCGTTCCATAGAGGTCCTTGGAGACCAGCGCGGCACCACCCTGCACGTCCACCCGGCCGTTCACGAGGAGGAACTTCCCGGCCTGGAAGAGGATGGATCCGCCCCCTCCGCCGCCGCCGGGGGAGAGGCCGCTCCCGGAGTTCTGGCCGGCGCCGCCGCCCAGGCCGCCCTTGGCCAGGACGGAACCCGTGCCCTGGACGGTCAGGTTGTTCCCCGCCCTGAGAGCCAGGGCACCGCCTCCTCCCCCACCGCCGTTCCCCCGGTTCCAGGTGGGCGAGGAGGTGCTGAAGCTGCCCCAGGGGCAGACCCCGACGCCGCCCCCGCCGGCACCGCCGACGAGAAGCTGGAAGAGGGAGCTCTTCTGGCTCACCAGGGGAAGGAAGTGGAAGGAGTTCGATGGGCTGACCAGGGATCCGTGCTTGGCCGAGAGGCTGATCTGGCGCAGGCGCCCAATGGTTCCGGGCGTGGCCGATCCGCCGCCGCCGCCGGGGGCGGAGAGCTGGATGCAGGTCACCGTATAGTAATCGAGCTTCACCTGCTTGGGGTCCAGCTTGAGGGGATGCTCGGCGCTTCCCTTGCCGCCCGTTCCGATCTCCTGGCCCTTCTTGGGGTGCCCCGCGGGAACGGGCATGTCCCGGCCCGCCTTGCCCTCGGGCGTTCCCTTCCCGGGTTCGCTCCCCCCGTCGCCTCCGTCGCCGCCGCCAGGGCCGCCCTTGCCGCCCTCGACGCCGGCCTCGAGAGTACTGTTCCACTTGGCCACTTCCTTGGGAGCGAATCCGCTCACGTCCAGGATCCCCTCGATGTTCACGTTCCCCCTGGCGAAGATCTTCGCCGGATGGGTGCCCACGAACCGGACCGTGACCCCGGCGGGAACGTGGAAGGAGGCGAACTCGAAGACCCCGTCGGTGATCCGGTGCTCCTGGCCGTCCAGGGAGACCGAGCCAGGAATGGTGGTGTCGTCCGTGTCGAAGACGTAGACATCACCGATCTTCTTGGAGCCCACCCGGTAGTCGAAGTCCCCCAGGATCCCCGAGCCGCCGATCCGGCCCGACTTGAGGAAACCGCCGCCCCAGAGGGCGCCCGTCCTGAGAGGATCCATCTTGGCGTTGTCGTCGAAGGTCTCCGCGATGGCCTCGGGCTTGACGTTGACCTTGGCCGTCCGGAAGTAGAAGCTCTTCGGCCGGATGGTCTTCCCCGAGAGGTCACGGATCACGGCGTTCAAGGTGACCATCACGTTGATGTCCCCGGGAAGGACCGCCTTGGGGGTCAAGGTGAGCTGGGCCCAGTTCTTGAGCTGGTCCACCTGGACCTCCCGCTTCGTGGGGACCCGCATCCCCGTGGCGGGATCCTTCTGGTAGACCACCACCTCCACGGCGTCGGGATTCAAGGCCGTGCTTGCGATGATGTATTCGGAGAACTCCAGGACGATCTGGGTGTGATTGTCCACTCCCGTCGTCTGGGAAGGAACGACCATCCTGGCCTCGGGGGGTTTCCCGTCCAGGTCGATCACGTCCTTGCTGACCCGGACGGTGCAGGTCACCGGCCTCTGGAGGGCCACACCGCCCGTGGAGACTATGCTCTTGGGAGCCTTGGGGCCCGCCGGGAGGAAGATGGTATAGGTCTCGCCCTTCTGGAATCCGAAGAAGGTCTGGTTGCCCACCTCCCGGATCTCGGGGACGAAGAAGACCGTCGGGCCGTTGACCACGAACTTCCCCGTAGGCGAAATGCCCGAGGAGGTCTTGATGGAGAAGGTGTCGGAATTCACCGACGCCGGATCCACGTCGTTGTTGAAACGGAAGATCAGCATCTGGTTGACGGCGATGTCCGTCATGGTGCACCCCGTGGGGGTGCATCCCAGGTTGCAGGATGCCAGGCAGAAAGACCTGGGGCCCCCGCAAATGCCGGAGAGGTTGGTCACCTTCCCGCTTCCCGAAGAACCGCCGCCGCACCCGAAGGTGGCGACGAGAAGAACCGCCAAACCGATCGTTCCAGGAAGAAGCTTCACTGCGTCCCCCGCTTCATGCTCGATCGTCCCCCGCCCTCTTCCAGGCCCGAAGGGCCCCGCCGGACGGGAAAACGAAACCGTGTCTCAAGAAACATAACCTCAGCCCGGCGGCCGGGAGGGGAGCAAGACCCGACGGGCCTTCTCCGCCCACCCTCCACTCGACGCTCGACCTGGCCGCCATCTCGACTCGACCTTCCTCGAAGGACTTCCCTCATCCCCTGGCGAAGATGGTGACCTTCTTCACCACCACCCGCCCAGGGGCGGGGACGACGGACTTGTCGAAGAGCAGGATCCAACGGACCGACGTGGGCCGGGCCGTGGGCTTCCCGCCGAACCAATTCTTCAACTCGTTCAGATCGGCGCACCGGGTGACCCACTTGGTCAAGGTCCCGGATACGGGCTGACCCTGGCTGTCCACCTGGGCTCCCTGGAGGAAGATGGCCACGGGCGTGCCCTTGCCGGGATCGAACCGGGCCAGGGTCCCCTTCCGGGGATCGTCGGAGTAGACCAGGGGCTTTCCGTTCACCTCGGCTTCGATCTCGTAGTGATCGAAGAAGGGCATGAGCCGCCTGGTCTGGTAGAAGAGGGACCTGGCTCCCGTGATGGAATCGCTGTCCGTGAGGAGCCCGACGTTCTTCTCCGTGGGCGCCGGGGTGAAGCCCGCCAGTTCGCCCACCAGGGGCTTGGGATTGGCCTCCACCCGGAGATACCCGTAGCCGCCGCTCCCGCCCTGGGACATGGTTCCCCCGCCGTAGAAGACCATCTCGGTGTATTTTCCGCCCGTTCCGCCGGGGGCCCACACTTTGCCCTGGGAGTAGAACTTCCCGCCCAGCTGGAAGAGGATGTTCCCGCCCGAACCGCCTCCGCCGGGCATGGCCCGCTGGGCGGCCTGGGGATTGGGGGAATTCCCGCCGGCTGCCTCCAGGATCCCCGTCTGGCCGATGACGATGTTTCCTCCGCACCGGATCAGAAGGGCGCCGCCGCCGGCTCCGCCGCCCTGGCCGGTGTGCCACTCGACAGACACGGACTTCATGCTTCCCACGGGGGAAGAGCCGCCCCCGCCTCCGCCGGACCCGCCGGCCAGGAACTGGAGGATGCTGGGCTCGTTGGCCAGCTTGGGAAGGTAGGGAAAGACCGGCCCCGGATTGTTGTCGGGGGGCACGTCGGTCTTGAGGAACTTCTTGTCGTAGGAGCCCGTAAGGGTTCCGTAGCCCTTGGTTCCCTGGGTGAAGTTGCTCCCCCCCGCGCCGCCGGCCGCGACCTGGGCCGAGACCCAGCCGCCGAAACCGTTGTAGGTCACCAGGGAGGCCGAGGCGGGGAAGACCGGGCTGCCCTTGCCGGCGCTCGCCTTGGCGGCGGCCGAGTTGTACCGGGCGCTCCCCTTGGGGAAGGACACGGGAGCCCCGTCCTGGCCGTTGCCCATCTTCTGGGCGCCCACGCCCCCGGCTCCGCCGCCGCAGTTGGAGGCCCCGCCCTTTCCGGGAACGGAACTCATACCGTTGTGGACGGGCGCGTTGCCCCCGTTCACCTCGATCTTTCCGTCGATCCGGGCCTCTCCGCGGACCAGGATCTTGGGAACGTTGGCTCCCTGGAAGCGGATGGTCAGGCCCTTGGGAACGACGAAGGTCTCGAATTCGAAGACCCCGTCGGTGACGGTGATGTCCTGGCCCGTGAGGGTGTATTCACCCTTGACCGTAACCGAATCGGTGCTCAACACCAGGACGCCCCCCTTGGGCTCCACGCCGGCGAACATGTTCTTGTCGAAAGGCCCCAGGATGCCGCTGCCGCCGATCTGTCCCGGAGAGAGGGCCGAGGGTCCCCACTTGGCGCCCGTGGCGGCCTCGTCCCTCATGTTGGTGTTGTGGAAGTCCTCGGCCAGTTCCACCATGGCGGCGCCCGTGTCCTTGACCTGGAAAGTAAAGACCTGGGCCTTGGCCGGCTTGCCGGCCAGGTCCCGGATCTCCCCCTTCACCCGCACTTCCACCGTGGAGTTCGGGGGAAGGAGGATGGAAGGCTTCAGGGTGAGCTGCACCTTCTGGCTCACCGGGTCGGCCTGGGCGAAGCGCTGGCACTGGACCAGTGTGGGGATCCCGCCGCCCATGCTCACGTAGACGTCCACGGCCGTCGGGTTGGTGACGGTGCTCATGGCCAGGAGCTCGGAGAATTCCAGGACGATGAGGGTGTCGGGATCCACGTCCTTGGTCTTGGCAGGAACGATCATCCTGGCTTCGGGAGGGGCGTTGTTGGGATCGATCACGCCCAGGGAGGCCGTCAGGGTGCAGAGGAGCCCCTTGTAGAGCTTGAACCCGTTGGAGGAGCGGATGGTATCCCCTCCCTCGTCCTGGCCCGGGATGTGAAGGGTGTAGGTCTCGCCCCGGTCGAAGCCGAAGGAGGTCTTGTTGGAGCTCACCACCACCGAAGGGGTGAAGATGACCATGTTGTCCCGAACGGTGTACTCCCCGGAAGGCCTCTTCCCCGTGCTGGTCTTGATGGAGAAGGTGGAGGTGTTCACCGATGCCGGGTCCACCGTCCGGTTGAAGGTCATGATCAGCTGCTGATTCACGGCGATCACCGTGACGCCGCACCCCCCGCCGCTGCATCCCAGGTTGCACCCCGTGAGGCAGAAGCTGCCCGCCGGAGCCCCGGCGCAGCTGCCCGCGGCCCCTGCCACCCGGGAAGAACCGGACCCTCCACTGCTGCAGGAAGAGAAGAAGAGAGCCAGAGCAAAGAGACCAAGGAAGCCGGGAAGTCGAAGCTTCATCAGGAACCTCGCGTGTTCAGCCTGTGGATCCACCCTCCCCTCCGAGGCGAGGGACTCAACCTTTTCAATATACAAGCCCCGAAGGACTCTGGAAAACATTGCCTTGCCCCGGCCGGGAAGATCTTGGAATCTCTCCCGCCGGGAAGCCGGAAAAGACCGAGGTTGGCACACTCTTCGCGGGTGGCCGTACCTAGCTGGTTCGAGGATGCAATCCTCGTGCCAACGAGGCCCCAGCCTTTCCAGGCGTTCAATTTTACCTCAGAATGGCCTTTCCGGCCCGGCTGGCCGGGGAAGGCAGTGCGATAACGGCCAGGGAGTGTGCGGAAACGCCCATGAGACCGATGGAATCCAACCAACCTTCGATCCAGGCCCGGGAAACTCGAAGCGGGACACCCGCCCTCCTGGGCGGCTTCTTTCTCCTCACCCTGGCGGCCCTGATCCCGCCCCTCCTGGTGCTCTTCTTCCTGGTGATGCCCACCCTGGAGAATCTCGAGAAGGGACAGAAGGAGATCACCTCCCGCCTGGAAAGGATCGAGAAGATCACCTCTCTCTCCTACTTCTCCCGGGACCCCAAGAAGGCCACCCTGCCGGAGATCCTGAAGTTCCTCCGGTTCTGGACCGAAGAGGAGACCCTCTGCCTCCCCCAGGAGGTGAAGCAGTGCAAGGACCGGGAGATGACCGCCGTCAAGGCCCTGGAAGCCCTGGGGAAACCTGCTCTGGAGGCCCTGGCCAGGGAGGCCCTCGCCCCGGACGAACACGCAGGGGCCAAGTATTACAGGAAGGCCATCCTGGACGCCCTGGCCCTGATCGATCCGGACCGGGCCGCCGACGTGGCGGAGAAGATCCTCCTGGGCCGGACCTACTCCACCCAGGCCCGCATCTTCGCCGCCAGGAAGCTCCTGGAGGTCTCCCGGGACCGGGGAGTCCAGGCCCTGAGAGCGGCCGTGAAGGAGAACGACCACAGGAGCCTCGACGGGTATGCCGTCCTGGTCCAGACCTACCTGGAGGAGACGACCGACCAGGCCCGGGGTGAGGTGATCTACAAGATCCTCCACAGGGACACCCTGGACCTCTCCACCCTGCAGGAAATCCTCCAGGCCGTCCCCCTCCTGGACAGGAAGGATCCCTACCTCGAGAAGATCTGCAAGGACCTGGTGAAGCTCTTCTTCCGGCGGAACCTGGAGTCCTTCCGGGCGGCCGTTCTCTTCCGCCCTCTCTCGCCCAACCTGACCCGCCAGATCATCCGCTCCCTGGCGGAGGTCCTCCCTCCCAGGACACTCAAGCCCTTCCTGGAGGAAGCCCTCAAGGTCACCGTCGAGGAGGGGACGCGCCAGGAGATCCTGAAGTATCTCCGGGAGAAGTGCCGCTGAGCCGGAGCCGCCGGACCAGGGCCCGCACTTCCGGGTCGGCCGGACCGGAGAGAAGGGGAGCCAAGGCCCTCCTCGCCCCGGAAGGGTCCCCTTGCCTGATGAGAAGGTCCGCCCAGGCGAGCCGGGCCTTCCTCCCCACTCCGGGGAGGATCCGGCTCCCCCACTCCCAGAGGACCCGGGCCGCATCCCCTTCGCCAGCCGTGTCCAGGGCCGCAGCCCAGATGGCGAAGGTCCGATCCAGGGGAGCCGTGAAGGAGAGGATCGACTCGGCCGCCTCCACGCCCCGGCGGGCCAAGGCCCGGTCTTTCTCCAGGAAGGAAAGGGCCAGGAGGGACCGGCAGAGCTTCACCCGGGGCATGACCTTCCAGGGAGTCCGCCGGACCTGGGTCCCGGCCAGGCTGAGAGCCTGCCGGCAAAGGTCGGCCCTCCCTTCCCGGGTCGCCCGGCGGACCAGGTATTCCACCAGGTTCACCGTGATCCCCTCGTTCTCGGGGTAGAGCTCCCGGGCCCGGCGGAAGGCCTCCAGGGCCCCTTGGTCGTCCCCCTTCTCTCCCAGGACCTGGCCCAACTGGGCCCAGGCCCGAAAAGACCGGGGGTCGGTCGCCAGGGTGGCCCGCCAGAGGGCCTCCCGGCTCCTCCAATCCCTGCACCTGAGGAAGGACCTTGTCCCCAGGACCAGGACCACCACAACGAGGAGGGCCGGCCCGGCCCACCTGGGGTAGGCCCGCCTCGAGAGGGCGGGAAGCCCGGCGGCCAGGCCCTTTCCGGCCAGGACGAGGGCAAGGACCAGGCCGGGACCGGCGGCGTAGAGACGGTGTTCGGCGAAGACCTGGTTCAGGGGGACCAGGATGGAAGGGGCCAGGAGCAACCCCGCCCAGGCGAGCCCTGCCCAGGAGAGTCTCCGGGAGGGAGAGAACCAGAGGACTCCCAGGAGGAAGAGGAGGACCGTCCCGAATCCCAGGAGGACGGGGCCCCGGAAGAAGGAGTCCTGGAGGGGAATCCAGTGGTCGGCGCTCAGCCGGACCGGAAAGAAGAGAAGTTCCACGGCCTTGCCAAGGGCCACGGCCTGGGTGGCGAGCTGGGTGACCATGTCCCTGCCTCCCCCGGTGAGGGGATCGGTGCCCCCCGTCCAGGCGGGAAGCCTGGCTGCGGCCACCCCGAGGAGATGCTTGCGGAGGACCAGGTAACCGGCCGCGAGGAGGACCGCCGGGGCAAGGGCCGTCACGGTCCTGCGGAACTTCTCACCCCGGGAAACCTCCATCCCCTGGGCGAAGAAGAGGAAGGGAAAGGCCGCCGCAGGAAAGACCACGGCCGGCTCCTTGGTCAGGAGGGCCCCGGCGAGAAGGACCCAGGAGAGACAGAGAAAGGGAAGGGTTCCTCCTTTTTGCCCGGGTTCCAGGGCCTTCGCCGCCGAAAGGAGGGCCCCCAGGAGGAACACCCCCATGAGAAGGTCCGACCTGGAGGAGACGTGTCCCAGGACCTCCACGTTCAAAGGGTGGACCAGGAAGAGGACCGCCCCGGCGAAAGCCGCCCCCCTCCAGGGCGGTTCACCGTCCCCGCTCCCCCCCGCCTTCCCTCTCCGGGGAAGGAAACGAAGGAGGAAGAGGAAGACCAGGATCCCCATGACCCCGTGAAGGAGGAGGTTCGTCAAGTGCCAGAACCAGGGGGAGAGGCCGGCGGCGGCGAAGTCCAGGGCGTAGCTGACCAGGAGGACCGGCCTGTACATGGCGTTCCTGGGTATGGAACTGAAGCAGGTCGGATCGGTGAAGAAGCGGGGTATGTTTTCGAGCTTCCGGATGTGTGGATTCCGCGAGACGGAATGGAGGTCGTCGAAGGTGAAGCCTGCCTGGAGGGCGGGAAGGTCCGCCACCAGGGGAAGGACCAGGAGAAAGAGGAGAGCCGGGAAGAGGAGCCTTTCCTTCGCCGCCTTCATCGAACCGCCTCCAGCGGGGATTCCTCCCTTTTCCCGGGCCTTTGAACTTCCGCCCCCCCCCCAGGCGCCTCGATGCCGAGTCCTTCCAGGATGGACCTCCACCGGGCCGCGAGGGCGGGGAGGGAGAACCGGTCCCGGAAGGCCTTCCACCCTTTCCGTGCGGCCTCCTCCAGCCTGCCTGGGGCGTTCCGCAGTTCTTCCAGTCTGGCCGCCAGGGCCCGGGGGTCCCCCCGGGGGACCAGGAAGACCTCCTCCTCGGGGCGAAGGAGCCTCCTGACAGCCCGGGAGTCCCCGGTCAGGACGGGCCTTCCCTCGGCAAGGCCGTGATAGACCTTCAAGGGGACCACACGGTCGGCCTTTCCCGAGGTTCCGAAGATACCAAGGGACAAGTGGCTCTCCCGGATCTCCCTTCCCAGAGTCTCCCTGTCGAGCCAGTCCTCGACGAACCGGATCCGTCCGCCCCGGTACCCCCGGCGGAAACGGCGCGCCCCATCTCCTCCGCCGACCAGGGTGAGCTCCACCGGTGCCTTGCAGGTGACCAGGGCCTCCAGGATGGTGCCCACACCCTGCAAGGGAGGCCCCGTCCCGGCGAAGAAGAGCCTCAGGGCTTCCCCCGGGCGGGGAGGGAGGTAGGGCTCGGGCCACTCCGGGGCATCGGGGTCACCGCAGGGGATCCAATCGAACCTCTCCCGGGGAAGACCCGTGAGCTCCGCGGCGAAACGGCACATCTCCTCGGTGTCCAGGAGGACCAGGTCGCCGGCGGCGCAGGTCCTCCTGTCGATGGCCTGGAGGAAGCGGGCACCCACCCCCCTCTCGGGCCAGAGCCTCCTGTCCAGGGAGACCGTGTCGTAGAGGGAGAGGAAGAGGTCCACCAGGACCGGCACACCCGGCCAGAGCCGCTTCGCCAGGTCCGCCGTTCCGTAGGCGGGGTACCCCACCAGGACCAGGTCGGGAGGGGGAAGTTCCCGGCCCTCCTTGAGAAGGCGGCGCCTGGCGGCAAGAACCTTCCCAGCCGCGGCGGCGAGCTTCAAAGGCCCCTGGAAGAGCCTCCCCCTGTCCCTCCACCCCGGAGGGAGGGTCAGCCGCTCCAGGCGGGCGCCCAGGAGCTCCAGGGACCGGACGAGGGCCCTGATCCGGGGGTAGCCCGGTCCTTCATCGACCGTCCCGAAAAGGAGGACTCTCAAGACTCCCTCTCGCCTCTTTCGCTGGACCGTTCGTACCGGAGCTGCGCCACCTGTTCGGAGACGAGCCCCAGGAAGAAGAGGATGGACCCCTGGACCAGGAGGAGGACGCCCATGTTGGTGAAACGGTGGGACGTAAGGAAAGTGTAGACGTAGTAGAGGGCCCCCAGGGTCCAGACGGAGAAGGCCAGGGGGAGGAAGACCTTGAGGGGGGAGAAGAGAGTCGTGATCTTGAGGAGGATCAGGAAGAACCGTGATCCGTCCCGGAAGATCCGGATCTTGGAGTTCCCCTTCCGCCGGGCCGGGAGGAAGGGGACGTACTTCACCGAGTAGCCCGCCCGGATCATGGCCAGGGTGATGGTCGTGGGATAGGAGAAGGTGTTGGGCAGGAGGTAGAGGAAGGAGAGGAGGGGCTTGCGGCGGACCAGGCGGAAACCGCTGGTCAGGTCCTCGATCTTCCTGCCCGTCACGTAGCTGGCCAGGCCGTTGTAGACCCGGTTGGCCAGGTTCCTGTGGAAGGACCCGCCTCCCTTCCGGGCCCCCACGACCATGTCGTAATCCCCCAGGTATTCCAGGAGCCTGGGAATCTCCTCGGGGGGATGCTGGCCGTCGGCGTCCATGAGGAGGATCCAATCCCCCCGGGCCTCCCGGATTCCCCGCTTCACGGCTGCGCCGTTGCCCAGGGATTCGGGGTGGCTCACGACACGGGCACCGAATTCCCTCGCCAGGGAGGGTGTGCCGTCGCCGGAACCGTCGTCCACGAGAAGGATCTCGCAGGCCAGGTGGGGCTGGGCCTGGAGGACTTCCCTCAGGCGGGGAAGGAGGGTAATGAGGTTGGCCCTCTCGTCCAGGGCGGGAAGCACCACCGTGAGGGTGGTCCAGACCTTCCCCCGCCGTCTCCTCCCGGGTTCCAGGACTGGAGAGGGAGCGAGGCCTTCCCTGGACTGGATCTCCTTTGCCGCCGTCACAAGGAGGTCTTCGGCCAAGGTGCCCCTCTACCTTGAAGGTGGTTTTTCTCCCATCCCCCCATGGCATGGGAAGTATGGAGCGGCCTGCCGGGGGGGAAGACGGCCGGCCGGGAAAGCAAAAAACAAAGGGGCGCGTGAAGCGCCCCTTTTCTCCGTCCCTCTTCTTGTCTTCCTGGATCAGTTGACCAGGGTCCAGACCTCGCCGTTGTTGGCGGTGTGGCCCACGGCGGTGGTGCCGGCCATGGTGGTGACGCCGTTCAGGTAGGCAGCGTTCCAGGCGGGCGTCGTGGTGCTTCCGCTGTAGCGGGCGGTGGTGTTCTTGCAGGCCAGGACGTCACCGGAGGCGTCCACGAAGAAGGCCCTGTTGCCCGAGTTGCCCCGGTTCACCGGCCAGGCGTAGCAGCACCAGGTCGTCTCGGCGTACTGGGGATCCACGGCGGCGTAGCCGGTCTGGGTCTCGGTCACGCCGTGCAGGTTGGAGTCCGGCAGGAAGATCCGGAAGTAGTAGCCGGACCTGGAGAGGAGGCCGTTGGCATCCAGGTTGCCGAAGCTCCGGGAGACCACGGGCGGGCTGATGCGGGTCGTCGTGGCGGCACCGGAGGCGTTCCGGATTCCCAGCGTGCCGGACAGCTCCTTGAAGAAACCGTATTCGCCCTGGCCGTTGTTGTTCACGTCGATGGCGGCGCTGGCCTGGACCTGGCCCTGAGCGGCGCTCAGGTTCTTCAAGGTCCCGATGGCGGCCGTCTCGTTGGCGTTGATCCTGGCGGCCAACAGGTTGGGGATTGCGATCGAGGCGATGATCGCGATGATGGCGATCACGATCATGAGCTCGATCAGCGTGAAACCGTGGACATTCTTCTTCATCTCGAGAGCTCCTTTTCTTAGGGAAACAAAAAACGTCCCGAACCTCTTCCCTTGTCCTCTCCTCCTTCTTCCCGCCCGCCGGAAGGAACCGGTCACTTCCGGCCCTTCTCCTCACCCAGGGCCTTGAGCCTGGGATCGCGGGCGATCTTTCGGAACTCCTTCCTCTCGAGGGCCGCCTCGAGAAGTCCCGGGGCCTTCTTCCCCAGGACCAGGAGGACACTGGTTGCAGTTTCGGCATCGCCCTGGCGCAACTTGAGCTCCGCCAGGTGAAGGAGGGCCGAGGGGCGGCTCGATCCGGCACGCTCGAGGCACTCGGCCCCCTTTCCTGCGTCTCCGGCCCGCTCGTAGAAGAGGCCGCAGGCCTCCTCAACCTCGGGATCGCCCCCCGAACAGGAGCAGGCCTCGTCGATGTAGGGCCGCACCTCGGGCAGGGGAGCCTTCTCCTTGAGAAGGGCCTCGCCCACCATCAGGTTCCAGCGCGCCCGGTCCGCCTTGGTGAGGACCGACGGTTCCAGCGTATTCAGCCACTCCCTGGCCTCGCGGGGCTTTCCCCGGTCCAACTGGATCCGGGCCAGGGAGAAGGTCAGGGAGCGCCGCCTTTCGGGGGAGCACCCCTCCTGCTCCAGGGCTTTCCTGTAGTAGTCCAGGGCCCCGGCCCTGTCGTCACCGAGGAGCCGGGCGTATCCCAGGAATTCCAGGATGCAGGCAAGGTCCTCCCCCTTCCATCCCTCCACGCCCCCGCCGCCGGCGAGGGCCGCCCTGACCTGCCGCTCGGCGGAAAGGAGGTTCTCCTCCGCCTGGGCCAGCATCTTACGTCGAAGGGCATTCGGCTCGCCCTTCCAGATCCTGGGCATCATCCGCACCGAATCCAGGGTGATCTGGGCGGAACGGACCAGGGTTCCCGGGTCGGCCTCGGCCTTCCTGATGAACCCTGCCCACGCCAGGGCGGCGCAAACCACCGCGGCGGTTCCGTAGAGGGCGATTCTTCCCTTGTCTTCCATGAATCCCTTCTTTTCCGTTTTCTCAGCCGGAGTGGCCCAGCTTCTCCTGGAGCTTGAAGATCGGCAGGAAGATGGCGAGCACGATCCCGCCGACGATGACACCCATGATCCCGATCATGATGGGCTCGATGAGGGAGGTGAGCCCCTTCACCTCCTGGGAGACCTGTTCGTCGTAGAACTCGGAGATCTTCTCGAGCAGGTTCTCCAGGGAGCCGGACCGCTCGCCGATTCCGATCATCTTGGTCACCATGGGCGGAAACACCTGGGACCGGGCCAGGGGCTCGGCCAGGGTGTCACCCTCCTTGACGCTCTCCTTCGCCTGGTCGATGGCCTGGGAGAGGACCATGTTGCCCGTGGTCTCGGAGACGATCTCCATGGCCCCGAGGATGGGGACGCCCGACTTCACCAGGGTGGAGAAGGTGCGGGCGAAGCGGGAGATGGAGACCTTCCGGAAGAGAGGCCCGAAGATGGGCATCCTGAGCATCATCTTGTCGAAGAGGTACCTTCCCTTCGGGGTCTTCTTGAAGAGGGTGATCCCGGCGAAGAAGGCGAAGATTCCGCCCAGGATGATGTGCCAGGATTCCTTGCAGAAGTCCGACACGTTCAGGATCGCCTGGGTGATGCCGGGAAGGTCGATGTCCAGGGAGTCGAAGACGGGCCTGAACTGGGGCACGATCCCCACCATCAGGAACCCGGCGATGCCGAAGACCAGGACCAGGGAGACCACCGGGTAGGTCATGGCCGACTTGATCTCCCCCTTGAGTTTCTGGGCGGCCTCCTGGTACTCGGCAAGACGCTGGAGGATGATGTCCAACTGGCCCGACATCTCGCCGGCCTTGATCATGGAGACGTAGATGTCGCTGAAGACCTTGGGGTGCCGGGAGAGCCCCATGGAGAGGTCCGCCCCGCCCCGGATGTCCTCGGTGACCTGCTGGAGGCACGCCCGGAACTGGGGGGATTCGGCCTGCTCCCCAAGGACCTCCAGTGCCTCCAGGAGGGGAATACCGGAACTCAGCATGGTCGAGAGCTGGCGGGTGAAGAGGACGACCTCGCCCTTCTTGGCGCCGGCCTTGGCCGCCCCGCCGCCGCCCTTCTTCCCCCCAAGGGAGATGTTGAAGCTCAAGCCGCCTCCGGCGGGCTTGATCTCCATGGGGACCAGGCCTTTCTTCCGGAGTTCGGCGATGACCTCCGCCTCGGTGGCCGCCTCGATGGTACCGGACACGTTCCGGCCCCCTTGACTCCTGGCCGAATACTTGAATTTCTTGGCCATTTCGAGCTACCTCCTTCTCCCCCCGTCAATCCGCCATGGTGACTCTGAGCATCTCCTCCAGGGACGTCTTGCCCCTGAGAACGTTGAGGACGGCGCAACGCCTGAGGGTGATCATCCCCTCTTCGATGGCCTTCTTCTTCAGGTCCTGAACGTTCGCCCTCTCCACGATCATCCGCTTGAGCCCCTCCGTGATGGGCATGGTCTCCAGGAGGGCGAAACGTCCCTTGTAGCCGCCGCTGCACCTTGGGCATCCGGCGGCCTTGTAGATGGTGATGTCCTCCTTCAGGTCCTCCTCGGTGAAGCCCAGGGCCAGGAGCCTCTCCTTCGGAGGGGTCTCGATGGGCTCCCTGCAGTAGGTGCAGAGTTTCCGACAAAGCCTCTGGGCGCAGATCAGGATGGTGGAACTGGCCACCATGAAGGGATCCAGGCCCATGTCCACCATACGGGTCACGGTGGAAGCGGCGTCGTTGGTATGGAGGGTCGAGAGGACCAGATGGCCCGTCAAGGCGGCCTTCACCGCGATCTGGATGGTCTCGGTGTCGCGGATCTCGCCCAGGAGGATCACGTCCGGATCCTGGCGGAGGATGGATCTCAAGGCCGCGGCGAAGGTGAGGCCCCGCTTGGGGTTCACCGGAACCTGGTTGATCCCCTCCATGGTGTATTCAACCGGGTCCTCCACGGTGACCAGGTTGATCTCCGGCTTGGCGATCTCCTTCACGGCCGAGTAGAGGGTCGTGGACTTACCGGAACCGGTGGGCCCCGTGACCAGGATCATCCCGTAGGGCTTCTTGATGGCCTCGGCGTAGTCGTTGAGGGCCTTCTCCTCGAAACCCAGGTCCTTGAGGCTCAGGGAAAGGTTGCTTCCGTCCAGGATACGCATCACCACCTTCTCCCCGTAGACCACGGGAAGGAGGGAGACTCGGAAGTCGATGGCCCTTCCCTCGAACCGGATCTGGAACTTGCCGTCCTGGGGCTTCATCCGCTCGGCGATGTCCAGGGCCGCCATGATCTTGATCCTGGAGGTGATGGCCGACTGCATCTTCTTGGGCGGCTGCATCACGTCCACCAGGACTCCGTCCTTCCTGTAGCGGACCTTCACCTTCTTCTCGAAGGGCTCGATGTGGATATCGGAGACCTTCTCCTTGACGGCCTTGGAGATGATCATGTTGACCAGCTTGACCACCGGCGAGCCTTCGTCGCTCAGGTCGGAGAGGTCCAGGGAATCGTCCCCGAGATCGTCCTCCTTGAGTTCCACGTCGTTGCCGTCGTAGTCCCCCAGGACTTCGTCCATCTGGCTCTCGGCGGACTTGTAGAACCTGCCGATGGCCTCCCGGATGGCCGTCTCGTCCCCCACGACGGGCCTGAGCTGGCACCCGGTGATGATCCGGATGTCGTCCAGCTTCAATACGTCGAAGGGGTTTCCAACGGCCAAGGTCAGGACGTCCCCGACCCTGTCGATGGGGAGGATGCCGTAGTCCACGGCCACTTCCTGGGGTACGGTCTCCAGGACCTCCTCGTTGGGCTGGATCCGCTCCAGGTCCACGGGGACCATGTTGGCGGCCTGGGCGATGAGACCGAGGATCTCCCTGGATTCCAGGATTCCCGCCTCCACCAGGACCGCCTGGAGGGTCTTCTTCTCCTCCCGTGCCTTGGCGACGTATTCGTCGGCCTTCTCGGGGGACAGGGTCCCCGAGCTCACCAGGATGGTCCGTAATTTCTTGGAGAGAGTGCTCATCACCTGACCCTGGTGGTGGACCTCTGCATCAGGCGCATCAGTTCGGCGGGATCGGTGGAGACCGACAGGGCGTCGTCGAAGGAGACGGCGTTGGCCTTGTAGAGCTCGTAGAGAGACTGGTTCATGGTCTTCATCCCCAGCTTCCCGCTGGTCTGGATGATGGAGTAGATCTGGTGGGCCTTGTTCTCCCGGATCAGGCTCCGGATGGCCGGGTTGGCCACCATGATCTCAGCCGCCAGCACCCTTCCCCGACCGGAAACCCGGGGGAGGAGCTGCTGGGAGAAGACCGCCTGGAGGGTGAAGGAGAGCTGAGTCCGGATCTGTTGCTGCTGGTGGGAGGGAAAGACGTCCACCACCCGGTTGATCGTCTGGACGCAATCGCTGGTGTGCAGGGTGGCGAAGGTGAGGTGACCCGTCTCGGAGAGGGTCAGGGCCGCCTCGATGGTCTCCAGGTCCCGCATCTCCCCAATGAGGACCACGTCCGGATCCTGGCGGAGGACCGACTTCAGGGCCTTGCTGAAGGCCTTGGTGTCCGATCCCACCTCCCTCTGGTTCAGGAGGCACTTCTTGTTCTTGTGGAGGAACTCGATGGGATCCTCGATGGTGACGATGTGGGATTCCCTGGTTTCGTTGATGTAGTTGATCATGGCCGCCAGGGTGGTGGACTTGCCCGACCCGGTGGCCCCCGTGACCAGGACCAGGCCCTTGTGGAGGGAACAGATGCTCTCGCAGACCTTCTTGGGAAGGCCCAGGTCTTCGAAGGAGTAGACCTCGAAGGGGATGATCCTGAGGACCGCCGCGATGGTGCCCCTCTGCATGAAGGCGTTCGTGCGGAAACGCCCCAATCCTCCCACACCGAAGGAGAAGTCGATCTCCAGGTCCTTCTCGAACCGGGCCACCTGGTCGGGGCTCAACACGCTGTAGACCAGCTTCTGGGTGACCTCGGGCGTGAGGGTCTCGAACTCGGTGTCCACGAGCTTGCCGTCGATCCTGATCTTGGGCGGGGCCCCCACGGAAAGATGGAGGTCCGAACCTCCCCGCTCCACCATCAAGGTCAACAGCTCTTCCATCGTGATCATATCGCTTCCCTCCGGTTGGACTGCGGGCCCGTTCCCGCCAACCTATCGGCCCCGCCGCCGGGTGAGGTTGAGCAAGGGGAGGCCCGCCGGCGGCTTTTTTCCCGGCCCCGGGTCCGGCTCCGGGACGCCCGGGAGGGGCGAAGGAAGGATATGGATCAGAAAGAAACAGGCGGGACGGCCCCAGGACCGTCCCGCCTGGAAGGCGGCGATGGAAGAGAAGAGATCAGGAAGCCGACTCCTTCTCCTTCTTGTAGGCCTCCACGATCTCCTGCTGGATGTTCCCGGGAACGGGCTCGTAGTGGCTGAACTCCATGGTGAAGGAGCCCTCGCCGGCCGTGATGGAGCGGAGCTGGGCCGAGTAGTCCATGGCCTCCTTGAGGGGGATCTGGGCCTGGATGACCTGGATGTCGCCCTGGGCCTCCATCCCCGTCAGCCTGCCGCGCTTGGTGTTCAGATTCGCCGTAATGTCCCCGGTGAACCTGGTGGGCACCTCGATGGTCAGGTTCATGATCGGCTCCAGGAGGACGGGCTTGGCCTTCTCGAAGGCCTCGGCGAAGGCCTTGGCGCCGGCGATCTGGAAGGAGAACTGGTCGGAGTCCACGGGATGGTGCTTTCCGTCGTAGACCTCCACCCCCACGTCCACCACGGGGTATCCGGCGATCACGCCCTTCTTCATGGCGTTCACGATCCCCTTCTCCACCTCGGGGATGAACTGCCTGGGAATGTTCCCCCCGACGACCTTGTCGACGAACTCGAAGCCCTCGCCCCGTTCCTTGGGGAAGATCCGGAGGAAGACCTCGCCGAACTGGCCCCTTCCGCCGGTCTGCTTCTTGTGCCGGTGGTGTCCCTCGGCCCTGGAAGTTACGGTCTCCTGGTAGGGCACCTTGGGAAGGCGGACCTCCAGGTCCAGCTTGTACCGGTTCTTGATCCGCTCGATCTGGACGGCCAGGTGGAGTTCCGAGAGGCCCTTCACCAGGAGCTCCCCGGTGGAGGGTTCCCGCTCGGTGAGGAAGGTGGGATCCTCGCTGGAGATCCGGGAGAGGGCGCCGGCGATCTTCTGCTCGTCCCCCCGCTTCTTCGGGAAGACCGCCCGGGCCACCATGGCCTGGGGCTGCTCGGGCTTGGGGAAGCGGAGGGGATGCTCGGGATCGCAAAGGGTGTCGCCGTATTCCAGGCTCTCCACCTTCGCCACGGCCACGATCTCTCCCGCCACGGCCTTCTCCACCTGCTTGCGGTCCTTTCCGTGGACCTTGAGGATGTGGCCCACCCGCTCGCTCTTGCCGGTCCGCACGTTCCAGAGGGAGGAATCGGCCTGGAGGACCCCCCGGCGGACCCTGAGGAAGGAGAGCTTCCCCACGTGGGGATCGGAGAGGATCTTCACCACCTGGGCGGCGAAGGGCCCGTCCTCCTGGGGACTCACCTTCACCTCCCCTTCCCCCTCCTTGGGAAGGGCCGTGATCTCCCCCCTGTGGACGGGGCTGGGGAAGAAGCGTGCGGCGAACTCGAGGAATTCCTCCACTCCCGCCAGGTCGGGAGGCACGGCGGTGAAGACGGGAACCACCTTGCCCGCCGTCATGGCCTTGGGAAGAGCCTCCTCGAGGAGCTCCGTCGTGAGGGAGCCCTCCTCGAAGTATTTCTCCATCAAGGCCTCGTCCACCTCCACCACCCGCTCTTCCAGGGTGGCCCTGTAGTCCCCGGCCTTGTCACCCTCGCCCTCGAGAACGCGCAGGACTTTGGAGAAGGCCTTCCCGTTGGCATCGGGGTAGGTCACGGGCACGCAGACGTCCCCGAAGGTCTGGACCAGTTCCCCCACGAGGGCGTCGAAGTCGGTGTTCTCCGCCTCGGGCCGGGTGACCAGGATGGCCCGGGCCACGCCGGCCTTTCCGGCTTCCTTCCAGAGCTTCCTGGCGTTGAAGGTCACCCCGCCGGCGCTGGAGACGACCAGGACGGCCGTCTCCACGGCGTGGAGAGCCGAGATGGCCTCGGAGATGAAATCGGGGTAGCCCGGCGTGTCGAAGACGTGAAAGGCCGCCTTCTTGTAGGGAAGGAAGAAGAGGTGGGACGTAAGGGTGTGCTTGCGTTCCACCTCCTCGGGTTCGGTATCGCTGATGCTGGTTCCCTCCGCCGAGGACCCGTGGCGGGAGGAGGCCCCCGCCTTGAAGGCCAGGGCGTCCAGGAAAGCGGTCTTTCCCGAATCCCCGTGACCGAGGAGCACGAAATTCCGGAAGTCTTTGGTTCCGTAAGCCATGTCAAGCTCCTGAGGAGAAGAAAAGAATCCGGGCCTGCTCGGGGCCCGGGAAGGGGCAAAATATAGGACTTCGGCCTTGGAGATTGCAACCTGGATGCCCGCCCCGGCGCCCTCTCCCGGCGGAAGGCCCGCCGGGCCTCCCCTCGGCGGGAAGCCGGGGCCCGGGGGGACCCCGGTCCCGGGGCCCCCTCCGGTGGAGGGACTACTTCTTGGGAGGTCCCACCATCACCTCCACCCGCCGGTTCTTCTTCCTTCCCTCGGCGGTCTTGTTGGAGGCGATGGGGTCGTTCTCGCCGTAGCCCACCACGACCAGCTCCCCGGCGGGGACGCCGCACTGGACCAGGTAGGAGGCGACCTTGTCGGCCCGCTCGGCCGAGAGGTGGCGGTTGCTCCTGTAGAGCTTCTTGGTCTTGCGGATCGGCGTATTGTCCGTGTGGCCCGCCACGTAGATCCAGCGCCCGGGGAAACGCTTCCTGAGCACCTGGGCCACCCTCTTCAGGACCCTCTTCCCCGAAGGGGTGAGGGTCGTGCTGCCCGGGGCGAAGGTCACGGTGGACTGGATCCCGATGCTGATCATCCCGTGCCGGAAGGAGACATGGGTGTCCTTCCCCAGCTCTTTCTGGAGTTTCTCCGTGGCCGAGGCCTTCCGGGCGCTCGCTTCGGCCAGGCCCTTGTTCTCCTGGAGGAGCCGCTGGTTTTCCTCGACCAGCCGCCTCTGCTTGGCCAGGATCTCGCTGTTCTGCTGGCGCAGATCGGAGATCTGGGACTGGAGACGGGAGATCTCCTCGTTCAGGTCCATGATCCGCTGTTGGTACTTGGCGGTACAGCCCCCGCCCAGGAGGAGGGCCCCTCCCGCCAGGAGGAATGGAAGAAAACCTGCTCTGTTCATGATTCCGCTCCTTGATTCTCGTTCGAGTCCGTGTCCATTCCCGGGGCGCCTTTCCTCCTGAGGAGGAAGAGGGCCAGAAGGGCCAGGAAAGTGAAGGCCAGGAGGATGAGAGTGATCTCGGGGCCCCTGACCATCCCCTCCATGAGCCGTTCTCCCAGGCGGGCCAGGATGTCCCGCTCCAGGATGACCGCCCAGGAGGCGCCGGCGAGGAAGGGTCCGAAAGGCAGGTAGTGGTCCCGCCGCGCCAGGGCCACGAAGATACCAACCAGGGCCCCGAAAAGGGAAGCCAGGAAGAAGACCGCCACCACCCCGAGGGGGCCCAGGAGCCCGCCGAGGAAGGCCAGGAACTTCACGTCCCCCATTCCCATGGCCTCTTTGTGGAAGGCCGCCTTGCCCAGGATCCCCGTGAGCCAGGGAAGGGCCGCCCCGGCCAGGGTTCCGGCCAGGCCCGCCGCCAGGACCCCCCAGGTGCCCCCGAAGACCTCCTGGGGCCAGCCGAGACCGAAGGGGGAGAGGAGGGCCAGGAAGGGAGCCGCCGGGATTCCCGGAAGGGTCATGGAATCGGGGAGGATCCTGTGTTCCAGGTCGATCACCGAGGCGGCGGTGAGCCAGAGGGAGAGGAGAAAACCCAGGAGGGCGTATTTCGTGCCCAGGGAATCGGGCCCCCAGGCCCGCCAGGCCACGAGGAGGAAGAGAGCCCCGCAGAGGGCCTCCACCAGGGGATACCGGAAGGGAATGGGACCCTTGCAGGTGCGGCACCTCCCTCCCAGGAGGAAGAAGCTCGCCAGGGGAAGGTTCTCCCACCAGCGGATGGCCTCCCCGCAAAGAGGACAATGGGAGCGCCCCCCCATGGAGAAGAACACGCCCCTGGGGATCCTGTAGACCAGGACATTGGCGAAGGAACCGCAGGCCAGGCCGGCCATTCCCGCCCAGGTCAGGAGGACGATGAGGTAGATCGAGTCCAAGGATGCGCCCCGGAATCGGCAAGGAAGACCAGGAACCGCCCCGGCTCCTTTTCCCCGAAACCGGCGGCGATTCTAACGGTTCCCCCCGCCGGGCTCCACGTTCATCCTGTCCAGGAGGAAGGCCGTGACCTTGGGGACGATGGCCTTGGGACCGGGAGGAACGAGCAGGCGGATCCGGAAACGGAAGAACCGCATCCCCTCCAGGGCGCCCACGTGGGTCGGCGGGTATTCCGGGCTGAGCCTGGACAGATCGGGCCTTCCCGGGTGAAGAGGATCCTCGGGCGCCCCCTGGAGGGTCAGGACGACCTTCCCCTCCTTCTCGGGGAAGACCTGGAGGAGGGGCTGGCGGAGGGGCCCCTCGCCCTTGGGAAGTTCGCGGAAGGAGGAGACCGCTTCCACCTGGAGGGGGAAGGAGACCCACCCCTGGTGTTTCCGGTCGGGAAGAAGTCGGGTCACCAGGTCGGCCTTCCCCGAGGGACCGGGACGCAAGGGCCGGCTCCGGTCGGCCGCCTCGAGCCACCCGCCCTCCAGGGAGAGATGCCTCCCCAGGAGCACCCGCCCTCCGCTCACCAGGACCAGACCGCTCCCCGGAGCCCGGACCACTCCGTCGAGGAAGAGGTTCCCGCTGGAGACCAGGATCAGCCCTCCCCCGGCCAGGACCTTCCTGCGCCTCTCCATGAGCTCTCCCGGCGAGAGGAGCATCCCGCCCTGGGGCAGGTCCGCCCCGTCCCCCGGGACGGAAAGGGTCCCTTCGATCTTCACGGGCCCCTGGGACCGGACGATCCAGGGGCCGCCCCGGGCGAAGCGCACCGTCACCCCCCGGGGGATCTCGATCCTGGAGAAGGAGAGGTCCCGGCCTTCGACCCGGATCCAACGCCCCTCTTCCACCTCCAGGCGGGCTCCTGGAAAGATCTCCAGGTCCCCTTTGGGGTGGAGGACCCCCAAGGAGCCCTCCCCCGCCTCGGGAAGGAGGCAGGCCGTCAAGGCCCCTTCCCCCCACCATCCCCAGGCCTCGCCGGGGGAAGTCTCCAGGCTGCAACCCCGGGGATCCTGGAAGAACTCCTCTCCCAGGCGGGGCTCCACCCGGACCAGGACTTCCGCCGCCTTTCCGCCCGGCGTGCCCGGATCGAGGGGGTTGCGGTTGTAGTCGTAGAGCCAGGGCCCGGGAAGGATCCTCAGGCGGTAGTTCCTCCCCGGAAGGAGGGGCTCGGCGGGAACCAGTTCCAGGACCCGGCCCAGGAGTTCCGGGGCCACCCCCCTGGAAGGAAGACGAAGAGCCTGGATCCCCAGGGGTTTGCCTTCCAGGGTGGAAAGGAGGAAAGGACCGGGCGCCTCGAGGAACCTGGGATCCAAAGGCTCCGAAAAGGTGATCCTGGGGTTGATTCCCGCCTGGAGGTTGAGGAGGAAGAGAGCCCCCCCCTTTCTCCCCTCCAGGAGGGGCACGGCCCCCTTGGAAGGGGAGTCGGTGTCCATGAGGAGAGGGACCTCCCCGTCCCGGCCGTCCTCGGAGAGGGAGACGGTGTGAAGGCTCAGGCGGAAGGTCCCTGCCAGGGTCCCCCCATCCTTCCCCCGGGCGCGCACCGTGTCGAGCAGGGGAAAGCCGGGGACCTCCACCAGGTATTCCGCCCCGGGCCGGAATCCTCCGTCCATGAGAGAAGGCGTAAGGGGAGGCCTGGGGGAGAAGACCACGAACCGCCCCAGGACGCGGAAGGAGCCGGGAACGGGCATCCCACGGGAATCCAGGACCCGGATGGTCCTTTCGTTCACGGAAGTGGGATCCACGGGCCGGGAGAACCCCAGCCAGATCTCCCTGTTGAGGGAGATCTTCTCCCCCGGGCCCGGATCGGAGTTCACGACCTGGAAGGAGACATCCTCCCTGGCGCAACCCGCCAGGAAGGCCGCCAGTCCCAGGAAGAGGGCCGGAAGGAGTCTCATGACGTCTATCTTACGAAAAGCCGTAGCGAAAGGAGGAAAAATCGGCCTTCACCGCCCCCACCCGCCGGCGCCCCACCCGGTCCTCCCGCCCCCCCTCAGACCAAGAGGCCCGGCCGGAAGGCCCGGGAAAGAGGGGGGGCCCCGGGTCCTGTCCTTCCCGGGGCCCCCCACACGGGAGAGATAGGTTCACACTACTGTTTCTTGCCCAACCTCACCGCCAGCCCCAGGGAGTCCAGGTAGGGCCTGAGGGGAGGCACGGAGGTGGTGTTGTTGGTGAAGACGATCCTCCAGTTCACGTACCTCGGGCCGAAACCGTTGGCTCCCACCAGATCCTGGGGATCCTTGTGGTAATTGGTGAAGCCCTTGGCGTCGATGTGGATCGTGTGGCCCTTGATGGCCGCCAGCCTGTAGGCGTCGCAGGCATACAGGGGGTTCAGGAGGTTGCCCCTCTTGTCGGGCGCATTGGCCGCCGCCGGGTCGTAGACCTCGTCGTTGGGGAGCACTTCCACGCCCCTCCACTCGATGAGGGTGTTGGTTCCCCCGGGCATGTCCTCCAAGGGCGGCTCGGTGACCACCTCGAAGTGTGTGGGCCTGTAGAGATTGGCGTCCCATACGGGGGTGCCGTTCACCGGAGTGCCGGCGATCTTGTTCTTGTTGGGCCTGGTCAGGTCCACGAAGCCGCCCGTGACGATGGAGATCTTCCGCAGCAGGTCGATCCTGGCCCAGGGCACGTGGTCGTCCACGGGAGGAGCCTGGTAGGGACCGGCGAACTGGCCGTTGATCCAGCTGAGGGAGGGATCCACGATCCAGCCGCCCTTGGCCTTGAAGGTGTTCTTGGGATCCACGATGGTCTTCACCCCCGTGGGGCTCACGCCGCCCGTGGTGTGGGCCCGCATGCCCGGGAGGTTCCTGCCCATGACGTTTCCGGGATTCAGGTAGTACCCGTGGGGCCTGATTCCGGGAATTCCGGGCCAGAGATACCAGACCACGGCGATCATGGCCCGGTTCAGGCTCGTGGACCTGCCGCCGTGCTTGTTGGGATCGTCGGGGTAGACCAGGAAGTCCATGAGAAGGGGAAGGGCGATGGGGTGCAACCCGTCCACCACGTCGCCCCGGAAGGCCGCGTCCCCGTTGGGCGGAGCCAGGGGAAGCTTGGACTTGGAGTTGGGGTTGATGTCGTACCAGGGATTGGGCACGTCCGTGGTGGTCTCCTTCCCCGGCACGGAGATCCCGCCCAGCCCAACGGCCTTGTCGTTCTTGGTGTCCCACTTGGAGAGACGCCGGTCCCTCCAGGTATAGGTCCTCTGGAACTTGGGATAGGGCAGGTAGAGGATGCCCTGGGCGTTCTTGAAGCTGTTGTTGGGATTCATGGCGTATTCCACGTCCTCGAAGACCGGGACCTGGGCCGACCCGTCCAGGACGTTGTCGGCGAAGGTGGTCTGGAGGCCGGAGTTCAAGGACGTGGGGTCGGGGATGCACTGCGGGGGAGCCGGCGGCGGGGGAGAGACCACCTGGGCCCGGAGGTCGGGCCTGCGCTCGCAGTGGCTCAGGTAGAGGGTGACCCTGTCGAATACGTCATAGAGGATGGGGTTCCCCATGAAGGAAGCCCAGCTCATCTGCTCCACGTCCAGCTCCATGTCGGCCGGGTCCGTGTAGGAGAGGCCGAAGTCGTCCTCCCTGTAGGTCATCTGGAGGCGGGAGCCGAAGATGTCGAAGGGCTCGAAGACGCCGCCCGTGGGAGTCTGCCTGTAGGGAGGCGGCGGCTGGAACACGTTCCGGGGGGTGATGTAGAGGGGGAAGCCCGCCATGGGGACCCCCTTGTTCATGCACTCACCCTTGTCGCCCCTAAAGATCGCCCGGAGGGTGGACTCCTCGGCGTATTTCACGAACCGAACCGTGGGAGAGGCGTAGAGCCGGGAATCCTTCATGCTGAACTGGCCCCAGAAGTCCAGGACGGGCCCGAAATCGGGGATCTCCCTGGGAGTCCCGTCCTCGTCGGCGCTGAGGAAGCGGTGGACGATGTTGGCGACGGCATTGGTCTGGGCTTCGGGATCCAGGGTGAATCCCGCCACCAGGGCGTCCTTCTTCTTGCTCCGGAGATCCACCCTGTTCCCCGCCAGGTCCGTCACGGCCCGGCCCTTCTCGGGAGACATGACCATCAGGTAGACCCATTCGCTCTTCCCCTCCTCGTGGTTGAAGCCCAGAGGGGGCATGAGGCGGATGGACATGCCCGTGGAAGGATCGGGGACCATGTTGGCCACGATGATGGTGGAAGACCCCATCTTGGGATCCCGAACCCGGGTGGGATTGCTCGAGGTCGTGAGCAGGAGGGTATCGAAGGCGCTCAGGGAATCGGGGGCGATGGGCTCGGAGAAGGTGATGGTCACCGAGGCCATGGGACTCACCTTGGAAGCGGGATTCCTCAAGGAGGTGGCCGGCGAGAAGCTGAGGAAGAGGGAGGGATCGTCCTGGTCGGCGTCGAAGAGGACCTTCACGTTGCAATCCGCCCCCAGGGGGGAATCGTCGGCCTGGAAGGTCACCCTGTTCCCCTTGGAGTCGAAGCCCTCCAGGGTGTTCACCCTCACGGTGACGACGGCGTTGTTGGGGCTGTCCTGCAGGGTGGGATCGTCGATCTCGGCCTTGATCCTCACGATCTCCCCGGTCTTGGGGGACTTCACCTCCTGGAGGATGATGTCGCCGCTCCTGCCGCCGGGGCCGGTCTTGCGGGAACGGAGGGTGACCAGCCTGGCCCTCTTGTTGAGGGTGAGCCTGTTGTTCTCGGTGTCCACCGCAAGGATCCCGAACTGGAACCGGCCCACGATGTGGGGCGGAGTCTCGTCGAAGAGGAAACCGTTGTTGTCGTCGTCCTTGTTCCCCGAACGGAAGTCACGGATGACCGAAAGCCTTCCACGCCTGTCCTTCCCGCCCTCGGGGATGACGTCCCCCGTGAGCTTGATGGGGAACCCGCCGAGCCTGTCGACCACGGGGATGGCGATCCGGATGTTGGCCCCCTTGGAGGTCGAACTGGCGGGAAGCCCGTAGGGATTGGGCTTGAGACCGGGCTGCTCCTTCTCCTCCGCCCCGACGATCACCGGGTCGAGGACCACGGTGTTGCCTTTGATCACGACCCTGGCCGGAAGGGACCGGAAAGCCTTGGTGGGCGGATCGGTTTCGGGGTTCCCCGTGATCTCCAGGAGCTGGATGAACCCGGGATTCTGGATGGCGTAATCCTTGGGGAGGTTCAGGATGGCCCCGAAGGTGAGCTTCAAGGCGGCGTTCCTGGGAACCTTGTCGAAGGGGCTGATGGCGGTGTTCTTTGAGAACTTCGCCGGCTCCACCCTCTCGACGGCGTTCTCGGCGTTCTTCAAGGCCGCCTGGAACTGGGAGGCCTCGAGGGTCCTGTCCCACTTGACGAGGAGCTGGGCCTTCCCGGTCACCGGGTCCACCTCGCGGAGCAGGTAGTTCTGCTCATCGGAGGTGATGGCCTGGCCTATCACCACGTCCCGTTCGTAGAGGACCTCCTTGCGGTGGGAGGGATCCTTCGCCGCCTGGGAGGAACTCTTCCTGTCCCAGGAATAGACATCCACCAACCGGCCGAAATCGACCCGGATCAAGTTGGTCCGGCCCGATTTGACCCCCACCGCGGCGGACTTTCCCGAAGTTCCTCCGCTGCAAGCCCCGAGGAAAGCCGTGAGAACGCAAAGTCCGGCGAGGCCACTCAGTTTGATCCATCTCATGGAAAAAAACCCTCTCTCTCGTGTCAACCCGGGAAACTCGGGTCGGGGGGGGCTCAACCCGCCCTTCCCTTTCCCAAGGAAAAGATTAACCCAACTCCCCGGGTCCGGCCGGACCCGGGGAGGGAAAAACCGCACCTCTCAGAACCTGAATGGAACCACTAGGTACCGGAGCTCCGGCAAGGGGCTCTCGGGACTCACCCCTCCCTTGTTCCTGGGAAGAGAGGGATTCTCGGGGTTGTAGGAAAGATTGAAGAGGACGTCGAACATCAAGTAGGGCCTGGCCAGGTAGCCGCCCTTGGAGTCCTTCCACATGGCCTCCCTGCCCTGGAGGCTCTCCAGGTCGTAGGCGAAGCCCGTGGCGGGATACCTGTCGATGGGGTTCCCGTCCTTGTCGAACCCCCGGCAGGCGGCGAAACCGATCCGCACGTTCGCCGTGGGTACGGCCTTCTGGTTCTCCACGAGGATGGGAAGGCCCGGCTTGCCCCGGGTCCACAGGTCGAAGTACTTCGAGATCACCTTGACCCTCATCCCGGCGAAACCGGTCTGGAGGGCGGGACCCGTGGAGGGATCCAGGAAGAGCTGGTTGGCCGTATTCCCTGTGACCAGCCACTCGCCCCGGACCTCTCCGGAGGCGTCCACGACCTGGGCCCTGGCGCCCCTCAGGGAGTTGGTGACGCCCAGGGTGGGCTGGGTGGTCTCGATCAGGTGGAAGGAGGAACCTCCCCCGGCGGGGACGGCGCCCCGGACCACGGCCTGGGCCAGGGTCCGGAAGTTCACCCAGCCCCTGGCACCCGAGGGGGTCACCTCGGTCCGGTAGTCCACGTAACCGGCCTGGACTCCCTGGGTGTGGATCCCGGAGAACCGGTATTCGGGACCGAACTTCCCGGGAGCGGAGCTGTTGTCCAGGAACCTCGGGGCCGTGGGGTTGCTCGTCTGCCTCTGGACGGCGCCGATGTAGATCCACTTGGACTGGACCCGGGAAAGGGCGCCGAAGGTGGCGGGGAGCTTGATGGGGTCGGGCTTCACCTGGCCTGCGGTGTAGATGATGTCCCGGGAGGGATCGGGAGCCATGAGTTCCACGATTCCCAGACCGCCGTACCCGCCGCGGTTCTTGGCCTTCTTCCGGGCCTGTTCGTACTTGCTCCAGAAGCCGGTCTTGCCGATGCCGTTGGAGCCGATCCCGCCGTCGGCGGTCACGCTGAATCCGCTCACCTTGTTCTTGAGCTCGATCCTGCTCGAGGAGATGAGGATCACCATCCCGCCCGAGCCTCCGCCGCCGCCGCCGCCGGCGCTGCAGTTCCCGTTGAGTTCCCCGCCGCCGCCGTTTCCTCCGTCGGCGGAGATCCTGCCCGTGGAGGTGACGGTGATGGGACCGATGGCCTTGATGATGATCACGCCGGCCCCGCCGCCGCCGCCGCCGCCCTTCTCGTTGTTGAAGAAGCCCGCCGAGCCGCTGGGGAAGTTCCCCGTGACCTTGTCACCGCCGCCGCCGCCGCCCTGGCCCGCCACGGGGGCCTGGAGCTCGCCGTTGACGACGGTGAGCCGGCCGTTCACGTCCCGGACGTCCCTTCCATAGAAGTTGTTGTCCGGATCCTTGTCCTTGAAGACCAGGGGGCCGGGGTTTCCGCCCAGGGGGGCGTTCTGCCCGATCACGGCGTCCGTGCCCTTGCCGGGACCGCCCTTACCCTTCTCGATGTCCCCCTGGGGGCCCGGGAGGATGTCCCCGAAGGTGGCCATGCTCCCGCCGCCGCCGCCGGCGCCCACGATGGGCTCGGTGGAGCCGAATCCCGTGTGGCCGCCCTTGCCGCCGCCGCCGACCACGCCGCCGGGGCCGTAACCGTCCTGACCCTTGGGGGAGGAGTCGGTCCGGTTCGGGGAGCCGGCACCGCCGTCTCCGCCGCCGCACACGCCCTTCCCGCCGGGAACGGGGGTATCGGCGCCCTTCACCGTGTCCACGATGGTTCCATCGCCGCCGTCGGCCGAGATGGTCCCTTCCACCACGACCTCACCCGAGGCGAGGAAGACCAGGGGATTGTGCCCCTCTCCCCTCACGGTCACGCCGGCGGGGATCTTGATGTCGTGGAAGTGGAAGACACCGCCCGAGACGGTGAAGGGGACTCCCTGCTTGGGAACCACCTGGGTGAAGTCGGTATTGAGGACCACGTCCTTCTGGGGCTCGTAGTCGAAGAGGGTCATGGTCCCCCCGAAGGAGAAGGAGGCCTTGAGCCGGCCGTCCTTCCAGTCGGCCAGGGGCTCCATGAAGGCCGCCTCCAGGTTCATCCGGGAACGGTCCCGGAAGTCCTCCACAAGGGCGTCGTACTGGAAGGGAGTGGCCCTCTTGGTCTTGAAGGAACCGAAGATCCTCTTGTAGGCCGGATCGGAGACGTTGGACTCGCCGGCGATGTCCTCGAAGGAGGCCTCGACGATCACGTGGATCTCGGCGTTGCTGGGGAGGACCCCGACGGGGGTCATGGCCACCTCGGCCCGGGAGGGAAGGTTGGCCACCAGTTTGAGCTGGACCGGGATCCGGGTCATCCTGGGGGGATTGGCGTAGGTCGGATCGGGGTCGTAGTACTCCAGGAAGATCCGATCGGTGTTGAAGTTGTTGGAAGCCGGGTTGATGGGCTGGTTGAAGACCAGGCGGATGGGCTCGTTGGCCTGGATGAAGAAGTTCAGGTCCTCCGTGGTCCCCTCGGGGGAGAGGGCGACCTTGTTGGGCCCGCCCGGTTTCAAGTCCATGAAGAGTTCCTGGGGCGTGGTCCCCTTGGGGGTGAAGAAGGTGAAGGACGCCCCGGCCTGGAGGGACTTCCCGTCGAGGGAACGGATCGTCGGAGTCCCGCGAACGGCGCCGCCGGAGATCTCCACGTCGTAGCGCCGGCCGGGCTTGAACCCGCCGTTGTCGTAGAAGTTGTTCGTGGGGAACTTGGGGAGGAACTCCACGATCCTCCGGTTCACCACGCCGTTCTCGACTTTGTAGCGGAACTCCCCCACCACCGTCTCACCCAGGGGGTTCCCCGAGCTGGGGTCCCTGGCGGTGAAAGAGAAGGAGTTGAGGCTCACCGTCGTCAGGTCCACGTCCTGGGTGAACTCCACGGCGATGGGCTGGTTCAGGAAGACCGTCCCCTGGTTCTTGGGAACGGTGTCCACCACGAAGAAGGCCCCGCCCGAGCCCTTGAGCCCTGCGGACTTGCTCGAGGTACCGCCGCTGCACCCGAAGAACAGGACCACCCCCGCCCCGGCGAGGGCCCCCGCTCTCAACACTCTAAGAAGGCTGCTCATACCTGGCTTCCTCTCTGTCCGCCCCCGGCCCATTCCGGGCCGGGGGCATCGCTTGTCACCAAGTTTTTCCACGTCAACGATCGAAACGGTACACGATTCCCATGGAATCGAGGACCGGCGCCACCGGAGGCTCCACTTCGACGTTGTTCTCGAAGATGAGCCGCCAGTTGAAATAGTTTACCTTGGAAGGGTCCATGGGGGCCCCTTTGGTGCTCTTCAGTTTCCTGGGATCCAGGAGATCGTTGGGACTCTCCAGGTAGTCCGAGGCGCCCAGGAAGTAGAGTTCCGACTGGGAGAAGATGTGGGCCTCCCAGGCGGCCAGGGGGTTCAGCATGTTCCCCGCGAGGGAGCCCATGCCCTCCTCCTCGGCCGAACGGAACTGGGGAACGATCCGGGTCCCCTGGGGCATCTTGGGCAGGGGCGGCTCGAAGACCAGGTCGAAGACCTGGGGCCTGGCGGCGGCCGGGAAGTTGGCCAACCTGGGGTCCTTGTAATTCGCCGAATTGGGCGCCTTGTTGGGGTCGTGGATCTTCACGAACCCGAAGGTGAGGACGGAGATCCTCTTGAGGAAGTCCACCCGGATCCAGTAGACCGAGTTGTCCCCGGGAGGAGTGCTGGCGCCCGTGGAGGGCACGAAGCCGCCCTGGGCCGTGGTCTGGTTGTCAGGCTCGATGTAGACCGGCTGCCCCCCCGGCTTCAGGGGAGGATTGGGATACCCCGGAGGCCTGTACCCGCCGCCCGAGTAGACCCGGAAGTTGGGCCTGGGGTTGGACTGGATGGCGAGGGCGATCTGCCACCCGTTGGCGCCGTTGGTCTTCCCGTTCACCAGGGGATCGTCGGGCCAGACGAAGAAGTCCGCCAGGAGGGGAAGGGCGATCACGGGAAGGGTGTTGGGCGTGCTTCCCCGGAAATTCGGCTTGGAGAGGGTGGTGAGACCCTTCGTCAGGAAGGGAGAGAGCACGGCCTCGGTGTTCCCGCCGCCCAGGCGCATGTCGCGTTCGTCCCTGAAGGTGAGATAGGGCTTCTTGAACTCCGGGAAGGGAAGGTAGCGCCACTTGTTGTGGGGCTCGAAGATCGCCAGGGACTTCCGGATCTCCAGCTTCTGGCTCTCGAAGGCCACGACGGGCTGGGAACGGTCCACGTAGTTGTCCCGGAAGACCGTGGAAAGGCCCGAATTGGGGAACTGGGGAAGGGAGCTTCCCATACCCACGCAAGGCGAAGGCCTGTGCTCGGAGTGGGCCAGGTAGAGGGAGACCTTGTCGAAGACGTCGTAGAAGATCTGCCCCAGCCGGAAGGGGGCCCACCACATGGCCTCCACGTCCAGGTCGAAATCGAAGGGATTCAACCGGGACAGGGAGAGATCCACTTCCCGCCAGCAGGTCTGGAGGCGGCATCCCATGGGGTTGAGGGGGTTCTGGATGGGATTCCCGAAGACCACGCTCGCCGTGGGAGTGGACTTGGTTCCGGGCGGACAGAAATGGAGCTTCGGATCGGAAGGCTCGGGCACCTGGTTCAGGTTGTCCACGTAGGAGGAGAACCGGGCCGTGGGCCGCCCCATGACCCTTCCTCCGGGAAGGAGGACACCTGCGCCGAACCAGTCCTTCACGCCGGGATTGGGATCCTCGTCGTCCGTGAGGAAACGCCTGGCGACGTTGGCCACCCTGTTGGTGGGGGCGTCGGACTGGATGGTGAAGTCCACCCGGAAGAAGGTCTGGGTGGAGCCCTGCAGGTCCACCGGGTTTCCGGCCAGGTCCTTCACGCCGTTCTTGTCGGTGAGCAGGTAGAGATAGAAGAGGTCCGTTGGATCGGGGGGATCCTGCCCCTTGCTGCGGTAGAGGCTGGGATCCCAGGGGCCCTTGGCCTTCCCGGTCTTGCTGTGGATCCGGTCGTGGTAGAACCCCAGGGGAGGCTGGGAGCGGATCACCCGCTGGGCCCCGTCCTCGTCGTAGATCCTGGAGACGATCAGGCCCGCCGTCCCTTTCTGGGGATCCAGGACGGTCTCGATGTCGCTGTCCACCGAGAGGACCAGGGTGTCGAAGGCCCTGAGGGTGCCCAAGTCCACGGGCTTGGTGAACCGGACGATCACGCTGGCGAAGGGGGAGATGTTGTCCGTCGGATACCTGGGATCGGGCGCCGGCGGAGAGAAGGTCAGGAAGTACCTGGGGTCGTCCTTGGGAAGGACCATGTCCTGGCCGGACTTGGTCTTCACCACCCTCTGGGACTCGAAGATGGAGACCTGGATGATGTCCGTCGGGAGGAAGGCTCCCGTCTTGGGGTCCTTGTCCAGCCGGAATCCCTCGGCGTTGTCCACCTTGACCCGGTAGTGCACTTTCGGCTGGCCGTACTTGTCCAGGATGACCTTGCCCTTGGAATCGCGGAAGACGATCTTGGTGGGCTGGGCCACCACCGTCGCCCTGGCGACGATCTTCCCGCGGACCACCTGCTTGAACACGTCGAAGGGGTCGATCTCCACGGGGGAGTAGTAGTCCGTGTCACCCGCCTTGAGGTACTTCTGGGTATGCTTCATGGCGTCCTGGTAGATCGTGAGGAAGTTCCCCTCGGGAGTCTTCTCCACGGCCAGGAGCTTCACCAGGCTCTCCCCCACGATCCTGGGCGGGACCGGGTCGTTCAGGAAGCCGTTGGAAAGGGAGGGATCCTTGTCCTTGGAATTCCCCGAGCGGAAATCCCGGATGATGGACTTCACCCCGTAGGCGTCCAACCCGACCAGCAGGGGGCTCTGCTCCCGCAGGCCCTTGATCCGGATGGCCCCCTCGAGGGGAAGGGCGATGCGGATGTTGGCCCCCGTGGAGCCCGGGCTGCTGGCGGGAAGGCCCGTGGCGTTGTTGGGGATCCCCAGATCGGGGCCCTCTTCACCGAGGATGACCGGATCCAGGACAAGGACGTTCCCCTTGTAGACCACCCGGATGGGGATGATCTTGAAGCTCCCCTTCCCCTTGGTGGGATCCCCCTGGATCTCCAGGAGCTGGACGGCCCTGGTGTTCCTGAGGCCGATGGGACGGCCGTGCTCGTCCTGGACGGTGAAGAAGTCCTGGCTCAACCCCAGGGGCTTGCTGAAGGTGAGCTTGATGGCGCCGTTCCTGGGAGCGACGTCGAAGGGCTTCTTGTTCACGTCCTGGCCGTAGTAGGAGGCCCCCAGGTTCTTCAAGTGGTCGTCCAGCTTGTCGAAGGCCTCGAGGAACTTGGGGTTGGTGGGAACGCCGTTCACGAGCTTGGGATCGATCTCGATCACGAGTTTCTCCTGGCCCGTGGCGGCGTCGGCCGAGGCGAAGTGGTAGACCACGTCGGAAGGGGACTTTCCTGCGCGGACGTCGTCCTTGATGTCCGTGCCGATGACCACGTCCTTCTCGACCAGGACCGTCTCCTCGATGGTCTGGTTCCCGACCTTCCTCCTGGCCACACCGTAGACGTCCACCAGGCGTCCGGACTCCACCCTGAGGAGATCCGAATTTCCCATGGAGACGGCCGAACCACCCGAGGCGCCGCCCCCGCCGCCGCCGGAACACCCGAAGACCAGGGCTCCCACCAGGGAGGCGAGAGCGATCCGGGTGAAGGAAAACCTCTTGGTAAGATTCTTCATCTTCTTCCGCTCCTCCACGCATGGAGTTCCAGGAAAGACCGGGCCTCCCGGGCTCCGGCCGTGAAAATCGAAGGGACGGAAACTTCCCCCCCGGAAGGGGGGAAGGAAACCGCCTTGCAATCGTCGAAAAAGCCGTGCAAAGTCCGCCGCTCCACGTCTAGAACCGGAAAGGCAGGACCAGCCTCCTCACCTCCGGTCTGGGGGTGGAAGGCTGGAGCTCGCCGTAGGAATGGGGAACCCCCGGGTCGGCCGGGTTGTAGGAGAGGTTGAACAGGACGTCGAACATCACGTAGGGCCTGCCCAGGTATTTCCCGGAACCGTCCTTCCAGAACTTCTCACGCTCCGAGGGAGTCTCCAGGTCGTAGGCGAACCCCTTGGCCGGATACCGGTCGATGGGATTCCCCTGGCTGTCGAAGCCGGAGCAGGCGGCGAAGCCGAACCGTACGCTCACGACGGGAGAGGCCGTCTTTCCTTCCACCCTCAGGGGGAAACCTTCGGCCCCGGCCGTCCAGATGTCGAAGTACTTCCCCACGACCCGGAACGCGTTCCCCGCCAGGGAGGCGCTGAAGGCGGAACCGCCCTCGGGGGAGAGGTAGATCTTGTTGTCCGTATTCCCGAGGACCAGCCACTCTCCGAGGACGTTGGCTCCGCCCTGGACCACCTGGAGCCTGGCGCCCTTGAGGCGGTTGACCTGGCCCAGGCCTCCCTTGGCGTACTCCACGACGTGGAAGGAGGATCCGTTCCCGGCGGGAACGGCCTTGGTCACCGTTCCCTCGACGATGACGGGGAAGTAGAACCAGCCCGTGGCCTTCCCGGGGCCGGATACGGAGGTCCTGTAGTCCACGTACCCCGCCTGGGGACCGGACTTGTGGAGGCCGGCGAACCGGTACTCCGGTCCCCGCTTCCCTGCGGCCAGGGCCGGATCCAGGTACCGGGGCCAGGAGGAGTTCTTGGTCTGCCTGACCGTGGCCCCCGTGAAGATCCACTTGGAGCGGGCCCGGGAGAGGAACCCGAAGGTGGAGGGAAGCCGGATCGGCTCGGGCCGGATCTGGCCCTGGGGGATCACGATGTTGTTCACCGGATCGGGAGCGAAGAGCTCCACCAGGCCCATGCCTCCGAAACCGCCCCGGTTGGGCCGGCCGATGTTCCGCCTGGGATACTTGGAGGAGAAACCTCCGCCGCCTCCGTAGGTTCCGGTGGTGCCCACGCCGCCGTCGGCCGAGACGGGGAAGAGCCCGTTCTGGATGGAGGCCGAATCCTTGGCCTCGATCTGGATCTTCTGGGCCGACATGAGGATCACCGTCCCCCCCGCTCCGCCGGCGCCGCCGCCGCCCTGGTTGCAGGAGCCGGCCGCCTCGCCGCCGCCGCCGTTGCCGCCGTTGGCCGTGATCCGCCCCGTCTTGGTGACGATGATCGGGCCGATGGCCTTGATGATCAGCACGCCGCCGCCGGCGCCGCCTCCGCCGCCCTTGTTGTCGGCGGGGAACCCGGGGTTGGGGACCGTCGACGCGGGAATCCGGTCTCCCCCGCCTCCGCCGCCCTGCCCGCCGAGGGGGGCCTTCAATTCACCGATGACGATGGTGTCCCGGCCGTTGATGGTCCGGACGTCCCGGCCGTAGAAGTTGTTGTCAGGGTCCTTGTCCGTCCAGACCACCGGGCCCGGTTCTCCTCCCTTGGGAGTGGAGTTGGGGCCCAGGACGGCGTCGTAGAGACCGCCGTCGCCGCCCTTCCCCGTCATCTGGGTGAAGGAGGAAGCCAGGTACTTCGGGTCGCCCTTGGTGGTGTAGCTTCCGCCGCCGCCGCCGGCGCCGTAGCAGGTGCTGGTGGAACCGCCGTAGGCGGAATGGCCGCCCTTGCCGCCGCCGGAAGGCGTATTGTTGGGACCGAAACCGTCGTCACCCTTCTTGGAGGAAGTGACCGTCACGGGCGATCCCTGGCCGCCCTTGCCGCCCTGGCACACCCCGATTCCTCCGGGGGTGGAGAAGTTCGCCGAGGCGAGGGTGTCCACCCGGTCCCCGTTGCCTCCGTCCACCGAGAGGACTCCCCTTACTTCGACGGTTCCCGTCGCCAGGAAGACCAGGGGGTTCGTCCCCTGGCCGCGGACCTGCACCCCCTCGGGGATCAGGATGTTCCGGAACTCGAAGATTCCGCCGGAAACGGTATAGGGAATCCCCTGCTTGGGAACGACCTGGGTGAAATCGGTATTGAGGATCAACTCCTTGTCGTGGGGCTCGAAGTCGAAGAGGGTGACGGAGCCTCCGAAGTCGAAGGAGGCCTGGAGCTTTCCCTTGCCCCACATGGCCAGGGGCTCCTTGTGGGGCGCCTCCATGTCGAACAAGGTCTTCTCCCGGAAGTCCTCGACGATGGCGTCGTACTGGAAGGAGGTGGCCGGTGCGGTCTTGAACTTCCCGAAGACCCTGGTGAAGGCCGGGTCTCCCAGGTTGGACTCGCCGGCGATGTCCTCCAGCTCGGGCTCCACGATCACCTCGATCTCGGCGTTGCTGGGAAGGACCCCCTTGGGGGTCAGGGTGACCACCGCCTTCTCGGGTAGGTTCTGGGCGAGCTTCAGGATCGCCGGGATCCGGGTCATCCCCGAGAGGTTCAGGTCCGGATCCTTGTATTGCATGTAGATGTGCTTGTCGTTGAAGCTGAGGGAAGAGGGATTGAGAGGTTGGTTGAAGACCAGGGTGACGGCCTCGAGGCCTCCGCCCATGAAGAAGTTGAGCTTCTCCACGGTGTCCTCGGGATCGAGGGAGACCTTCTTGGGGCCGCCGGGTTTGCTGTCGTAGAAGAGCTCTTCCGGCGTGGAGCCGTTGGGAGTGGTGAAGGAGAAGGTGAACCCCCGCTGGAGGACCTGGCCGAAGACCGAGCGGATCACCGGCGTGGTCTTGGACTCGGCGCCGTTCAGGTGGACCTCGTAGCGCCTCCCGGGCCGGAACCCGCCGTTGTCGAAGGTGTCGTTCGTGGGGAAGGTGGGCAGGAACTGGATCACCCGCTTGTTCACCCCCCCGTTGAAGGCCGGAGCATAGCTGAACCGGCCGATCACCTGCTCGCCCGTGGACCGGCCCGACCTGCTGTCGTAGGCCGTGAAGGACCAGGAGTTGAGGTCCACCGAGGAGAGGTCCACATCCTGGGTGAAGGTCACCTGGATGGCCTGATTCAGGAAGACCACTCCGTTGTTGGGCGGTTCAGACTCCTTCACCAGGAAGGCGCCGCCCGAACCGGGGGCGCCGGCCTTGGCCGTGGTGGAGGATCCCCCACCGCCGCAGGACGCGAAAAAGCCCAGGGCGGCGGCGGCCACCGCCCAGGAAAACACCTTCTTCGCCACGTTCTTCATGATGCTTCCAATCCTCTCTTATGGAGACCCGCCCCCCTTGCCACCAGGGAACAGGAACTTCCGCCCCCTCCCACGCCACGGGCGCGGAAGCCCCCGCACGGCCTGGGGTTCACAGGGTTCCTCAAGGAGTCTATTCCAGAAACGAGGGAGGGGTCCACCCAAAGATCCATCCCGGCCCCCAGCCGGCCCCCCTGCCGCACTCCAATGCCCCGGCCTGAACCCCGGGAAGGTCCCTCTCCCCTCCCCAGCCCAGGGGAAGGCGGGAGGGTCCGCTTCCATTCGAGACATCCAACAGGGGCCTTCACAAGAGACATCCTTCCAGGGTAGAGCCTTCTCTCCCCCGCGGGGAGGCCGGACCCGATCCACATGCAACCTCCATGCCAAGGGGATTTCCCCCCCTTTCCTCCAGGGAGAGGGCCCCTTTCCCCGCCGGCCCACCCTTTCCTGAGCCCTTCTGAACAAGCCTCCGTGCGTTTCCGCTCAAGGGGAGCGGCCCAGGAGTTTCTCCCGGATCAAGGCCCAGACCACCCGTCTCAAATGGAGCCTGTGGGCGGGCCTACCCACTCCGTGTCCTTCCCGGGGGTAGAGGAGCATGCCGAAATCCAGCTTCTGGGCCTTCTCCAGGGCCCCGGCGAGCTGGATGGTGTTGGAGACGTGGACGTTGTCGTCCATGGCGCCGTGGACCAGGAAGAGGTAGCCATGGAGCCTGGAGGCGGCCGCCACGGCAGAGGAGTTCCTGTAGCCTGCAGGGTTGGCCCGGGGAGTGCGCATGAAGCGCTCGGTGTAGATCGTGTCGTAGTTCCGCCAATCCGAAACGCCCGCCACGGCCACGCCCAGCCGGAAGGCCCTGCTGTGGGTCAGGGCGTATTCCACCATGAATCCCCCGTAGGAGACGCCTGTGATCCCGACCCGGTCCGGGTCGGCCCACCCCTTCTTCACCAGGTACCGGATCCCGGCCTCCACGTCCCGGAGTTCCTCCCTGCCCAGGTGCTGGTAACACAGGATGGTGTCCTTGTGGCTCGCCCCGTGGGCGCTCCTGGGATCCAGGCGCCAGACCAGGATCCCCCGGCCGGCCAGGAAGTGGAACCAGGGCCTGGAGAGGACGTTCCACCGGTTCCGCACACCCGGAGCGTTGGGGCCGCCGTAGATGTCGATCCAAAGGGGAAGGGGCTTCTCCCCCTTCCAGCCCGGGGGGGCCAGGCTCACCCCGTCCAGGACCGATCCGTCGGGACCGGGGACCTTGTGGGCCCGGGGCACGCCCAGGAGGTAGGGTTCCAGGGGGGTCCTGTCTGCCGAGGATAGGCGTTTCAGGACCTTCCCGTCCTTCTCCCGGCACAGGTCCAGGGCTCCCGGATCCTCCAGACTGGACCAGCGGTCCAGGAAATACTCCCTGTCCGGGGAAAGGGTCACCCTGTGGTCCGCCCCCCTCCTTGTGAGGAGGACCGGCGGAGCCCCCCCGTCCAGGGGAGCCCGGTAGAAATGGGTCTCCATCACCGTCTCCTTCGTGGCGGTGAACCAGAGGACCCCCCTCTTCTCGTCCAGGGCGGACAGCCGGATCACCGTCCAGGGCCCCCGGGTCACCCTGGCCAGGAGTTTCCCTCTCTCAGTATACCTATAGATGTGCCGCCACCCGTCCCGGGCGCTCAGCCACAGGAACTCCCGGCCCCCGGCCAGGAACCGGGGCGAGGGACCTCTCTCCACCCAGCCGTCTGTCCGCTCCTCCTTGAGGACCGCCTCGGGATCGGACCTGCCGGGATCCACCCGCACCAGGACCAGTTTGCGCTGCTCCCTGTCCTGGACCTGGAAGAAGAGGATCGAGGCGGGAGACCAGTCCACCCGGACGACCAGGCCCTCCTTGCCCGCCCAGGGCTCGGGGGAGAAGGTCCGTTTCCTCCGGCCGTCCAGGGAGGCCGCCACGAGGCGGCAGACCGGGTTGGGGTCGCCCGCCTTGGGATACTTCTGCATGCGCACCTTCTGGCGGACCGAGGAGTCGTCCACGATGGGAGAGAGGGGCTCCTCCTTCGTGTCCAGTTCCAGGAAGGCCACCCAGTTGCCGTCGGGCGAAAACCACCAGGCGTCCCACCGGCCCCGCCCGTAGACCTCCTCCTGGTAGACCCAGTCCAGGCGGCCCACCAGGTAGTCCTTGCTTCCCTCCCGGGAGAGCCTGTGGATCCGGGCCCCCTCCCCGGCGAGGTCCAGGCTCCAGAGGTCGTGGCCCTTCCGGAAGAGGGCTCTCTTCCCTCCCGGGGCGGCTCCGAGGAGGACCCCCCCCTCTCCGTCCCGGGTGAGCCGCCGGAGGCGCTCCCTTCCCGCCTTCGGCCCGGGGCGCCACAACCAGAGGTCCCCCCGGACCTCCAGGAGGAAGGACTTCCCACCCTGGAGGGACAGGGCCTGGTATCCCGCTCCCCGGGCCTCTTCCTTGGAAAGCCCCCCCAGCTCCACCAGGTCCTTCCGCAAGGTCTTCCTGAAGGTGAGGGGGATCTTCTCCCCCCGGGCCTTCCGCCTCCGGAAGGTGGGACCCGGGGGCCTTCCCTTGGAGGGAGCCTCCCGGCCCGTGGCGGCGTCCATCCGGATCCAGGACCTTCCCTTCCTGAGGAGCAGGGTGTGTCCCCGGCCCGTCCAGAAGGCGGGCCTGGGTCCCCGCACCCTGGGCCTTCCCAGGATCACGTCCTGGAAGTCCAGGGGCCGCTTTCCTTCCTTCTTGGCCCCCTTTCCCGCCTGGGCGGAAAGAGCGGAGGGAAAGAGGAAGAACGGGGAGAGGGCCAGGACGAGGACGAGGTGGACGGGTTTCATGGGTTTCCTCCTGGGGGGGCCGGAGAATTGTGGAGTTCCCCCCGGCCCGGGGCAAGTTGTTGAACCCCACCGCCCCGGCGGGTCTCATGGATCTTTCAGGAAAACGAAACCCAAACCATAGAGGCAAGCGACGTGGCAAGGAACATCACCCCCCGCGAGAAGGACTACCCCCAGTGGTACCTGGACGTGATCCAGGCAGCAGGCCTGGCGGACTACGCCCCTGTAAGGGGATGCATGGTGATCAAGCCCCATGGATACGCCCTGTGGGAGGGGATCCAGCAGACTCTGGACCGGATGTTCAAGGAGACGGGGCACGTGAACGCCTACTTCCCCCTCTTCATCCCCCGGTCCTTCCTGGCCAAGGAGGCCCAGCACGTGGAGGGTTTCGCCATGGAGTGCGCCGTGGTGACCCACTCGGGCCTGGAAAAGGGCGAGGGAGGGGAGCTCCTTCCCAAGGGCAGGCTGGAAGAGCCCCTGATCGTCCGGCCCACGAGCGAGACGGTCATCGGCGCCATGTACGCCAAGTGGGTCCAATCCTGGCGGGACCTTCCCATCCTCATCAACCAGTGGGCCAACGTGGTCCGCTGGGAGATGCGGACCCGCCTCTTCCTCAGGACCATGGAATTCCTCTGGCAGGAGGGTCACACGGCCCACGAGACCGAGGAAGAGGCCCACCAGGAGACCCTGAAGATCCTGGAGATCTACAGGAAGTTCTCCGAAGAGTGGCTGGCCGTCCCGGTCGTCACGGGCCTCAAGAGCGACTCCGAGAAGTTCGCCGGCGCCGAGCGCACCTATACCATCGAGGGGATGATGCAGGACAGGAAGGCCCTCCAGATGGGGACCAGCCACGACCTGGGGCAGAACTTCGCCAAGGCCTTCGAGATCCGCTTCCAGGGCCGGGACAAGACCCTCCAATACGCCTGGACCACGAGCTGGGGCGTGTCGACCCGCCTCATCGGGGCCCTGATCATGGCCCACAGCGACGACGACGGCCTGGTCCTCCCCCCCAGGCTGGCTCCCATCCAGCTCGCCCTGGTCCCCATATGGAAGGGAGGAGAGGAGAAGGCCAAGGTCCTGGAGGCGGCGCGGAAGGCCGCCGCTGCGGCCCGGTCGGCCCTGGGGGACCAGAGGGTCGTCCTGGACGAGAGGGAGGAGATGAAACCCGGGCCCAAGTTCTTCGAGTGGGAGCAGAAGGGCGTGCCCTTCCGCCTGGAGATCGGCCCGAGAGACGTGGCCGACGGGGCGGGGGTCCTGGTCTCCCGGCTGGACCGATCCAAGGAAAAGGTGCCCTTCGACCGGATCGGAGAGATCCTCCCCGGAAAGCTCCAGGCCTTCCAGGACGCCCTCCTGGAGCGGGCCCGCTCCTTCCGGGACGAGCACACCCACCAGGTGGACGATTACGAAGAACTGAAACGGCGTGTCCAGGAGGAGGGCGGCTTCTACCTGGTCCACTGGGACGGGACCCCCGAATCGGAAGCCCGTTTCAAGGAGGACATGAAGGCCACGATCCGCTGCATCCCTGGGACCGTGGAGGAGGGGGAATTCCGCCGGACCTTCACCGAACCGGGCAAGTGCATCGTCTCGGGCCGCCCCTCGGCGGGCCGGGTCATCGTGGCCCAGGCCTACTGAAATCCCGCCCCAGGACCCGCTCGGCGTCGGCCCGAAGGACCCGGAAGTCCCTTTCCTTTCTTCCGGGCATGGGACGCCGGGTCAGGTCGGGAAGGTCGATCAGGGCCAGTTCCCCCCCCGGGCCGGCCAGGACGTTGCGGAGCTTCACTCCCCCCAAGGCCCACCCCAGGCGGTGGAGGTGGGCCACGAGCTCTTCCAGCCGGCCCACCAGGGAGGCCGCCCGGTCGGGGTCCCCGGCGGCCAGGGCCTCCAGGTCCACGTATCCCTCCAGGGCGCGGGTGACGAGGGCGCTCCTCCTGGGCATCCCCCAGGGGAACCTCTCGGCCCCCCATCCCGCCACGATGGGGGTCGGGATCCCCAGGCCCTTCAGGCGGAGGAAGTTCCTGGCCTCCCTGGCCAGGGGGGATCCCCTTCCCAGGTAGGAGGGCCACTTCCTGAGGGGAAGCCGCCGGGGTATCACTTCCTGGGTCTTCACGTAGTAGGTCCGCCCCCCGAGTTCGAGACGCCTGCAGATCCTCGTGGCCGCCCGGGAGACCACCCGGCCACCCCCGAGGGAGCAGAGGGAGGAGAGCCCGTCGATTCCGGCATCCCGGAAATCATCCTCCGCCTCCCGGTCCAGCCAGAACATCCCGCCCCGGGACCTCACCGCTCCCCCACCCTGAGGAAGAGGGCCAGGGTCTGGCCCGAGAACCATCCCGAGACAGGCCAGTATCCTGCCGGCGCAAATCCCCACTTCCGGGCCTCCTCCTCCAGGGCCGTCCTGGTCCAGGCCGGTCTCCTGGAAGGCCTCCCCAGGAGGGCCCGCTTGAACCTGTGGATCCTCTGCTTGGGCGAGGCTCCGTCCAGGAAGGTCACAAGGAGGGCCCGTCCCGCCACGCGGCACAATTCCCCCAGGAGGGCCCCCTTCCTCTCCTCCTCCCTCACGTGGTGGAGGAGCCTCCAGCAGACCACGACACCCGCCGCCCCGTCCCGGAGGGGAAGGGCCCAGGCCGAGGCCAGGGCGGCGCTCCTTCCGGCTCCGCCCCTCCGGGCGAGGAGGATGCGGACCATGGGAAGGGAAAGGTCCAGCCCAAGGTAGAGGCTCCCGCCGCGGGAGAGTTCCTCCGTCCAGCGGCCGGACCCACAGGGCACGTCCAGGACAAGCTCTCCCTCCCGGGGAAATCCCGCCCTGGCGAGGGCGGCCCTCAGGTTGGCCAGCTCCTTGCCGTGGGTCCACCGCCGGAAGAGCCCCTTCCGGAACTTCTCCTCGTATCCCTCGGCCCGGCGGGGATCCTGGAAGGACCTGCTGTAAGCCTCCACTCCGCCTTTCCCTTCCTCCTCCCTCCCCGCCCGGGAAACCTAAGATTCCACCACCCCCGCCCGGGGAAAAGTGGTAAATACCGCACTTCCATGAAACTCCTCTTCCCCCAGAGCCCCCGCGGGAGGGCCGGGAGGGACAAGGTCCTCCTGGTGGTGCTGCTCCTCCTCCTCCTGGCCCTGGTCCTCAGGGCCACGAGGAAACCCCATGGAGTGCTGGAACGGAACCAGCAGTTCGGCGCCCGCTTCCTCCAGGGCAAGGATCCCTACTTCGACCCCTCCCGGGGCCACAGGATCCACGGCCCCTACCCGCCATCCCTCTCCCTCATGGCGGCCCCCCTCTCCCTCCTTCCCACCGGGACGGCCCGGGTGGTCTGGGCCGCCCTCCAGGGGGGGACGATCCTGGGCCTCTTCTTCCTCCTGAGGGGATGGGCCCGGCGCTGGTGGCCCCGTCAGGCACCCCACGCTGCGGTCTTCTACGCCGGCGCCCTCCTGCTGGCCAGCCGCTACATCCTTAGGGACACCGCCGGCGGCGGGGGCAACCTGCTCTACTCGGCCCTGGCCGTCCTGGGCCTGGACCTTTGTTTCCGGGGAAAGGAAAAGACCGCCGGCATTCCCCTCGCCCTAGGACTGGCCCTCAAGCCGAACCTGGCCCCCCTCCTCCTGTTCTTTGCGGTCAAGAGAAAATACAGGACCCTCCTCTCGGCCCTCCTCGGGGCGCTGGTCCTCTTCCTCCTCCCCGGGCTCTACTACGGGATGGGGTCCTACCTCCACCTCTGGTCCCGGTGGGTCTCCGACGTCCTGGCCTACCTCTCCCTGAACGACCTGCACCGGGCCGCCCTGGTCCCCGACGGGATGCCCCCTGCGAAGTTCGCCATGAACCAGTGCCTGAGGGAGGCCGTCCACAGGCTCTTCCGGCCGCCCGGGGACTCGGGGGCCTTCGACGTCCATCTCCTCCTCCTCTCTCCGGCGGTCGCCTCCTGGGCGGCCCGCCTCCTGGCCCTCGTCCTGGTCCTTCTCACGGCCTGGAAGGCTTCCAGGCCGGCCGGCCCCCGAACCAGGGTCCTCCAGGCCCTGGCCTTCTTTCCCCTGGCCCTGCTCCTCTCACCTGTGACCTGGAAGGCCCACCACGCCGCTCTCCTTCCCCTCTTCTTCGTGCTCCTCCTGGAAGGGGCCCGCCGGAACTGGCGTCCCACCTGGCTGCCCGCCGGCCTGGTCCTCTACTACCTGGCCTGCGACATGGCCAGCCAGGACATCCTGGGCAAGGCCGCCAAGAACTACCTCCAGGCCGTCTCGGTGGTGACCTGGTTCTGCCTGGCCCTCCTGGGGGCGACCCTCTACCTCCAGGGGAAGACCGGCGAGGAGATCACCTGCCGGGGCGGGTGAAGACGGCGATCCCCCGGTCCTCCGCCGCCCGGGCGACGTCCTGGGGAAGGCGGGCGGGCCGCCAGGGCGGAGGAGGCCCGAAACGGCGCAACAATTCCCGCCGGGAGCCCAGGACCAGGAAACGGACCCTGGGGTCGGCCCCTTCCCCGGCCAGGTCCGCCGGAGTGGGGACCCTGGGAGGAGGAGGGGGAAATCCGGCGTAGTAGGCCACCCTGGGAAGATCCGTGACGATTCGCTCCCCCGGACCGAGCCTGGACTTCAACCACCGGGCAAGGACCACTTCGCCGATCTTGTCGAATTTCCGGGGCGGATAGAGCCTCGCCAGGTCCGAGACCAGGGCGGCCGCCAGGAGGAAGGGAAGGACCTTCTTCCCCCGGGGGGCCAGGAGGTCCCAGCCAAGGGCGCCGAAGGAGTAGAGAATCGGGGCCCAGTCCACCAGGAAGCGGCGCTTCACCTGGAAGGCCGCCATGGCCGTCCAGGCGAAGAGGAGGGCCAGCAGGATGGGGCCCGCACCGGCGGAAGAGCTCTTCCGCCGGAAGAGAAAGGAGAGGATCCCCAGGAGGGCCAGGGACCAGCCCAGGGGCCCGAGGGCCTCGAAGCCGAGAAGGAGGGCCTTCCCCAGGTTCTCCAGGTAGAGGAGGATTCCCGCCGGAAGGCTCTCCCTCCCCAGGGGTCCCATGGGGAGCATGAACCCCAACTTGGGCGTGGGACCCAGGACGCCGAGGAGGAGGAACCGGGCTCCCAGGTAGGCCGAAGCGGGCAGGAGGGCCCCGAGGGAGAGGGGGATCCTCCCGGGTCCGGCCAGGAGGAAGGCGCCGGCCAGGGCGGCCCCCTCGGGACGGGTCGAGAAAGCCAGGCCCGCCGCGGCCCCGGCCAGGAAGGCCGTGGCCCGGCGGGCCGCCGGGTCTTCTCTTTGACGTAGGTAAAGGAGGGCGGCCAGGGCGGCCAGGAGGGAGAAGAGAGGCTCGCTGTAGGCGTCGCCGGCGTACCGGCAGGCCCAAGGGGAGAAGGCCGCCAGGAGGGAGAGGGCCAGGGCGGCCCGGCGGGAGGCCCCCAGGGCAGTGGAGAGGGGAAGGACCAGGGCCGCCCCGGCGGCCCCGCAGAGGGAGAGGAGGATCCTGGCTGCCGTAAAAGGTTCGAGGCCGAGGAGGACCAGGGGGGAGCAAAGGAGGGGGTAGAGGGGGTGGAAGACCCTCTCCAGGGCCCGGGCCCACTCCCCGGCGGCCATGTCCCGGCTCATCCTCAGGAAGATCACCCCGTCCACCGAAGGGAGGGCCGTGCGGAAGGAGACGAAGAGCCTCGCCGCCAGGCCCGCTCCGAAGACCAGGCCCGCCCAGGGTACCTTCCCCGGGAATTTCCTCTTCATTTATTCTCTCTTCCAGGCCAGGTCCCGGGAGGGGAAGACCGGGCCGGCCTTGCAGGCCAACACCTTCTCCATGCCGCCGTATCCCTCGGCCCCGGGCCGCAGGTCCACGGCGCATCCGGCGCAGATTCCCACGCCGCAACCCATCCGGGTCTCCAGGGAGACCAGGCATGGGAGCCCCTCCCTCTCGGCCAGGGCGGCGGCGGCGGCCATCATGGGTTCGGGCCCGCAGACCTGGAGGAGCGTCCCCGCCGGGACCCGGCCGCGGCGGAGGAACTCCTCCAGGAGGGCCACCACCGTTCCGGCGTATCCCCGGCTCCCGTCGTCGGTGGCGAGTTCCAGGGGAGCACCTTCGGGGACCAGGGAGGCCGGGGCGAGCCGGCGGGAGTCCCTTCCTCCGAACAGGACCAGCCGGGGGGCGCCGGGGTCCCTTTCCAAGGCCAGGAGGAAGGGCGCAAGGCCCACTCCTCCGGCCAGGAGGACCGCCCCTTCGGGGGAAGGAAAGGCCTTTCCCAGGGGCCCCCAAAGAAGGGCTTCCCCCCCGATCCCGGCCCGTGCCAGGGCTCCGCTTCCCCTTCCCACCTCCTCGACGAGAAATCCCAGCCGCCTACCGCCCTCCCTCCAGGAGGCCAGAGAGAAGGGCCTGGCCAGGAGGGCCGGCCACCCCTCGAGGAGGCGGACCATGAAGAACTGGCCGGGGAGGGCGGCAGGCGAGGGAGAGGCGCACTCCCATTCCAGCCAGAAGGTGGTGGGTCCCAGGGGCCGCCGGGAGACGAGCCGGCCCTGGAGCACGACGGGCCTTGCCGGCCCGGAAAGGGGTCTGGGTCCTTCCGCCATCTCACCCTCCTGGACCTTCTTCCTTGCCCACTTCCCAAAGGGACCAGAGGATACAGGCCGCCATGAAGGGCTTCACACCTTCCCCCCCCGATTTCTCCCTGGAAGGGGCCTTGGACCTGACCCGGCCCCTGGGAAAGGCCATGGTGGTTCCGGGAGACGATCCTCCCCGCCTGGAACAGGGCGCAACCCTGGAGAAAGAGGGTTTCCGTCTCACCCGCCTTTGCCTGGGAAGCCACACGGGGACCCACCTGGACGCCCCAGGGCACATCCTTCCCCAGGGAGCGGGCCTGGACGAACTCCCCCTCGCATGGATGGCCGGACCCGCCAGGGTCACGGCCCTCCCCGACCCGCCCGCCCTGGGGGAGGAGGAGGTCCGGCGACTCTCCCTCTCACCGGGAGAGGCCCTCCTCCTGAAGACCTCCCTCGGAAGGGCCCCCAGGCCGGCCTACCTGCCGGCCTCGGGCCCCCTGGTGACTCCCGGGGGAGCCCGGGCCCTGGCGGAGGCCGGGGTCCGCCTGGTGGGGATCGACTATCCCAGCATCGAACCCCTGGAGAGTCCCGCCCTGGAGGCCCACAGGATCCTCCTCTCGGCGGGAATCCTGATCCTGGAGGAGCTGGACCTGGAGGAGACTGTTCCCGGAAGAGGCATCCTGTTGTGTTTTCCCCTCCTCTACCCCCAAGCCGACGGGGCCCCGGCCCGGGTTCTCTACCTTCCCGGTCTTCCCCGCCACCCGGTCCGTGACAATCCCGGCGGGGTAGACTAAAAAGGAGAAAGAAGGCTCCTGTGACCCGAGCACGCCCCGGGAGCCGGAATTCCACCTCATTTCGAGACGATACTCTTGCCGCAGAAAAGGAGCGACGATCATGTTTTTCCGTAATTCCGGAAAGGCCTTCCTCGGGGGGATCCTCCTGGCCGGGATCCTCGCCGGGGTGGCCCATGCGGCCATCAAGGCCTTCTCCCTGGAGGAGATGGCCCGGACCGCCGACGGCTGCGTGGCCGGCAGGATCACCGCCCGGGAGGGCTTTCTCCTGGAGACCGAGGAACTGGGCACTCTCTACATGACCCGCCTCACCATCGAGGGGAAGGAACTCTTCACGGGCGCACCCGCCAAGATCCAGGTTTGTTATTTCGGCGGAACCGTGGACGGCGTCACCGTCCGTTGCTCCACCCAGCCCCCGGACAGGGACACCGGGCCCGGAACGAGGGTCGTGGCCTTCCACAAGTTCGAAAAGGCCTTCGGCGTCCGGATGCTCGTGGCCCAGTTCGGAGGGATCTACAGGATCGAGAAGGGAGCGAAGGGCGACGTGGTCCTCGGCAAGGGAGCCGGGATGGCGGTAGCCCGGAACATGCTGCTCTCCGACCTGGAGGCCGCCCTCGCGGCCGCCCGGACCGACGAGAAGGAGGGCAAGTGATGGCTGCAATCCGAAGGACCGTTTCCTGGATGCTCTTCGGCGGCCTCGCCGCCCTCTCGGCCCTGGGGGTGAACCCGGGAAGGGCCTACACCCTTCTCGGCGGATCCCTTCCCCTGAACTACAGGGATTTCCGCTTCTACAACAATTTCGCCGACGCCACGGCCAACGACAACAAGACCCCCCAGAAGAACTATCCCGGCGCCAAGGGGGCCGAGATGTCCGCCTGGAAGGCCGCCATGGAGTGGAGCTCCCGCAAGTACGGCGACGGCACGGGGGATCCGACCCAGGCCCAGATCGGCGACGGCGGAGCCAACTTCGATTTCCTCTACATGGGCCTGGCCCCATACATCGTGAAGCAAGTCGGCTCCAACATGATCTTCGCCGTGAGCACCCTGGGGTCGGGAGTCCTGGGAGCGACCTGGTCCTACCAGGGCGGGTATCCCCCGGGTTGGTACATGGCCATCAGCGACGCCTGGACCTGGGACGACGGGCCGGGCTACCACAACAAGATGGACCTCCAGGGAGTATTCACCCACGAACTCGGCCACTCCCTGCGGCTGGGCCACACCAACGTGCGCACGGCCACGATGTACTACGCTATATACGGCAACGGCATCGCCGACAGGTCCATCGAGCCTGACGACATCGCCGGTTGCCAGGCCATCTACGGGAAGGCCTCGGCCACGAAACCCGAGATCACGGGAATCTCCGGTTCCTCCATGCCCGGCCAGACCATGGTGATCCTGGGCAGGAACTTCGCCGCCACGGGAAACGAGGTCTGGTTCACGAGCGGCGGGAGCAGGACCCCCGTGAAGGCCTTCAACGTCTCTTCCACCAACGGCGGCACCCGCCTCACCTTCACCGTCCCCATGGGGGCCAAGATCGGCAACGTGGCCGTCAAGGTGCCGGGCTCGAGCCACTCCTGCCTCTCCAACGCCTGGCCCTACGACCCGAGCAAGGTCTCCTTCAAACCCAAGCTGATCTCCCTCAGCCCGGGAACGGTGAGGAACATCGAGGCCGGAGTGGTTACGCTCACAGGCAAATACTTTTCGGGAGCGTCCAAGGTCACCGTGGGCACGGTGGTCTTCAAGCCCGGCCAGTTCACCGTGGTCAACGACACGACCCTGAAGTTCAACGCCCCCGAACCGCCCCCCCTCCTGGGGACGGCCCAGGTCACCGTCTCCAACGCCCTGGGAACGAGCAACGCCCTGAGCCTGACCTTCGTTCCGGCCGATCCGCCGAGGATCCTGGCCCCCATCATGAGCAACTACGGGGCCAAGGACACCCTCCTCCTGGGGAGCAGGCCCAACTTCGTGGGCCTGGTCCTCCTCTCCCTGAGCAACAAGCAGAGCACCATCCCCGGGCTGATCTCCCTGGGAATCGGAAACAACTTCAAGGACCTTGTCGTCCTGGGAACGGTTTCCTTCGACAAAGTGGGCCGGACATCGACATCCTTCCGGGTCCCGCCCGGGCTGGGAGGAAAATACTATTATTCCCAGGCCGCCGTCTTCGACCCGGCCAACCCCTACGCCGCGCCCGTGAAGGTGACCAACGTGGCGAAGACCTTCATCCTGTTCTGATCCCTTCCCGGCGGAATCGGCCGCAGGGTCTTTTCGCCTCTCCCTCCGCGGGGCCGGATCACCGATCCGGCCCCGCGGTTTTTCCGGGGCGCCCGCACCTCTTCCCGGCCGGTGTCCTCCCGCAAGTCACGGGCCTTCCCCCTCACCGGGCCGGGACCGGCGGACCGACTCACTCCAATGCCAAAACCGGATGGGGCTTCCCCTCCTTCAGCCAGGGATCGAGGAATCCCCAGGCTGTGAGGCCGTCCGGACTCTCCGGCTCCAGGAGCCAGCAGGCGAGCCTGCACAAGGGGGTCTCCGAGGAGATCCGCCAGGCTCCCGCCGGGACCTGCACCTCCACTTCTTTGTATCCGCCTTCGAGGCGGACCAGCCTGTGCCCCTGGTAGGGCCTCTTCTCCCGCCGGATCCGCTCCACGAGGAACTCCCTGACCCGGACCCGGAGGGGTTTCTCCGTCCGCTCCACCTCCAGGCCGTGACGCCTGAGAAGCTTCACGGCCTCTTCCGCCCCAGGGGGCAGGAGCCAGCCCCTTGGCACGGGAACCTCCCGCAAGACCCGGAAATCGGCCAGGAAAGGAATCCTCCACTTCTTCAAGGGGCCCGCCGCGGCCATCCTGGCCTTCCAGGAGAGTCCCCGCCGTGCCGGACTCCTTTCGGCGTAACCTTCCACCACGACGGGCTTCCGGCGGGGAACGGGGCGGAAGGCCACGGCGAAGCCCCCTCCCCGGCGGGACAGGGCGGCCGCCCCGGCATCGGCCGACCTCACCCTCACGAGGATCTCCCCCGACCTTGCGGCCGCCTCCCGGAGGATCGCCCGGGCCAGGGCGAGGGTGGCCCGGATCCTGGTGCGGAAGTCCTTGTAGACGTAGGCCTCGCTCAGGACGGCCAATCTTCCCCGGATTCCCATGTAGTTGGTCAGGTACCTGGGCAAGGGAGGGAAGGTGGCCCACCCGAGGGAGGGATTCCGCCGGTCCCGGAAGAAACCGTAGGGGATGAAGGAAAACCCCTCCTCCTCCTTCACTCTCCCGAAGACGGCCGGAAGAAAGACGTCCCGGTTCCAGTCCCGGAGGGCTCCGTCCATGGAGAGGGTGAGAGGCCCTTCCGCCTCGAGGGGATGGACGTGGAGCGACCCGTCGGTGGTATGGCAATCCAGGAGGAGGTCGGGATCCCAAGGGAGGATCACCTTGGAGAGAAGGGCTCTCATCTCCCGTGATTCCAGCTTTACGGCATCGCGGTTGAGGTCCAGGCCCTGGCCGTTGTAACGGGTCCCGACTCCACAGGCGGGACCGTTCTGCCAGGGACGGTTCTCCACGGAGATCCTGTCGTTGCCGTCGCAGTTGAAGACGGGACAGACCAGGAGGACCACATCTTCCAGGACCCCCGGGAGGTCTCCCTCGAGCAGGATCCGCCTCGAGAGAATCTGGAGGGCCTCCTTTCCCGCCACTTCTCCGGCGTGGATGTCCGCCTGGAAGTAGAGGACGGGCCTTTGCCGCCCCTCCCTCGGCAGTGGTCCTCCGGGGAGGGGCTTTCCCAGGACGAGCAGGGGGATCTCCCTGCCCTGGGGACTCTTCCCGAGAACCTCCAGCCGGGCATAGGGAGAGCGCCTGCAAAGCTCCTCCAGGAACCTCCGCACCTCGGCCGTAGTTCCGGTTCGCCGGTATCCGCTCTTCTCGGCCGCCGTGAGGAGGGCCGGACCCTTCCCCTGGGGCCTCGGAGCCGGGGCCGAAAGAAAGAGAAAGACCAGGACCGCCGCCGGCGTTGCCCGGGTCATGGAACGTGTCGCACCCGTCGTGGAAGCCATGGAGCCTCCTTGGTTCTCCTTGGTGGCGCCGCAACGGCCGCCAACGTTACAACCCGCCGCCTTCGCCTTCGAGGCCCTTCCGGGGAGGCTCTCCCCTTGAGGATCGCCCTTTTCGTTCCTTGCTTCGTGAACCACGCCCTTCCCCAGGTGGGGCGGGCCACGGTGCGGCTTCTCGAAGCCCTGGGCCACCAGGTGGTGGTTCCCCGGAACCAGACCTGTTGCGGCCAGCCCGCCTTCAACACGGGCCTCCCCCAGGAAGCCGCCGCCGTGGGGAAGACCCTGGTGGAGCGATTCCAGGGGGAGGAGGTGATCGTCGCCCCTTCCGGATCCTGCGTCGCCATGGTCCGCCGGGAGCTCCCCCGCCTCCTGCCGGAGCTTGCCCCCCTCTGCAACCGCTTCCGGGAACTCACGGAGTTCCTGGGCAAGGATCCGGGGGTGAAGGACTTTCCCTTCGCCCCCTTCCGTGGCCGGGCCGCCCTCCACGTAGGGTGCCACCTCCTCAGGGGGCTGGGCGTGGAGAGGGAACCCCTGGAGCTCCTCCGCTCTGTAGAAGGGCTCCAGGTGGTTCCCCTGGAGGCGGACCGCTACTGCTGCGGCTTCGGCGGCACCTTCTCCGTCAAGGCCCCCCGCCTCTCCACGGCCATCGGGGAAACCCGCCTCGCCCAGGCCCTCCGGCTGGACCTGGACTGGATCGTCACCACCGACCCCTCCTGCATGCTCCACATGGAAGGGATCCTCGCCAGGAAGAGGGCCCGCACCAGGGTGCTCCACATTGCACAGGTCCTGGCCCCGAAGGAGGAAGAAAGGTGAAGGACGAAGGAACCCTCCAAGCCTTCGAGGCCGCCGCCTCCGATCCTTCCCTGGGGGAAAAGGTCCGGCGGGCCGTGGAGAGGAGCGTGGCCAAGATGTCGGCCCATCTCCCCCTGGGCCCGGAGAGGGACGCCCTCAGGGACAAGGCCCGGGCCGTCCGGATGGAGGCCCTGGAGGAGCTTCCGGAACTCCTGGAGCGCTTCACCGCAAACATCGAGGCCGCCGGAGGGAGAGTCCACAGGGCGCGGAACTCCCGGGAAGCGAGAGAGACGATCCTCCGAATCCTCCGGGAGGAAGGGGCCCGGATCGTGGTCAAGTCCAAGTCCATGACCACCGAGGAGATCGGCCTCAACCCCTTCCTGGAGGAGGCGGGCCTGGAGGTGATCGAGACCGACCTGGGCGAGCTGATCGTCCAGCTCAGGGGCGAAAGGCCCTCCCATATCACCGCCCCGGCCCTCCACCTCTCCGTCGAGGACATCGCCCGCACCTTCCGGGACGAGTTGGGGATCCCCCCGCCGGAGGGCCTGGTCCTGGAAGGCCCTCCCTCGCCCGAGGAGGTCCGCATGCGGGCCGCCCGGGAGCTCTCCCTCGCCGCCAGGCGGCACCTGGCGGAAAAGTTCCTCCAGGGGGATGCGGCCGTGACGGGGGCCAACTTCCTTTTGGCCGATTGCGGCGCCGTGGTGATCGTGGAGAACGAGAACAACGCCCGGCTCTGCACCTCCCTCCCCCGCCGCCAGATCGTCCTGGCCGGAGTGGAGAAGCTCCTTCCCTCCCGGGCCGCCCTGGGCACCCTCCTTCCCCTCCTCACCGTCACCGCCACGGGCCAACCCGCCGCCGGAGTGGTGAACCTCCTCACCCCCCGCTACACCCCCATGGACGTGGTCCTCCTGGACAACGGCCGCCTGGCCCTCCGGGAGGACCCCCTCTTCCGGGAGGTCCTGGCCTGCATCCGTTGCGGCGGCTGCATGAACATTTGCCCCGTATACCGCCACGCCGGGGGCCACCCCTACGGCGGCGCCTATGCAGGCCCCATCGGCGCCCTCCTCCGGCCCCTCCTCGAGGGATTGGACCGGGCCGGGGAACTCCCCTTCGCCTCCTCCCTCTGCGGGGCCTGCTCCGAGATCTGTCCCGTCCGGATTCCGCTGGACCGCCTCCTCCTGGAGCTCCGTGCCCGTGCCCGCCACGGCCTCCTGGAGAAGGCCGCCTTCCGGGCCTGGGCCTTCGCCGCGGAAAGACCGGCCCTCTTCCGCCTGGCCGCCGCAGTCTGGCGGAAGTTCCCCTTCCTGGCGGCCCTCACCCCCCCCGGGCGGGCATGGAAGAAGGGCAGGGAACTCCCCCGCCCCCCGAGAGAGAGTTTCGAGGCCTGGTGGGAAAAGAGGAAAGACCGGGAAGATCCTCGAAAGGAGAGGGACCGTGGAACGGAAGGATGACCTCCCCCCCCTGGCCCGGCGCTTCCAGGAGAGCCTGGGGGAGCTGGCGGGCCCCGACCAGGCTCATTTCCTGTCCTCCCTGGGAGAGGCGGCGGAGTTTCTCCGGGAGGCCCGTGCCGGAGAAGAGGCCGTCCTGTGGGAGGACCGCCCCAGGGAAAGGCCCTTCCGGGCCCCCCTGGGAGTGTGCCGCGCCTGGAAGGCCGCCGCCGCTACAGGGAGCATCCTCCTCCTTCCTCCCTCGAGGGAAGCCTCTTGGGCCAGCCTCCTGGCCGACCGGGTCGTAGCCCTTGCATCCCTGGAGGACCTGGTGGCCGACCTGGATGAGCTCTTCACCACCCTGGGCCCACCCTCTCCGGCGGCCCTGGTGGTGACGGGCTCCTCCCGTACGGCGGACATCGAGAAGCAACTGGTCATCCCCGCCCACGGACCTTCCCGGCTGGACGTCCTCTTCCTCCCGGAGAGGCCCGACCTGGCCCGCCTGCGGGAGATGGTCCGAAGCTGAGCCCTTGCCCCCCACTCCCTCCCCGCCCAGACTCTCCTCGATCTCATGGAAAAAGGACCGCTCCTCGTCACCGGCGCAGGCGGCTTCCTGGGCCGCCACGTAGTGCCCGCCCTCAGGGAGGCGGGCCTTCGCCCAAGGCCCATGATCCGCCCCGGCTCCCCCACCCCCCCATGGTGCCGGGACCTGGAGGTGGTCCGGGCGGACTTGCTGGACCGGGGGAGCCTGGAGAAGGCCTGCAAGGGGGCGGCAGGGGTCGTGCACATGGCGGCTCTTCTCAACATCCCCCTGGAAACACCCCGGGAAAAGGAGCGCCTGCGGAGAGTCAACCTGGAAGGGACCCGGCTCCTCCTGGAGGCCTGCAGGAAGGAAGGGGTGGAGGAGTTCCTCTTCTTCTCCAGCGTGGCCGCCATGGGGGATCCCCCCCCGGGGGTCACCGCCACGGAGGACCTACCGGAGAATCCCAACAGGGAGTACGGCCGGACCAAGCTCGAAGGGGAGCGACTCCTGGCCCGGGCCCGCCGGGAGTGGGGCCTCAGGACCCTGGTCCTCAGGCCCGTCGTGGTCTACGGAGAGGGGGACAAGGGCAACGTGGTCCGGATGATGCGGGCCCTTGCGAAGAGGCGGTTCTTCCTCCTTTCCGGCGGAAGGGCCAAAAAGAGCCTGGTCTACGCGGGAAACCTGGCGGCCGCCCTGGTCCACCTCCTTCCCCTGGAAGGAAAGCCCTGGGAAGGGAGGACCTACATCGCCATGGATGAAAGGCCCTACTCCCTGGCGGAGCTGGCCTCGGCCATGGCCCGGGCCCTGGGAGTCCCCCCACCCGGCCTCTCCCTCCCAGCCTGGCCACTCTTCCTGGCGGGGGGGCTCCTGGAGGCCCTGGCACGCCCCTTCGGCCTGAGGCCCCTCTTCTCGGCCCATACCGTGGGAAAACTCACCCGGGACCTTCTCTACAGCGGAGAGCGTCTCTTTCTCGAAACCGGTTTCAAGCCTCCCTACTGTCTCGAAGAGGCCATGGAAAAAACGGCTCGATGGCTCAAAGAAGAGGGAATTCTCCCTGGAATTCCCTAGGATGACGGGCGTGATCCGCTACCTCCTCCTCCCATGGAACCTGGCCTTCCGGCCCCTCAGGCCCTGGACGGGACCTCTCCACATCCAGTTGGAGCCCACCAACGCCTGCAACCAGAAGTGTTTGATGTGCACCAGGGACCGGCTCATCCAGAAGACGGAGTTCCTGAAGGAAGAGGGTTTCCGGAAGATCCTCGAGGAGATCCGGCCGAGAAAGATGAACCTCTCCGGCCTGGGCGAACCCTTCCTCCACCCCGGAATCTTCGATTTCATCCGCCTCGCCCGGGAGAAGGGGACGGCCGTGACCCTGGCCACCAACTTCACCCTCCTGGAGGGGAAGGTGGAGGAACTCATCGCCTCGGGCATCAACGAGGTCAAGGTCTCCCTCGACTCGGCCGAACCGGAGACCTACAAGCGGATCCGCCGGGGAGCCGGCTCCAGGGAGAAGGTCATCTCCACCCTTGAGGAGTTGAAGCGGAAGAAGGCCGAGAAGGGAGTCTCCCTCCCGGTCGTGCGGATCAACTTCGCCCTCCAGGCGGCCAACGCGGGCCAGCTCGTCCCCCTGATCCGGACCGCCCGATCCCTGGGGGCCGAGTCCATCTACGTCCAATACCTCGACTACGTGGACATGGAAGACCGCAAGCCGGACCTGGTCCGCGACCTGGAGCCCGGGAAGCTGAGGGCCCTATTCCTGGAAGCCCGGCGGGCCGCCGAGGAGGAGGGCATCACCCACAACCTGGACATCTGGCTGAGGGACCTCTCCCTCTACGCCAACAAGATGGGCCCGGCCGCGGCCTTCCGGGTCAACGGGAGGGTCTGTTATTTCCCCTGGATCACCACCTTCATCGAGGCCGGCGGCGACGTGAAACCCTGCCCCATCTTCGTCTGGAAACGAGGCGTAGGAAGGATGGGCAACATCTACGAGACACCCTTCTCCGAAATCTGGCGGGGCGAGGCCTACAGGGAGGTGCGCCGCGACCTCCGGAAGGGGAAGAAGGTCCTTCCACCCTGCCGCCAGTGCATCCCCCAGACGCTGGGGAACATCTTCGCCCTGTACTCCAAGCTCCACCCAGGCTGGAACAAGAAATCCTGAGGCGGGGCAGTGAAGATCCTCATGCTCAACTACGAGTTCCCTCCCCTGGGCGGGGGTTCCTCGCCGGTGACCCTCCAGTTGGGAAGGGAGCTGGTCCGCCTGGGGCACCAGGTGGACGTGGTCACCATGGCAGGAAGAGGCCTCCCGGGAAGAGAGATCGTCGAGGGCATGCAGGTTCTGCGCCTGCCGGCCCTCCGCCTGAGGAGAGAGAAGTCCACCACGCCGGAAATGCTCACCTTCCTCGTCTCGGCCTTGCTTCGCCTCCCCGGAATCGCCCGCCGAGGGAATTACGATCTGAACCACACCCACTTCATCTTTCCCACGGGCCCCGCCGCCCTCTGGCTGAAGAAGAGAACGGGCCTTCCCTACCTGGTCACCTCCCACGGTTCGGACGTTCCCGGCTACAACCCGGACCGATTCGGCCTCCAGCACAAGATCCTCGCGCCCCTGTGGAGATCGGTGGTCCGGGGGGCGGAACGGATCACCACCCCCAGTTCCGACCACGGGAACCTGGTCTTGCGGGCCGCTCCCTGGGCCAGGGTCGAGGCCGTTCCCAACGGAATCGACCCGGAGGAATTCCGCCCCGATCGCCCCAGGAAGAAGGTGATCCTCGGAGCGGGACGCCTCTTTCCGAGGAAGAACTACGCCCTCCTGGTCCGGGCCCTGGAAGGCCTGGATCCCTCCTGGGAGGTGGTGCTGGCCGGGGAAGGCCCGGAGCGGCCCCGCCTGGAGGCCCTGGCCCGGGAAAAGAAGGTCCGCCTCACCGTAACGGGCTGGCTGGACCGGAAGAGCCCCCGCCTGAAGGAACTCTACGAGACCTCGGCCATCTTCGTCCTCCCATCCCTCAAGGAGTCCTTCGGTATGGTCGTGGCCGAGGCCATGGCGGCGGGGATGGCCGTGGTCACCACACGGGAAGGTGGTCCGGCAGAGGTGGCGGGTGAGGCGGGAATCCTCGTGCCTGCAGGCGACTTGCAGGCCCTGCGCCGGGCCGTCCTCGGCCTCGTGGAGAACGAGGCCGCCAGGAGGGACATGGCCTCCCGGGCCAGGGAGAGGGCCCTGGCCCGGTTCGCCTGGCCCGTCGTGGCCCGCCGGTTCCTCGAGCTCTATGAAGAGATCCTTTCCGGGTCTCCCCCCCATTCCCACCCCGCCTGAACCCCAGGCGCCTCCGGCCCCTTCCCATCGGCCCGGCTCGAAGGTGAGGCTCCGGAGGGCCTTCCGCCCCGCCCCTCCTGTCCACCCCAAGTCTTCCCGGCTATCATGGATTTTTTCCATTCCCCCCTTCCCCCGACGACATCCGAGGAAACACACGCCATGAAGACCGCCGTTCCCCACCTGGTCCTCGCCCTCCTCCTCTCTCCCCTCTTTCCCGGCCTCCTCCCCTCCCTTCCCTCCCAGGAGCGGACCTCCCTCCTGGTGGAGATCGACTGCGGGGGGATCCCCCCGGCCCTCCTGGGCTCCCGCCTCGCCCGGTCCGGCCTGGACGTCCTCCCCTCCGGCCCGGGCCGCCAAGGCCCCCTCCGTATCATCCTGGCCCCCGGGGAGGAGGAGATCCTCCAAACCATGGGCCTGGATTTCCGGATCCTCCGAAGGGGCCGCCCCCTGAAGGAGATCCTGGCCTCCCGGGACGCTCCCCCCGATTCCCGGTACTACACGACCTCCGAGATGTATACCCTCCTCGGAAACCTCCAGAAATCCTACCCCGGCCTGGCCAGACGCATCGACCTCACCCAGTACACGGGCGCTCCCCCCACCCACGAGGGAAGGCACATCTACGCCCTCAAGATCTCGGACCACGTCTCCAAGGACGAGGACGAGCCCAACCTGGCGATCCTGGCCGAGCACCACGCTAGGGAGCTGAACACCCAGGTCATGGCCGTCGAAACGGCCAGGCGGCTCCTCCAGGGTTACGCATCCAATGCCGGGATCCGGTCCATCGTGGATTCCCACGAGATCTGGATCGTCCCCATCGTCAACCCCGACGGGTGCGAGTACGTCTGGAACAAGGACAACTGGTGGCGCAAGAACCGCCGCAGGAACCCGGACGGAAGCTACGGCGTGGACCCCAACCGGAACTACCCCTTCCGCTGGAGGAAGTGCGGGTACAGCACCAGGCCCTCCTCCAACATCTACTGCGGCCCCTCGGCAGGCTCCGAGCCCTGCGTCCGGACCATCATGAAGCTCTCCGACAAGCGCCATTTCCAGAAGGTCCTGGACTTCCACTCCTACGGCAGGGAGATCCTCTATCCCTATTCACCCTGCACCAGGTCCGTGCCCTCCCAGGTCCGGAACCTCTTCCTCTCCGTGATCTCCACCCTCCGTTCCGCCGCCTCCTACAGGTGGCGGAATCCCTCGGCCAGCGGCGAGGAACCCGAGTGGCAGTGGTACCGCCGGGGGACCCTGGCCTTCCTGGTGGAGGTCATGACCAGTTTCCAGCCGAGCTACACCTCGGCCCTGGCCGAGGAGAGAACCAGGGTTCGGCCCCTGGTGGATCGTTGGTTCTCCCTGGCTCCTCCCATGGAAGGCCACGTGAAGGACCTGGCCGGAAGGCCCCTGGCGGCGGCCCTCAAGGTCTCGGGGGTCCACTTCAGCTACGGCGAGACCATCCGGAGCGGGGGCCCCTGGGGAAGGTACGCCCTCTGGCTCGCGCCCGGGACCTACGACGTCACCTTCTCCGCCCCCGGTTACCTGCCCCTCACCGTGAGGGCCACCCTGGTTTCGGGAAGAACCCTCAAAAAGGACGTCGTCCTCCTGCCCGTGCCCGCCGTCCTGGCGAAATCCGGCACGGGAAGGCTGGGAACCAGGGCGGTCTTCACCATGACCGCCCCTTACGACAAGGGCCTTCCCTACTTCATCGGCGCCGCCTTCGGCACGAGCCCGGGCCAGAAAGTGGGGACCCGGACCCTCCCCCTCAACGGGGACGCCCTCTTCATGGCGAGCATCATGCTTCCCGGCGTCTTCAGGGGAAACCTGGGAAGGGTGAACGCCCAGGGCCGGGCGGTCATGACCTTCTCCATCCCCAACTGGCCCGCCCTGGCGGGCCTGAAGTTCCACTTCGCCGGCTTCACCGTGGACCAGGCCTATCCCCTGGGCGTCAAAACCATCTCCAACGCAGTGAGCCTCACACTGGTCCAGTAAACCGGGCCGGTCCCTCCCCCTTCGGGAGGCCCTTCCCCTGGTCCGAACCCGGAAAAAGAAGGGCCTCCCGGCCGCGTGGGCCTTCCTCGTGGGAAAACCAGGAAACCCGCCGCCGCCTTCTCAGGAAAGATCCCGGATCCCCCTACCGCAACTCCATCACAAGCCCCACGGGCCGGTGATACCGAGCCCCCTAGTAGAGGTAGGAGTCCTGGTATCCGTAGAAGGTGAAGACATCCGCCTTCCCCGTGAGCCCCCCTCCCACGGTGTCGAAGAGGCAACCTCGGCCCCGATCAAGGGACACAAGGGCAAGGAGGGGATAGAAAATCAGGAAAAAAACCTGGGCAGGGGTTTGTTAGGGGTCGGCATCCTCCACAATGAGCCTCGGCACCAGGAATCTTCGAGAAAGTAGGTGTCGGCTCAGCGCACCAAAGACAGGTGTCCCTTGACAAACAACCCTCCCGGCTTCTTTTTCCCATGAGGAGGGCAACCTCGGCCCCGATCAAGTATGCTACCGGCTGGGAAGTAGGAAAGGTGCCCCGATGAATGGAACCCCTAGATTCCAGCGCCTTGAGTTAAAAAACTGGAAGAACTTCGCCTCCGTTGAAGTGGACCTCCAGGGACGGGTGTTCCTTGTAGGCCCCAATGCGTCCGGCAAGTCTAACTTCCTGGACCTTTTCCGATTCCTCAGGGACCTTGCCTCACCGGGAGGAGGGTTCCAGGAGGCCCTCCGCCGCCGGGGCGGGGTTCGGGCTATCCGTTGCCTGGCGGCACGCCGCCACCCCGATGTAGAGATTCGGGTTGAGGTCGGCGCCCCAGATGGCCCTTGGGTCTACGAACTGGCTTTCAACCAGGACAAACAACGCCCGCCCCTGGTCCGCCGGGAAGTGGTGCTTCAAGGGGACCGAACTCTCTTGGATCGTCCCAACAAAGACGACAAGGACGACGAGGAAAGGCTCACCCAGACCTACCTTGAGCAGGTCAATGTCAACCGTCTCTTCCGGCCGATCGTCGAATTCTTCAGGTCCATACGTTATTTGCATCTAGTACCTCAGCTCGTCCGAGAGCCGGACCGCTCTGTCGGCCGCCATGCCGATCCTTATGGAGGGGACTTTCTCGAACAAATCGCCAATACACGGGCAAATACCCAAAAGGCCCGGCTCAGGCGGATACGGGACGCCCTTCGCATCGCTGTACCCCAGCTCGAAGAAATCGAGCTCTTCCGCGATGGCCGTGGCACCCCCCATTTGCGCGGGAAGTATCAACACTGGCGTCCCCAAGGCGCCTGGCAGACGGAGGACCAGTTCTCCGACGGAACCCTCCGCTTGATGGGCCTTCTTTGGGTGGTCATGGAGGGCCGCAGTCCCCTCCTTTTGGAAGAGCCGGAACTTTCCCTCCATCCCGAAATCGTCCGCATGCTTCCCCAGATGCTGGCAAGGGCGCTGCGCCGGAGGGGCCGCCAGGTTCTCTTGAGCACCCACTCCCCGGACCTCCTCCGGGACGAGGGGATCGGCCTGGACGAAGTCCTTCTCCTCATCCCCGAAAAGGAAGGAACCAAGGTCGAGCCCGCCTCATCCCTGGAAGACATCGAGAAACTTTTGGAAGGCGGACTTTCCCTTCCGGATATCGTGATTCCCAGGACAAGCCCGCCTGAGGCCAAACAGTTGATGCTCTTTGACGTCGATGGAAAATGACCGGGAAGATCTACGTCTCTGCCGTTGTGGAGGGGATCCTGGATGAAGCAGTAGTCGATAAGCTCATCCGCCACGCCGGGGGGAATCCGGACACCATCTACGGGAAGCAAGGAAAGGACCGCATTCGGAGACAGATCGTTGGTTACAACCATGCCGCACTCCGATCCCCATGGTTCGTACTCGTGGATTTGGACCAGGAAAAGGAGTGCGCTCCGGCTCTTCGAGATGCCTGGGTCCAGGATCCTGCACCGAACCTTTGCTTCCGAGTTGCCGTGCGGGCCGTCGAGGCCTGGCTCCTTGCGGATTTCGAAAACCTTGCCCGGTTCCTTCGAGTTCCCCCGACATCCGTTCCCAAGGCCCCGGAAAACCTTGAAAACCCGAAGCGGGCCCTCGTGGACCTTGCCTCCCGATCCCGGAGCAGGGGAATCAAGGAAGAAATGGTTCCCAGGCTGAAGAGCGGCCGCCTGGTCGGGCCCGCCTATACGTCACGGATGGTCCGATTCGTCCAGGAAGCATGGAATCCCGTCCAAGCGGCCCCAAGGGCTCCAAGCCTCCGCCGGGCCATGGATTGTCTTGCGAAACTGATGAAAAGATCCTGATTTTTTTCCGAGGAACTCGACGTGCCCGGAAAGACCGGCCTGCCCGAAGAACGAGCCTGCAGCCCCTATCGATCCGATCGCACCGTAACGGCCCTCCTCGTCCCGGCCCGGAGGGCCGTTTTCCTTTTCCCTCGTCAGCCCCGGCCGGCCGAGTCCCGGCCCGGAGGGCCTTTTTCCTTTTCCCTCGTCAGCCCCGGCCGGCCGAGTCCCGGCCCGGAGGGCCGGGACGAGGACGCCCGGGGCTCGAGGGAGAGGAGAGACCCCGTGGAAGCCTACTAGTGGGTTCCCAGGGTGCCCTTCTTGGCCCGAAGCCGCGCCAGGGCGCGCCTCATAGCGTATTCGGCCCGAGGGATATCGATATCGGGGGCGGCCCGTTCCCGGAGTCGCTCTTCGGCCCTCTGGAGGGCGGCCCGGGCCCTGGCCTCATCGATCTCCTCGGCCGTCTCCCCGGCGTCCACCACGAAAGAAAGGCGGTCCTCCCGGACCTCCATGAACCCCCTGGTCAGGGCCAGGAACCTGGTCTTCCCCCCTTCCTCCACGATCTTGGTCACCCCGGGCTCGACGAGGGAGATCATGGGAGCGTGTCTCGGCAGGATTCCGAAGAAACCGTCTGCGCCGGGGAAGAGGATGGACCGGATCTTGCCCCTGTAGACCACCCGGTCGGGGCTGATCACCTCCAGCTCCATCACCTTCGTCGAAGTGGATCCCTCGGCCATGGCTCCCATCCCCGGTCTCTCAGGCTCCGGCTTCCGCCAGGAGTTTCTTGCCCTTCTCCACGGCCTCTTCGATGTTTCCCACCATGTAGAAGGCCTGTTCCGGCAGGTCGTCGTGCTTCCCTTCCAGGATCTCCTTGAAGGAACGGACCGTGTCGGTCATGGGCACGAACCGCCCGGGCGTGCCGGTGAACTGCTCGGCCACGAAGAAGGGCTGGGAGAGGAACCGCTGGATGCGCCGGGCCCTCTTCACCACGAGCTTGTCCTCGTCGGAGAGCTCCTCCATGCCCAGGATGGCGATGATGTCCTTGAGGTCGTGGTAACGCTGGAGGACCCGCTGGACCTCCCGGGCCACCTGGTAGTGTTCTTCCCCCACCGTCTCGGGGGTGAGCATCTTGGAAGTGGACTTCAGGGGATCCACAGCCGGGTAGATGCCGAGCTCCGCGATCTGGCGTTCCAGGATGATCGTGGAGTCCAGGTGGGCGAAGGTGGCCACGGGGGCCGGATCGGTGATGTCGTCGGCCGGCACGTAGATGGCCTGCATGGAGGTGACCGATCCCTTCGTGGTGGAGGTGATCCGCTCCTGGAGTTCGCCCATCTCCGAGGCCATGGTGGGCTGGTAGCCCACGGCCGAAGGCATACGTCCCAGGAGGGCCGACACCTCGGAGCCCGCCTGGACGAAGCGGAAGATGTTGTCGATGAAGAGGAGGACGTCCTTTCCCTCGGTGTCGCGGAAGTACTCCGCCATGGTGAGACCCGAGAGGCCCACCCTGAGCCTGGCCCCGGGGGGCTCGTTCATCTGGCCGAAGACGAGAACCGCATTGTCCAACACCGAGGCCTTGGTCCCGTCGGGAAGGGAGTATTCCGCTTCGGCCATCTCCAGCCAGAGGTCGTTCCCTTCGCGGGTCCTCTCCCCGACGCCGCAGAATACGGAGAAGCCCCCCTTCTCCACGGCGGTGATCCGGATCAGCTCCTGGATGAGGACGGTCTTGCCCACCCCTGCGCCTCCGAAGAGGCCCACCTTGCCGCCCTTGGCGAAGGGGCAGAGAAGGTCCACCACCTTGAGGCCCGTCTCGAAGACCTCAGAGATGGCCTGCTGCTCCTCGAAGCTCGGCGGATGCCTGTGGATGGGCCAGCGCTCCCGGGTCTCCACCGGGCCCAGGATCTCGCCCGTCCTCGGGTGGGCCACCCCCTCCTCCAGGGGACGGCCGAGAAGGTCGAAGAGGCGGCCCATGGTCTCCTTGCCCACGGGGACCGTGATGGAATCCCCCGTGTCCACGGCCTCCATGCCCCGGACCAGTCCGTCCGTGGAGGCCATGGCCACGCACCGGACCGTGTCGTCGCCCAGGTGCTGGGCCACCTCGAGGACCAGGTCGATCTTCTTCTCCTCGTCCTTGATGGTCACGGCGTTGAAGATGGCCGGCAGGTGCCCGTCCGCGAAGCGGACGTCCACGACCGGGCCGAAGACCTGGAGGACCTTACCGATGTGGTTGTTTTCGCCTGTCACTTTACTCGTTCTCCCGATATCCCGTCAGCGGAGCGCCTCGGCCCCGCCCACGATATCCAGAAGCTCCTTGGTGATGGATTCCTGCCTGGCCCGGTTGTAGGTCCTGACCAGGGAGGCCTGCATGTCGCCCGCCGCGTCGGTGGCGTTCTTCATGGAAACCCTTCGGCTCGCATACTCCGAGGTGAGGGACTCCGCCATGGCGTGGAAGACCTGGACCTCCAGGAACCTGGGAAGGAGGGAGGAGAGAATCTCCCCCGGCCCGGGTTCCAGGATGTAGTCCACGGCCTCCCTCTCCTCCTCTCCCGCACCCAGCTCGTCCGGGTCCAAGGGAAGGAGACTCTCCACGGTGGGCTCGTAGCGAACCATGGAACGAAAGAGGGTATAGACGATCCGGACGTGGGCCGTCTCCCCGGAGAGGAAATCCTCCACCAGGGCGGAGGCCACCCGCCGGGCCGTGCGGAAATCGGCCTTCTCCAGGGGCGGGTCCTGGAACCAGGCCTTCACGGGAAGGCCCTTCTTCTTGAGCCAGGAGGCCCCCTTCCTTCCGAAGACGTAGAAGAGGGGTTCCTCCTCCAGGCTCTCCAGGTGCCTCTCCAGGAGATGGAGGATGTTGGTGTTGTAGGCCCCGCAGAGGCCCCGGTCCGAGGTGACAAGGAGGATCCCCGCCTTTCCCCCACCGCCGGAACGGAAGAGTTCCTGCCCCTTCCTGGCCTCCGGGGAGGCCGCCAGGCGGGCCACCATGGACCGGATCGACCGGGCGTAAGGGTGGATGGACTCGGCCCTGGCCTGGAACCTGCGGAGCTTGGTGGTGGCCACCATCTCCATGGCCCTGGTGATCTGCCGGATGTTCTGGACCGACTTGATCCGGCCTTTGAGTTCCCTGACGTTGGCCATGACCTAGCTCAATTCTCCCCTTCCGGCTTTCCGTAACCCTCCCTCTCCTTGCACTCTTCGACGGCTTTGTCCAGGGCCGCCCGGATCTCGTCGGTCCACTTCCCCTCGGTCCGGAGCTTCTCCAGGACGGAGGCGTAGTTCTCCCGGAGAAAGGCCACGTAGGCCTTCTCGAACTCCTGGATCTTCGCCGTGGGAAGGTCGTCCAGGGCCCCGGAGGTCCCGGCGTAGATCACGGCGATCTGTTCCTCCACCGGGACGGGCTGGAACTGGCCCTGCTTGAGAAGCTCCACGAGCTTCTCTCCCCGGTTGAGCAACTGCTGGGTGGCCTTGTCCAGGTCCGACCCGAACTGTGCGAAAGCGGCGAGTTCCCGGTACTGGGCCAGGTTGATCCGGAGCCCGCCGGCCACCTTCTTCATGGCCGGCACCTGGGCGGAACCACCCACCCGGGAGACCGAAATCCCCACGTTCACGCCCGGGCGGACACCGGCGTTGAAGAGGCCCGACTCCAGGAAGATCTGGCCGTCGGTGATGGAGATCACGTTCGTGGGGATGTAGGCCGAGACGTCGCCCTCCTGGGTCTCCACCACGGGGAGGGCCGTGAGGGAGCCGCCGCCCTTTGCGTCGGAGAGCTTCGCCGCCCTCTCCAGGAGCCTGGAGTGGAGGTTGAAGATGTCCCCGGGGAAGGCCTCCCGGCCGGGCGGCCGGCGAAGCAGGAGCATGACCTGCCTGTAGGCGATGGCCTGCTTGTAGAGGTCGTCGTACATGATCACCACGTGGCGCCCCTCGTCCCGGAGGCGCTCCCCCATGGCGGCCCCTGCATAAGGGGCGATGAACTGCATGGAGGCCTCCTGGGAGGCGGGGGCGGAGACCACGATGGTGTAGTCCATGGCGCCGTACTCGGAGAGCTTCTCCACGACGGACTTCACGGTGGACTGTTTCTGGCCGACGGCAACGTAGATGCAGATCACCTGGTCGGGGTTTTCGGGATCCCCTCCCCCGGTGCTCTTCTGGTTCAGGATCGTGTCCAGGAGGAGGGCCGTCTTTCCCGTCTGCCTGTCGCCGATGATCAGCTCGCGCTGGCCCCGGCCGATGGGGATCATGGAATCGATGGCCTTGATGCCCGTCTGGAGGGGCTCCTTCACGGGCTGGCGCTCCGGGACGGAGGGAGCCCTCCCTTCGATCGGGCGGAGGTCGGACTCGGTCCAGGGGATGGGCCCCTTTCCGTCCAGGGGCCGCCCCAGGGAGTCCACGACCCGCCCGCAGAGCTGGAGCCCCGTGGGGACCGAGATGATCCGGCCCGTGGTCCGGACCGTGTCCCCTTCCTTCACGCTGGCGGCGTCCCCCAGCAACACGGCCCCCACGTTGTCTTCCTCCAGGTTGAGGGCAACGCCCATCACCTCGTTGGGGAACTCCAAGAGCTCGGACATCATGCAGTCGTCCAGGCCGTAGATCCGGGCCACCCCGTCCCCCACCTGGAGGACGGTGCCCACACTACTCATGGAGGTCCCCCCTTCGAACCCTTCGATCTCGCTCTTGAGAACCGAAGTCACTTCAGAGGGTTTCAGGTCCGCCATTTCGATTCCGATCTCCTTGTATCAAAGAGGAACCCCCAGGAGGCGTCGCCGCAACTCCTCCAGCCGGCCCGCCGCGCTGGAGTCGAAGAGCTTCCCCGCCACCCGGACCCGGGCCCCGGCCAGAAGCTCCGGCCTCTCCCGGACCTCCAGAATCACCTTCTTCTTCCCCAGCTTCTCCGCCAGGGCCTCGGACAGACGAAGCCTGGCCTCCTCGTCGAGGGGCCGGGCCGTCTCCACCACGCCTTCCACCGCACCCTGGGCCTCCAGGTAGAGGTCGTGGAAGTTCCGGCAGATCAAGGGAAGGGAGCTCTCCCTCCGCCTTCTTACGGTCATCTTTAGAAAGTTCCCCACCAGGCCTTCCAGCCCGCCGAGGACCTTCCCAAGGACCTGGAGTTTCTTTTCCTTGGGGACCACAGGGTCGGCCAGGAAAGAACGGAAGGCCTTCTCGCCCAGGGCGGCCGCCAGGGTCTCCATCTTTCCCCCCACGGATTCGGCCTCCCCTCTCTCGAGGGCCGCCTCCAGGAGGGCCTTGGCGTATCTTCTCTCCAGGACGCCCACGGTCCTACCCTTCCCGCCCGGTTCCGCCGACCAGTTCCTGCACGAAGGAACGGTGGACCTCGTCGTCCACGTCCCTCTCCAGGACCTTTCCGGCCGTCCGGATGGTCAGGTCCACCACCTCGGCACGGATCTCGGAAAGGGCCTTCCGCTTTTCCTGGTCGATCGCCGCACGGGCGCGCTCCAGGAGGCGGGCCGCCTCCTCCTTGGCCTTCTCCTGCTGCTCCCGGACCAGCGCGTCCGCCTTGGCCCGCGCCTCCGCCAGGAGGGCTTCCTGCTTGGCCTTCAGGCCCGCCAGTTCCTCCTGGATCCTTGCCTTGGCGGCTTCGGCCTCTTCCCTGGCACGCTCGGCCGCCTTGGCGTCCTCCTGGACCTTCTGGTCCAGGTTGTCCAGGGCGCGGGCGATGGGGCCGAAGACGAACTTGATCATCAAGGGAAGGGCGACGAGGAAGATCACCCAGGTCCAGAAAGCCGTGCCCCACTGGTGGGGATCCAGGGGATTGAACCCCCCGGCGGTGCCTTCCGCCTCCGCCAGAAACGCAAGCAGTCCCAGCACTTCCAGCCCCCTTTCACCAAGGGGTCCCCTCCGGGCCGGGGGCCCGGAGGAAGGACCGGTCTACTTGAGCGCCAGAAGCAGGGTCACCACCACGGCGAAAAGGGCGATCCCTTCGATCAGAGCCGAGAGGATCAGGGAGCCGCCCCGGATGTCCGAGGCCGCCTCGGGCTGGCGGCCGATGCCCTCGTTGGCCGAGGCGCCGATCTTGCCGATCCCGATGCCCGCGCCGATCACGGCGATGCCCGCGCCGAAACCGGCGGCCAGGTGGGAGGCCAGGAAGGCCCCTGCTTCAAGGAGAAAGAGTCCCAGCATCTTTTTCCGCTCCTGTTTGCTTTCCGTTGCTTTTCGTCAGTTTTCCTTACACCGTGAATCCGCGGTCTCCGCGGCTAGTGCTCCGGATGCATGTACATCGCAGTGAATACGATGGTCAGGATCGTGAAGATGTAGGCCTGGAGGAGGGCCACGAAAGACTCCACGATCATGATGAAGACGGCGAACCCGACCGAGGGTACGGCCAGGGCGTAGGCCAGCTTCCCGATCATCCCGGCGAAGAAGAAGATGAGGCCGAGGAAGCTCAGGAGGGCAAGGTGCCCCCCCGTCATGTTGGCGAAGAGACGAATCATCAAGGCGAAGGCCTTGAAGAAGATCCCGATGAATTCCAGGAGGAACATCAGGGGGAAGAGCCAGGCGGGAAGGCCGTGGGGCACCAGGCCCTTGAAGAAGCCCACCACGCCGTTCTCCTTCATGCCGGCGCCGAAGAAGAGGGCCAGGCTCGTGGCGGCCATGGCGCCCGTCACGTAGAGGGATCCCGTGGCGGCCACCCCCGAGGGCACGAGCCCCAGGAGATTCATGAAGGCGATGAAGAAGAAGAGGTAGAGGAAGTAGGGAAGGAACTTCCTCCCGTCCTCCCTCCCCATGATGGGGTAGACCATCTCCTCCCGGATCCAGATCACCCAGCCCCGGAAGATCCTGGCGAAGAACCCGGGCCGCTCCAGGTGGAGGCGGGTCCGCAAGGCGCCGAAGATGAGGACCATCAACAGGAGGGCGATGACCTGGAAGATCTGGAAGTTGAAGACGGGAATCCCGGCCACGCTCCCGATCTGGTGGGGCAGGATGTGGTGGAAGAGGGACATGAAGACCGCCCCCCCCTCCGCCCCAGCGGAGTGGGCTCCCGATGCAGCTTGCGCCAGGAAAACCACTTAGGCTTGCCCTCCTGCTTGGATGTCTCCGGGACTTCCTTCCGTCCCGCGCCGCCCCGCCGGGGACGGAGAACCGGCCTTCTTGCCCTTCCTCAGGAACCAGGTGTAGGTTCCGCCGCAAACCAGGGCCGTTCCCAGGTATCCCAGGGCGAAGCCCACCGGGTTACCCAGGAAGGCACTATATCGGGCAAGGATGGTGCCCCCTGCAAGAAAAAAAAGGTTGAGGAGGAACCCTCCCGCCAGGGCGGCCATGAAGTGGGTGCCGCTCCGGTCCAGGGAGTGGTATTTCCAGAAGAAGACCGCCAGGGCCACCGCTCCCGCGGCCAGGATCCCGGCGAAGAGACAGCGGCGGAGGCCCCCTCCCGGAGGGACGAGGAACCAGGCCCCTCCCAGGGCAGAAGCCCAGAGGAAGACTCCCGCGGCCAGGGCCGGGACGACCCGGACTCCATCCTTTCTCTCCCCTTGGCTGCTCACGGTGAGGAATCCTTTCCTTTCGTCTTTCTCCCCCCCTTCCCCTTCCCCGGAGGAAAGACACTGTAATAGAGCTTCACGAAGCCTGCCGCCGCCCCCAGGAAGATTCCCAGGATCATCAGGAAGGGGTAGGTGCCGGCCCACTTGTCCGCCAGATAGCCCAGGGCGCCGAAGGCCAGGAAGGTGAAGGCGAACTCGATCCCCAGGGAGGAGTACTTCCCGAACTCCACCACCCACGAGGGGGGCCGCCGACCAGGATCCCGCCGGGGGGTCACGAAACCTCCAATGGATCTTCCCTCTCTCCGGCAGGGGGATTATGGCCGCCCCTTCCCATGGAGCCAACATCGGGTAGCCTGGGCCCGCTTTTTTCCCTACGTCTCCCCATGGAGGAAGCGATGCACGACATGAAGGACCTTACGCCCAGGAGGATCGTGGAGCTCCTGGACGAGCACATCGTGGGACAGGACAAGGCCAAGAGGGCCGTTGCCGTGGCCCTTCGCAACCGCTGGCGGCGCCAGCAGCTCCCCCCCGACGAGGCGGCCGAGATCTACCCCAAGAACATCCTCCTCGTGGGCCCCACGGGTGTGGGGAAGACCGAGATCGCCCGCCGGCTCGCCGCCCTGGCCAAGGCACCCTTCCTCAAAGTGGAGGCCTCCCGCTTCTCCGAAGTGGGCTACCACGGCCGGGACGTGGAGAGCATGGTCCGTGACCTGGTGGAGGCATCCATCGCCATGGTCCGCCGGGAAGAGGCCGAACGGGTGGCCCGGGAGGCGGCCCGGGCCGCCGAGGAGAGGCTCTTCCGGGCCCTGGCCAGGGCCAGGGGCCTGGAGGAAGAAGAGGAAGAGGGGGAAGACCTGGAGGAGGGAAGCCTCTCCTGGCAGATCCAACAGATGCAACTCTTCCCGACGGACAACAACGAGTGGCTCACCCCCCCGCCGCCCACGGACCTGGAGGGGGACGAGGCAGGAGAGGAGGAAGACCGGGAGACCCGGGAAGAGAAGGCCCGCCGGCGGGAGGAACGGGAGAAGCTCCTGGAGAGCCTGAGAAAGGGGGAGTTGGACCGGGAGGAGATCGAGATCCCCCTGGAGGACAAGACCAAGCCCACTCTCGACATCCAGTCCGGCCAGGGCACGGAGTCCATGGCCATCGACACCAGGGCACTCCAGGAGATCTGGGGGAGGGCCGCCGGACCGAGATACAAGTTGCGGCGCCTCACCGTGAGGGAGGCCCGGGCGGCCCTGATCGAAGAGGAGACGGACAAGCTGATCGACAAGGAGGGCATGATCCAGAAGGCCCTGGATCGTTGCGAGAACGACGGGATCATCTTCCTCGACGAGATCGACAAGATCGTGGGCTCCAACCCCACGGAGGGCCCCGACGTCTCCAGGGAAGGCGTTCAGCGGGACCTCCTGCCCATCGTGGAAGGGACCAGCGTCTTCACCAAGTACGGCTACGTCCGGACGGATCACATCCTCTTCATCGGGGCGGGGGCCTTCTCCACGGCCAGGCCCTCGGACCTCATCCCGGAACTCCAGGGGCGCTTCCCCGTGAGAGTGGCCCTCAAGTCCCTCTCCAAGGAGGACTTCGCCAGGATCCTGACGGAACCCAGGAACGCCCTGACCAAGCAATACGCCAAGTTGCTCTCCACCGAGGGCGTGGAACTCGTATTTACTGAGGACGGAATCAAGGCCCTGGCCGAAGCGGCGGCCAAGGCCAACTTCACCACCCAGGACATCGGGGCCAGGAGGCTCATGACCCTCCTGGAGAAGCTCCTGGAAGAGGTCTCCTTCCGGGCCCCCGAGATGCCCGGGACCAAGGTGGTGGTGGACCAGGCCTTCGTGGCGGAACGGATCGGCGACGCCGGCGACGACGACGACCTCATGCCCTACAGGATCTGAGACCCGTGTTTTCCAGGCGCTACACCTATCCCCTCCTCGTCCTGGCGGCGGCGGCCCTCCTCTGGTGGGGCCGGAAGGAGGGCTACCTCGAGGAACCCCCGGAGCCGAAGAGCTCCACACCATCCCCCTCTCCCTGGTCCCCCGAACCGCCACCTCCCGGGAGAGGAGGCCCACCCGTCATGAGTCCTCCCCCCGTGGTTCCCAGGGAACCCTCCCCGCGCAAGGAAGTGAAGAAGGGGGAGGCCCCCCCCTTGCTCCTCCCCGGCACGGTGATCCTGGACCCCCGGGCCTGGCCCTGGGAGGGTCCCGGTGTCCCCGGCCTGGAAGCGGCGAAGCGCCTCGCCCGGATCCGCTGGACCCCCCCCAGGCCGCCCCTCGCCGGGGAAGAGAAGGTTCCCGACCCGGACGGCATCGGTCCCTGCCCGCCCCGGAAGCTCCCCCCCGGGAGGAGGGATACTCCCGTGGTGCGGCGCTACATCGACAGGCGCACCTTCGAACCCACCTGGGTCCACGCAGACGGGAGCCTGACGTCCTTGAATGTCGCCGTCGTGGAAATCCCGGGGAAGGGCAAGGAGCGGGTGGTCCAGATCCTGACCAAGTACCGCTAGAAGAGGCCGGAACCGGAAAGGTCCGCCAAGAGAGGGAAGGTTCCGCCCCATGAGAAAGGGAGGGATTCCGGTTTCCCGATCCTTCCGCGCGGAACCCTCCGGGCCTAGGGCGGGGACTTACCCTTACCCTTCCCCCCTTCCCTCCCTCTCGTTTTCCCCTTTCCCGAAACCCGGGAAGCAGGGCGTGAAGGCCGGGATTTCTTGCGGGCCGCCGGTTTCGTAGCGGGCCTGGAGGAGGCCCCGGCGCCCCGGGAGGAAGCTTTCCCCTTCCGGCCCTTCTTTTCCAGGGCCCTTGCCCGGGCCAGGGCGTCCTCGAAGATCTTCCGGGCCGCTTCGTAGGTTCTCACCTGGGCCTCGAGGCGGAGGGCGAGGCGGGCCGCCGCAGCCAGGAGGTCCTGCCGTTTCTTCCACAAGGCCTGGAATTCGGGCGTCCCCTCCTTCTCGAGGCGGGCCACCTCCTTGCGCAAGGCCGGAAGCCGGACTTGCATCCTTTTCTTCCGGGCCTCCAGGTCCTTCAGCTCCTTCTGGACCCCCGCCAGGGCCGCAGCGACCTTCTTCTTCTCTCCTTCCAATTCGGCGAGGCGGGCCTTTTCGGCCTTCACCCTTTCGCCTGCGGCTTTCACATCCTCCCTGAGGTTCTGGACCGTCCGGAGGAGCGGCTCCAGCCGGGCCACCAAGGCCTCCTTCTCCCGGGAGAGTTTCTCGATCCGGACCTTCGCCCGGCCGATCTCCTCCCGCAGGAGAAGGATCTCCCTTTGGGCCCGGCGGGCCTCCAGGTCCAGGTTGGACTGGAACGCCTCCAGGCGGCTCACGTCGGTGACCCCGGCGTAGGATGCGTGGATCCTGCAACCCCAGGGCAGGAGGGAGATAAGAAGGAGAAAGAATGGGAAGCGGCCGGCCATGAGGCCATCTTAACCCCGGCGAAGGTGAATTTCTCTTCCCGGATGGGCCGTTTCAGCCCAGAACGTCCCCATCTTTCGAGGAAAACCGTCCATGAGCCCCCAAAAGATCCGGAAGGCCCACAGGGAGAGGCAGACGGCCTGGGCCGCCGCCCTGGTTCTTCTCGTCCTGGCCACGGCCCTCTCCTACTGGGAGACCCAAGGCGCGGGACCGGCTCCCCGCCTCCTCACCCTCACCCGCAGGCCCGAAGGAGTCATGGGAACGACCTGCCTCCTGATCGCGCGGGTGCCCCTGGGAGAACAAGAAAAGGGCGTAAAGGCCCTGGACGCCGCCGAAGAGGCCCTCCGCCGTGTGGAGGCGGCCATGAGCGTCCACCTGGAGGATTCGGAGATCTCCAGGTTGAACCGGGCCCCTGGGGGAACGAAGGTTCCCCTCTCCCCTTGGACTTTGAGAGTCCTCAGGCTTGCCCGGTCCATCTGGAAGTGCACGGGCGGAGCCTTCGACGTGACCTGCCGCCCCCTCCTGCGCCTCTGGAAGAAGGCGGCCCGGGAGGGGAGGCTTCCTTCGGAAGAGGAGATCGCCCGGGCAAGGAAGGCCTCCCACTGGGACCTCCTGGAGATCCTCCCCGGGGGAGTCCGGAAGAAATCCCCTTCCCTGGAATTGGACCTGGGCGGAATCGCCAAGGGTTTCGCCATCGACCGGGCCCTGGAGGCCATGATGGCCGCCGGTGCACGGGCGGGCCTGGTGGACGTGGGAGGGGATCTCCGGGCCTTCGGGGATGGCACGGGTCCGGGTGGATCCTGGTTCGTGGAGGTCAGGGACCCTTTCCGGCCCGGCGTCCTGGGGAGAATCGCCCTGGAGAAGGCGGGCGCCGTCTGCACGAGTGGAGGCTATTTCCGGTATGTCGAAATCAAGGGCAGGCGGTTCAGCCACATCGTGGATCCCCGGACCGGCCGGCCCGCCGAGGCGGCCGCCTCGGCAACGGTGCTCGGGCCGGAGGCTGCCGCCACCGACGCCTGGGCAACGGCCCTGGCCGTCCTCGGCAGGGACGGCCTGGAACTCCTGGGAAACCACAAGGAGATGAGCGCCGTCCTCGTGACGGGAGACCGGAAATCCCCGGAGACCATTCTCACCCCCGGCATGGAATCCTTCTTCAGGAAATGATCCCCTTCCCGCCCGAAAAGGCCCCTCTCCTCGAAGAGCTTCCCCGGAAGGTGGGCCTCCCCTGAAGGCTCTGGAGATCTCCCGCGGGTTTCTCAGGCTGTCCGGTCCCCTCCCCCCCCTTCACGACCCGGTCCGCCCGGCCCGATCCGGGACTCAGCCCCTCCAGTCGGCCTTGTCCACGGTGGTCTGGAAATCGGCCTCCACCCGGCCCGGGGCGGTCCCCTCCACTCCCTCCCCGCCGGGAAGGCCAAGGAAGACGATGCCCTCCTGGGGGCACTTCGCCAGGACGCCTTCGAAGTCCAGGGAAGGATCGAACTTTTCGGGATCCACCCTGGCCAGGTTGCCCTCCACGCGGAAGTAATCCTTCATGGCCCGCTCGCAGGCCTTGCAACCGATGCAACCCACCTTGCAGACCTTTTTCACCTCCGGGCCGAAGTCCTCGTTGGAGCACTTCACGACCACCACCTTGGAGTGCCTGAAGGGCACCATGGAGATGATGTTCCTGGGGCAGGCCTTGGCGCAGGCGCCGCACCCCACGCACTTTCCGTAGTCCACTTCGGCCAATCCGTCCACCACGTGGACGGCGTCGAAGGCGCAGGCCCGGACGCAATCCCCGAAACCCAGGCACCCGTAGGCGCAGCCCTGGACTCCAGCGACCATGTTGGCGGCGGCGCAGGAGGGCTCGCCCAGGTATTCCTTCCGCCCCAGCCGGTCCCCGTACTTGGCGTTGCAGTGCACCACCGGGCGTTCCGGAACCTTCTCCTCCACCTTCACGCCCATGATCTCCGCCAGGGCCGCCGCAGCGGCAGGTCCCCCAACGGGGCAGAGGTCCACCGGCGCCCCGTGGAGGACCACCGCCTCCGCGTATTCCCCGCATCCCACGTAACCACATCCGCCGCAATTCGCACCGGGCAGGGCGGCCGAGGCCGCTTCCACCCGGGGGTCGGTCTCCACGTGGAAGGCCCGGTCGGCCCATCCCAGGACCAGGGACATGACCACCGCCAGGGCCAGCATGGTTCCAGCCGCCGTGAGAATCGTCACAGGCGTAAGCATGATCCCTTCCTCCCTATCGCAAGAAGGCCGCCAGGCCCCGGTCCACGCCGGTGAAACCCATGAAGGCCATGGCCATGATCCCCGCCGTGAGGAGGGTGATCCCAGGGCCCTTCAAAGGCTCCGGAATATCGCAAAGGTCCAGTTCCTCCCGGATGCCCGCCATGGTGGTGATGGCCAGGGCGAAGCCCAGGCCGCCGAAGACGGCCAGGGTCAGGGCCTGGTCCAGGCCCCACATCTCCGCCGGATTTCTGACGCCCGAGACGTGCTTCATGATCTCGAGGCAGGCGAAGAGGATGGCACAATTCGTGGTGATCAGGGGCAGGTAGACACCGAAGGCCTTGAAGAGGGCCGGAAAGAACTTCTTCAAGTACATTTCCACGAATTGGACCGAAGAAGCGATGACGAAGATGTAGATGATGTAGTTCAGGATGGAGAGGTCCAGGACGGCATCGGACCCGGGTGAGAACAAGTGCCATACCCAGGCCGTCACCGGAGCCCCGGGACGGGTGACGAACCAGGTGAAGACCCAGGCCAGGAAGGAGGCGATGGTGACCACGAAGGTCACGGCCAGGCCCATTCCGAATGCCTGGTCCACCCTCCGGGAGACCCCGATGAAGGGGCAGATCCCCACGAAGTAGTGGAGGACGAAATTGTTGATGAAGGCCGCCCCTACGGCGATGAGGAGAATGTCCACGAGATGATCCATGACTCAGCTCCTTCCGGCCTTCTTCCTCGCCGCGCCGAACCACTCCGCAAGCCCCAGGAGGAGCCCCAGGGTGAGGAAGGCCCCGGGAGGAAGGACCATGATCCCCCAGTTGTCCCAGCCCTCGGGCAGGATCCGCATTCCCATCCAGCATCCAGTCCCGAGGATCTCCCTGACCGTGGCGATGCTGGAGAGCCCGAGGGCGAAACCGATGGCGCAGCCCAATGCGTCGGCAAGGGCCGTCCCCACGGCCTGCTTGGAGGCGCATACCTCGCAGCGTGCGATGATGATGCAGTTCACGATGATGAGGGGGACGTAGGGGCCGAGGACCTTGCTCATGGCGGGCATGAAGGCCTGGAGGAACCGGTCGGCGATGGTGACGAAGGTGGCGATGGTCAAGGTGAAGACCAGGATCCGCAAGTGGGGTTTCAAGGCGTTGCGGATGAGGCTCGTGATGACGTTTGCGCAGATCAGCACGAAGGCCGTGGCCCCGGCCATGGTGAGGGCGGGCTTCATGCCGTTGGTGACCGCCAGGGTGGGGCACATCCCCAGGAGTTGGCGGTAGACAGGGTTCTCCGGGATGATCCCGTTGATGAACCTCTCCAGGGCGGTGGGTCCCGATCCTGCCATGGCCTTCACTCCTTCTCCTCTCCGGCGGCCCTCTTCTCCAGGGCGGCCCGGAATTCCCGTACGGCGTCGTTCACGATCCGGCACACGCTCGTGGACGAGATGGTCGCCCCCGTGATGGCCTTGATCTCGCCAGAGCCAGGCCTGGGCTTTCTCTTGACCACCCTCAAAGGCTCGGCGGCGGGCTGGCCCCGGAAATACTTCCGGAACCGCCCCTCGTCCTTGATGTAGTCTCCCAGCCCGGGGGTCTCCTTCTGGTCCAGGACATAGAGCCCCGTGATCTTCCCTGCCCTCCGGTCCAGCCCCACGAGCAGTTCGATCTTGTCGGCGAACCCCTGGCCCGAGGCGGGAAGGACCCAGCCAAGGTGCTTTCCCTCCTCCGAAAGCACCCGGATCGCCCGGATCCCCCCGAGGACGACTTCGCGGCTCTTCCGCGCCGATCCCCCGGGAACCAGCCTCGGCACCTGTCCGAAGGTTTCGTTCCGCTTGTTCTCCCGGATCTTCGGCCCGAGCACGATCTCCACCGCCGCCAGGGAGCTTCCGAAGAGCCCCGCCAGAAGGAGGATGAGCCAGGCCTGGGCCAAGAGCCCCTGGGTCTTTCCCGTTTCTTCCGTCATGTCTCCATTCCTCCCGTGAGGGTCACTTCCGTTCCGGCACGGGACCGCCCAGGGGAAGAGGAACGGTCCACCGGTTGAGAAGGGGCGTGAAGGCGTTCATGAGGAGCACGGCGAACATGACGCCCTCGGGATACCCGCTGAAGAGCCGGATCAGGACCACGAAGAAGCCGATCCCCCCGCCGAAGAGGACCTTGCCCCGGAAGGTGACCGGGCTCGTCACCGGGTCGGTGGCGATGAAGAAGGCACCGAAGAGAAGGGCCCCGCCGAAGAGATGGTGGAGGAGGGTGATCTCCGGGTGCACCCCGGCCAGCAGTCCCAGTCCCCCGAAGAGGAGGGCCGAGAAGATCATGGAGGCGGGGATCTCCCAGGAAGCGGTCTTCCTCCAGCAGAGGTAGATCCCTCCCAGGAGACAGGCCAGGGCGCTGGTCTCCCCCAGGGAACCGTTTACGTTTCCCAGGAAGAGAGGCCAAAGAGCCGGGGAGAGGGCCTGCATCTTCGCCGCCGAGAGGGGAGTGGCCTGGGTGAGGATCTCCGGGCCTGCGCCGGCCACGTAGGCCCCTGCGCCCATGGCCAGGGAGAAACTGATCATCACGAAGGCCCGCCCCACCATTGCCGGGTTGAAGATGTTCATCCCCAAACCGCCGAAGATCACCTTCCCGAAACCGATTGCGGCGAAAGAGGCGATCACCGCCACGTGGCAGGGCGCGCTCCAGGGGAGGGACATGGCCAGGATCACCCCCGTCACGACGGCGGAGAGATCCCCCAGGGACATGGCCTTCTTCCGGAAAACCGTGTGGAACAGGTATTCCGCCGCCAGGCAGGAGAGAACGCAGGTTCCCACCTGCTTGACGGCGTACCAGCCGAAGACCAGAACCGACGCGGCGAAGGCCGGGGCCAGGGCGACCAGCACGTCGGCCATCATCCTTCTCGTGGTGACGCCCTCCAGGGAGAGGTGGGGAGAGGGGGCCGCCAAGAGTGCCCCCCCTCCCCCGGAGGAAACGATCTTCTCCGAATGCCTCGTTGTCCCTGCTCCGGACCTTCTTTCCACCCGATTCTCTTCCACCGGCGTCCCTCCCTGCCTACCGGGGCAGCATGGCCTTTCCCATCCGGATGAGTTGCGTCAGGGGTATTGCGGCGGGGCAGACGTAGGCGCAGGACCCGCACTCGATGCAGGCCTGGATGTGGTAGCGCCTGGCTACGTCCCAGTTCCTGCGGCGGGCCGCCAGGGCGATCCTCGTGGGAACGAGGCGCAGGGGGCAGACCTCCACGCACCGGCCGCACCGGACGCACTCCGTCCGCCGCCCGCGGCCCGTCTCTTCCGATGTGAGCACCGTGATCCCGCTGGTCCCCTTCGTGACGGGCGTATCCAGGTCTCCGACGGTGAAGCCCATCATGGGCCCCCCGGAGACGATCCTCTCCGCCTCGGGCAGGAGCCCCCCGCAGGCCTCGATCAAGTCCCTGTAAGGTGCCCCGACGGGCACGAGGAGGTTCCCCGGCCTGGCGATTCCCCTTCCCGTAACGGTCACCACCCTGTGGGTGAGGGGCTTTCCCCGGAAGAAGGCCCGGGCCAGGGCGGCGGCGGTGCCCACGTTCAGGACCACCACCCCCACATCCAGGGGCAGCCCGCCTGTGGGAACGATCCTCCCCAGGGCGGCCTGGATGAGCTGCCGCTCCCCCCCCTGGGGGTAGCGGGTCTTCAAGAGGACGATCTCCGCCTTGGAAGAAGGAAGGTTGTCCGAGAGAGAATGGAAGGCCTCGGGCTTGTTGTCCTCCAGGCCCAACACCACCCTGTCGGCCCCAACGGCCCGGGCCGCCAGGAGGGCCCCCGCCCATATGGGCCTTGGGTATTCCACCATGAGCCTGTGGTCCGAGGTGAGGTAGGGCTCGCACTCGCAACCGTTCACCACGAGGGTGTCGATCCTCTTTCCCTCGGGAGGACTGAGCTTCACGTGGGTCGGGAAGGCGGCCCCGCCCATCCCCACGAGTCCCCCCTCCCGGGCGGCCCGGAGGATCTCCTCCTGGGCCGGGCCGTCCGGGCCCTCCACGTAGGGCCACTCCCCGCCGAAGCAGTCCTCCAGGAGTTCCCCGCCTCGAGGCCCGCCATCCTCCACCTTCACCGGCACGGCCGGAACCCGCCTCCCGTTGGGAAGAGTCACCCCTGTGAAGCGGGTCACCTTGCCGCCCAGGGGGGCGTGGACCGGGGCGGAGACGAACCCTCCAGCCTCACCCAGAAGGGCTCCCGCCTCCACCTGGTCCCGGGCCTTCACCACGGCCTTGCAGGGGGCGCCCAGGTGCTGGAGCAGGGGGATCCTCAGGACCTCCGGGGCCTCCAGGGCCCGAATGGCCGCCTCCTTCGAGAGCTCCTTACGGTCGGGAGGATGGACCCCGCCGTGGAAGGTCCCCGCGGGCTTTCCCGCCTTCACGGGAGCGCTCATCTCCCCAGCCTCCTCCCCCGGACCAGGAGGACGGCCTTGGCCAGGAAGACGGCGCCGAAGAAACCCGCCAGGGCCCCCAGGAGCCCGCCCGCCCCCTCCTCCTTCCCACGGCCGGCCCAGGCGGCCCCGGCCAAGGCGCAAAGAAGGGGGAAGAGGAAGAGCCCAAGAGAGGCCAGGACCAGCCGGCCCCCTTCCAGCCCCCCCGCATCGGCCCGGACTGCCTTTGCGGTGGGACAGGCCCGGCAATCGCCTCCGCAACCTGGATTCCCTGAAATCCGCGTCACCCTACCCTCCCAATGCCTTGGATTTCCCGTCCGAACGGCCCGGGAGGGAGGCTTCTTTCCCTAACTGGAAAATTTTTTCCCTGACGACCGGATCATTCCCGGCCGCCCCATCGCCCGGGCGTTCCCTGACAGGCCCGCCCATCTTCCCGGAAAGGTCCCCCTCCAAACCCCGCCTTTGCCTTGCTCCCCTCCTTCACCTAGGATCGTCGCCTCGAAACCAGAACGAAGGACGAAACAAGCCCATGGAACGGACACTCATTCTCTTCAAACCCGACGCCCTCCACAGGGGACTGGTAGGCAGGATCCTCTCCCGCTTCGAGGAGAAGGGCCTCAAGATCTGCGGCCTCAAGATGATGCGGATCAGCAAGGACCTGGCCCACCGGCACTACGCCGCCCACAAGGACAAGCCCTTCTTCGAAGGGCTGGTGCGCTACATGACGGGCTCCCCCGTGGTGGCGGCCGTCCTGGAAGGAAACGGGGCGATCGGGGTGGTGCGCAAGATGATGGGCGCCACCTTCGGCTTCAACGCCGAACCGGGCACCATCCGGGGCGACTTCAGTTGTTCCACTTCCTACAACCTGGTCCACGGCTCGGACTCCCCCGAGTCGGCCGAGCGGGAGATCGGCCTCTTCTTCGCCCCCGAGGAGCTCCAGGATTGGACTCCCGGTTACTTCTCCCTCGGTTATGACCCGGAGGAACTCCAGGGCGGCTCCTGATCCTGATCCCTGCAAGGTGAAGGACTTCACCTCCCGGATGCTGGCCCTCCTGGTGGAGGAGATCGGCCCCGAACTGGAAGGCTGGATCCTCCGGGAGGTATCGGCCCACAAGGATTTCCCCGGGGACCTTCTTCTCTTCTTCCACCCCCCCGGTGATCCCGGGGGAAGGCCCCGTTGCCTGCGGGCCGTCGTGGAGAAGGGAAGGGCCAGGCTCCACCTGGAATACACCCCCAGGCCCGCCAAGGAGGCCCATCCCAGGATCCGGACCCTCTCGGCCCGCCTGGAAGGGAGGCCCCTGGAAGGGATCGCGGCCCCTCCGGGGGAGAGGATGTGCCGCCTCCTCTTCGGCCGGGGGGAGGATCCTCCCCGGAGCCTGGAACTCCTCTTCGAGTTCTTTCCCCCGGGGAACTGGGTCCTCCTGGACCCGGAGGGAAGGATCAAGCTCTGCTCCGCCGAGAGGAAGGGGGCCCGAAAAATCCGGCCGGGGGAAATCTACGTCCCGCCGCCACCCGGACCGGCCCGGCCTCCCGCCGGGGAGCTTCCTCCCTGGTTCCCCCGGGAGAAGGGCCGCCGCAACAGGGCCGCCGCCGGAGAGTCCGCCGCCCGGGACGAGGAGATCCTCCGGGAAAAGGGAAAGGCCCGCCTCAGGGCGGCCCTGGAAAAAGCCCTGGCCAAGGCGAGGGGGAGGGTGAAGGCCCTGGAGTCCCAACTGGAACGGACGGCCGAGGCCGAGTCCCTCCGCCGCAGGGCGGAGCTCCTCAAGGCCAACCTCCACCAGATTCCCACTGGCGCAAATGAAGTGGAGGTGAGGGACTGGTTCGATCCCTCCCTCCCCCTGGTCCGGATCCCCCTCGATCCTTCCCGCCCGCCCAGGGAGGTCATGGAGGACCTCTTCAGGAAGGCCCGCCGCCTGGAAAAGGGCAGGCCCATGGTGGAGGCCCGCCTCGCCGAAGCCAGGGAACTGGCCGGCACGGCCGAGAAGGCCCTGGAACTGGCATCCCGGGAGGAAGGCCCCCCCGGAGAGGAGCTGGAGCCCCTCCTGGCCGTCCTGGAGAGGGAGAAGTTCCTCCCCCGCCGGGAACCCTCGAAGAAGGCCCCTCCCCCCAGGGAGGAGAGGAAGATCGCAAAGGCCTCCGGAGGGGAACGTTTCCGGAGGTTCACATCCAAGGAGGGCCTTCCCATCCTCGTGGGAAGGGACAAGCGCCAGAACGACGTCCTCACCCTCCGGGTGGCCCGGGGAAACGATCTCTGGCTTCACGTGGGAGGCGGAGAAGGAGGTTCCCACGTGGTCGTCCGGGTGCCGAAGGGGAAGCAGGCCGGCGAGGAGACCCTCCTGGACGCGGCCCACCTGGCTGTATACTACTCCAAGTCCAGGGGAAGGCCCTTCGTGGAGGTCGTATGGACACAGCGCAAATGGGTCCGGAAGCCCAAGGGGCTCCCTCCCGGGAGGGTCCTGGTGGATCGGTTCAAGACCATGAAGCTCCGTTTCGACGAAGACCGCCTGCGAAGGCTCCTCGCCACGGCCGCCGGAGGGGAGGGGCCGTGAAGGCCGCCGCCCCGGTCCTCTCCGCCCTCTTTCTCCTCCTGGGGGGGTGTTTCCAGCCGCCCGTACCCACCGTCGAACCGCCCCGCATCCGGCCCGCCCTGGGCCGTTGGGAAAGGAGCGGGGAAAAGACCTGGCGCCACCGGGGCGGGAACGAAGGAGTCCTCCTCCTCCCCTGGCGCCCCCCCCTCCGCCTGGAAGTGGAGATCCTCCCCGGACCGGGGTGCCGGGCCGCCGGGATCCTGGCCGGCTACAAAGGCCCCAGGGACACCCAGGCCGTCCTCGCCTTTCCCCCCCCCCGTTGCCGGGCCGCCTATATTCGCTGGGAGGATTCCGGAAGGATCGCGCCCCCCACGGCGGTCCTACCCCTGGAGGAAGCCCGGTGGAAGGAGGGCTTCCGCCTCGCCCTGGAGGTCCGGCGGGACTCTCTGCGGGCCTCCCTCGAAGGGGCCGGACCGGGCATGACCTGGCTTCCGCCCCTTCCCCTCCTGGGGAAGATCGCCCTCTACGCCGACGGACCGGCCCGGTTCGTCCTCTCCGGAAAAGGTCCCGCCCCCGCCCCACCACCGCCGCCCGATCCTTCCCGGATCTGGTCCCGCTTCGCCCGCCCATCCCCGGGAGGAGCCGGGAGGGCCGCCGCCCGACTTGTGGAGCGTTCCCTCTCCGTCCTGAGGAGGTTCAAGCGCCTCTCCCCCAGGGAGGGGGTTCCGGCCTGGTTCTGGACGGGAGAGCCTCTCTTCCGGGAGGCTCTGGCCGCCTGGGCGGCCGAGAGGCCTCCCCTCTCCTCCACTCCCCGCCAGGAGGCTCTCCGCCTCCTGGACCTCCTCGCCCTGTGGTCCTGCCAGCCCGGGAAACAAGCGGCACGAACCCGGGAGCGCCTCCAGGAGGTCGCCCTCGGGCTCGCCGGCTCCAGGAAGGCCGGCGGCCTCTGGGAAGGGGCGGACAAGGATCCCCTGGGAAACTGGATCCTCCCGGGGAGGGCCCTCCTGGCATCCCTCCCCCGGCTCCGGGGCGCCGGGAGGAACCGGGCCTTCCAGGCCTGGCGGACCGCCATGAACCGGATGGTCGAGGCCTTCCTCCCGGGGAAGGAAGGCCCCCCCCGGGCCCGGGGCTGGTCCACCAGAGTCCTCCTGGAGGCCGGCCTCTTCCTGGCCGAGTCCACCTCCCGGAGGGCCGCCCTGTCCACCACATTGAATACCCTCGAGCGCCTTCTCGAGGAAAGGAGGCTCGTCGAGGAGAAGGACGGCCTGTCCCTGGTGGAGAGGGACGGAAAGACCGATCCCTTCCTGGACCTCCTGTGGGCCAGGCTCCTCCCAAGCCTTGGAAGGGGAGCCGTGAAGGAAGGATACAGGGAAGCGGCCCGCCGTGTGGCCGCCCGGGCGGCGGGAAGAATGGAAGGAAGGCCCCTTCCCTTCTCGCTTCTGCGGGACCTCTTCCGCCGGGTCCCGGAACTCGCCCCGCCGGGCACCCTGGCCATCCTGGACTCCACGGGCCGTGTTCTCTCCATCCTCAAGGACGGGACGACCCTCTCCTGGACCACAGCGGGCCCTTCCACCGAGACCGTCCTGACCGCCTTCCCCCGCCTCGTCTCGAAGGAAGAAGGAGAGGTACGGACCTTCCGGGGCCCCCTCTTGGAAATCCTCCACGAGAAAACCCGGGTGGTCCTTCACACCGCCCCCGACCCTGGTTCCCGGAAACCCCCTTCATCCCCGAGAGGTAGTATGCGATGAAACCCACCAAAAGAAGCCTTTCCCTCGTCCTGGCCCTTCTCACCGCCACAGGAGTCCTTCGGGCCGAGTCCCGGACCTGGCAGGTCCCTCCCATCGAGGAGGGTCCCGGGATCGTGGTACGCCTGGACGAATTGGGATCCCTCTACTGGAAGGTCCTCCTCCGGGGAAGGACCATCCTGGCCGAATCCCCCCTGGGCCTCCGACTCTGGGGAAAGGAGGGGAATTTCCTCCGGGGACTGGCCTTCCAGAAGGCGGACAGGCGCCCCGTCCTCGAGCGTTTCACCCTCACCACGGGAAAGCGCCTGGTCAACGAATACCGGTTCAACGAACTGAGGCTGACCTTCAAGAACGAAGGGGGAAGGGAACTTGTCCTCGTCTTCCGGACCGCCCGGGACGGAGCGGCCTTCCGCTACATCCTCCCCGGGAAAGGTGTGATCCTGGTGGAGCGGGAGAGGACCTTCTTCCGTTTCCCCCGGGGAACCCGGGCCTGGATCCTCCCCTGGAAGCGGAACTACGAGCAACTCTTCCAGGAAGGGGAACTGGGCAAGGATTTCCAGGCCGGTCGATACGGCCTCCCCTTGCTCGTGAAGGCCCCGGGTGAGGGGAACACATGGGCCCTCATCCACGAAGCCGACCTGGGCGGGGAATACGCCGCAGCCAACCTCTCCATCCTGGATCCCTCGAAACCCGAGCTGGAGATCTTCCTCCCCGTTCCGCCCATCCGGGACGAGGCCCCCCTTGCCGCACCGTGGCGGGTGATCCTGGCGGGCGGCCTGGGGGACATCGTGGAATCCACCCTGATCGAGGCCCTGAGCAGGCCTTCCGAGGCGAAGGACACATCCTGGATCCGGCCGGGCAAGTGCGCCTGGTCCTGGTGGTCCGAGTCCAGGAGCCCCCACAGCCTGGAGAAGCAGAAGGCCTTCGTGGATTTCGCCGCCTCGCTGGGCTGGCCCTACTGCCTGGTGGACGAGGGCTGGAGGGACCACGACTGGGTGCCCGAGCTGATCCGTTACGCCCGGGCGAAAGGAGTGTCCATCCTCCTCTGGACCCGTTGGACCGACCTGGACACCCCGGAAAAGCGCAAGAAGGAACTCTCCCTCTGGAAGAAGTGGGGCGTCGCCGGGATCAAGGTGGACTTCATGGACCGGGACGACCAGGAGATGACAGCCTTCTACGACGCCGTCACCAAGGCGGCCCTGGCCGAGAAGCTCCTCATCAACTTCCACGGCGCCATCCCGCCCAGGGGCGAGAGGAGGCGCTTCCCCAACCTGATGACCCGGGAGGGCGTCCTGGGGGCCGAGCACTACAAGTGGAGCAAGCGCCCCACGCCGGAGCACAACTGCCTCCTCCCCTTCACTCGCAACGCCGTCGGCCCCATGGACTACACGCCCGTCACCTTCTCGGCCAAGACCAGGCGTACCACCGCCGGCCACGAGCTGGCCCTCGCCGTCGTCTTCGAATCCGGCATCCAACATTTCGCCGATTCCCCCCGGGTCTACGACTCGGCCCCCTACAAGGCGGGCCTGGACCTGCTCCGCCAGGTGCCCGTCGCATGGGACGAGACCCGCTTCCTGGCAGGCTATCCCGGGAAATTCGTGGCCCTGGCACGCCGCAAGGGGAAGACCTGGTACGTGGGAATCATCGCGGCCGGGAACCCCGTGCAGCGGGGCAAGAGGATGGGCGTATCCCTCTCCCGTTTCCTCTCCAGAGGATCCTGGAAGGTGGAGGCCTACGGCGACGCGCCCGGGAGGGAAGGCATCGAAAAGGAGACCTTCACCACCGACGCCGCCCGCCGGTTCTTCCCGAAACTGAAGAAGAACGGCGGCCTGGTCATGGTCTTCAAGCCCCTGTAGGCCCGTGGGAAAGAGCGGGAGGGGGAAGTCCCGCGTATACGAAGGGGAGGCCGGCGGACCCGGGGCCCGCCGCCTCCCCTTTTCGTGCCCCCCCCTCTCCCGGCGGCTCTCAGTCCTTCAGGAACCGCCTCTGGACGGTCTGCAGGATCCCGCCGTTCCTGTAGTATTCCACCTCGATGGGGGAATCGAGGCGGCACCTCAGGGTGATCGTCCTGGTCTTTCCATCCTCGCCGGCCACATCCACCTTCACGTCCTGGGCGGGCCGGAGGGAGTCGTCCACGTGGATCGTGTAGACCTCCTTGCCCGTGAGCCCCAGGGTCTCGGCGTCCTCCCCCTCCTTGAACTGCAGGGGAAGGACCCCCATTCCCACCAGGTTGCTCCTGTGGATCCTCTCGAAGGACTCGGCGATCACCGCCTTGATCCCCAGGAGTGCCGTGCCCTTGGCGGCCCAGTCCCTGCTGGAACCCATGCCGTAGTCCTTGCCGGCGAGGACGATCGTCGGGATTCCCGCGGCCTTGTACTCCTCCGCCGCATCGAAGATGAACTTCACCTTCCCGTCCAGGAAGGATGTGGTCCAGCCGCCTTCCGTGCCCGGCGCGAGCTGGTTGCGGAGCCGGATGTTCCCGAAGGTGCCCCGGGTCATGACCCGGTCGTTGCCCCGGCGGCTGCCGTAGGTGTTGAACTCTTCGGGCTTCACCCCCTTCTCCATGAGGTATCGCGCCGCCGGGCTCTCCAGGGGGATGGGACCGGCGGGGCTGATATGGTCGGTGGTGACGCTGTCCCCCACCTTCACCAGGACCCGGGCCTTCTCGATGGGGACGATCGGCGGCGGTTCCAGGGGCATGTCCTTGAACAGGGGGATCTCCTGGATGTAGGTGCTGTCGGCCGGCCAATGGTAGAGTTCCCCCGACCCGGCGGGGATGGCGTTCCAGAGCTCGTTCTTCTCGAGGATCCCGTCGTAGTTCTCCTTGAACATCTCGGGGGTGACGGCCTGGGAGAGGGCTTCCTGGATCTCCGCCGAGGTGGGCCAGACATCCTTCATGTAGACCGGTTTTCCGTCCTTGCCCGTCCCAAGAGGTTCCTTGAAGGGATCGAAGTCCACCGTCCCGGCCAGGGCGTAGGCCACCACCAGGGGCGGCGAGGCGAGGAAGTTCGCCTTGACGAAGGGGTTGACCCTTCCTTCGAAGTTCCGGTTCCCCGAAAGCACACCGGCGGCGACCAGGTCCCCCTCCTGAATGGCCTTCCGGACGGGGTCCGGAAGGGGCCCGCTGTTGCCGATGCAGGTGGTGCACCCGTATCCCACGACGGAGAAACCGAGCTTCTCCAGGTAGGGAAGGAGGCCCGCCTTGCGGAGATACTCCGTCACCACCCTGGAACCCGGGGCGAGACTGGTCTTCACCCAGGGTTTGCGGGCCAGGCCGGCCTCGACGGCCTTCTTGGCCACGAGGCCCGCCCCCACGAGGACGAAGGGGTCGCTCGTGTTGGTGCAACTGGTGATGGCGGCGATGACCACCGCTCCGTGGCCGAGTTCCGCCTCCCCAGAGGGAAGGGCGGCCCGGGCCGTCCGCTTCGCCGCCTCTTCGTCCAGGGCGAAGCCCCTTTCCTCCACGGGGGCGGCGAGCATCTTCTTCCAGGCGGACTTCATCTCCTTGAGGAGGATCCTGTCCTGGGGCCTCTTGGGGCCGGCCATGCAGGGCTCCACCAGGGAGAGATCGAACTCCACCACCTCCTGGAACTCGGGATCTGGGGTTTCGCTCGTCCGGAACATGCCCTGGGCCTTGCAGTAGGCCTCCACCAGCTCCACCTGCTCCTCGGAACGGCCCGTCTGCCTGAGGAAATCCAAGGTGTTTCCGTCCACGGGGAAGAAGCCCATGGTGGCGCCGTACTCGGGGGCCATGTTGGCCAGCATGGCCCGGTCGGCCACGGTCATGCTCTCCAGGCCAGGGCCGAAGAACTCCACGAACTTGCCCACCACGCCCTTGGCCCGAAGCACCTGGGTGAGCTTGAGGACCGCATCGGTGGGGGTGGTGCCTTCCGGGAGGCTCCCGGTGATCCTCACCCCCACCACGGGGGGAGGAAGCATGAAGATGGGCTGGTCCAGCATGACCGCCTCGGCCTCGATGCCCCCCACACCCCAACCGACGATCCCGAGTCCGTCGATCATTGTGGTATGGGAATCGGTCCCCACGAGGGAGTCGAAGAAGGCCGTGGGGACCCCGCCGATCTCCCGGGTCCGGACCACCTGGCCGAGCCACTCCAGGTTGACCTGGTGGATGATGCCGCTTCCCGGAGGGATGACCCGGAAGTCCTGGAAGGCGTTCTGCCCCCACTTGAGGAACTCGTAGCGCTCCCGGTTGCGCTCGAACTCCTTCTCCATGTTCTTCCGGACAGCCTGGGGGTCGTCGAAGTAGTCCACCTGGACGCTGTGGTCGATCACCAGGTCGGCCGGCACCTGGGGATTGATGCGCTTGGGATCCTTACCGAAACGGGCCATGGCGCTACGCATGGCCGCCAGGTCCACCACGGCGGGCACGCCGGTGAAGTCCTGGAGGATCACCCGGGCCGGCTTGAAGGGGATCTCCTTGGGCTCGGGGGCCTTGGGGTCGTAGGCGGCCAGGGCCCGGACATTCTCCTGGGTCACCACCTTGCCGTCCTCGTTCCGCAGGAGGGACTCCAGGAGGACCCGAATGGAGAAAGGAAGGCGGGAGATCTTCCCCAACCCATCTTCTTCGAGTTTCCCCAGCCTGTAGTAGACGAAGGTCCCCGCCGAAGTCTCGAGTTCGCTGCGGGCGCCGAAGGAATCCAGGTTTCGCGTGTCGTTCATGGCAGAATCCCCCTGGGGGTTCGGTCGTTTTCGGGTGAATTCCCGGCTATTGGGCGCCCCCGGCCCCTCCCTGTCAAGGAAGGAGCTCCCGGCCCGGCCCGGGACCGCCCCAACAGGGGCTCCCGGCCCTTACGGCAGGATCAGGGTTTTCCCACCAGGGCGGCCCCGCCGGGGGAGACGATCAGGCCCAGGGGATTGGCCTTCGGATCACCCACCAGCCACTGCTGGTAGAAACGGGCTCCCACGAGGACGGGGAGCTTGGGAATCACGAACCGGACATAGGCCCCTCCGAAGGGACCGATGGTCCTGGCCGACAGGAGTTCGGGCCCCACCAGGAGGGAACACCCCTTGGCCCCGTAGAAGGAGAGGTCCAGGGGAAGTTTCGCCCTTCCCCACCGGGCCATGGAAGACCCAGTGAGGAGGAAGGCCGGCGTCTTGGGGGCCAGGTAGAAGAGGTCCACCCGGAACGTCCTGCCCAGGACGGGCACCCCGCCCGGAACGAGGAGGGGAACCCCGGCCGGGCCTTTGCACCCCTGCCCGAAGACCTTGTACGCCCCCGCCCTGGAGGTCCCTGTGAACTTCTTCACCGCCGCCGCGAAGGGACCGTAGGTGAAGAAGGTCCCCGTGTTGTATCCGCCCGACCAGGTGCATCCGCCGTGGGTGTGGATCCCGACGGCCATACCCGTGGCGGCCATGATGACGGGGGAACCGGAATTTCCGCCCATGGTGTCCACCCTGTAACGGATCGCGGACCCCGAGATCCCGGCGAGCGGACCCGTGCCGGTCTGCTGGACCAGGTTGTAGGACCTGGGAGTGGAATCCGTCCCGTACCCGGTGACCCTGAGCTTCGCTCCGGCCCCTGGATACCCTCCAATCCGGAAATAGTCTCCCTGCACTTCGCCAGGGTATTTCCCCGTATACACGTTCTTCAGCGTGAGGAAGACCCCCCAATCCATGCCGGGGCCGCCGACCTGGAACGCCCTCTGGGTGAATCCCGCCCAAGTATACTGGTCCTTGGGGGAGGGGAAACGCATCCCTCCGCTCGAGCTCGAGAGGGGAACGTTGAACTGGACGTTGAGCGTGGTGAGGGACTTGGCTCCCAGGACGTGGCCGGCCGTGACGAAACAATTCTTCTTGTTGATGAGCCAGGCCGTTCCCACGGAGTAGTAGTTGGACATCCGGAGGAGGGCCCGGGCCACCCGCCTGTCCCGGGAAAGAACCCGGTTGTCCGGCCCGCAGAGAGTGGCGGGAACGGGAGTGGCCGTCCCCCCGGGAAGCCCCCATCCCAGGGTCTTCACCCCGAAGCGGTTCCCCTTGGTGTGAGGCCCGGCGAAGAGGCGGACCTTCACGGCGTCCCCGTTGAAAAAGGAACTATAGGGCCCGTAGGTCTCCAGAATCCGGGCGTCGAGCCTCTCGGACGCCCCGTCCTGGAGGGAAGAGACCTCCAGGAAGCTCCCCCTTCCCAGGACCACCTCCCGGAATTCCAACTGAAGGAAGGATGCACCGGCCTTTCGAAAGACCTTCTCCAGGACCGGGAGAGTCTTGCCCGTGGGGTTGTCCAAGGCTGGGCTGGAATAGGACCAGGGCTGGATCCTACCCACGATGGGAAGGAGCACGTCCCCCCCCTGGGCGGCGGCCCCGGCGGCCGCCGGAACGAGGAGGGAGAGAAACAACCCACCTTTTCGAAACCACGGGAAAACCTTTTTCATCCTTCACACTCCCTGCATGCCAGGGACTCATTGGTTCAAGGTCGAAACCAGGATTTGAGGTCGAAAGCAGGATTTGAGGAATGCTGTCCCGCCCCGATACACACGGGCCCAGTTGGACAACTCCCTTGTAGAGAATACTGTCCAGCCGGTCCCTGGGTTCCCTGGAATCCCAGGCAAAAGAAAAGGGCCCAGGCGGAACTCCTCAATTCGGCCCAGCCGGGCCCCACTCCTCCTGGAAGCGGATCCCCACTTCCTCGAGCTCTTTCAGGACGGGTTCGTAGAGAAGGGGCTCAACGGGAAGGACCAGGCCTTTCAACGCCACCTCCCCCGAAAGAAGGAGCTTCACCGCCACGGCCAAAGGAAGGGCCACGGTCCTGGCCATGGCCGTATCCCCGCCAGGCTCGCCGAAGGCCACAAGGCGGGAGGAGCAAAGGCCCTCCTTCCCGCCGGGCCGGGAAACCCGGAACTCGTGCTGGAGGACCACCATGTCCCGCTCTCCTTGCTGGAAACGGCACAACTCTCCCATCCTTCGGGCCAGGAGCTCCCTGGCCGAGGCCCTCTCCACGGGGAGGGGGTCCTCGCGGAAGAACCCCAGCCACTCCAGGTTCCGCAGGGCGGGGTGGTCTTCCTCCACCCCGGCCTTGCCGGCAAGTGCCTTCCGGGGATCCTCCCCGGGATGGCCCTCGCCCAGGGCACGGCTGAAGCCGGCCCAGGTGAGCCCGGAAAGGTCGAAGATCCTCTCCCCGTCCAGAAGGCCCATGCGCACCCAGGCCGACCAGGCCTCGCAGTGCCCCGGGTTCCTGAGGGTTCCCCGGAGGAGGTCCCCGGCTTCGCCGATCCCGTAGGCATCCCTGTAAGGAAGGGAGTCGCCGTTGGGATAGCCTTCGAAAGTCCCCAGGCCGGGCACGGTCACGGGCCGGCAATGGAGGAAGAGATCCCTTCCTTCGACCTCCCGGACCTTGCCGCCCTCGAGGAAACGGGCGGGCCGGACCGCCGCGGCCAGGACTCCCTCGGGGGACCAGGAAAGTTTGTATCCGATCGGGTTGGTATTCGCCTCCGGTGCGGGAAGGCCCCCGCAGAAGGAACGAAAGGCCAGGACCCTCCCCCCCTCCCCGTGGATCCGGCGGATCATGCGGACCGCCGACATGTGGTCCAGGCCGGGGTCCAGGCCGCATTCGTTCAGGAGGACCAGGCCCTTCCTGCGCGCCTCTCCGTCGAGGGCCCGCATCTCCTTCCCGGCGTAGGACGCCGTGGCCAGGTGGCGTCCCTTCTCCAGGCAGACCCGGGCCACCCGGGGGTGTTCCGAGGCGGGAAGGAGGGAGACCACCAGGTCGGCCCCTTCCACGGCCCGGGCCAGGGCGGCCTCGTCCCTCGCGTCCAGGACGAAGGAAGACCCGCGCCCCAGGCCCTCCAGGAGGCGTTTCCCCTCCTCGGGATAGAGACTCCCGACCCGCAGCTCCACCCAGGAGAGCCCAGTCAGGTATTCCGCAAGAGGGCGGGCCACCCTCCCCGCGCCCAGGAGAAGGACCTTCTTCACTCTTCCCCCTTCCGGCTGCCGTCGAGGAAGCCCTCCATGTAACGGAAGGCCGGGGTGAACTCCCCCTTCCAGAGGATCACCGCCCGGGCGAGTTCGGGGGGAAATCCCGCCGCCGGAAGAGGGCCCGAGAGGTCCGCCGAGGCGAGGAAGGGAACCAGGGGGGCCAAGGCCGAACTGAACCCCTGGGAAGAATCCCTGGGGATTTCGGCCGGGAGGTTTCCCACGGCGAGGACGGCGATTCCCTTCCCCTCGAAGCCCGACGGGGCCTCTCCCGTGGTAGGATCGTATACGAAGACAGGATCCCCCGAATCGGTCTCTCTCACGGTGCAGGCCAGGGGCCCGTCGATGTCGCAGGAGATGTCCGCCACGAGCCGGAGCTTGGGGACCTCCCCGGACCGGAAGAGGCCGGCCAGGTCCTCCCTCGCGGCGAGCCTGGGATACTTGGGCGTCCAGAAGATGGCGTTCACCAAGAGGGTGAGGTAGGGAAGATAGGAGGGGAAGATGGGCCTGTAACGTTCGGGATGGTCGTAGTACTCCCTAAGGTCGAAGGAGGCCCCCTCCTCCCTGGGAACGACCAGGTCCTCCTCCTTGAAGACCACCTTCACCACCTTGTCCCCAAGTCCAGGATTCTCCCGGACGAACCGGGGGAGTTCCGATGGGGTCACCTCCACCAGGGGAAGGAGGTTCAGGATCTCCTGGGCACCCTGGGACACGTGGCCGTAGCCGGTGATTCCCACCACCAGGGGAGCGATCCCGCCGGGGATCCCCTCCCGGGCGATCCTCTCGCCAAGCCCTTGGATCTCCTCTTTCAGGGCCCGTAGATCTCCCGCCTGGTGGGCCGGCTTCAGCTCCAGGAAGGAGGTTTTCATCCCCTGTGCTTCCAGGCGCCTCCCCAGGGCCCAGAGGGCGTCGGCCATGCCGGCCAGGCCGGCGTAACGGCCGAAGAAGATGAGCCTCCGGTCCTCCTCGTCCCGGATCATCTCGTAGTCCAGCAAGGTGGCCCCCTTCTCCACCAGGGTGCGGAGCATCCCCATGTTGTGGGGCTGGCCCTTGATGGTGTGGGAGAAGAAGGCGTATCCCCCGCCGGGCCGGAAGAAGGAATCGGGCATCTCCTTCACCCCCAGGACGAACTCGCAGGGTCCCACGTCGGAAACCACCTTGGCCCCGGCCCGGGCGAATTCTTCGTCCGAGAAGGCCCGCCGCTTGGAGGACTGGACCCAGACCTCCACCCCTTCCCCCACCAGGTGGGCCACGTCGGAGGGCACCAAGGGGGACCGCCTCTCCCAGGGATTCTTGTCTTCTTCGCGGATTCCGATCCTGTTGCCCAAAGGAGCCTCCCCCTTCGTTCCGGCCTCCCTCCTCCTCTTCCCGGGGAGTCGAGGTTAGGGAGAAGGGGAGCGGGAAACAACCCGCCTGGGAGAACAAGCTGGAAGGTCTGGAGAAAGACTTCCCAGGGCCCTCCCGGAGGGAGCCCTCCCGGGCGGCCGGGCCCGGCCTTTCGGGCCGGTCCGAAGAACCAGGCCGGGCAGGGCCCCTGCCGGGGCCCGGGCCGGGAGGAGGGGCGGAAGGGGCCCGCCCCACCTTGCCTCCCTGCTGGAGGCCGGAGGGAAAGGCCCCTCCTCAAGTCTTGAGACGAAAAACCGGCCCCTCCCCTTCGAAGAGGAAGCCCCACTTGGTCCGGGCCTGGAAGTTGACTCCCTGGATCACGTACATCGCCGGTCTCCGGCCTCCCATGCGGGACCCCAAGCGGATGTCCAGCCCCTCCGAGGCGGTCAGGGGAAGGGCCGGGTTCACCCGGGGATCCTGGAGGACCAGGAACTGGGCCCGGAGCCTTCCGCCCAGGAGCTCGGGTGAGCCCGGAACGGGGAGGAAGGTCTCCCCCATGCCGGAGAGCCCCACCTTGACGGGGAGCATGGTCACGATTTCGGTATAGAGGAAACACCCGGGAAGCCCGACTCCGGACAGGGAGAAGGGGAGGAGAAGGCCTCCCCATGTCGAGGCGGTCGTGCCGAGACATGCCAGGGCGGTCCCCCCTGGCGGCGCACCGTGGAGGAACAGGGCCAGGCTTCCCCCTCCCGGGGCCGGTGCGTATCCCGTGGCCCGGTTCGCCCCGGAAGGACAGCCTGCTCCGAAGGGAACCACCTTTCCCCCGGTCCCCGGGGAGGAGACCTCCCAGTCGCAGGCGTAGGTGTAGATCCTTCCCGTTTTCAGGTCGTAAGAGTAGTGGTCCACCACCAGGCTACCCCCCTTGTAGGAGAAGGGGACGTCCAGGGGGAAACGAACGTTCCAGGGGGCCGGGGGAACGGCGGGCGCCGCCAGGGCCGGCCAGTTCACCGTCCTGGGCTTGAAGACCGTCGTGAGACCCGTCGTATCGGGAAAGCGGGGCGTCGGATGAAGAGGGAAGACCGCCAGGTTGGCCATCCGGACCGTCCAGGAGACCGAGGCCGGCCGGCTCATGGTGCCGGCGATCTTTCCGTCCCCCCTGTAGTCGATCTCCTTCACCAGGGCGGAACCGCCCAGGCCCTTGAGCATGGTCCTGGAGACCACTTGGGTGAGGCGGACCCTGTTGTATCCGAAGGGCAGGATCCCTGCGCCGCTTCCCTCCGAGGTGGCCCTCCAGGGAGGAACGGTCAGGGTCGTCTGGGCCGGGGCCTGCGGGGCGAGGGCGGCGGCGGAAAGGAAGATCCATGTTCCGAGGCGTCTCATCGTCGTCGCTCCTTTCAAGGCAGGAATCCCAGGTGCTTGGTGGGGCTCCCCGGGGGAAGGACCTTTGCGCTGGAGCCCTCGAGCCACTTGTCCACGATCTCCGCCAGGACCCGGCGGAAATCGGTGGTGTAGACCAGGTTGGCCTTGTTGTAGGGAGGGGAGGCCTTGGAGAGGTCCGGGTAGGTTCCGTAGAGCCCGCCCTTCACGGAAGGGCCGAAAACGAAGTTGCAGGTGGCCGCTCCGTGGTCCGTCCCGGCGTTTCCGTTCTCCCCGATCCTCCTGGAGAATTCGCTCCACTGGAAGAGGATCGTCTTCTTGGCGGCCGCCGGGTTCTGGGCCTTCAGGTCGTCGAAGAAGGCCTTGATCACTGGACCCACCCGGGAAAGGAGGACCTCCAGCCGGGTTGCCTCGGCCGAATGCGTGTCGAACCCGCCCAGGAAGAGGTAGTAGACGTGGGTCTTCAGGCCGTGGATGATGTAGCGCGCCAGGAGCTGGAAAGTCCGGTTGAGAGGATTTCCGGCCGGGTAGGTCACGGCGGGCTTGTAGTTCTTCCCCGTCTTCTGAAGGGTGTCCGCCGCGTCGAAGGCGGCAGCCTGTGCCGCCGCCGTGAAGGAGAGGAGGGGGTGCGCCCCGGGCCTGGCCAGGGAGGCGTGGGCCCTGAGCTTCTTCTCCTCCAGGCCCCGGTCGATCCTGGTGTAGGGATCGGTCCGGAACCGGAAGTTGGCGATGTTCCCCACCACCGGAACGGGATGGCCCGTGAAGACGGGGCTCATCCCGCGCTGGAAATCCAGGGCGGGCAGGGCCGAGCCGCCGGCGTAGAGGTCCAGGTAGCGGGCGAGCCAGCCCCGGGCGACGTTCAGGATGGTCGGATCCGCCGCGTACCAGTACTTCATCGCCTGGAAGTGGGAGAAGTTGGGCTTGGGATACCCCACACCTTGGATCACGGCCATCTCTCCCGCGTCCCAGAGGGCCTTGAAATCCTTCAAGGCCGGATGGAGATAGAGATCCGATCCGGAAGCCAGCTTGATCGCCTTCGATGTGGGAATCGCCAGGGTGGGACGGGCGGCCTTGTAGACCGAGTGCCCCATGGGGCCCAGGGTGTTCAGGATGTCCACCCCGCCCATCCACTGGAAGACCACCAGGATCTTGTCCCCCGGTTTGTCCAGCCCCCCGCCCGAAAGGATCCGGGCGCCGAGAGGGAGGGCCAGGCCCGCCGAGAGGCTCTTCGAGAGAAAGTCGCGCCGCGTCGTCTTCATGCTCTCCTCCTATTTCATCTGGAATTCCGGCAGGGCCGCGATCAGGTGGACCAGGCCGCTCACCTTCTGCCTGACGTGGGCGGCGTTCCGGACGTCGAACTTCCTGGGGCCGCTGTCGATGCGGTTCATGTAGTCCACCAGGCTGGACCTCACCGCCGGCGGCACCTTTCCGTCCACCATGTAAAGGAGGTAGTGGTCCACCACCCCGGCGGCGGAGGCGAGCCCCTTCCGCTTGATCTCCCGGAAGGGGTCGAAAGTGGCCTTCAGGTTGGTCCGCCCCCCCTGCTGGATCAGGGCCTCGGCGTAGTTGGCCCGCTCGATCAGGGTCTGGGAATTGATCCAGGCCGCCCCGTCGGGAAGGCCCGAGGGGTTCTCGAAATTGAGGAGGGGATACCCCTGGAGGACCACCCGGGCGCCCATGCCCGTATAGGAGACCCCCGCGTGGAGGAAACGGGCCAGGCCCACGCAGTAGTCCAGGGGGTCCTTCACCAGGGCCCTGTAGGCCGCGGCGGAGTAGAATGCCTTGGAACGGAGGACGATGCTCATGAAGGACCGGATATTGTATCCGTCCTTCCGCAAGAGATAGGCCAGGTAGTCCACGAGGGCGGTCCCGGGATCGAGGTAGACGAAGTATTCCCAGATCTTCCGGGCCAGGAACTTCGCCGTGGCCGGGTGGTCCAGGACGATGTCCAGCAGGTCGTCCAGGTCCTTGGCGCCGTTGGGATAGGGGTTGTAGATCCTCTTCCCCAGGACGGTCTTCACTCCGTAGTCGTGATACCAGGTCGAGGGGTTGAAGTAGTACTGGTTCCTCGGCCGCAGGGTGTGTCCCGTGAGGGCCCGGGACGCCTCCTTGACGTCCTGTTCCGTGTAGCCGCTTCCCACGCCCATGGTGTAGAGCTCCAGGAGCTCCCTCCCGTAGTTCTCGTTGGGCTTCCGGGCCCTGCTGAGCCAGTTGTCCAGCCAGACCAGCATGGCCGGGTCCTTGGTTACGGCCAGAAGGATCTCCTTGAAGGAAGAGAGCGCCAGGGTCCTGAGGGTCGCCGCGTGGACGCCCATGGGCTCGGGAAAGGCGGAGGACTTGAGACCTACGGAGAAGTGGTCCAGCCAGAAGGCGGCCATCTTCTCCTGGAAGGGATAGGGCGTGTGGGACTGGGTGTAGAGGAGCATGGCCCTCTGGCCGGCCAGGGTCCCCAGGTTGAGGATCTCCCCCGAGGGGAGGACGTGGGTGCCGTGGGTCGGAACCGGGTGGGGAGCCGTCGTGAGCAGGGCGTCCACCGCCCGGTCGGGCCCGAGGGCCAGGACGAACTCCACCTCTTCGGGAGTGGGACCGAAGCCGGTCCTCCGGAGCAGGTGGGCCGCCTTCTCCAGGTTCCAGGGATCCTGGGAGGTGGGCCGCCAGGGGGCGAGTTCTTCGGGCGGACCTGCGGGAAGGGGCGGCCCGCCGGGGGAAAGGGAACGAACCGGGACGACCCGGGAGGAAGGACCGGAATCGGGCATGGGAGACCTCCTTCGTGGAAAAGGAAGTGGAATGAGAAATGGACGAACCCCAGCCTACCGGAAGACGCCCGCAGGCGCGCCCCCCCCCTGCATCGGGCCTGTAACAATTACGGTTACCCCCCCGCCGTTCCGGGCGGACCTCCGGCCCCCTCCCTCCGGTGCGGATGGGGGCGCGAAACAGGTTGGGGGAGACACGATGGAGCCCCCCCGGGGTGATTTCCCCGGGTTCCTCGGTATCGTGGTCCTCCCCGCCGGCGACACTGTTTCCTGCCTTCCGTAATCCAGGATCCCGGGAATGAAGGGACCCACCCGGGGCGCCACGATCCACCACTCGCTGGTCGGGATGACCGCCCTCCGCCCGGGGCACCGGAAGCCCATCCCCGGCAGAGATCCCGGGGGACTCCCCCGGCCCGGGAGGATCCGACCCGGGCCGGGGGAGCCAAGGGGGAGATCTGTGCCGGGAGGGCCGACCTCCGGGAACGGAGGGGACTCCACATGGAGGGGCCCGGCATCGTGTGGAAGCTCACGGCCGTCCGGGAGGAGAGGAAGAGGCCCGGGTGGAGGGTCTTTCCCCCAGGGAAGGGGAGGAAAAGGCCTTCCCTGGGGGCTACCGAAAGCCCCCGGCGGCCCGGATCGACACGAAAACGCCTCCTGTCGAGACAAGGTGTCGAAAAAAACGGCGCTTCCGCCGGCCTGGAAGGAAAACCCGGGCTAGACTTCCCCGCCCGAGAACGGGGAAAAGGAAAGGGGAGGATGTCATGAGGAGAATCCGGGGGAAGATCCACGCCGCCCTCCTGGGGCTCTCGGCCCCCCTCTGGGCCCAGTCGGCGCCCCTCTACAACCAGAACGGCCTGACCGCCCACAACACCACGATCCAGCCCCTCCCGGTGGAGTTCCCCGGGTTCCGGTCCCGGAGGGGGAACGCCCCGGGCGACTGCCTCTGGAAGGTCTTCGAAGGGGATTCCCTCCTGGTCCCCAAGGGGAAGCTCCTCCTCTCGGGGTTCGAAACCTGCGTGGAGGACATGGACGCCCGCACCCCCCTGGACCACCCGGACGTCCACGTCTACGCCGCCTCCCGGGACTCCCGGGGGAGGCTCGTGCCCGACTTCCGCCGGCTCCTGGTGAAATACCAGTTCGGGAAGATCGCCCTTCCCAAGTCCTCCTCGGGGAATTCCTCGGGCTTCTGGCGGATCAACTGGACCCTGGGCGCCCCTGCGGCGGTTCCCGTCTCGGACGCCCTCCACGACCGGCCTTTCGCCGTCTGCCTCATGGCCACGGCCGGCGAGACCCACGCTTCCGGCGACGGCGCCCGCCTCTGCCTGACCGCCTCGGAAAACTACTCCAAGGCCCCCCAGGGCTCCTTCAGCGGTTTTCACCTGGCCGTATCTGGAAGGACGGGGCTCTTCGACGGAACGGAGAAGACCGCCGACCCCAGGAGCCCCTATCCGGCGGGAGAGATCTGGATCGAACCCGCCTTCGTGGAGCCCATCCTCCAGCCCTGGTGCACGTCGGCCGTGAAGGGTTCCTCCTACGTCCAGGACCTGGGTGTAGGGTCCATCTGGACGGACCTGGCATCCAAAGGCGGCTCCCTGGGCTGGCGCCTGGAATCCTGGCAGGACGCAGGGGCGGGGAGGCACTGGGCCTTCCTCCTCCTGAACCTCCAGGGCCGGCCCGGCACCTTCTTCGCCCTCTCGGGCACCCAGGAAGGACTCCTGATGAACCCGGCCGACCCCAGCCTCACCCTCCTGGTCTCCCTGCTCCACTGCTTCGGCCCCTTCCGGCAGGACAAACCCGCCGGCTTCCCCCCGGATTTCTGGGACGGCGTCTACGACACGGGCCCCATCGCCATGGCGGCCGACCCCTACCTTACGGGCCTGGACTTCTGGGTCGGAGCGGTTGTGGTGGACATGGACAAGGGAACCTTCACGGGTGCCTCCAACACCTGCGTCTTGAGGATGCGCTAGCCTCCCGGCCGCCCGGGGAGGGCATCCCCCGGGCGGCCCCGCCTTGACAGCCTTTCCGCCGGGGTTAGGGTGGCTGGACCAGCGGTCTTCCGATTCGGTCTTCCCCAGCAGAGAGGTTCCATGCGCTGTCCATCCCTCGTCCTGGTCCCCCTGATCCTCCTCCAAGGATGTGGAATCTTCGGCGGATCCAGTGCGGAAAGAGAGCGGCTGGCGGGCTTCTTCACCCGGGCCAAGGGCTACTACGAGCACGATCGCCTCACCCAGGCCCTGGACCAGGTGGACCGGGGGCTGGAACTCTCCCCGGAAGACCCCAAGTTCCTCACCCTGAAGGGCTTCATCTTCCTGAAGTACGCCAAGCGGGACCCCTCCTTCTTCGAAGACGCCCTGGCCCTGTTCCGGAAGGCCGCCCAGGGCGGCCTCTTCAGCTCGGGCCTCGCCCGGGCCAAGCTGGGCCTGGGCCTTGCCCTCCAGGGCCGGGCCATCAAGGAGAGGGACTACACGGTGAACCTGGAGAAGGCCCTTCGGGAGGGGACGATCCCCGCGGCCCGCAGGGAGGAGGCCAAGAGGAAGCTCGCCCAGATGAAGGCCCAGGCCCGGAAGGACTTCCTGGAGGCCGAGAAGGCCTTCAAGGAGGTCCTGGCCCAGGAACCCCGGAACATCCTGGCCCTCTACTCCCTCGCCCTGGTGGAAGTGGCCCTGGGAAAGAAGGAGGAGGGCCTGAAACTCATAGAGCGCTACATCCGCGTCGCCGCGGCGAGGCGCAAGCAGATCCTGGAAAGGGACCTGAAGATGGCCCTCTCCAAGGACAGGGAGGACAAGCTCTGGGCCGAACTGAGGACCATCGAGGAGAGGGAGAAGGGTTGCCGCGGACTGGCGGCCAACATCCTCTACAAGCTCGGTCGCTTTGATGAGGCCTTGAAGGAGCTGAACACCCTGCTCAAACTGGATCCCAACCTGGTGAACGAATACTTCAACAGGGCCCGGGTCGAGGCCAAGCTCGGACATATCCAAGCTGCCGCAAACGATTACAAGACCTTCGTGGGAAGGAGCCTCCTTCCCAGGGAGGATCCCAGGATCAAGGAGGCCATGGACTTCCTTACCAGACACGACATGGGGGGACTTTGAAGCTCGGCAAGGCCTTTCTCTCGGCGGCCCTCCTCCTGGCTCCCCTGCCGGCCTGCCAGATCCTCTACCTCCCCTTCCAGATCCTCAACACCGCCCTCAAGGGGGTGAAGTGGGGCTTCCAGAACGCCGGCGGACTCATCCCCCTGGCGGGCTACCTGGTCCTGGAGGACGGTCCCGGCCAAGGCCCCCCCTCCCCCGCCCCTTCACCGGCCCGCCTCCTGGAATCCCCTCCCCGGGGAGCCCTGGCCCTGGTGGTCGTGCCGCCCGAAGCCTTGGGCGACCGGGGCCTGGAAGGAGCCATCCGGGAGAGGTTCCCCCTGGCCCGGAGGATCGTTCCCCTGCGCTTTCCTCCGGAAGGAGGGGCCCTCCCTCCGCCGGGAGCCCGCCGGATCCCCCTCCTCTCGGCCCGGCCCCCCTCCAGGGAGGAGACCTAGAAAACGCCTCAAGGTGGGTCAAGAAATCTCCGATAAAGCCGGAACCAGGGGCCTTTTCAAATTTTTCCGCCCCTGCAGAAAGGACGGAGATTTCCATGTGGAACATGACCCGCCAGGCCATCTTCCTGGAACGTGACGGCATCCTCATCGAACCCGACGGTTACATAAAGAGTATCGAGCAGGTGCGGTTCGTCCCCGGCGCCGTGGAGGCCCTCAGGGCGGTGGACCCGGAGAAGTTCGACATCTTCATCGCCACCGACCAGCCCGGGATCGCCTTCGGGAAGATCGGGGAAAGGGCCTACGAGAAGCTCACCGAGTGGATCGTCGAGGAACTCCGCAAGAAGGAGGTCCACATCACCAAGGTCTACACCTGTCCCTTCCATCCCAAGGGAAGAGGCAAGTGGAAGAAGGAATCGGTATTCCGCAAGCCGAACATCGGCATCTTCAAGATGGCCCAGCAGGAATACAACCTGAACCTCCGGCGCTGCTGGATGGTGGGCCACTCCACCAGGGACATCCTGGCGGCCCAGAGGGCCGGCGTGGCGGACATCCTCGTCACCGGTTACGGCGGCGGAACGGACCAGGAATTCCAGGTGGAGCCCACCTTCCGGGAGAGGGACCTGCGGCACGCCGTCCGGCGGATCCTCTACCAGGAAGCGGCCCTGCTCAGGTGATCACTCCCCTTCTTCCCTCCCCCGGGCCTCCACCCGGGTGAGGAATTCCAGGATCACCCGGGGAAGATCCTCCTCCTCTTCCTTTCCTTCTTTTTTCTTCTCTTTCTTCTTCTCCCGGACCACCCGGACCTCCACGGGGCCCATCAGGTTGGCCAGGAAACGGGGAGGAAGGGAGGGGACGGCCTTCTTCCTGGACTTTCCCTCCACTTTCTGCACCAGGAGCTTGGGCACGTCGGGCCGGCCCGGGTGGCTGGGCTCCTGGTCGGGGAGCTGAGGGTCCAGGAGGACCAGGGAAGCCACCTCTCCGGAGTCGCACAGGGCGAGGAAGGTGTCCTGGGCGCAGGCACCCAGGCCGACCCAGTGGACCTTCTCGGCCTTGAGCCTCCCGGGAAGGCGCTCCCTGGCGGAGACCTTCCTTCCGGCCAGGTGTTCGCAAAGGGGCCTGTGGGCCACCAGGACTTCCCGGCCCGCCGCCTTGAGGCGCTCCACGAGGGCCTTCACCTCCTCCTGGCCCTCCTTGCCGGAGACACAAAGGACCACCGGGTAGGCCGGCGGCCGGGGAATGATCTTCTCCCTGGAATCCTCGCCCATGCTCGAAACTCCGCCTCAGGAGGAGGCCTGCATCCTTCTTCTCCGGGTTTCCCTGCCTTTCCATGTTACTTCTTTCCCGCCCCGGGCGTAGGGGGCTTTCCTCCATTCCCTCTCCTTTCCGGCGATCCTTTCCGGAGTGGAACGGCTCGGCCGTGATTTCTCCCCCGCCCAGGGTAGACTCGTCCCCGAACGACACAGGCACCAACCAGGGACGAATGGCCCCGATCCAGAACAACCCCCAAGAACGGCGGACCCGGAGGATCGTCCTCCTCATCGCCCTCTTCCTGGCCCTGGCGGTCTCCGCCGGGGTGAGCCTCCATTTCACCGAGGGATGGACGGCCCTGGAGTCGGCCTATACCGTGGTGATCACCCTCTCCACCGTGGGATTCGGAACTCCGACCAAGCTCTCCCCGGCTGGAATGGGAATCATGATCGCCCTGATCGTGGTGGGCGTCACCCTGGCCATCTACCTCTCGGGGTTGGCCGTCCAAGGGCTTCTGGAGGGAGAGCTGGGAAGGATCCTGGGGAGGATCAGGATGGAAAGACAAGTGCAAAGCATGAAGGACCACTACGTGGTCTGCGGAGCGGGCAGGATCGGCCTCTTGGTCTGCCAGGAACTCGCCGCCGCGGGAGTCCCCTTCGTCGTAGTGGACCGGGACGAGGGAGCCCTCCAGAAGGCCGCGGCCCAGGGGTATACCTGTGTCGTGGGAGACGCCACGGAAGAGGAGACCTTGAAGGCCGCCGGGATCCAGCGGGCCAAGGGTCTCCTGGCCGTCCTGGGCTCGGATGCGGAGAACGTCTTCCTCACCATGACGGCTCGCTTCCTCAACCGGGGGCTCTCCATCGTGGCCCGGGCGTCTGCCGAGAAGGCCCAGAAGAAGCTCTACCGGGCCGGCGCCAACCGTTGCATCACCCCCGAGAGCCTGGGGGGTCGCCACATGGCCCGGGCCATCCTCAAGCCCACGGTCCTGGAGTTCCTGGATCTGGCCATGGGCGGAGGCGACATGAACCTGGCCCTGGACGAGATCCCCGTCCCGGCCGAATCCCTCCTTGCGGGCAAGAGCCTGTTGGACTCACCGGTGCGCAAGAGCTACGGTCTCATCGTGGTGGCCATCCTCAAGAAGGACGGGACCATGCAGTTCAATCCTTCGGGGGAGACGGTGATCCAGGAGGGGGACGTCCTCCTGGCCCTGGGCGAGACCCAACGGATCCGCGCCCTCAGGGAAGCCCTCCAGGAAGCCGGGGAGAAAGCGGTTTGAGCCCATGGGGGAAAAGACCTTCGCCTTCCCGGCGGCCTTCCGCCTGAAGACGACCCGGGAATTCCGGGCCTGTTACGCCCAGGGGGTCCGGGTCCGGGGAAGGAGACTCCTTCTCGTGGTCCGCAGGAACGGCCTGCCCTTCACAAGGCTCGGCCTTTCCATCTCCCGCAAATTCGGCTCCTCGGTGGAGCGGAATCGGTTCAAGCGCATCTGCCGGGAGGCCTTCCGCCTGGCCAGGCCCGGCCTTCCCCCCGGCCTGGACGTGGTGGTCATCGGATCCCGCCCCATGGAAGGTTCTTCGCCCTCCATGGAGGAAGTGAAGGAGGAGATGGAGTTCCTCCTTCCCAAGGCGGTCCGACTCCTCGAGAAGAAACCCGGGCCGCGCCGGGGGGGGAGGAACAGGAGGCGGAGGTGAAAGTCCCTCTCCGGAAGCTTCCGGGCCGGCTCCTCGGGGAGATCCTTTGCCTCCCCGTCCGGGCCTACCGGATCTTCATCAGCCCCTGGAAGCCCAGGACCTGCCGGTTCGTTCCCTCCTGCTCGGAATACTTCCTCCAGGCCGTCAGGATCCGCGGCCCTCTGGTGGGCCCTCTCCTGGGAATCCTGAGGATCCTCAGGTGCCACCCCTTCGGCGGATGCGGCTTCGATCCGGTTCCCCGCAAGGGATGGCGCTACCGGGAGGAAGAGGAGGAGGTCTCCCCTCCCCCCGGGGAGGAACCACCGCTCCCCCCTCTTTCGGAAGGAAGGCGCTCGAACACGTAGAGGCCCAGGTCCCTGGGCCCGGCGAAGGCCGGATAGAGGGCGGCCAGCCGGTAGTTCGCCAGGATCCGGTCCAGTTGCCTTCCCGAAGGATCCTTCTCCAGGAAGAAGGGAAGGTTCACCACGATCCAGGACTTCTTTCCGCTCTCCAGGAGGGCCTCCACCTTCCTGGAGATGTTCCACGATTCCAGGTCCTCCACGAAGCGGGGCATATCCCCCGTGAAGGAAGGGTAGGGGTTGAGGTAGTACTCCAGGGGAGTGGAGTTCGCCGCAGCGACCTTCTCGCCCTCTCCCAGGCGGTCCCGCACGAAACGGGCCGCCTCCCGCCAGCGGGGCCTCCAGCCGTATTCGTGGAAGGAATAGAGATAGAGCTGGCAGAGAAGGGGGACGACGAGAAGCCCGGCGGCCAGCAGGGAGGGAAGTGTCCGCCCCCCTTCGGCCCCCTTCCGCCCCTTCTCCCACAAGGCCCAGGCCCCCCAGGCCGAGAGCAGGCAGAAGAAGGGAAGGGTGTAGAAGAGGTACTGGGCCGTCACCCGAACCCAGAAACCTAGAACCGTAACCCCTACGGAGGGAACGGCGATGAGCAGGAGGAGGAGATCCGCCGCGTCGGGAGCCCGCCTTCGCAAGGGCCACCACGAGAGTAGGCTTCCCGCCAGGAGAGGGACCCCCACGTAGAAGGCCAGGGTGTGGGGAAGGTGGAGGAAGGGATTGGGCGCCTTGGCGGAACCGTAGAGTTCCAGGGAGGTCTTGAGGCCCTTCATCAGGGCCGCTCCCGCCAGGAGGGAGAAGACCAGGAAGAGGATCGCCCTCCTCCTGGCCCTCCTCCCCCCGGGGCCCCGCTTCACCAGGAGTTCCCTCACCATGTAGGCCGCAAGGCCGAGAAGGACGAAGGCAGCCGAAGGGTGGGAGAAGACGGCCAGGACCGCCGGGGGAAGGGCAAGGAAGACCCCCAGGTCCCCACGCTTCTTCTGGATGCCCCACCAGAAGACCCAGGCCGTGAGAAGCACCAGGAGGGCCACGAGGGTGTAGTAGCGGCAACTCTGGGACCAGAAGACGTGCCAGGGTGAGACCAGGAGGAGGAAAGCGGCGAAGAGCCCAGGCCCCTTTCCCAGGAGGGCCCTCCCCGAGACGGCGAGCAAGGGGACGGAGAGGACGCCGAAGAGGGCCGCCAGGAGCCTGTAGGACCCTTCCCCCGAGCCGGGAAGGAAAGGAAGGAAGAGCTTCTCCAGCAAAGGAAAGAGGGGATAGTGGTTCTGCCGGAAGGAGAGCAGGTCTCCCCAGGACCGGCTGATCTCCCTCAAGGTGAAGACCTCGTCCTCCCAGAAGCTCCAGAGCTCGATCCGGAAAAGGCGGATCCAAAGAGCCAGGAGGGCCAAACCCAGGAGCCACCACAGGAGTTTCCCCTTCTCCCCGGCCGCGGGGAGGCCCCGGAAGACCACTTGCTCCGGCTTGGACTTGGATGCTTGCCGGCCCGTCACTTCCTGGTTTTCTCCTGGTCGTTCCTGGTGCCCCGGGGAAGACGCCCCCCTTGTCTCCCCCCCTTTCCGCCGGGGTGGGAAGTTCCGCCAGAGGAAGAGTAACCTCTTCCGGCGCCCCCCGTCGAAGGAGAACCGAGCTCGGCCCAGGCGGGAAGGCTCCGGGCCAGGACACCCCTGGGATCGGAAAGACGGGCGAGACGCTCGAAATAGAAGAAGATCCGCCCTCCTCTGAGGGCTCTCCAGAGGAAGCCCAGGAGGGCCCCACCCTCCCGGTCCAGGGAGAGGGCCTTCTCCCCTGTGGCCCGGAAGACCCGGGTCAGGATCCGGGACGGGGTGAGGATCACCAGCCTGGAAGGCCCCTCCAACCCGGGGGGAAGGGGAAAGACCGGCCTGGAGGGATCCAGGACGAGACGGGCCGGCGGATCCCAGGAGAGCCTGGGCAGGGTGCCGAGCCAGGAAAGGGAGGTGACCAGGACATCCCCTTTCACGGCCAGGACCAGGGGCACGGCCTCGCCCCACCGGTCCAGGCCGTAGAACCCCACCCTGTCCCCGCAGGCCCCGATCCAGACCTTCCGGCCCTCATCGGCCGGGTAGAGGGGACAGGTGAAGAGGGGCCCCCTTTCCGCCGGATCTCCCTCTTCCAGGAGGTCCCCCCGGCCGGGAGGGGCCCAGGCCAGGACCAGCCTGGTTCCCGGCCCGGCCCCTTCCAGGCGGACCCGGATGCCCGCCACGGCACGGAAGGGCCCGGGCGGGAGGGGAAGGCCGAGCCGGGTCCACCCATCCTTTCCGGCCCTCACCTGGAGCCCCCCCTCCCGGACCGTCCCCAGGCCCTTGGGGATTCGGAGCCCTGCCAGGGGAATCGGGCCGCCTCCCGGGCCCCGGGTCTTCTGGTCGGTGAAGGCCCCAAGCCCGGGATCCCAGGCGAGCAACCCCAGGCAGAAACGTCCCGCCCCGTGGAGAGGTCCGGCGTCCAGGAGTGGAGGGAGGAGGGCGTCCTCCAGGACGAGCACCTCCCGGGCCTTCTCCGTGAAGGGCGGCCGGAAGGCAAGGAAGGCGCAGTCGTAACGGAAGGGGTGGACTCCGCCGGGTCTCAGGGGGAGGTGGACCAGCCCCAGGGGACCGCCGCCGGGCCGGGCCGGGAAGGCCTCCACCGACCGGATGGCCCGCTCCGCCGTGGCCCAGGCCCCTTTCCAGTCCTGGAGCCGGAAGAGGAGCCCCGCCAGGGCGAGAGCGCACATCCCTCCCCCCGCAATCCAACGAAGGCTCCCCAAGGGCCAGAGATCGGCCTTCTTCCCGGGACGGCCCAGGAGGAGGGCCGTAAGGACCGCCGCTGGAAGAGCGGGAAAGAGGAGCACCCTGGAACCCGACCAGTCCGGGTAGACCGGGACCGGTGCTGCAGGGACCAGGGAGAGGAGCCACCAGAACAGGACCGCCGCGGCCGGAAGGACCCTTCGTCCCCGGGTGAGTCCCGCCAGGAGAGGAAGGACGACCCAGAAGAGGAGAGAGGCCCACCCCGGGATCCTCCCCGGCCCGGGGGGAAGGAAGGCGGCCCGGGCCTTTCCGGGAAGGGTGGAGAGGAATTCCGCAGGAAGGGAACCGGCCGCCATTCCCCCCGTGAGCCCTCCCAGGACCCGGGTCCGCCAGGACAGGACTCCGGCGAAGAGAAGGAGGTGCAGGATCCAACCCGCCGGATGGAAGCCCCTTTCCCGGCGGGGCCGGAGGATCTCCACGAAGAACAGGCCCGCCGGGAGGGCCAGGGCCATCTCCTTTCCTGCGTAGGCCAGGGATGCGCAAAGGAGGGAGAGAGCCGTCCAGGCCGCCCGCTTCCTCCCTCCCGATTCGGCGGCCCGCAAGAAAGAGAAGAGGGCCAGGACGGCGGGAAGGGCGGGGGTGACGTCCACTCTCCCGGCGATCCAGGCCACTGCTTCCGCCCGGGCCGGATGTACCAGGTAGAGGAAGGCCCCCACCCAGGCGGCCCAAAGTCCCTCCTTCGGTAGGAGGCGTCTCAGGAGGGCGAAGAGGATGAGCCCCGCCGCCAGGTGGACCAGAAGGTTCGCCAGGTGGAGGGGGGGAGCGGAGATTCCGAAGAGGGAGAGATCCAGGCCGTAGTGGAGGGTCACCAGGGGCCTCCAGGCCGCCCCCCCCCGGATTCCCATCCAGGGATGGGTCCACTCCGAGAGGATCCGCCCCCAATCCACACTCCCCCGGGCGTCCAGGAGAAGGGGCAGGAGGAAGGAGTCGCTGAGGAAACCCAGGCCGATCACGGGAACCCAGGCCAGGAAGGCCGCCCCTCCGAGGAGGGCCAGGGCGGGAGCCGGCACGGCGCGCTTCACCGGTCCTCCTTCCTGGGGATCCATACGGCAGGCCGGAAGATCACCCCCACCCTGGGATATCCCAGGTAGGGTGAGGGCCAGGGAATCCTCCTCCCCCGGGGGAGGTCATAGCCCTTCCGGATCCATGAGACCACCCTCCGGAACCGGGGGTCGGCCTGGAGGAGGTCCCAGGAGGTCCGCCCCCGGAAGGCCGGGTCCAGTGTATTTTCGGAAAAGAGTATTCCCTGGAAGGCCCGCCCCTTCAAGGCTTCCTCCAGGGGCCCCGGCAGGCGGTCCCCTTCCATGAGTTCCCCCACCAGGTGGAGCAGGGGCAGGATCTCCCCGTCCGCCTTGAAGGTGATCCACACGTTGTCGGGACACCAGGTCCGCTTTCCCTGCCTGCGGATCCAGGCGACGGCCTCCTCCTGGGCCTTCCGGTCCCCCGGAAGGGGGATCTCCCGGCCGTTCCGGAACCACCCGAAGGGCAGGAGGGGAACGAGCAGGAGGAGGACCGAAAGGGTCCCTGCCGGGAGGGAGAGGAAGGCCCCCCACCCTCCCGGAGCGGCCGCGGCCAGGGGAAGGGCCGTGGCGAAAAGGGGGATCCAGGCGTTGGTGAACCCTCCATGCTTGAGAAAGGCATAGGCGGCGAAAGGGAAACCCCAGAGGGTGAGAAAGGCCAGGGCCCTCCTCGCGGCGGCGCCGGGTCCCGAGACCCAACCGGCCTGGCCGGCGGCCAGGAGGGGAAGGAGGGGGAGGAGGGAGGCCCCCAGGGAGGCCCACTTGGCCTGGGACTCCACCGAGGGATGTCTTCCCAGGACGGAGAATGCGTAATACCAGAACCAGCCACCGCTCCAGGCCTGGAGGAGCAGGATCGATCCCGCCAGGGCGCCTCCCGCCCAGAGTCCCCACCGGAAGGCCCGGCGGAACCCCAAGGCGGCCCAGAGTACCAGGAAGAAGGCCGGCCCGTAGGCCAGGGCCGTCTGCTTGGCCAGGAAGGCCCCCACGAGGAGGAGGGCCGAGGCCGGGAGGGCCCGGCGCCCGCCCTTTCCGGAGAGGGCGGCCAGGAGGGCCCAGAGGGAGGCGCCGAAAAGGGCGGCGAAGAGCATGTCCACCCGCACCAGGTCGAACCAGTAGTCCACCGCCGGGGCAAGGCCAAGGAGAAGGAGCGGCGCCGCCCAGGACCTTCCCCGGGAGGCTCCCGCCGCCCGGGCGGTTCGCTCCAGGAAGAAGAGGAAGACCGCCGTGGCCGCCAGGGAGAAGGCCCGGCCCAGGGCCAACCCGGGAGGGAACACCTCGAGGAGGCACCCCAGGAGGACCGGGTGCAAAGGGGTGTAGAGGTGGGGAATGAAGAGGGATTTCCAGGGATCGCTGTAGACCACCCCCTCCCGGGCGAAGCGGAGAGCCTCGAGAAAGGTGGAACCCTCGGACCACTCCAGCTGGAAGGGGTGGCTCCACCGGGCCAGGAAGGTCGCCCCCGCGTGGAGGGCCGCCCAGGAGAGCCCCCCCCAGACCAGGAGCCGGAGAAAGATCCTGCAGGCTCTCTTCCAGGGGAAACCTCGCTCGGACATCCGCACCCCTCTCTCGCCTCCCTCCCCGGGCCAAGGATAGGGCAGGGGCTCCCCCGTTCCAGGGCCCTTCCCGGCCTGCTCCCTACGGCCCCGTCCCCTCTCCTGGTATCCTCCTTCCCGCCGAGACCCTTGGAACCCGGAGGGAACCCTTCCAGTGTTCGACTCACTTCGAAGCGGGGCGGGCGGCCCCCGAAGCTGGATTCCCGGAGGATGGAAGGCCGCTTCAGTCTTCCTCTTCCTGGGTCTTCTGGCCATGGGGCCCGCCCTCTTTCCGGGAAAGGCCCTCCTTCCCTACGACCCCAGGCTTCAACGGCCCTTCTCGGAGCTCCTGTCTCCCCGGGAGAGAAGGGCCCTCCTGGACGAAGCGGCCCCCACCTTCGGGGACCACCTCCTCCAGTTCCTTCCCTTCGACCGGTTCTCCGCTTCCCAGTTGAAGGCCGGAAGGCTCCCCCTGTGGAACCCCGAGCCCCTCTGCGGCGTGCCCCACGTGGCCGAAGGGACCAGCCAGGTCCTCTATCCCCCGCTCTGGCTCCAGGCCCTGGGTTCGCCCCTGAGGATCTCGGTCTTCCTGTTCCTGGCCCACCTCCTGGCCGGGTCCCTGGCCCTCTACGGCTGGCTCCTCCTCCTGGGCCTGGACCGCCGGGCGGCCCTGGCGGGTGGCGCTCTCTGGATGCTCTCGGGTTGGGCCTGGACCAACGTCCACCACCAGATGGTCTTCTTCGCCGGCTCCTGGGTCTTCCTGGGGCTCTGGTCCCTGGAAGCCCGCTTCCTGGGGAGAGCCCCCATCCTCTCCCTGGCCGGACTGGCCGCCTCGGCGGCCCTGACCCTCCTGGCAGGGTTCCCCCAGGTCAGCCTCCTCGCCACGGGGGTCCTCTGGATCTACGCCCTCCTCCTGGCGGTCCTCCTGGGAAGGAGAGAAGGCTGGAAGAGATCGGCCGCCCGGTTCCTCCCTGCCCTGGGAGCCCTCCTTTCCGGACTCCTCCTGGCGGCGCCCCATCTCCTGCCCACGGCCGAGCAGGCCCGCCTCTCCGCCCGGCCCGAAATCTCTCTCCAGGCCATGCGGGCCTACTCCCTGGCTCCCGCCCACCTCCTGGGCTTCCTCTTCCCCGAGCTCCTCGCCCCCTTGCGGGGCGTCCCCTACCCGAGCCTCTCGGAGATGCACCCCACTTATGCCCTCCTGGCCCTGGTCCACAGGCCGGCCCAGGTCCTGGGCTCCTTCAACGCCAAGGAGACCTGGCTCTACCTGGGGATCTTTCCCCTCCTTCTCGCCTTCGCCGCCCTGCCTCGCTGGCGGGAACCCAGGGTTCTCCTCTTCCTTGCCATCCCCCTTCTTTCCCTGGCCACCCTCCTGGGGATCCCGGGCTTCCTGGAGGTCTTCTCCCGTCTTCCCGGGGCGGGCACGGGGGACCCCAAGCGCCTCCTCTACCTCTTGGCCGTATCGGGCGTGGTGGGGGCGGCCTTTGGGGCGGACCGGATCCTCAAGAGGGGGAGACCGGGGAAAGTCCTCCTCGCCGCGGCCTTCCTGGTCGGCGCCGCCGGAACGGCGGCCCTCCTCCTGGGCGTCCTCGCTCCGGCGGATGCGGTCCTCCGGTTCTGGCTGGAGAGGGTGGCCCCCCTCTTCGCGGATCAGCTCAGGCAGGTCGCCGGAAACCGTCCCTGGTGGGAGGTGATCGCCCAGCACAGAAGCGGCCTGGAGAAGGATTTCAACGTCTGGCTCACCCGCCTCTCCCTGGTTCGGTTCGGAATCGCCGCAATCCTGGCCTGCATCGCCCTCTGTTGGGCCCGCCTGGGCCGCAGGAGGGGCGGCCTCCTCCTGGGGCTTGCCCTGGGCCTGGCGGGAGGGCTCTGCGACCTCGGATACACGGCCAGACGGATTTCCAAGCCCGTCCCGGCCTCGAGCCTGGACCTGGCCTCTTCCTGGAAGGCCCTCTTCCCGGGAGTTCCCCTTCCCCCGCCCCAGGAGCCCCCTCCCCGGGTGCTCCGCCTGGAGGCATCTTCGAAGAGGACGAACAAGCCCTCCCTCCTGACGCCCAACCTCCCGGCCCTCCTGGGCCTGGCGGACGTCCAGGGTTACGTGCCCCTCATGTCCCGCCGGACCCGGGACCTCTTCGCCGCCCTGGATCCCTCCCTGGACCTGGCGGGAGCGGGGGTCCACTCCCTCTCCAGGCCCGACCAGCTCCGGGCGCCCTTCCTGGTCGCCGCCCGGCCGGGGATCCTCCTTTCCGACGTCTCCCTGGAGGACCCGGGAAAGGCCGGTTGGATCCCTGCGGGAGTCTCTCCCGGGGGAACGCGGATCTACCTGGCCGATTCCCCCCTTCCCTACGCCCTCACCCTCCCCCGCTGGAAGGTCGTTCCCGACCTCGAGCGCCGCCTGGAGCTCCTGGCCGGATCCGGCGGGCTGGACGCCCGGGAAGAGGCCCTGGTGGAGACCCAGCCCCCGCCGGGACAACGGGAGGGGAAGGCTCCCCGTCCGGCCCGGATCCTCCGCCGCCTCCCCGGCCGGGTCGAGCTCTCCGCCCAAGGTCCAGGCCTCCTCCTTGTATCCGAGACCTGGCATCCGGGCTGGCGGGCCCGGGTGGACGGGAAAGAGACCCGGCCCGTCCCGGCGGACCATGCCTTCCTCGGCATCTGGCTTCCCCCGGGAAGTCACAGGGTGAGCCTCCTCTTCCGCCCCGACAGCCTGAGAGTCGGCCTCTACGGCGCCGGGGCCGGGGCCCTCCTCCTCCTGCTCCTCCTGGCCGGGGCCTGGTTGCGCCGGAGGAATTCGGCCCCATGAAACGGATCCTCCTGCACCCCCTCGGCGTCGTGCTCCTGGCGGCCCTGGTCCTCACCGGGCCGGCCATCTTCACGAACCGGGACTTCCAGCCTGTATACCTGGGCGCCTGGGCGCCCTGGATCACCGAGGGGGATCCCGCCCCGGCACGGCTCGAGAACGAAAGGGCCGACCTGGACGCCCCGGAGAAGACCTTCCTGGCCCTGCCGGAGATCGTCTCGGCCCAAAAGGAGATCGCCCGGGGCCGGGTGCCCCTCTGGAATCCCTTCAACCGCACGGGAGGCCCCCTCCTCTCCCACTCCCTGGAAGGCCTCCTCTATCCGCCCCACTGGATCCTCTTCCTCCTTCCGCCGGGGAAGGCCTTCGCCCTCCTGGCCCTCTTCTCCTTCTTCCTGGCGGCCCTCTTCACCTGGCTCCTTCTCCGCCTCTGGAGTCTTCCGAAGACGGCCGCCCTGGGAGGAGCCCTCTTCTTCGCCTTCTCCTGCCAGGTGGCGGCCAACGCCCACTTCTTCATGCGCCAGGACACCCTTGTCCTCCTTCCGGGCCTGCTCTGGGCCTTCGAGGCCTGGAGGCTCGGCGGAAAGAAGCGCCACCTGGCCGCCCTGGCCCTCTTCCTGGCTGGAACCTGGACGGCCGGATTTCCCCCCTTCGCCTACACCTCCACCCTCCTCCTCTCCGCCTGGGCCCTCCTGGCGGGGGTGAGGACCTGGAGAGAGTCGGGATCCCCCGCAGCCTTCCGCCTCCTTGGCTGGGCCGGCCTGGCGGGCCTGGCGGGCCTCCTCCTGGCGGCGCCCCAGCTCGTCCCGCTGGCCCACTATCTGCCCTGGTCCCAGCGGACCCTGGAGGCGGCCGGCGGGGATCCCCGCTCCTGGTGCGCCGACCCGGCGACGGCCCTCACCTGGATCGTGCCGGACCTCTTCGGCGCACCCTGGACGGTCCGGGACGTGCCCTACATCCAATCCCCCGCCACATGGCTCCTCTTCCTCTGGTCCAAGGAGGGCGTGGGCCTGGTCACGAAATACAACTTCACCGAAAACGTTCTCTACATCGGCGCGGCGCCCTTCTTCCTCGCCCTCTGGGGACTCTCCCGTCCCTGGAAAGGAAAGAGGGGCCCTCTCCTGGCCCTCCTCCTGGGAATCCTCGTCCTGGCCTTCGGCCTGGACGGAGGCCTCCTCTCGGGGATCCTCCCGGGCCTGCGCCGGGCCTGCCCGGACAGGCTCATCCCGGGAGCGGTCCTCCTCCTCGCCCTCTTCGCCGCCCGGGGACTGGCCCTCCTCCTGGAAAGGGAATTTCCCCCGCGAAGGCTCATCCTCTCCGCCTGGGTCCTGGTCCTGGTCCTAGGAGGACTCCGGCTCCTCCTGGGAACCCTGGGAGAGGAAACCTGGTCCCGCTGGGTCCTGGACGTCCTGGCAGGCCGTTTCCGGGGACCCGGCGGGAGGATCTACACCCCGGCGGAGATCGAGTCCCTCTTCCTCCACAAACACATCCTGGAGGCTTCCCTCCGGAACCTGCGGAGCGCCCTGGGACACGGAGTGCTCGCCTGGGCGGCATTCCTCCTCCCTCTCTCCGTCATGGGGCTGTTGCTCCGCAGAGGAAAGACCCTGCCCCTCTTCTTCGCCCCCCTTCTCCTTCTCTCCATGGGCCTTCTCGACCTCCTTCAGCCCGCCCTCCGACTCTGTCCCTCTTTCCCCTCCCTGGACCCTTTCTCGGGAACGCCCCTCCACAAGGTCCTCCGGTCCGAGAGGGCCAGGCTGGAAACCTCGGGAGGAGTGACCCTGGCCAGGGTGGGACCTGCCGGAACGGAACCGGACCTCTTCCCGGCGGACCTGCCCACGGCCATGGGAATCCGGGACCTCCAGGTATACGCCTTCGTGGACAGGCGGACCCACCTGCCCATGGAGCGGGCCTGGAAGGCCCTCTCACCCGGAGGACCTTCCATCCTCTTCCGAAACGGGCCCTGGATCGGGAATCTTCCCGACTCCCCCCTCCTGGAACACCCCGTCCTGGACCTCTACGGCGTGACCCACCTCCTGGCCCGCAGGAAGCCCTCCCACGGGCACTTCCGGGAGATCCTGGAGAGGACGGGCCCCGGGGGATCCTACATCCTCCTGGAGAGGACCCCCCGTCCCCCCCGGGCCAGGGTGGTCTCCCGGGCGGTCCCCCTGGACGACGAGCTTGCCCTGAAACGTATCTCTTCGCCGACCTTCGATCCTTCGAAGGAGGCCTTTCTCCCCCCCGGCTCGAGGCCCCTGGAGGGAGGGGGGGGAGGAAAGATCCTCTTCCTGTCGGATCGGCCCGACAGGGTGCTCCTGGAGATCCGCCGCTCCGGGGGAGGGCTCCTCCTCCTGGCCGACACCTGGGCTCCGGGCTGGTCGGCCCGGGTGGACGGGAAGGAGGCGCCTCTCCTCAGGGCCGACACCTGTTTCCGGGGGGTGGCCCTCCCTCCGGGAGACCACCAGGTGGAATTCCTCCTCTCCAAGGCCCCTTTCAGGACGGGTCTCCTCCTCTTTGCGGCGGGAGGGTTCCTGCTGCTCCTCCTCCTGGCGGGGCCCTTCCTCCCGGGGGCGGCGGGGAAGAAGGGAGGAATGCCATGAAGCGAGCCCTCCTCTCGGGGATTCTCCTCCTTGCCTGCGTCCTGGTCCTCCATGGGGAGGTCCTCTTCGGAGGGGGAGTCCGCCTGGCCCTGGACCAGCGCATGTATCCCCCATGGGCCGCGGCCGCCGGGAGAAAGGGAGAAAGGCTTCCCGATCCGGTCCAGGGGGTCTTCAACCGCCTCTCCACGGATTCCAACTTCTGGTACGAAGGACAGATCCTCCTTGCCAGGAAGATGGTCCGGAGAGGCCTCCCCCCCTCATGGGACCCCTGGACCCAGGGAGGCACCCCCCTGGCGGCCCAGCTCGGAGTCCCCCTCTGGTATCCTCCCTTCTGGATTCTCTTCCTCGGCCCCCCTCTCGCCGCCGTGGGCTGGCTCGCCGCCTTCCACATGCTCCTGGCCGGAATCCTCGCCTGGCGACTGGTCCGTTTCCTGGGCGGCAGCCCCTGGGCGGCCTGTCTCTCGGGGGTCGCCTTCGGGATCGGCCCGTGGATGGCCTTCCGGGAGAACAACATGACCCTCCTGGCCGCCGCCGCATGGGCCCCCCTCGCCTTCGAAGCCGCAGGCAGGACGGCCTCCGGAGGGAAGCCGGTCCGCTGGGCCCTGGTCCTGGCCTTCGCCCTGGCCCTGGGCCTCTGGGCGGGCATGCCCCAGCTCGGCTTCGTCACACTCTGGGGCTCCCTCGCCTTCGGCCTCCTGGGGCTCCGCCGGGCCTCTTCCCGGCGAAGGAGGGTCTTCCTCCTCGGCGGGGCCTTCCTTGCGGGGCTCCTCCTGGCCGCCCCGGCCCTCCTTCCCACATACCGCCTATACCGGAACTCCATCCGGTCCGGGGAGGAGGCGCCCCGAACCCAGCGGCTCGGCCTTCCCCCGGGGGCCCTCCTGGGCCTCCTCTCCCCGGAAATCCTCGGGAGCGCCTCGGACCTGGCCGGGTGGGAACGTTTCGAGGATTTTCCGCCGGCCCGGAAATTCCTCACGGGAGATCCCCAGGACAACCCCCTGGAAGACTGCCTCTACCCGGGAGCGGCGGTCCTTCTCCTGGTCTTCCTCCTCCTCGCCGCAGGAAGGAAGGACCGGGGCGAGGGGAGGCGCCTCCCCAAGGGGGCGGGCTTCTTCCTGGTCACGGCCGCCTCGGCCCTCCTTCTCTCCCTGCGCCTCCCCCCGCTGGATCCCCTCTTCCGGATCCCGGGACTCGGACCCGAAGACCCCCGGCGGGTCCTGCTCCTCTTCCACCTCGGCCTGGCCGTTGCCGGCGGCCTGGCCCTGGACCGCCTCTCCCTGTCCCGCCCGCCCTTCCGGCTCCTCCTTCCCCTCCTTCTCGCCCCGGCCCTCCTCTTCCTGGGCGGCTGGGTCTTCCCCGCCGCCGGAGAAGGAGCCCTGGGCCTTCTCTTCGGCCCCCTGGAGCCCGGCGAGGCCCGCCCCCTCCTCCTCTTCGAGCGGGCCGCCCTCCTGGGCCCCGCCCTTGCGGCGGCCTGGTCGGCCCTTTCCCTTCTCCTCATGCCCCGCCTCGGGAAAGCAGGCAAGGCGGCCATCCTGGGAGGCCTCGTCCTGGAATGCCTCCTCTTCGCCCTGAGGACCAACCCGGCCCCTCCCATGGCCCAAGTGGAGGCCCTGGGGACGACCCGGACCGAGAAGGCCCTCCTGGAGCTGGCCCGCAAGGCAGGTCCCCAGGGCCCCCCCAGGCTCCTCCACGTCCGTTGTTTCCACGCCCTCCAGGGGAACCTGGTCACCCCCCAGGGGATCCCGGCCGTCTCCACGACCCACCCCCTTCCCTTGCGCCGTTTCGCCCGGAGGATGGAGCTCGTGGAGAAGACCCTGGTGGACCCCTCCCTTCCCAGGGGGATCGCCTGGCTCAGGAACCCCCGCTCCTGCCTCCATCCTCTCCTGGCCTCGGCCCGTATCGGCCTGTTTTGTTGCGACGACCCGGAAACAGCGTCGGAGTTGGAGGCCCTCGGCCTGGAACGGGTCTTCCCTCCTCCGGGAAAGGAGGCCCTCAACGAGGGGGTCGCCCTCTTCGCCTCTCCCCGGACCGGCCCCCGGGCCAGGATGGTCTTCTCCTGGAAGGAAGTCTCTTCGGTCGGGGAGGCCGCCCGGGTCCTTGCCGCGGGAAAGGGCCTTCTCCCCGTGGAACCGGCACGCCCCCTCCCCGAGCCGGTCCCTCCCGGGAGACCGCCCCGGATCCGGTGGATCCTCTCCAACCCGGGGACCATCTACCTCGAGGTGGACACGGGAGGGGGAAGGGGGATCCTGGTGATCGCCGATTGCTGGTACCCGGGCTGGATGGCCCGGGTGGACGGAAGGCGGGTCCCGGTCTTTCCCGCCGACCTGGCCTTCATGGGGATCTACCTGGAACCCGGCCGGCACAGGATCGAACTCTCCTTCCGGGACCCGGACCGGATCCCGAGAATCCTCCTCCTCGGGGCGGCGGCGGGAGTCCTGGCCCTCCTCGCCCTTTTCGGGTCGGGGAAGCCCCCTGGAGCAAGAGGCTGGAGGTCCTGAGGGTGGCGCGGGATTTTCCTTTCAGGGTATACCAACTGGGCTCCGGGTCCTCGGGCAACCTGACCGCCCTGGAGGGTCCGGAGGGGGTGCTCCTGGTGGACGCGGGCTTCCCCGCCAGGGAGGTGATCCGGCGCCTCGAGAGGGCGGGCCTGGACCGGCGGGCCGTCCGGGCCCTCCTGCTCACCCACGCCCACCTGGACCACGCCAGGGGGGCGGGAGTGCTGGCGCGGCGCCTGAAGATCCCCATCCTGGCCGCCCCCTGGACCCTGGAGAACCTGGGCGGACTCCGGGGGAGGGAGGAACTCCTCCCCGTTCCCGAAAGGGGCACCTTCCGGGCGGCGGGCTTCCTGGTGGAAACCCTTCCCGCCCCCCACGACATCCCTGGAACCTTGATGGTCAAGGTGGAGGGAAAAGTGGGCCTTGCCACGGACCTGGGCCATGCCGGGGAAGAGGTCCGGAACTTCCTCTCCGGCCTGGAAGGACTCCTCCTGGAATTCAACCACGACGTGGAGATGCTTCGGAACGGTCCCTATCCCTCATGGCTCAAGAAGAGAATCCTCTCGCCCAGGGGCCACCTGGCCAACGACCAGGCGGCGGAACTCCTGGCAGGCCCGGGATTCACCCCTCCCAGGCGCGTCCTTTGGCTCTGCCACCTGAGCGAGAAGAACAACCGTCCCGAATTGGCTCTCCAGGCGGCCCGGCGGGTGATCCGGAACGGAGGGGTCTCCATCCTGGTGGCCACCCCGTCGGGAGACCCCCGGCCCCGCACATTTCCCTGAACATCCCCCCGGGCCCGTAAAGCTTTCCGGAAGGAGAGGACGATCTTCCTTTTGGCGGAGGGGCCCGGGCCCTCCGGGGAATCCGTGGAAAGGGGGAAAGGAAGACCATGGGGAAGCACTACGCCCGTGCTTGGTGGGGATGCATGCCGGCGGCCCTTCTTCTTCTTTGGGGATGCGGCGGCGGAGGAGGCGGGGGAAGCGCGGGGGACAGCCTGGGAGCGGGAAACAACCCCCTGGCGGGAAACATCCAGATCACGGGCCATACCCCGGCCGACCGGGCGGTGCAGGTTCCCTTGGACGGGAAAGTCACCATCTCCTTCGACTCCCCCATCGTGGCGGGGAGCTTTTCCAGCGGCCAGGTTACGGTCCAGCCCGAGGGAGGGGTTCCCGTCCTGGGCGACTTCACCCTGGATTCTTCCCACAAGGTCCTTACCTTCACCCCCCTGGAGCCCTTCGAAGAGGCCACGGACTACCTGGTCACCGTCAAGACCCTGGTCTACGACACCCACTACCGGACCCTTGCCAGGGATTTCACCTTCACCTTCCGGACCCTGGACCAGGATCCGCCCACCCTGGTCTCTCTCACCCCCTCGGCCGAATCCACGGGCGTATCCCCCAAGGTGGTGCTTGTCGCACGCTTCTCCGAGGACCTGGGGAGTGACTCCGTCGACGGAGACAGCGTCTTCCTGAGGGACCCCACGGGAGCATCCGTTCCCGGAAGGGTCACCCTGGAAGGGAGCGTGGTCTATTTCACGCCCCTGGCCGACCTCGTGGGTGGAACGCGCTATACCTTCTTCATCCGCGGAAAGGAACGGGGGATCCGGGACCGCTCGGGAAACGCCCTGGAACAGGATCTGCGTTTTTCCTTCACCACCGGTTACGACACGACGCCGCCCAAGATCCTGGCCACTTATCCCCCCCAGGGGGCCACGGGCGTCTCCCCGGAAGCGGCCTTCCGGGTGACCTTCGACGACTCGATCGCCCCGGATTCCGTCTCCCAGGAGGCCCTGGTCCTGGTGGGGCCCGAAGGGATGTCCATTCCGGTGAACGTGGAGAATTCTCCCGACCTGCGGACCCTCCTGGTGGTGCCCATGACGGACTTGGACGAGGATACCGACTACGCCCTCCTCCTGGCGGCCGGGGCCGAGGGGCTCCGCAACAGGAGCGGAGTGGCCATGGAAGGATCCTTCCACGTCTCTTTCAAGACCGGCAACCGGGAGGCTCCGCCCTCGGTGGAGAGCCACGTTCCCTCTTCGGGGGAAAAGAAGGCGGCGGTGAACCTGGCCGCCCGGGTGGTCTTCTCCTCCCCCATGTTCTCTCCCACCTTCACCTCCTCGACGGTCCGGCTCCTCCGGGAGAACACCCCTGTGGACGCCTCGGTCTCCCTCTCCGGGGACGGCACGACCCTCACGGTCAGGCCCGTGAAGAGGCTCTCCCCGAAAACCACCTACACCCTGACCGTCGAGGGTGGGCCCTACGGAGTCCTCTCCCGGGCCTACCTCCCCATGAGCCGTACCTTCACTCTGACCTTCACCACCACCGGGGACACCCAGGTGCCGGAGGTGAAGGTCTTTCCCTCGGACGGAACCGCCATGGTTCCCACGAGTTCCTCCTTCGTGGCGGTCTTCTCCGAGCCCGTCGAGGCCTCGACCGTGACCTCCTCCACGGTTCGTTTGCTCGACCCCGCAACCGGAGCCCCCGTGGAAGGGAGTCTCACCCTCGAGCAGGAGGGCAGGGCCGCCCGCTTCAAGCCGGCCCTGCCCCTGGCCTCGAACAAGAGCTACACCTTCCAGGTGGCCGGCGGTGCGGACGGGGTGAAGGACCTGGACGGGAACTGGCTGGATCAGACGGTCCAGGCGTCGGTCCGGACGGGTTTCCAGGGGGACAACACGCCCCCCGTGGTCACGATCACGGTGAACGAGATTCCATCGGACATGAACCAGGGCCTCCAGCTGGCTCCCTTCGGCTTCACCATCGACGTCTCCGGGTTCGACCCGGCCGACGCCGCCGTGGACCCGGCCTCCCTGGAACTCATCGTCTCGGGAACGGGCGCCTTCTATCCGGCGGGGTTCAAGCTCTTCCGCTGGGCAAGCGTGCCCTCCCAGGACCAGGTGATCCTGACCGTCCCACCGAGCCTCCCCTTCGCCCCGGGAACGGTGACCGTCCAGGCCACGCTGGCAGACCTCTCGGGCAACCGGAGCAGGCCGGCGACGATCGAGTTCACCGTGGGAAGCCTCACGCCCGAGGCCAGGCCCCTGGAGAGGAACCAGGTGGTCTTCGTGGACTTCCGGACCGACCGGGAGGGGAACGGCCACGGGGACGGCACGGCCGACTGGATCCAGGACCTCCAGGACTACGGCCTCATCGCCGCCGGCGACCCCATCGGGAAGAACGCCTGGATGACGGACCTGATGGAGGCTGCGATCCTGGCGAAGGCCAACGAACTCTACGGAAGGAATCCCGACGGGACTCCCAAGACGGAAGGGTCCGTGTCGATCCGCTTCGTCCGGGAGAGACCCCCGGCCGGGATACCCTTCCTCCACATGGCCTTCGGAGGCCAGGATCCGGAAGGGGGGAAACGAACCCTGGGGCAGGACTCCACGGGGGTTCTCGGCCGGGCCTGGTACGACCTGAAGAACAGCAACTTCTCCGACAACGACGCCGGCACCAGCCCGGGTCTCGGGATCTTCCCCGGGGAACTCTTCCTCTACCAGGCCAATCTCTACAACCAGCTCTATCCAGGCTATATCACCACCTTCGGCAAGAGGTTCGCCCTGCTCTCCCCCCTCCTGGGAGGAACACCCGTTGGGAAGGACCCCCTGGATCCGGTGGTCCTGGACGAGAACTTCGACTTCGACAACGCCACGGCCGCCCAGAGGAGCAGGTACCTCGCCATCTTCCAGGCGGCCGACGACCTGGCCGTGGCCCTGGCGACCATCCTGGCCCACGAAGTGGGTCATTCCCTCGGCCTGGTCACCCCCGGTCCGCCTCCGGCGGGCTTGTGGGGGGACGCGAGTCTGCACGTGGACAAGGCCAGGCCCGAGGACATCATGAACGCCGTCGTGGGCTACGACGCCCTGGTGGAAGAGATCTACCGCTTCCGGCCCTTGAACATGGCCTACCTGAGGGAGCGGATTCTCCTGAAGTGAGGGGGAAAGGATAGAACCATGAAATCGAGTGGAAGACTCCTCGCCCGGATCCCGCTTCTTTCGGCCCTCCTTCTCGCATCGGGGGTCCTGCCGGCCCAGAGGGAGGCCTTCACCCTCTCCAGGCTGGTGAAGCTCGCCGACAAGGCCGCCCTCTTCCGCGTGGAAAGGCTCCTTCCTCTGGGGAAGGGGGAGACAGCCCTGGTTCTCACCGCCCTGGACCCGGTCAAGGGGATCCAAAGGTTCGAGGCCCTCCGTGTCCTCTCCAGGGGAGATCTCTGTTTCGAGGCGGACCTGAGAAGACTTCCCGGGGGAAGCAAGATCCTCCTCTTCGCCAAGGCCCTCCCCGGAAGGCCCGGTCTCTTCGCCCAGCTTCCGGGAGGCCTCCTGCCGGGAGACCCCAGGGCGGCCGAGGCGGCCCGGGCCCTCGAGAAGGCGGGAAGGAAGGGGGACCTGGTCAGGGTATTGGCCCTTCAGCTCGAGAACCCCTGTCCCAGGGTCTGGCAGGACGCCCTCCTCTCCCTCTTCCGTTCCCGGACTGCCGACCTCTCGGCCCAGGCCAGGCTCCTGGAGCCCGCCCTCGTCAGGCTGGTCCATAGGGAGAGTCTCGATCCCGACGCCTTCGCCACCTGGGCGGTCAGACTTGCCCTTCGGCTGGGAATGAAGGAGGTCGTCCCCTACCTCTCCTCCCTCTACATCCGGTCTGGCGGAAACTCAGGCTTCGACCCCTTCCTCCTGAAGGCCATGAAGCGCCTGGATCCCGAAGGGGCCGTCCGGAGCGCCGCCCTCGCCCGGACCGGGGGGAACCCCCGGGCTGCCCTGGCAAAGGCCCGCCTCCTTGCCGCCATGGGGAGCCCGGGAGCCCTGGAGCACTTGAAGGCCCTTGCCTCCCGTTCGCCCTTCCCGGAGGTCCGCTCCGTCGCCAAGGCGGGCCTCGCCGCAGCGGAGGCGGTACCGGGAAAAGGGAAAGGCACGGGGAAGGCCCCGGCGAAACCGCTCTTCCGGGCCATTTTCAAGGGAAGGCGAAAGATCAAGTAACCCTTTTCACCGCCCGGCCGGGCCCCGGGCCTTCGCCGCGAAAGAGGCCTGCAAGCGGGAAAACCGCCTCTCCGGGTTCCCTGGCGGGAGGCCTCACCGGGCCTTGCGGAGAACCCAGTAGAGCCGCCAGCCCTTTCCCTGGTCCTTCAGCAGGAGGAAGAAGGCCGGGCCTCGCGTTCCGGAACCGAAGGAATAGAGGCTCACGCTTCCCTCTCCGGCGCTCCACCACTGGAACTGGTCCGCCTCGAGGAGATCCTCCGCCTTTCCCGGGTCCGCCAGGAGGGCCGCCTTGTCCAGGGTCCGCTCCACCATCCCGCCGGGCCCCATCTCCTCGATCCGGAAGAGAGGGTGGAGAAGGCCGGCCAGGGCCTTTTTCCCACCTTTCCCGGAGATCAGGGCTTCCCGGACCTTCCGGAGGACCTCCAGGGCCTGGAACTTGACCTTTCCCGGAACGGGGGTCCTCCTCTCCAGGGCGACCTGGACCAGGGCGTCGTTGAGACGGCGCTGGCTCTTGAGCAGTTCCGCCGTCTCCTCCATGACCTTGGGAGCCGGCGTCCCTTCCCCTCCCGAGAGGGAAGCCCTCCCCCCCATCCGGCTCAGGACCAGGATGGCCCCCAGGCTCACCGCCAGGAGGACGAAAGTGGACTTTCTGCCCCCCCCGCGAAGAAAAGGAAGGGTGAAAGGAAGCCCCGTGGGCCTGCCCCCCTTCCGCCCCGGGGCGCCGCCGCCCTTCTCTTCGAGGCTCGCCTTCCATTCCAGGCCGAAGATGGAGGCGCACTCCCGGCACTCCGCCAGGTGGGCGGCCAGCTCGCGCCTGGCCTGGGCGTCGATGGTCCCCTCGATGTAGGGGCCGAAGAGGGCCCGGTAGTAGGCGCAGGTCCTGGGCAGGATCTCGGCCATCTTCTTCTTTTCTTCGAACGAGGCACGACCCCGCCTTGACACCCATTTTGCCCCTCAAGTTGAGGCCCCCCCGGGCCGATGCCTTGTCCATAGGCTTTTTCAAAAAAAACACCGTCGCAGGAGAGACGCTGGAACCATGCACCGGATCCGCGAGAAAAAGGGGAGACTCCCCCTGGAGGAGCTGCCGCTCCTTCCCGGCCAGGCGGAGTCGTTGAGAAAAGCCGGCCTGGCCGGGGTGGAAGACCTCTTCAGGCATCCCGCCGTCCAGGCAGCCATCGGAAAGATCCTGGCCGAGCCCAAGGGGGAGTGGGACCGGGAGGTCCTGGACCTTCCCCTGGAAAGCTTCCTCTCCGGTCCGGGCCTGGAGAACCTCCACGCCAAGGGGTGCCGCACCCTGGGACACCTCCTCTCCCTGCCGGTGGAATCCTACAAGGAACTGGCCCACCTGGACTGGAATCCCCAGGGGCTCCTGGAATCCCTGGGGCTTCCAAAAAACGACGGGCCGGATCTGGACAGACCCATAGAGGAATTCGCCCAGACTCCCCGGGCGAGGAAGGCCTGCCGGGCCCTGGGCGTCCGCACGGTCCGTGACTTCCTCGCCAAGGACAAGTCCGAGTTCCTCGCCGTCCCCGGAGTGGGGCCGAAGACTTGGAAGGGTATACAGAAAGGAGTCAGGGAGTACCTCTCCCGGTCCAAGGAGCAGAACTCCCAGGAACATCCCGGCCTGGAGACCCCCCTCAGCCGGCTCGTGGAGAACAAGCGGGCCGTCAAAGCCTTCGAGGAGCTCGGCCTCGTCACGGTGAAGGACTTCCTCCGCACGCCGAAGGACAAGTTCCTCTCTCTCAGGAATTTCGGGGAAAGGACCTGGTGGGAGATCCAGGCCCGGATCCAGGCTCTCTTCGGAACGGCCCATCCCGTTCCCCCCGCCTGTCCCCCTTCCCTCCTGGAGCTAAGGGTGGAACTCCTTCCCCTCCCGGGCAGGGCCGCCGCCGTCCTGAAGGAAATGGAAGTCCACACCGTGGGGGACCTCTTCGCCCTTCCCAAGGGGTACCTTCTCTCCCACCGGAACTTCGGCGAGGAAAGCTGGAAGGCCCTGGTGACGGCCCTCGACGAGGCGGTCCGCCAGGGACTGGCCCAGGTGGCCGGCCCTCCCCCTGCGGAGGTCTCGGGTCTGGAAGAACTCAGGAAGATCCTGGAAGAAAGACTCCCCGACGACAGGAGTCGTTTCGTCCTCGAGGCCAGGACGGGCCTCGAAGGGGGCGAAGTGCTGACCTTGCAGAGGCTCGGAAACCGCCTGGGAATCTCCCGGGAGCGGGCCCGCCAGCTCTCCAACAAAGTCCGGGACGTCCTGGCCGGCCGGGCCAGGCCCTACCTGGAACGCCTCAAGGGCGAGGCCGAGGAGTTCATCCTCTCCCGGGGCGGAATCGCCTCGGGAAAGGACCTCTCCACCCTTCCCCTGGCCCAGGGGAAGGGTGGCCCCGGGAAGAGGGCCCGGATCGTGGAGGAGATCCTCCTCTTCTTCTTCCCGGAAGACTTCCACCGCCTCTCCACGGGAGCCCTGACCACGGCCTCCCCGGAGAAGGTACGGCTCCTCCAGAAGGCCCTGGGGGAACTCTTCGCCGGAGGGGTCCGTTCCCGCCCCAAGGAGGCCCTGGCCAAGGCCCTGGAGGAGGCGGACCTGGAACCGGAGCTCTACACGGGTCTGGCCCTCCACCTGGCCCGGTTCCGTTTCGGTGCGGCCCTGGTGCAGGAGAGAAAGAGGGAGACCCTCCAGACCCCCGGCGCCGGAGCGGCCGAAAGGGTCGCCCGGATCCTGGCGGGCAGGAAGGCCCCGGTGAGCCTCTCGGACCTCCAGGTGGTCTTCTCCAGCAGGTTCTCCGCCATCTCCCGTAGGAGGCTCAGGCGGATCCTGGCCTCGGACAGGCGTTTCGTCCGGCTGGGACCGGATCTCTACGGCCTGGCCAGGGATTTCCCCCTGGACGGAGAGAAGGCCCGGAGGTGGAGGGAAAAAGCCCGGAAGATCCTGGAGAGGGAAGAAAGGCCCCTTTCGGTGGCCGAGATCCTTCCCGGCGAGGATCCCTACCAGGTGGACCGGGCTCTAAGAGGGGCCAAGGGTTTCCGGCCCCTGGGAAAACTTCTCTATACTCTCGACCGGGCAGGAAGGGAGAGGCCCTCCTGGATGGAGAGGCTCGTTCTCGGGCTCATGGAGGAGACGGGCGGAGAGCTTCCCCTGGAGGACCTGGTCCGCGCCCTCTCCCAGGGCGACGGCCCCTCGCCCGGGGCCCTGAGGGAGCTGATCCTCTCTTCCCGCCTCTTCGCCCTCTATCCCGGCGGTGGTTACGGACCGGCGTCCGCACACCCGGTGGATCCGGAGAGGAGGATCAGGGCACTGGATACGGCCCTGGAGATCCTGAGATCCCGAGGAGGTTACGACCGGGTCCCCCGGCTGCGGCTGGAACTCACCGGCAAGGACATCCTCCCCCGCCGGGTGGACGAGAAGATCCTGAGGGACTTCATGGCCCGGGACGGGAGGTTCGAGTTCTTCGGCGAGGACTTCGTGACCCTCGCCGGAGGAGGGACCCTCCCCTGGATCCAGGAGACGGTCCTCTCCGCCCTCAGAGAGGCGGGGGTTCCCCTCTCCCTTCCGAGGATCCTGGCCGAGCGGCCCGAGCTGGCCGAGTTCGAGGAGGCCCTGGAGGAAATCCTCAGGAAGTCCCCCTTCGTGGTCACCCTGGAGGACGGGACCTTCGGACTCCTCTCCTGAGGGGAAAAAAGGGGCCCCGAAGAGGGGCCCCCGGAAGTTTCCGGAAAGGGGATGGGCGGAAAGCCTTCGCCCTCCCGCCTCCCACCCTCCCCGTCAGGGCCGGCCCGGCCGGGAGAGAGCCCAGGCACCGCCCCTCCTGTCCATCCAGAGGGCGGCCCGCATGGAGGGGTAGTAGAGGAGCGCCCCGGCCAGGACGTCCAGGAGGTAGTGGAACCTCAGGGTGACCGTCGCCAGGATCAACCCGGCCCCCACGGGCAGGAGGAGGAGAAAAAGCCTCCTGTGGCGCCGCCACGCAAGGTGCAGCACCGTGAGGGTCAGCCAGGTGTGGCCCGAGGGAAAACAATCCCGCTTGTTCAGCTCCAGGCCGTCCAGGAGCCCGTAGATCCAGTGGAAGAGCCCTCCCCCTTCCAGGGGCTCCCGGAAGTGGAGGACCTTCACGGGGGCCAAGACGGGAAAGGCGAGGTAGAGGAGGTAGCTGAAACAGAAACCGAAGGTTACGGCCAGGAGGGTTTCCTTCGTTCCTTCCAGGTCTCCCTTCCTGATGAGGGCGAAACCCAGGGCGAGGGGAAGGAAGTAGAAGGAGGAGTAACAAAGGATCAGCAGGTCCGGGACGATCCCCCGCCGGAGGAAGGCCGTCACCTGGTCCACGTCCCTCCCCCCCAAGAGGAGCCGGTCTCCCAGGACGACGTACCACTCCAGGGGGTCCGGATTGACCCAGGGGAGGAGAAGGCCCGTCTCGGTGAAGACCAGGGGGAGGAACAGGGCGGCCATCCCCCCCCGAACCAGCAGGGAGCGGAGGTGGAACCCCTTCCCGCCGGCCCATCCGGCCAGGAGGGGAAGGAGGAAGAAGGCCGCCAGGTGTACCAGGAGGAGGATCCACCGCCCCGGCACCCCCCGTCCCACCAGGAGCAGGAGGGCGGCCGCAACGGCGTTGTACCACCTGAGGATGTCGTCGAAGGTTCCCATGGAGAAGGGAAGCCTAGACCAAGGCCCGCACCGATCCAAGGCCGGGCATCCCGGCAAATGCCCCCTCTCCGCCCCCGGCCTATCCCTTTCCGGCCTTGGCCCCGGCGGTTACGGCGAACCGCAGGGCCTCCTCGGTGGACATGTCCAGGGGTGTCAGGGCCTCTTTCGGGAGGAAGACCGTGATCCCCCCGATCTGGTAGCTCATGGGAAGGTAGACCCCCACCAACCCGCTCCCTCCGAGCCCTTCGGGAAGGTCCGAGAGATCCTCCCGGGTGACGAACCCCAGGAGCCGAACCTTGGGCTCGCCGAGCTCCACCACCACGACCTGGCCGATCTTCTTCTCCCCGCTCCCTCCGAAGAAGGAGAGCATGTCCTTGATGGAGCTGTAGAGGCTCTTCACCAGGGGGACACGCTCCAGGAGCCCTTCGGCCCAGGAGAAGAGGAGACCGAAGACCCAGGCCTGGAGGAGGAACCCCACCAGGACGATGACCGCAACGCCGGCGGCGATCCCCATTCCCGGCACATAGGAATCGGGAGGGACGACCAGCCTGATGGCCGAGCCCAACACCCCCTCGGCCGTCGTGGCGGTCCAGTAGACCACGTAGATCGTGAGAAGGACCGGGGCCAGGGTGAGAAGTCCCCGGAAGAACGCGCGACCGATCACCTTCATGTCTCCTCCTGTCCCGCCTCCCCGGCGGGGCCTGGAAAGGAACGAGGACCGACCCGGCTCCCCCTCTTCCCCCCGGCCCCCAGGATACCCTCCTTTCCCGCCGGGTTCCCGGGGGAGGGCCTCCGGCCCGGAGCGCAGGACTTATTTTCCCTTTTTCTTCCTGGAATCGATATGGACGCCCTGCTTCTTCTTCCAAAGAAAGGGCCCGATGAGGAGCATCCCGCAAAGGAAGCCCCCCACGTGGGCGAAGTAGGCGATCCCCTGCCACCCTTCCAGGGCGAGGAGGGTGTGCTGGGCGTTCAGGAGCTGGAAGAGGAACCAGGCCAGGAGGAAGACGAAGGCCGGCACGTCGGCCACGAAGAGGAAGAAGAGCCAGAGCACCACACGGATCCGGGCCTTCGGAAAGGCCAGCATGTATCCTCCCAGGACTCCCGCGATGGCCCCCGAGGCCCCCACCATGGGGATGCTCTTCATCGGGTCCATGGCCACGTGGACGACCATGGCCGCAAGGCCGCAAAGGAAGTAGAAGGCCAGGAAGCGGAAGGTCCCGAGCCTGCTCTCCAGGCCCCACCCGAAGACCCAGAGGAAGAGCATGTTCCCGAGGAGGTGGATCTCGTGGGCGTGGAGAAACATGTGCCCGAAGGCCGGAAGGATCCCCAGGGTGAAGAACTCCCGGGGAGCGCTCAGGACGAGGCCCGGATCGTGAATTACGTCCCGCCAGGTTTCCAGGAAGAGTGAAGGCTTCAGGGCCCCGTAGCGGTCGAACCAGACGGCGGCGGCGCTGTCGAAGTAGCGGGCCATGGCGAAGAGGATCGTGCAGGTCGAGACGAGGAGGAACACCCCCCAGGGAAAGCGCTTGCCGGCGAGGTTGTCCGAGAAAGGAAGGGGGACGACCATGTCACTTTTCCGAGGGGGTCATGTCCCGGCTCTTGGCCTCCGTTCCGTCGAAGGAGAGGATCTTGCCCTTTCCCCCGAGCCGGGTCTCGATGTGGACGGGACGTTTCCACATCCTGTGGAGGTTCTTCAGGGTCTCCAGGGCCTCGTCGAGCTGGAGCTCCACGCCGTCCCACCGGTGCACGAGATAGAGCTCGCCCCGGTTCCCGTAGTTGCCGTCCACCACGGTGATCCAGGGCTGGCCGAAGTTGGTGAGCTGGCGGATGAGCTGCTCCTTCACCTTCCGGTAGTCCCTGTCCACGATCTCCATCCGGCCCGTCTGGGGATTGAAGCCGTAGACGAAGAGCTTGAGCCTCTCGGCGAATTCCTCCGTCAGGAATTCATCTATGAAGGAGACGTCGTTGTAGATCCGCCGGACCTCGAAGATCTTCTCGCGCCCCAGGCCCAGGTGGAGGTCCCAGTCCCGGAGCTTCTCGGCGTCGTCGCACTCCTCGTACTCCTTGCCGAACCTTCCCTTGTTCCAGCGGTCCTCGATGTCCCGGAAGAGCTCCACGCCGATCTTGTAGGGGTTGATCCGCCCGGGCATCATGGCGAGGGTGCCGGCCGTGTGGTCGGCGTAGTCCACGACCTCCTCGTCGGTGAGGATCCTGGAAGTCATGATCTTGGAGTGCCAGTACACGGCCCACCCTTCGTTCATGATCTTCGTCTGGCCCTGGGGAGCGAAGTAGTAGGCCTCCTCCCGCAGCATGGCCAGGATGTCCTGCTCCCAGGGCTCCAGAGGGGCGTATTCGAGCAGGAACTTGAGGACGTCCTTGCGGGGCTCCGGAGGGAAGCTCCGCTCCCTCGCCCTTTCCTCCAGGATGCGCTTCTTCTCGGCCTCGAGGAACTCCGGGGGATTGATGTACCGGTCCATGTAGTCCCGGTCCGTCTTGATCTTGGAGACCACCACCCTGTCGGGGTCCATGTCCTCCGGGGAAGGCGGCGGGGACTCCCTCCTGATGAAGGGGGAGTGGATGTCGATCAGGTTGTCCAGGGAGAGGCAGGCGTCGATGAACTCCTCCACTCTCTCCACGCCGAGCCTGTCCATGTAGGACCGGATCCTGGAGCCGTGGTTGGCCATCCGGTCCATCATCTTCCTGTCGGTCTTGCTGAACCAGAGGTTGTTCTTGAAGAAGTCACAGTGGCCGTACACGTGGGCCATCACGAGTTTCTGGTCCACCATGCTGTTGGACCGCATGAGATAGGCGTAGCAGGGATCGTTGTTGATCACCAGTTCGTAGATCTTGGAGAGCCCGTAGGAGTAGCTCTTGGAGAGCTCCTCGTATTCCATCCCGAACCGCCAGTGCGGATAACGGGTGGGGAATCCCCCGTAGGCGGCCACCATGTTGAGCTCGTCGTAGTCCACCAGCTCGAAGATGGTCTCGTAGAAGTCCAGGCCGAACTCCAGGGCCACGTCCCGGATCCGGTCCCTGGCGGCGGCGAGTTCGGGTGTAAGGTTTCCCACGGCCCCTACCTCCCCTTCCCCAGGAAGTCCTTGATGGATTGGAGGATCCCCTCCCGGTCGGGGATGTCCGAGGTGATCAGGGCCTCCTCGTCGGGGAAGGCCTTGTCCAGGTCCTTCTTGAACTGGCCCGAGCCGTAAGCGGAGCGGACCTGGCCGTAGCAGAAGGCGTTGACCGAGGGCAAGAGATCCTCCTGGAGGATCTGGATACACCTCTCCGTGTCCCGGGAGGACCAGTTGTCTCCGTCGGAGAAGTGGAAGGGGTATATGTTCCACTCCTCCGGGGGAAACTGGGCCCGGATCAACCTGTCGCACAGCTCGTAGGCCGAGGAGATCTTCGTCCCCCCAGCCTCCCTCAAGTGGTAGAAGGTGTTCTCGTCCACAAGGTGGGCTTCCACGTCGTGGACGATGTAGCGCACCTCGAGATTCCTGTACTGGTGGCGGAGCCAGGTGTCGATCCAGAAGGCCTCGATCCTCACCAGCTCCTTCTGTTCCTTCCCCATGGAGCCCGAGACGTCCATCATGTAGATCACCACGGCGCTGGCCTGGGGTGTGGGCTTCTTCTTCCAGGAGCGGTAACGCCTGTCCTCCTTGTAGGGGATGATCACCGGGTGATCGGGGTCGTAGAGCCCCATGGCGATCTGGCGTTTCAGGGCCTCCTTGAAGGTCCGCTTGAAGTGCCGGAGCGTCTCGGGGCCGGCCTTGGCGATCCCCGTGTAGGCTCCCTTCTCGGCCGCCGTGAGCCGGGCTCCCTTGGGCTGGATGTTGGGAAGCTCCAGCTCCTCCCCCAGGATCTTGGCGAGCTCCTCGAGCTCCACGTCCACCTCGAGGATGTGCTGGCCGGGCTTGTCGCCGGCCTGCTTCTGCCCCTCGCCGGTGTCCACGGGGGTGCCTTCCTCCCCCTCGCCCTGGCCTACCCCCTGGCCCTTGTTGTCGCCGAAGCGGAACCTGGGAAGCCTGACCTGGGGAAGGGGGATGGAGACGGTATGCTTCCCCTTCCGCCCGATCAGTTCGCCCTGGGAGACGTACTTCTTCAGGTTCTTCTTTATGATCCCCCGGACGATCTGGCGGAACCGGGTATGGTCCTTTTCGATTCTCTTTACCATGGGTCGGCGCTTACTCCGACTTGGCGTCGCCCCTGGCGAAGATGGAGGCCACGTAGTTGAGCACGTCCGTGGCGGAGACTTCGTCGTAGCCGAAATCCCTGATCAGGCGGGTCTTCACGACCTCGATCTTCTCCTGCGTGTCCTTGTCCACCACGGTCGAGACCAGGCTCGTCAGCTTGATGGAGTCCTTCTGATCCTCGAAGAGCTTGAGCTCCAAGGCCCTGTGCAGGCGCTCGTTGGTCTTGTAGTCGAAGGTCTTCCCCTCCACCGCGAGGGCGCCGATGTAGTTCATGATCTCCGTGCGGAAGTCGTCCTTCCGGCTCTCCGGAATCCCGGCCTTCTCCTCGATGGAGCGCATGAGCCTCTCGTCGGGTTCCTCGTCCTTGCCCGTGAAGGGGTTCCGGACCTTCTCCTTCTGGGTGTAGGCCTTGACGTTGTCGATGTAGTTCCCGCAAAGCCTCGCGATGGCCTCCTCGTCGGCCGCGATGGCCCTCTGGACCTCGTTCTTCACGATGTCGTCGTACTCCTCCCGCACGATGGCGAGCAAATCCCTGTAGCGCTTCTTGATCTCCTCCGAGGAGATGAGCGAGTGGTGGGCCAGTCCGGCCTCCAGTTCGTTCATGACCATGAAGGGGTTGATGGACGGCTGGTCCCCAACCAGGGCGTTGGAGATCTTGTCCTGGATGTAGCGGGGGCTGATGCCCTCCATGCCCTCCCTGGGGGCCTCGGCCATGAGCTCCCTGATATTGTCCTCCGTAAATCCGGGGAGACTCTTGCCGTTGTAGAGCTTGAGCTTCTGGAGCAGGGTGAGGTTGGCCTTCTTGGGCTCCTCCAGCCTGGTGAGGACGGCCCACATGGCGGCCATCTCGATCGTATGCGGAGCGATGTGCTTTCCCTGAACCTTCTTCTTGTTGAAATCCCTCTCGTAGATCCTGATCTCGTCGGAGAGCTTGATGTTGTACGGGATGTCCACCTTGATGGTCCTGTCCCGGAAGGCCTCCATGAGCTCGTTGTTCTGGAGCTTCCTGTACTCGGGCTCGTTGGTATGCCCGATGATCACCTCGTCGATGTCGGTCTGGGCGAACTTCTTGGGCTTGATCTTGTGTTCCTGCGAGGCCGACAACAGGTCGTAGAGGAAGGCCACGTCCAGCTTGAGGACCTCGATGAACTCGATGATCCCCCTGTTGGCGATGTTGAACTCGCCGTCGAAATTGAAGGCCCTCGGGTCGGAATCCGAACCGATCTCGGCGATCTTCCTGTAGTTCAGGTCGCCCGTGAGCTCCGTCGAGTCCTGGTTCTTCTCGTCCTTGGGCTGGAAGGTCCCGATGCCCACGCGGTCCTTCTCGCTGATGATGAGCCTGCGGACGACGATGTGGTCCAGGATCTTCTCCCAGTTCCCCTTGTAGGTCTTGAGAAGCTCGTTGTAGAAGTACCGGGAGAAGGGGCAGATGTCGAAGGGGAGGTTGAGCCTGTAGCTCTTCTTCAGCTTCTTGTTCAGGATCTCCAGGACCTTCTCCCTGGCCTTGGGCGGGATGAGCAGGAGGGGCTCCTCGTTCATCGGGCTCGGGAGAATCTCGCCGTCGATATTCCAGGAGAAGGTATAAAGGGCGCCCTGGGGAGAACGGGAGTAGGTCTCCAACCCCTTCTTGAAGAGACGGACGATGGTGGACTTGCTGGACCCCACCGGCCCGTGGAGGAGGAGCACCCGCCTCTCGGGGCCGAAGCCGTGGGCCGCCGCCTTGAAGATGTTGACCAGCTTCATGAGGGGCCGCTCCAGGCCGAAGATGGCGTCCTCCCCCTCCCCCATGGGGTCGTCGAAGAAGTTGTAGTGGATCACCCGCTCCTTCCCGGGGACCTCCTGGGTCCCGTAGGAGAGGATCATGTCGTAGAAACGCTGGTAAGCGGTCCGAATGATGTTGGGATCCTTGGAGACCAGGTTCAGGTAGTCCTGGAAGGTGCCTTCCCAGTACTGGTCGGTGAACTCCTTCTGGTCGATGCTTCCCTTGACCAGGTCCAACAGGTCCGTCATGGCTCCGTCCTTTCCTGGGCCCTGAGCCCCGCTTCCCGCCGGGGCCCGGAAGGGCCCATGCCATCGGGATTATCGGCGCCTCGCGGGAGGGCCCTGTAGCCTCCCCTCCCGCGGGGCCTTCACTCTTTCATAGCGGTCCTGGCGCTGCCGGTTGTCTCATGGTTGGACAGGTTTCCCCCTTTTTCCCGCAGGTGTTAGTCTTTTTTCTTTCCCGCTCCCATGGAGGAACGACGGATTGCGAAGAAACAAGCGATTTCCCAAGGCCCTGGCCCTGCTGGGCATCCTGGTCCTCTCCACCGGTTGCTCCGACCAGGGGAGGAGGAACCCCGATACCGGACCGGTCCGGCCCATCCCCAGGCCGGGCGTGGACGGCCGCCGGGCCCTGGCCCTACTGAAGAAGATCGTGGCCTTCGGGCCCCGGGTCCCGGGCTCCCAGGCCGCCGCCAGGACCCGGGCTCTCCTGGTGAAGGAACTGGAGAGCCTGGGCGTCCAGGTGGAGCAACAGGTCTTCCCCGCCCGCATCCGGGGGGAGACCCTCCCCCTGGTCAACCTCTGGGCCAGGATCCCCGGCAAAGAGAAGGACAAGGTCATCCTCCTGGGGACCCACTACGACACGAAGATCACCTCGGGCCACCCCGACCCGGCCCACAACTTCCCCTTCCAGGGTGCCAACGACGGTGGGTCCGGAACGGTGGTCCTCCTGGAGATCGCCAGGAAACTGGTGAAGACGCCCCACCGGGCCACCTACTGGCTGGTCTGGTTCGACGGCGAGGAATCGGTCCCCTTCGAGTGGGAGGACTCCCAGGCCCTCTTCGGATCCCGCCACTTCGTGAAAGCCCTGGAGGAGAAAGGCCTCCTGGGAAGGCTCAAGGCCATGATCCTCCTGGACATCGTGGGAACGCCGGACCTCCTCCTGGACGACGAGGGATACTCCGACTCCCGGCTGAAGGAGATCTTCCGCAGGACGGCCCGCCGCCTGGGCCGGAAGACCCCCCTCTTCTCTTCCTACGGCTTCCCGATCGAGGACGACCACTACCCCTTCCACCAGAAAGGCATCCCCGTCCTGGACTTGATCGGCCTGACCCAACTCACGGACCTTGGAATCTGGCACACCTCCAAGGACACCGTGGACCGGGTCTCACCGGAGAGCCTCTCCTGGATCGGCGACCTGACCCTGGCGGCCCTTCCGGAAGTGGAGAAGGCCTTTCTCTAGTCCGACCCCCCGGAGCCCCGGGGCCTCTCTCCACCGGGAGCAGGCACCTGGCGGACCTTGGAAGGGCCCCGCTTACGGGCCAGGATCCAGGCCGACACCGGCACCCCCTCCTCCCGGATCCGGTCCAGGTGGACGGCCCACTGCTCCAGGGGAACCTGGGAGAGGAACCCTCCCTTCACGGCCAGAAGAGCCTCGGCTGTGGGAGCTTCGGTCCGCACCTCCACCTGGAGGGGATGGAAACCCGCCTGCTGGACCAGGCATCTCAAGGCTCCCCAGGAAAGGTGGACCGTCTCCCCGGGGCTCCAGGGCAAGGGCATACCCGCCGGGAGGTCCTGCTCTCCGAAAAACAGGGGGCTGGGCGCCGAGAGGAGCAGGAGACCTCCCGGCTCGAGGAGGTATTCCACACGCTCCAGCACCTCCAGGGGATGGACCTCCCACTGGAGGAGGTCGAGGAGGAGGGCAACCCGGAAGGACCGGGCTCCACCCGGGTCCCCGGCGAGGCGGTCCAGGCTTTCCTCCAGGCCATCCTTGCCCTGAGGGACACGGAGCACTTCCCCCTTCTCCCGAAGCGACCTTTCCAATTCCTCCCTCTCCCCGGGGTAGGCCAGGAGGAAAGGGCCCCCCTCATCCCCGGGGAGGGCCGCCAGGAATTCCACGGCCTTCCGGGCGTCCTCGACCTTCAAGGGAGAGGGCCGGGGCCGAAGAGGAGAAAGGACCTTCTGGTATCCGGAAAGACAATTCCGGCAAGCCACCCAGCCGGGAGTCTCCCCTCCCCACTCGACTTCGTCGTTCCATCCGCAAACAGGGCAGGCCGTCCGGGTCCACCTTCCGTCCCGGGCCCTCCCGAGTGGGAAGAGAGGGGAGAAATCGGGACTTCCCCTCCTCCCCTCGAGCCGGGCGGCCACGGACCTCAAGGCCGCCCGGAACCTCTCCCGGTTGCAACACACGTAGAGGTTCCGGTGCCGGCCCAGGCTCCCGGCCCCCCAGGGCCATCCCCGCACCAACTCCAGGTGGAGAACGTCCCTCCTGCAGGACTCGCAAAGAGTCAGGGCCGAGATTCCCGAGGAGACGCCGACGAAGAGGTCGCAACGGTTGTAGAACTCCAGGTTGAGCCGGAAGGGTTCCCGGCACCAGTAGGCCTTGGGATGGAGTTCTTCGAACCTGTCCAGGAAGAAGGGCCTGTTCCCGGAAGTGAACAGGAAGACCGGATCCAGGTGCTTCAGGGCCTCCAGGAGGTCGAAGGCGAAATCCTCCCTCCAGAAGGACTGGTCCGAGAAGAACTCGGTCTCCACCAGGATCTTGGGACCTTCGGGGAGGGCCCGCCAGTAACGCTCGGCCTGTTCGACCTCCCTCGGGGAGAGGCGGAGGACGAATTCCAAGGGTTCCCCCCCGGGAATTCCACAGGCGGCCCGGGCCGCCTCGAATACGGAACGCCCCCGCAGGAGATCGGGGTTCATGTACGCCGCCGGCGTGAAGAACCCCGACCAGTTCCTTTCCAGGCGGAGCTCGTCGATCCTTCCGTCCAGCTCCAGGGGGTCCCCCTCCAGGGCCACCACTTCGTCCACGAAGGGGTTCTCCGCCAGGATGGGGGCGCAGGAACGGGAGGTGAACCAGACCACCCTGCAGGAGGGATCCTCCCTCTTCAGGCGCCTTGCCAGGGGCGTGGCGGCCAGGACGTCTCCCCTGTTGTGGAAGACGGCGATTCCGTAGGTCCCCCTTCCCTTCACGACTCGGCCTCCATCATCATGGAACAGAGTTCCTCGAAACCCACCTCGGGTTTCCACCCCATACTCCGCAACCTGGCCGGGTCGGAGACGAGCCTCCGGTATTCCGGAACGAATCCGGGCCTCTCCCTCACCCTCCCGCGCCAATCCAGGCCGGCCCGCTCGAAGCAGGACTTCACCCAATCCCCGAGGGTCCTGGTCTCTCCCGAGCCGATCACGGCCTCGAAGAAGTCGTCCTGCCCGGTCAGGACCAGGATCCCCCGGGCCGCATCGCCTGCGAAGGTCCACTCCCGGGCCACGTCCAGGCAACCCACTTCCAGCACATCCTGCTCTCCCCTGGCGATCCTGCGGACCGCCCGGACCACTTCCACGCTGCTGTGTCCAGGCCCCCTGAAGGGGCTCTCGAAGTGGAAGAAGTATCCCACGTAGGCCGCAAGCCCCAGGGACCTGTAGTAACGGGCCGCCTCCACGGCCTGGATCCGGGCGAGGGCGTAGGTCGAGGTGGCGGCGAAGGGGGTTTCCTCGCCGATGGGTTCTCCCCTGTTCTCGAACTGGAGGCCGCTCCCGGCCAGGAAGACCTTGGCCCCAGGCCGGTGCCGCCTGACCGCCTCCAGGACGTTCAGGGTCCCCCTGGCGATGGAGTCGTGGTGGAGGAAGAGGTCTTCCATCCTGGTCGTGGACCGGGCCGCCAGGTTCACCACCAGGTCCGGAGCGGTCTCCTTCACCGCCCTCTCCACGGCGTCGAAATCAGCCACGTCCAGGGGGCGGGGCCTCGATGAGAGGGAGAGGCCCGTCACATCCGCACCCTCCCGGCGGAGGAGAGCGGAGAGGTAACGTCCCGCCTGGCCCGTCGACCCCAGGATGAGGACCTTCATGGGAACTTCTTCCGAAGCGTCAAAGTCGCGAAGGTATAGTCCACGCCGCCGTAGTGGAAATCCGGCTCAGGACAATCCCACCGGGGCTCGTCGAGAAGTTCCAGTTCGGGGACCAGGGGAAGGAGGTGCTCCAGGATGTCCTCCTTGGTGTAGAGCCTGTAGTCCTCCCGGGGCATTGGGTCTCCCGGCCGGAACCCCTCCTTGAAATCCACCGTGAAGACGGCGAAACCTCCCGGAGCGAGGAGATCCGAGACCCTCATGAGGAAGAGCCCGTCGTGGCGGACGTGCTCCAGGACCGAGGTGGCGAAGACGACGTGGAACCGACCTTCGAGGCCGGGTTCGTCCCGGTAGAAGGTTTCCAGATCCCGGTTCAGGACCGGGTCGATTCCGGTAACCTCGTAACCAAGCTTCACCAGGGCCTCGTAGGCCGTATCTTCGTAGCACCCGGCGCAAAGGATTCGGGGGTCCGGGAACCGGGAGGCCAGGTGTTCCACCACGTCCAGGACGAAGGCCTGTTGCACATTGGCCCTGGGTATCTTCCGGGCCATCGTCTCCGGGGCGAGTTCGAAGAGCCTCTCCACAAGGGGAGCCAGTTCGCGCCGGGCCCGGTCGTCCAGGATGCGGTTGAAGCCCGAGGTCAGGCAGACCGGGGCGGGTGCGACGGCCGTCGCCGCCGGGGAAGGAGACGCCCCCTCCCCGCGGGTGAAGACCCCTTCCCCTCCCGGTGAGCAGGAATGGGAGGGCTCCCCAAGGGGGAAGACCGGGGCCGCCTCCTTTCCGGGCCGTGCCGCCCAGCCTCTCCGGTCCTCCGCGATCCTGTCGAAGATCTCGTCGTACTCGGCGGCCGTCCTCTCGGGGGTCCAGGCCCGCTTGAATGGTTCCAGGGGGGCCGTTCCGGCCTCCAGGATCTCCCTCAAGGACCGGTGGTCCACGCTGACCAGGGGCAAGGTCTTCCCCAAGTGCCGGAACATGGGGCAATCGGTAAGGGCCACGGGCCGGTCCACGCCAAGGGCGTAGTCCAGGACGCTCGAGATTCCCCGCTTCTTGTTCCGGTCGTAGAGGAAGGCGTTCAAGGAGTTTCCGGCCAGGAAGGTCAAAAGGCCCTCCTTGTCCAGGAACTGGTGGCTCACTTCCAGGCGGATCCCGCTCCCGTCGAGGATCTTCCTGCACTCTTCCACCCTCTTCCGTGCCTCTTTCCCCTCCGGGTCCACGAACTCGGAAAATGGGATATGTAGGCGGAGTACCCCGGAAGGGAACTCCTCCTTCACCCGTGCGGCGAGTTCGGCGAAGCCCTTGTCTCCGAATCCGAAGCCGAAACTCCCGATCGTGGGCCGGACCGACTCCTCGATCCTGCCCCGGAAGAACTGGATCACCCGGGAGGTCTTGAAGACCAGGGGGTTCTCGGTCTCCAGGGAGGGGTCGGGAGCCACGTAGTAGTCGAAGACGTCCCGGCAGGCGTGGTCCGCCACCGCCTGGGTCACTTCGTGGACGATCCCGACGTGGGGAACGGGAATCTCGTGCAGGAGGGCCCCGGAGACCCAAGGCATGGTGAGGGGATAGTAGTTGTAGAGGATCGCTTCCGGCTCGTACCTCTCAACCGCCTGCAGGAGTTCCGCCGGCCCGGAGCATTCCACGTAGACGTATTCCCTCTTTTTCGAGAGCCCCAGGGCCTCGGCGAGGTTCTTCCCGAACTGGTGGATCCCGCAGGACTCCTGTCGGTGTGAGACCAGGAGGACCCGTCCTCTCCCCCCGGGTCCCCCCTCTCCGGCCGGGGACGCCGAAGGAATCTCCACGGGATACCCCGAGACGGGTCTTTCTCCAGGACTTTCCCCGGCGGGAAGAACGACCCTTGGCCCCGAAGCGAGCAACCCCGCGTCGGCCAGGACCCTTTTGAAGCGTTCCTGGAACCGGGAAGGATGCCAGTCGCGGCGCATCTGGAGAACCTTCTCCCTCGTCTCCAGGACGGCATCCCTGATGGAGAGCCCCGGGTAGGGGCGAATGTAGGGATGGATGTGGCGGAAGGTGTCGCAGGGTGAGACCAGCAAGGGTCTTCCCGCCGTGACGGCCTGGTCAGTGGTGGCGGCCAGGCCCGGTTGTTTCCTGTCGTAGAGGAAAACGTTGATGGTATTGGTGGCGCACCACCGGATGAGTTCCTCCTTGGAGAGGTAATCGTGGGATACCAGGACCTCGACCCCCGGCTTGGCCATGGCCTTGCAGAGGGCTGCCATCCTCGCGGCCTCCCTCCCGTCGGCGTCGGCGAAGGTCGCCGGCGGGATGTTGAGGCGGATCACCGCTTTTTCGTATTCCTTGTTCACCGCCCAGACGACCGTCTCGAACCCCTTCCCCTGCGTGGCGAATCCGAAACTCCCGATCACGGGTATACCCGGATCGACGAACCCGGGAAGGTCCTCCACCACCTCCAAAGGCCTGGGAAAGGCGTAGACCCTGGGGTCGGGTGACTTCATGGTCGGGTCCGGCACGCAGTATGCGTCGAAGACGTCCGGACAATAGACGAAGGGGTCGCCGGGAAGCATCTCCAGGACGAAGGTGGCCCTGAAACCGGGCAGGTCTCCGATCCTGTCCGTGTCCAGCCAGGACATGGTCACGTGGTGATAGTTGAAGAGGTAGAAATCGTAGCCTCCGGGGATATCCTCGAACCTGCGGATGGTCTTGTATTCCAGGAGGTATCCCTCGTCCCCCGCCAGGGCCTTGTAGAACATCACCCCCGACTCGTAGATGCTGCAATTCGCCGGGGGGCAATTCAGGAAGACGCCCTTCGCCTGCATCCTCCCTTCTCCTTCCCTCATGCCCACGCGGCTTCGAGGCTGTGGATCTTGAACTCCGGGAGGGGAACCACCATCTTTCCTCCCCCTTCGAGGTAGGCCTTCTCCCTGTCCAGGAACTCCGGGAGGAAGTGCCAGGGTAGGACGAGCAGGTAGTCCGGGCGGGCCTTCCGCATCTCCTCCTCTGAGCAGATGGGGATTTCCGTGCCGGGAGTGAGAAGTCCGACCTTGTCGGGGTTCCGCTCCGCGATCGCCCGGACCTGGCTCGACGTGACTTCACAATACTGGAGGGTCACCATCCCCTTCGTGGAGGCGCCGTAACCGTAGACGGTCTTCCCCCGGGCCCGGGCTCCTTCCAGGAATTCCATCAGGGCCTCCCTGGAGAGGGCGACCTTCTCCCGGAAAGCCTCGTAGGGGGCCGGTCCCCCATACCCTCCCGCCCGCTCTTCCTCCCGGGCCGCCTGCAGGCGCCCTGTCGGACGGGCCGTCCCGCGGGGCACAACGAAGAGGCGGAAGGACCCCCCGTTGCAACCGTTGAATTCCACGTCCACCAATTCCATGTCCGTCCCTTCCAGGACCCGCTCGAAGGTCTCAAGCCTGTAGTAGCCCACGTGCTCGTGACAGATGGTGTCGTAGGAGACCTGGGCAAGCATGAGGGGCAGATAACTCAACTCCAACACCCACAGCCCGTCGTCTTTCAGGACCCTCCTCACGTCCTCCACGAAGGAGCGGGGATCGTCCAGGTCGTAGAACATGGCGATGGAGGTGACGACGGCGGCCTTTTCCCCGCCCAAGGCGGCCTCCACGGCACTGTAGGAGAAGTAGTCGTTCACGAAGATGTCGCACCGGGCGGGCCGGATATTGGAGGGGTCCACCCCAACGGTCCGAAGTCCCCTGGGATACTGGGCGAGAAGAGTCCCGTCGTTGCACCCAATGTCCAAGACCAGGTCACCCTCACGGGGCCGGGCGAAATCCAGGACGGCGTCCACGAGGCCTGTCAAGTGGTTTCTCATGGACCGGTTGATACCGGAGCGATACCAATACCTCGAATAGAGGAAATCCTTGTCCACCGAGTGGGCGAGCTGGACCATTCCGCAGGAGGGGCAGACGGCCAGGACGAGGGGGGCCTTGGGAGGGGGCGGGGCTCCCGGCGGATGGAAGGCGTTTCCCACGCACTGCTCGCCCAGGTCCAGGAGGGTTTCCAGGCCTTTCCCGCCGCAAACCCGGCAGGAATGAGTCTCCTCGTAGAGGGGAGTCCCGGCGGACCGGGCCGGCCCAGGGTCGATTCTCTTTTCGGTCATGGGATCTTCACCCCTCCTTTCCCCGCGATCCGGGCAAGCTCCCGGTCGATCGCGTCGATGCACTCGTTCCTCTCCAGGTTCAACCGTGCCAGGCGTTTCACCACCCGGTCCTTCTCGCCGGGAGGGACCTTCTCGAACTCGTAGACCTTTTCCTGCTCGTGCCACAAGGCGCAATTGGTGCGGGCCAGGCGGTCCACCAATGCTCCGAGATCCCCTTCCACCGGTCCCACCCGGTTCCCCTCGCCCTTGACGACTTTGTGGGCCGGAGCCCTGAGGGCGTCGAGGGGAATCCTTCCCGCCAGGGCATTCCCGAGGAAGGCGTCGATCTCCCCTCGTATCCGCTCGGATTGAAGGGCCAGGTCCTCCAGACGGTCCGGGTCATTGGTGTGCCACTCCTTGAGTTTGAGGACCGTCAGCTTGTCGCAAAGGGATCCCAAGGTCTCCGCCATGCCTGCCTCGCGCCGAAGAAATCCGGTACAGGAAGGAGCGTCCCGGAACCGGGCGCGCCCACACCCCTTGGTTCGGTCCCGGCGCGACCCGGCCTTTAACGGGAAGCCCCGGTGGCATGGAGGGATCCAGGCCCCAAGGAGGGTGCTTTTCGTCAAGCCTCTTCCCGGCCTTCTCCGATAAGAGCGGAGTGAGGACCGAGCCGAGAAGCTCCCCATGAACAGAGAATCCGGGCTTCCCCGAGGGAAAGGAAACCCATGAAGACGGCCCTGATCACTGGGATCACCGGCCAGGACGGTTCCTACCTGGCGGAACTGCTCCTCTCCAAGGGATACAAGGTGGTCGGAATCCGGAGGCGGACCAGCACGGACAACTGCTGGAGGATCGTCCATCTCCTGGACCAGCTGGAACTCTACGACTGCGACGTCACCGACCAGGCCGGCGTGATCCGCGCCGTGGAACAGGCGGCTCCCGACGAAATCTACAACCTGGCGGCCCAATCCTTCGTTCCAACCTCTTTCAACGAGCCCTACGCCACGGGGATCGTGACGGGGCTGGCCGTGGTGAACCTCCTGGAAGCCGTTCGGATCGTGAACCCCAGGATCCGGTTCTACCAGGCCTCATCCAGCGAGATGTTCGGTGCCGTGAGAGAGACTCCTCAGAAGGAGAGCACCCCCTTCTATCCCAGGAGCCCCTATGGCGCGGCCAAGCTCTACGCCCACTGGATCACGGTGAACTACAGGGAGAGTTACGGAATCCACGCATCCTCGGGGATTCTCTTCAACCACGAATCGCCGAGAAGAGGCCCGGAGTTCATCACCAGGAAGGTGAGTATCGCCGCCGCCAGGATCAAGCTGGGCCTCCAGGCCAAAGTCCCCGTCGGGAACCTTTCGGCCAGCCGGGACTGGGGCTACGCCGGCGACTACGTCTGGGCCATGTGGCGCATGCTCCAGCAGGAGAACCCGGGAGACTACGTAGTCGCCACAGGCAGGAGCCACACCATCGAGGACCTCTTGGAAACGGCCTTTTCCTACCTGGACTTGGATTGGCGAAACCACGTGGTCCAGGATCCCAGGTTCTTCCGCCCAAGTGAAGTGGACTATCTCCTGGGCGACGCCACAAAGGCGAAGAAGGAGTTGGGGTGGGAACCCACGGTCTCTTTCGAAGAATTGGTTCGCATGATGGTCCGGGCGGACCTGGAGGACCAGGCCCGAAAGGCGGGCATCTCCCTGGACCAAAACCTCAAAGTTCCGGAACTCGTCCCATAGAGCCAAAGAGCCGGAAACAAAGCTCCCAACCCGGCCATCGAATCCAACGCCCCATTCTTCCTCCCCCAATCCCCAGCCGGCCGGTTTTCGGCCCCCTTCCCACCCCATAAGCCCCGGCTGGCTCGGGCATAAAGGAAACACAGATATTTCTTTCGTCAGCCCCGGCCCTCTCGTTCATGAGCCAACCTCTTCAAATTCCTCCCCGTCAGCCCCGGCCGGCCGAGGTCCGGCCCAAAGAGCATCAATTTTCCCGTCAGCCCCGGCCGCTCGAGTCACGGCCCGCAAAACCACTTTCTCTCTCTTCCCGTTAGCCCCGGCTGGCTCGGGCATGGAACGCAGGGACATGCCCGAGACGCCCGGGGAGTGGCCCCAGCAACGAAAGCGCCACAAAAAACACTCCGAACTGCCACCCACTCCCCTGACGTCGGGGAATCCTGTTCTTCGAACAGTCTTCCCCGCCGGCAGGGGCTAACGGGAAAATCAGGGGGCTGACAAAAAAATCGAATCCCGAGACGTCCAGGGAGTGCCAACAACTCCAAAAACGCCCCCAATACCCGCGAACTCCCAGACTCCCCCAAGGCCACTTTTTCTCTCTCTCCTCGTTAGCCCCGGCCGGCCGAGGTCTGGTCGAAGACCAGACCGAGGACGCCCGGGGAGTGGCTCCACCATCAAAAGCGCCCCCCAAAAAAACTCCGAACTCCCTCCCCCCTGACGTCGGGGAATCCTGTTCTCCGAACAGTCTTCCCCGCCGGCAGGGGCTAACAATGAAATCGGGAGTGGCTCCAGCATCGATACCTTCACTTCCCGCAGCAGAATCAAATGGCCCTCACGTTGAAATTCCCCCTGAAAAACCCGTGACCCATCGACCTGGAGGCCCGACGAATCGGGCGGTTGGGCGGGGGTGGTGGGCTCCAAGAGCGTTTCAAATCGAGACGTTTCGCCTCTCCGTTTTCTTTCTTCTCAAAAAATCGGCTTGCTCGGCGTACCGGGGCCGGGCTCGGCCCGGCCCCTGTAGAACAACTTGAAAAGGGCTATGGTTGAAATGCAACAACCACTCAGCACCGTAACCCAGCCCCCGACGCCAGGGCTCGGCTTCGCCCGCCCTGAAAAGAACACAAA
>CAZLQD010000011.1:0-6665 GCA_964561605.1 uncultured Planctomycetia bacterium
TCCTGGCTGGGTTCAAGAAGAGCCTTGATGGAGTGGAATTGGCCCAGTTTGAGGCGTACGAAAGGGCAGGCGTCCTACTTCGCCATTACCACCCATTTTCATACCCTTCATGGAGCCCCGATGGAAAGCGGATTCTCTACACGAGCATGAGGGGGACCGACCCGACCGGCCGACCCAACCAGGATATCTGGATCATGAATCTCGATGGATCCGGGGAGAAACAACTCACGACAAACGGATCGGTAGACCGTTATCCCCTCATGTCACCGGACCAAAAGTATGTGTATTTTATGTCGAACCGTGGGCTAAAGTGGGCGATCTGGAGAATTCCTGCACCTCCGGAGTAAATGTTCATTAAGAGCCTTGGTGGGTGGAAAAATTCGGAATGATTCAAGTGGAGTGACTTGATTTATTGGAGAAACGCAACCATACGGTGAACCCGTCCTGTTCCTTCTTGGGGACAATCAGGGTGGTATTGGGGTGGAGGCCCCTGGCAATGAGGGGAAAGGGGGGCAAGTTAGACTGATCTTAAGTCGTTCGGGGGCGTATCGTACCTGGCTCCTTGGACATAAGACAAGAAAAAGTCATGCTGCTTCCTCCTTCCTTTCGAGGGCCTGTTTCCGGGCCTAGGATGGCGCCCCTGACGTCGTTCTCTTCCCATTCGTTAGCCCCGGCCGGCACGTGCATGGAACGAAGAGGCATGCACGAGACGCCCGGGGAGTGGCAACAACTTCGATGTTCCCCCTGACGTCGTCGGAGGCGATCCTTTGGATCGCCTCCTCCGCCGGCAGGGGCTAACGGGAGAAAAAAAGCAGGGGCTAAGGGGAAAAATAAGCAGGAGCCAACGGGAAAAATTAGCAGGGGCTAACGGGAAAAACAGAAGGGCTAACGATAGAAAAGGCCACTCCGCCTTTTTGTTGTCTTCGAATCTCCAGCCTCCCTCTTTGGGCGTAAAGGGCTTGGGGGATTTCCTGATTCTTCCTTCGCGCGTTATGCGCTATGAACGCTCTTCCTAAACGAATCCCCAGGAACAAGCGCTGGAAATACTCCGCCGCCGCATTCCTGGACAGGATCTTGGGCATCCTCGCCCGGCTCGACCTGGTGGGTCCCACCCGCAAGACCCCGGACCTCACCCTTCCCCCGGAGCCCAAGATCCTCCTCCTCTCCCTGGACCGGCTCGGCGACGCCGTCATGGACACGGCCGCCGTCCAGGCCCTGAAAGACGCCCTTCCCTCGGCCCACCTCACCGTCCTGGCCCGGCCCGCCACCGGACCCATCTTCTGGGAGCACCCCGCCGTGGACCGCCTATGGACCACTCCCGTTCCCTGGTGGGAGGATCCCGCCTCCTCCGGGCTCCTCATGCCCGGGTGGTGGGAAGCCTGGTGGGGGACCCTGCAACAGATCCGCCGGGAGCATTTCGACGCCGTCCTGGACCTCCGGGGCGATCCCAGGCACCTCCTACTCTACGGCGCCCTGGGCAAGCCCACCCTGCTCCTCGGCCACACCGACAAAGGAGGGGCCCCCCTGGTGAGCGCACCCTCAACTCTCCCCGCTGGGGATCCGCCCCACCAGATCGACCGCAAACTCGCCCTTCTCGAGACCCTGGGACTCCGGCCCGGGACCCGTCCCAGGCCCCAAGTCCACCTCACCCAGGAAGAGCGGGACCGGGCCAGGGAGTTCCTCGGCGGAGGCCGGCTCGTCTGGCTCGACCCGGGGGGCAAGCCCGTCCAGCGCTGGCCCGCCGAGCGCTGGATCCAGGTCGCCCGGACCCTCTCTTCCACCCACAAAGTCCTCGTCTCCACGGCCCCGGGCCAGGAGCACCTGGGCACCCTCTTCCAGGGTTTCCGCATCCTGGAACCCGCACCAACCCTGAGGGACCTGGCCGCCCGCCTCTCCCATTGCGACCTGGTCCTCTCCGTCGATACCGGCGTGGCCCACCTGGCCGCCGCCGTAGGCACCCGGACCCTCACCCTCTACGGGCCCACGAGCCCCGAACAGTTCTCCACAGCGCGACCCGGCTCCGTCCAGGTCATCTCACCCTATCCACCCTGCATACCCGTCCTCCACGACACCTGCCACAAAGAACCCAGCGCAACCACAGCCCCCTGCATGCGCGCCATCGCTACACACACCGTGATTCAAGCCGCCCGGCAGACCCTGGAAGGAACCTCGGAACTCCTCGGGAAAGGGGCTGAAGCATGATTGCAAACTTGAACCAGATCCTCGAAACCATCGGCGTTCCCAAGACCCTGTGGACCGGCGACAGGGGGTTCCTCTTCTTGAGCCTCCTTTGCGCCTTCCTCGTGGCCCTGGCCGCCACCCCCCTGGTCCGCAGACTCGCCCTGGCCTACGGCCTGGTGGACAGTCCCAGTGTGCGCAAGGTCCACCGCAGACCCGTCCCCCGCATCGGAGGGGTGGCCCTCTTCCTGGCCGTCGTGGCCGGAATCCTCCCCCTCTTCCTGTTCTCCCGCCATCCCGAAGTCGTCCGGGGCGCCGACCTGGCCAAGATCGTCACCTTCCTCGGTTGCGGTGCGGCCATCTTCCTCCTCGGTCTCTGGGACGACGTCAAAGGCCTCCGGGCCAGCACCAAGTTTTTCGCCCAGGTCCTCCTGGCCCTCCTGGTCACCATCCAGGGAGTGCGGATCCAGACCCTCACCCTTCCGGGCATCCTCTCGAACCCCCTGGACTTCGGCTTCCTGGCCTGGCCCCTCACCATTCTCTGGATCGTGGGCATCACCAACGCCGTAAACCTCATCGACGGCCTGGACGGACTCGCCGCCGGGATCTCCGGGGTCGCCTGCGCCGCCATCGGGTTCCTGGCCGTCTCCCAGGGCCACTACCTCATGGGATCCATCGCCGCCGCCCTTTTCGGGGCAGTCCTGGGTTTCCTGGTCTTCAATTTCAACCCGGCCCGGATCTTCATGGGCGACAGCGGGAGCCTCTTTCTCGGCTTCATGCTCGGCGCCGGGAGCGTCCTCTTCACAGGCAAGTCCGCCACCATGGTGGGCCTGGCCCTTCCCCTCCTCGCCCTTGGGATCCCCATCTTCGACACCCTGTTCTGCATGCTCAGGCGCTTCCTGGAGCGGCGGTCCATCTTCTCCCCCGACAGAAGCCACATCCATCACCGCCTCCTGGACATGGGCTTCACCCACAGGAAAGTCGTCCTCATCCTCTACGGCGTCACCTTCCTCATCACCGCAACCGGCACGTGGCTCATGGTGGTGGAGCGAAGGCAGGTCCTCCTCGGCTTCATGGCCGTCCTGGTGGTCCTCCTCCTCTTCTTCCGCCTCGCGGGAGCCGTCCGGCTCCGGGCCACCCTGACGGGGATCAAGGAGAAGGTGAACCTGGCCCGCCGGAAGAACCAGGTCCAGCGGGCCCTCGAAGACCTGGAACTCCAGTTCCAATACGCCACGGAGTTCGAAGAGTGGTGGAGGGCCGTGACCCAGGCCGCCGAGGCCCTGGGTTTCTCCCGGGTCTCCCTCAAGACCGAAAGGCGGGACGGGGGCAGGCTCGTCTGGCGCTGGGCCCGGATGGACGCCGGCCCCAGGACAGAAGCCACCCAGATCACCACCCTCCCCGTGCCCCAGCGCAGGGAAGGCTCTCACATGGTTCTCCAGGTCGAAGTCGACCGGCCCCAGTCCCTCGAGGAGGTGAGCTTCCTCTTCCAGAGCCTGGCCCGCCTCATAGACAGGCGTCCCGTGGCCGACCTCCCCAGGGACCAGCGCACCAAGGTCATGACCGTCTGAAGAAAAGGAAAGTGGGGGGGAGAGCAGGCCCACCCTCCTGCCGCCCTCCCCTCCACTTTTCCTCCTCCCCTCCCAAGAGCATCCATGGCCAGACCCGAAAACCCTCCGGATCCCCTTCGGATCGCCGTCGTCGGCGCCAGGGGAATTCCCGCCCGGTATTCCGGCTTCGACTCCATGGTCCACGAGCTGGCCCCCCGCATGGCCGCACTGGGCCACCAGGTCACCGTGTATTGCCGCCGTGGCTACTACCCCTCCCCCAGGCCGCGGTCCTGGAAGGGCGTGCGCCTCGTCCACCTTCCCGCCCCGCGCCTCAAGGGCCTGGAGAGCCTCTTCCACACCCTCCTCTCCTCCCTCCACCTCCTCTTTCACAAGGCCGACGTGGTCTATCTCCTGGACCCGGGCAACGCCCCCTTCCTTCCCCTCCTCAAGGCCGGGGGAAGAAAGGTCGTGGTCCACACCGACGGGCTCGGATGGAAGCGGAGAAAGTGGAGCAAGCGGGCCAGGGCCTACTACAAGTGGGTCGAAGGCCTGGCCGCAAAATGGGCCCACGCCCTGGTCACCGACAATCCCTACATGCAGATCTACTACAAGACCGAATACAACGCCGACTCCTGGTATCTTCCCTACGGCGCGAAAGTCGGCGACGGCGAGGACCCCTCGGTCTACGACCAGTACCGCCTGGAGCCGGAGGGCTACCTCCTCGTCGTGGCCCGCCTGGAGCCCGAGAACAACGTGGACGTCATCCTGGCCGAGCACAAGCGAAGCCGCACACCCCTTCCCCTGGTCGTCGTGGGGGACTCCCCCTACAACCCGGTCTACCTGGAATACCTCCAGGCCCTGGCCCGGGAAGACGTCCTCTTCACCGGGCGGATCCACGACCAGGAGAAACTCAACGCCCTCTACTCCGGCGCCCACCTCTACCTCCACGGCCACGAAGTAGGGGGCACCAATCCCTCCCTCCTTCGGGCCCTGGCCGCAGGCACCCCGCCCCTCTACCTGGAGGTCCCCTTCAACCAGGCCGTGGCGGGCGACGCGGGTATCCCCTTCACCAAGGAGCCCGGCCACCTGGCCCGCCTCCTCGACCAGGACCTGACCCCCCAGGAAAGAGAAGAAAAATCCCGCCTGGCCCGGACCCTGGCCCGGACCCAATACGACTGGGAGGCCATCGTCCAGGGCCACCTTGCGCACTTCAGGGATCTCCTGGCCCGGGACCCATCCGGCAGGACGAAAACCTACCCCGTCCCGGCGAGACCCGGCCTGGGCATCCAGGGCGCCGATCCGGCAGGCCCGGGAAAGACCGGAGGCTCCTCACCCGACCCTACCCCGAGCCCCCGCACCCTCCCCAACACCTGACCCCTTCCCCCGTGACCGCCTCGCTGAAAAACCTCGCCCGCAACAAGACCAGGATGGCCCTCTTCTTCCTCCTGGTCCTAGGCTCCACCCTGGTCGCCACGTCCCTTCTCCCGAAGGTCTACCGCGTCACGGCCCAGGTGGAGATCCTCCTTCCCCTCCCCAAGTACACCTTCGATTCCGCCACTCTCTCCCGCCGTCCCTGTCCCAGGCCCACGGCCCAGGCCCGCAGATCCTGGCTCTACCGCCAGCTCGACCACCTGAAAGACCCGGCCCTCCTGCGCCAGGCCCTGGCCTCCCTCCCCGGAGAAAAGACCGTCCGGTTCGCCAAGGACCTCCAGGTCCGGCTCCTCGAAGGCACGAGCCGGGTCACCCTTTCCCTGGAGACCCGCCACCCCAAAGCAGGGGCCCAGTTCCTCCAGAACCTCCTCGCCCAATTCCAGAAGGACCTTAGGGCCTCCCTCCCTTCCGCCCAGAAGGCCAAGGACCTCCAGGAAGCCGCCCATTCGGCCAACCAGGAACTGGCCCGCCTCCAGGCCGCCCTCAAAGATCTGAAGAACCGGACCCACCTGACCCTTCTCCAGCGCCGCCTTCCCGCCCTTCGAAGGGAGATCGGCTCCTTCCAGAACGACCTGGACCAGAAGAGAGCCCGCCTGGCGGCCCTCCAAAAAGAGATCCAGGACCTCCAGGAGACCCTCCCCAGGCTCCCCAAGATGATCCCCGCCAGGGCCGGCCGCAAAGGCCCGCCTCCCGACCAGGACCCCTTGAGCCTCCGCCTCCAGGCCCTCCAGAAGAAAGAGATCGAGCTCCTCGCCAAGTATCCCAAAGACAGCCAACCCGTCCGGAACCTGAGAAAAGAGATCCAGGCCCTCACCCAGGCCATCCTGAAGCGGGACAGCTCCCCCCGGAAGAAAGTCCTCAACCCGGCCCGGGTCCGCCTCCAGCAGGAGCTTGCCGGCAAGAAGAGTGCCCTCCAGGCCCTCCAGGCCCAGTTGGAAGTCCTGAAGAAGCGCCTCGCCAAAAGGCGCAAAGAAGCCCAGGAGACCCAGGGCGCCCTCCAGGACGCCACCCTCAAAGCCGCAGACCTGGAAGCCCGGATCCAGCAAGCCCGCAAGAAGTTCTATGCCCTTTCCGACCTGGCCTCCCAGGCCGCCCTCCAGGAGAAGGCCCTGGCCCTGAGACCCGTCCTCAAGACCATCCGGCCGCCCCTTCCCCCCCTGGTCCCGGTCAAACCCGACCCCAAGACCAACCTCCTCACCGCCCTCGCCCTCGCCACCCTGGGCGCCCTCGCCATCGGCCTCCTGGCTCCGCCACCCAAGAAGACCTGAGAGCCCGATCCATCCGGCTCGGCAGGGGCCCTCGTTCCAGCCCCCGGCCCGGGCCATCCCCCTTACCCTGACCGTATTCCAAAGAAACCCGACACCATCGACTCATCCATGGGCCCCGCCCGTGGAAGCCTTTACCCCCTGACCACGCCGCACCAGGCAAACCCAGGGAAAGACCATGACCCAAATACCCGTACCACCCGTCCAGCCCGCCATGATGGAAGTGGAGGAAACCACCCTCAAC